>DATDLJ010000044.1:0-26342 GCA_036519395.1 Solirubrobacterales bacterium | reverse complement strand
GATGCTGCGGGCGGGGGACTCGGCGCGGGCGGCGCGGAAGGCGTCCTCGTCATCGTCGCCGGCGCCGGTCAGGGAGAGGGAAGCGCGCTCGTCTAGCGGCCCGGCGACGTCGACGTAGAGGTGCTGGGCGTCGTCGGCGTGCATCGCCGTCGTCACGTCCTCCCAGTGGTCGCGCAGCGCCGGCTCGATCTCCTCGGCGGCGGCGAGGACCACGGCGGCGGCCTCCGGGACGAGGTCCAGCGGCGCCCGGAAGTGCTCCAGCGGCAGCACCTCAGCCAAGTTGGGGGACTCCCCTTCCGCCTCCTCGGCCGCCATCGCCGCCAGCTCGGCCAACTCGCGGTGCTCGGCGTCCATCTCCGCCGCCGGCGCCAGCTCGACCCGCTCGGCATCGCCGAGCGAGCGCTGGGTGAAGGTCGAGAACCAGCGCATCGACTCGACCTCGTCGCCGAACAGCTCGATCCGCACCGCCCGCTCCTCGGTGGCGGGATAGACGTCGAGGATGCCGCCGCGGACCGCGAACTGCCCGCGCTCCTCGACTTGCTCGACCCGTTCGTAGCCGGCGGCGACGAGGTCCTCGGCGACGGCGCCAAGCTCGATCTCCTCTCCCTTGTCGATCGCGAATCCGGCCGGGCGCAGGGAGGCGTCCGGGACCGCCTCGGCCAGCGCCGGCGCCGAGGCGACGACGACCGCCTCGGCTTCGGCGACAAGCGCGTCCAGCGCGTCAATCCGCAGCCCGACCAGGTGCGGCGGCGGCGAGACGTGCGAGGCGTAGCCCGTCCCCCGCGACGGATAGAGCCGGACCCGCCGCGGCGTTAGGTAGGCGCGCAGATCGGCGGCGAGGTCGCGGGCGGAGCGGTCGTCGGGGGCAACCAGGAGGATCGGCCGCTCGGCCAGGCCGCGATCGTCCTCGAGCAGCGTCGCCAGCAGCAGCGGCCGCAGCATCGCCGAAGCGCGCACAGCAACACCCTCGCTCCCATCGGCGGCAGCGTTGACGCGCGCCGCGAGCGCGTGGACGCGCTCGTTCTCGGCGGCAATGTCGATTAAGGGACGCAGGCTCATGAACAGGGAAAACGCCCGGATCTGCCGATCCGGGGCGTCGGCGACCGATTCTAGGGAGGCTCAGTCCTGGGTCGGCAGGCCCGGCCCGGTGCGCTGCCACTCGACCTGGCCGCGTCCCTCGGCGGCGGAGCGGCCGACGACGTCGTCCCACTCGTGCAGCATCCGCTTCAGCTGGGCAACGGCCTCCGGCGGATGGGCGGCGACTTCGGCGGCCAGCTCCAGCGCCGCCTGCTCGGTGCCGGCGGCGGGGGCGACGCGGTTGACGAGGCCGAGCCGCAGCGCCTCGTCGGCGCCAACGGTGCGCGAGCTGAGGAGCAGGTACTTGGCGGCGGCCAGACCGCAAAGGGTGACGAGGCGGGCCGGGCCAACGGGGACGCCCAGCGCCGCGCCCGGGAAGCGCATCCGCAGGTTGGCGCCGCCGACCCGCATGTCGCAGGCGACCGCGACCTCGGCGCCGCCACCGACCACATCGCCGTGACAGGCGGCAATCGTCGGCTTCGGGAAGTCGACGACCTGGTCGTAGAGGTCGGCGAAGAGCTGCATCCGGCGCACCTTGCCCTCCGCGTCAAGCTGCTCCCTGACGTCGGCGCCGGCGGAGAGCCCGAGGTGGTCGGCGGAGCTGATCACCAGCACCCGCACCGCCTCGTCGCCGCGGGCGACGGCGAGGTGCTCCAGCAGCTCGACCAGCATCTGGGTGCTGATCGCGTTGCGGGCCTGTGGCCGGTCGAGCCGGATGACGGCGACGCCAAGCTCGTCGACGGAGTAGCTGGTGACCTCGCCCCCGGTGCTGCCGTTGTCTGCGCTCATGCCTCAGACGCTATTCGTTCGACGAGGCGCTCGGTCTCCTCGGCGGCAGAGGTGACCAAGGCTTCGACCTCCGCTTTGGGCTCGCTGAAGCGGCCGAGGACGTGGCGGGAGACGATCTCCGGGTCGGTCGAGTCCGGCCGCCCCACCCCGACCCGAACCCGCCAGAACTCGGCGTCGCCGAAGCCGCGTTTGAGGCTCTTGAGCCCGTTGTGGCCGGCGAGCCCACCGCCGATCCGGGTCTGGATCTCGCCGAACGGGAGGTCGATCTCATCGTGGACGACGACGACGCGGTCGAGCGGCACCTTCAGCGAGCCGCGCGCCGGGCCGGCCGAGGTCCCGGATTCGTTCATGTAGGTGCGCGGTTGCAGCAGCGCCACCCGCGGACCACCCGGCCCGATCCGCCCTTCCGAGATCACCCCGTTGAACTTCTGCTTCGGCTTCGGCAGTTGCCAGCGCTGCGCCAGCTCACTCGCCACGGCGAAGCCGACGTTGTGGCGGGTGCGCTCGTACTCGGGCCCGGGGTTGCCGAGACCGACGATGAGGATGCGGTCGCCCCCCTCGCCTTTACTGCCGGGGAGACGGAACAGCGACAGGGGCTACTCGCCCTCGCCCTCGCTCGAGTCGCCCTCGCCCTCGGCTGCCTCGCCCTCCTCGCCCTCGCCGACCAACTCGGCCTCCTCCTCGACCTCGGTCGTGACTTCTTCGACGCGAGGCGGCGAGAGGGTGACGATCGTGACCTCCTCGGGATCGTCGGCGACAAAGGTGACGCCATCCGGGGCGGCCACAGTGGAGAGCTGAAGGGTGTCGTTGATCTCCATCGCGGAGACGTCAACGACGATGTTGTCGGGAATGTCGGTTGGCAGCGCTTCGACGGTGATCTCGCGGGTGACGTGCTCAAGCACGCCGCCGCCCTTGACGCCAGGCGCGGTATCGGCGCCCTCCAGCTCAAGCGCAACCTCCGCCTGAATCTTCTCGTCGAGACGCACTTGCTGCAGATCGATGTGCTGGAGGCTGCCCCGCACTGGGTGGAGCTGTTCCTCCTTGATGACGACCGGAATCGCTTTGCCACCCTCGATCTCGAGATCGAAGAGGGCCGCTCCCTCGCTGGTGATGTTGCGCACGTCCCTTTCGCTGACCTGGAAGGGGGTCGCATCCGAGCCGCCCGAGTAGACGACGCCGGGAACAACGCCCTCGCGGCGCATGCGGCGCGAGTTGCGCGAACCGAAGTCGGCACGGGGTGCGGCTTTGAGAGTGGAGCGGGAGCTCGCCATCGGACGGGAGAGGATAGAGAACTCCGCCAAGAACAGTGCCTGTGGCACCCTTCGGGCCGGATGTCTGACGAATCGAAGATTCCCAAGGGACGAATTCGCCGCTCCGCCAAGCTCGGCTCGATCGTCGGCGTACAGGGCGCTCGCTACGCCGGCACCAAAGCCGCCAACGTCGGCCGCGGCGAGGAGAAAGGCAAAGAGGCGCTCGAGCAGCGCCACCTGGAGACGGCGATGAAAATGGTCGGCGCGCTCGGCCAGATGAAGGGCGCGGCGATGAAGCTCGGCCAGTTCGCCTCCTTCATCGACACCGAGTTCATCCCCGAGGAGTACCGCGAGATCTACCAGGAGCAACTGGCAAAACTGCGGACCGACGCCCCGGCGATGCCCTGGGAGAAGGTGTCCAAGGTGCTGGAGGAGGAGTACGACGGAGAACCGCTCTCCGAGCTCTTCGCCGAGTTCGAGCAGGAGGCTTTCGCCGCCGCCTCGATCGGCCAGGTCCACCGCGCCGAACTGCTCGACGGCCGCGAGGTCGCGGTGAAGATCCAGTACCCAGGGATCGCCGAGGCGCTCGACGCCGACCTCCGCAATGCCGGCACCCTCGTCCGCCTCGCCCGTGCCCTCGCCCCCGGCCTCGACGCCAAGGCGATCGCCGAGGAGATCCGCGAGCGGGTGATGGAGGAGCTCGACTACGAGTACGAGGCGCAGAACCAGCGCTCCTTCGCCCGCGCCTACCGCGAACACCCCTTCATCTACGTGCCCGAAGTCATCACCCGGCTCTCGCGCCGGCGGGTACTGGTCACCGAGCTGGTCAGGGGCCGCGACTTCGAGGAAACCAAGGAACTGCCGCACGAGGAGCGCAGCCGCTTCGGCGAGATCATCTTCCGCGGCAGCATCGGCGCGATGTTCAACCTGCAGCACTTCAACGCCGACCCCCACCCCGGCAACTACATCCTCATGCACGATGACCGGGTCGCCTTCCTCGACTTCGGGATGACCAAGAAGCTGGACCGCGAGCAGATCGTGCTCGAGCAGCGCGCCTTCGACGCCGCCTCCCGCGACGACCCCGAATCGTTCCGCCAGGCCCTGCACGACCTCGGCTTCATCAAGAAGCCCTCGAAGCTCGACGCCGAGCGGCTGCTGGAGCACATGGGCGCGGTCGGCGGCTGGTACATCGAGGACCGCGAGATCGAAATCACCGCCCGGCGGGTGATGAAGATCATCGAGTCGACCCACGACCCGCGCTCGGAGTTCTACGAGCTGATGCGTCGCGAGTCGATCCCGGCCGAGGAGCTGATGGGGCGGCGGATGGAAATCGGCGTCGTCGCCGTGCTCGGCCAGCTGCAGGCGAAACGCAACTGGCACCGGATCTTCCGCGAGTGGGTCTACGCCGACGAACCGGCGACCGAGCTCGGCAGGCAGGAATGGGAGTACTTCGAGGAAAGAGGACTCAAGCGAGCGCCCGGTCTGACCGAGACGCTTTGAGAAGGCCATCCCCAAGGAGGAACGATGCGCAGGATCAAACGCGGTTGGGCTCTGACCAAAAAAAGCTGGGCGCTGTTGAACGGACACCGTGAGCTGATCCGGTTCCCCCTCTACGGCGCGGTGGCGACGACCCTGTTGGCGATCGTCACCCTCGGCCCGGGTCTGTACCTGTGGGATGAAGACCAGCTTGCCGGCGCGATCCCGATTATCGTCATCGGCGTCTACATCCTCAGCTTCGTCGGCTTCTACTTCAGCGTCGGGCTCGCCGCCTGCGCCGACATGATCTTCCGCGGCCAGGAGGCAACCGTCAGCGACGGCCTCGCCGTCAGCCGCAGCCGGATCAGCCAGATCAGCGGCTGGGCCGCGGTCTCGGCCGCGATCAGCCTGGTGATGGGCCTGCTTGAAAACCAGGGCGGGGCGCTCGGCACCCTCGCCGCGCGCCTGGTCGGGATGGCCTGGACGCTGATCACCTTCCTGGCGGTGCCGGTGATCGCGATCGAGGGCACCGGCCCGTTCGAGACGATCAAGCGCTCCGGCTCCCTCTTCCGCGAACGCTGGGGACAGCAGATCACCGGCAACATCGCGATCGGGGCGGCGATCTTCCTGCTCGGCGTCTTGCCGGCCGCGGCCCTTATCGTCGCCGGGATCGTGATCTGGTCCTCGGCCTCGTTCGTCGGCGCCGTGCTGGTCGTGATCGGTGCCCTGGTGCTGGCGATCGCGATGCTGATCTCCCGCGCCCTCAGCGGCATCTTCGGCGTTGCCCTCTACCGCTACGCCCTCGACGGCGAGGTGGTCGGCGGCTTCACCCAGGAGGACATGGAGTCGGCGGTGAAGGTGAAGAAGGGCGGCAGGAACGCGCCACCGACGGCGACGCCCGGCACCGTCTGAGGCGTGGCTGAGCTCGAGGTTCGCCGCCTGACCAAGCGCTACGGAGGGACCGTCGCGGTCGACGATCTCTCCTTCGCGGTTGAGGCAGGCAAGGTCACCGGCTTCCTCGGGCCGAACGGCGCCGGCAAGACGACGACGATGCGAGCCCTGCTCGGCCTCTTGCGGCCGAGCAGCGGCGAAGCGCTGGTCGAGGGTCGCCCGCCGGTGGCGATGACCGACCCGCTGGGGACGATCGGGGCGGCGCTGGAGGCGACCGCCTTCCACCCCGGCCGCAGCGGCCGCAACCACCTCCGCACCCTTGCCGTCGCCGCCGGCATCCCCGCCTCGCGAGTCGAGGAGGTGCTGGAGATGGTCGAGCTGACGGGCGCCGCCGACCGCCGGGTCAAGGGCTACTCGCTGGGGATGCGCCAGCGGCTGGCGCTGGCGGCGGCGCTGCTGGGCGAGCCGCGGATCCTGATCCTCGACGAGCCCGCCAACGGCCTCGACCCGCAGGGGATGCGCTGGCTGCGCGACCTGCTCCGCGAGCAGGCGGCGGGCGGGCGGGCCGTGCTCGTCTCCAGCCACCTGCTCAGCGAGGTCTCCCAGACCGCGGATGAGCTGGTGATGATCCGCGACGGCAAGCTGGTTGCCCAGACCTCGCTGGCCGAGTTCACCGCTGGCGGCGGCGCGGCGCAGCTGCGGGTGCGGGCCGCCGACCTGGCGGGCCTGGCCGCCGGCCTCGGCGAGACCGCGGCGACCGTGAGCCGGGACGGCGAGGCGCTCCTGGTCGGCGGGCTCGGCGCCGAGGAGATCGGCGAGCTGGCACTGCGGCGGGGGATCGCGATCCACGAACTGGCGCCGCAGCGGCAGAGCCTCGAGGAGCGCTTCATCGAGCTGATGGGCGACGAGGAGGCGACCGCGTGAACCTGGTGGGGAGCGAGTGGCTGAAGCTCTGGACGACCCGGACGACTTGGGTGATGCTTGGCGTCGCCCTGCTCGGCGAGGGTCTTTTCGCCGGTCTCTACGTCGGCCTGGCGCCGCTCTCGGAGATCGGCGACATCGACCAGGTCGCGACCGGGACCGGCCTGCTGCTGGTGATGATGCTGGTGCTCGGGGTGCTGATCGCGACCACCGAGTTCCGCCACGGCACCGCCAGCTCCACCTTCCTGGTCTCGCCGAAGCGCTACCCAGCGGTGCTCGCGAAGCTCGGGGTGGCACTGCTGGTCGGGCTCCTGGCCGGCCTCGCCTACTTCTTGGTCAACGCCGGGCTGGCGCTGAGTCTGTTTTCGGAACGCGGCGGCGAGCTGCCGCCGACCGGGGACCTGGTCGAGGTCTACGCCGGGGTGATCGTCTCCTACGCGATCATCTGCGCCTTCGGCCTCGGGGTCGGCGCAATCGTCCGCAACCAGGTCGGCTCGATCCTCGCCGCGATCGCATTCTTCTTTGTCCTCTCGCCGCTGCCGGAACTACTGCCGGGCTCGATCGGCGACTACTTCCCGGCGCAGGCGATCGGCTCCCTGCACGGCAGCTCGGAAGGGGACGGCAGCCTCAACCAGGTCGCCGGCGGGCTCGTCTTCGCCGCCTGGGCCGCTGGCCTCGTCGCCCTCGGCACCCTGCTGATCTGTCGACGCGACCTCAGCGAGTAGCCGCGTCGGTCACCTGAGCCCGACGACGAACGAAAAGGCCCCGAGCGGCTCGCCGGCCTTGAAGATCTCTTTGCCGCCAGCGAACGCCTCGTTCAGCGGTCCTGCTGCGTAGGGCGAGAGGGTGGCCGAAGTCGGCGGAGCGGTGAACTCGCCCTTGCGCGGATCGAAGACGGGGCTGGAGCCGAATTCGATCTGGCCGATCGGACCGACCGCGGATACGCCCGTCCAGCGGCCGACGACCACGTCTCCGCCTTCGCCGCCGAACCCGTTTTCGAAGAGGATCCCGAGCGAGGCCCAGTTGACTTCCTTCGGCGCCGGCGATGCCGGCTGCAGGAACTTGAGGCCGTCGTTGGTGGTGCCGATCGCCCCGTGGGTGAAGCGGCGGTTGAGTTCGCCCTGCACCTCGGGGAAGTCGAAGCTATACGGGGGCGAGCCGGAGGTGGTGCCGGTCCCGTTTACCGAGACGCTGACGCTCAGCGATTCGAGCTTCTGCACGAACTCCGGGGCAAGCGAGAACTTGATCGATCCGCCGGTGATCGGCACGACCCCCAAAACGCCGGCGACGGTGGCGCGACCCAGGGACCGGTGGGCGCGGAAGATGTCGTTGACACCCAAACGACCGCTAATCAGCGTCGCCGCTTTCTCGCTCAGGCGCAGCGCGCCCACCTTTACGGCCAGGCCGAAATCGGTCCGGAACCCCTTCACCTCGTCCGTTTTCGCGACCGTCATCGCCCGGCCGGCAATCACCCCAGTCAGCTTCTGCTTTGCCGTGTTGAGGATCAGGCGGCGCACCGAAACCGAGCGGCCGCCGGCTTGGATCTTGAAGCCGCCGCCTTGGTAGACGTAACCCGAGCCGTAGCGGGGCTCCATCATCCCTTCGGTGATCGGCAGCTGGATCGCCGCCCCCTTCGCTTTCCCGGGTGCGATCGGCAGCAGCTTGATCCCTGCGGCATCCATCGCCCGACGCAAGGACCCGTCGAGGACGAAGTTGGTCTTGCCGCCCGCCAATGATCCGCCTTTGAGCGGGTAAGCGGAGGCGGCCGCCGGCAGCAAAAGCAGGGCGGCGCAGAGGGCGAGGACAGTTTTGGCGAAAGCTCCCGAGTAGTTCATGGCGCCCATCTGAACACGGACGGCAGACGGTAGGTGCGGTCGCCCTGGGGATCTTCTAAAGCTGCGCGAAAAGGCGGGGGTCGTTGGAGCAGATCCCGTCCACCCCAGCGGCGACCAGCTTCTGCATCCGCCCCAGATCATCGACGGTCCAGGCGATCAGCTCGACCCCGGCCAACTTGCAGATCCGCGCTAGCCGGGGCGTGATCAGCGGGTGGTAGACCCACATCGCCTCGACCCCGAACTGGGGCAGCTTCTGGGCCGCGAGCCCAGGCAGGCGGTGGCGCATCCCCACCAGCGCGGCGAGCATCGGGCCCCGGGCCCAGCGTTTCTTGGTCCAGTCCTTGGTGACTCTGGGATAGGTCCAGCCGCGGCGCAGCGCCGGTTCCAGCTCGAGGATCCGGCGCAGGGTGTGCATCTCCATCGTCGAGATCATCGCCCGCCCGACCAGGTCGCGCTCGCGCAGCGCCGTCACGACCTCCTCCTCCCTGCCCGGCAGCTTGATGTCGAGGTCGATCTCGATCCCATCCAGTGGCGGCTCGAGGAAGGCGTCGAGCGCCTCGGTCAGCCGCAGCGGCGTCCGCCGCTCGGCGTCCGCCCAGTCGTGGGCGATCACCAACGGCGCCCGCTGCTCCAACGGCAGGTGCGCGTCGGGCAGCCAGAGCACATCCATCTCGATCGTGTCGACCCCGGCCTCTACCGCGGCATGAAAGCTCTCGACGGTGTTCCCGGGCGCGATCAGGTCGGCGCCCTTGTGGCCGACCAGGCGCAACTTGCGGGGCTCCTCGGTCAGGGTGCTCAGAACAGTTGGTTCTCGCCGGCGAAGATCTCGCTTACCGAGTCGTCGGTGAAGATGCGGCGGATCGAGTCGGCGAAGGTGCCGGCGGTGGAAAGCACGGTGATGTTGTCCGGGGCGCCGGGACGGAGCGGCAGCGTGTCGGTGACGACAATCTGCTCGATCGCCGAGTTTTCCAGGCGTTCGTAGGCAGGCCCGGAGAAGACCCCGTGGGTGGCGCAGGCGATGACCCGGGCGGCGCCCTCGTCGATCACCGTCTGGGCGGCGGCGCAGAGGGTGCCGGCGGTGGCGATCATGTCGTCGACCAAGACCGCGGTCTTGCCCTTGACGTCGCCGACCACGTAGCCGATCTCGGCGACCGCCTGGGCCGGGCGCTCCTTCTCCATCACCGCCCACTGGGTGCCGATCCGGCGGGCGAAGTTGCGGGCGGTCTTCACCCGACCCGCGTCGGGCGAGACGATCACCAGCTCGTCGTTCAGTTCCTGGTCGATGAACCACTGGGTCAGCATCGGCATCGCGGTCATATGGTCGACCGGAACGTGGAAGAAGCCCTGGACCTGGCCGGCGTGGAGGTCCATGGTGAGGACGCGGTCGACGCCGACGCCCTCGAGGCACTTGGCGACGATGCGGGCGGAGATCGGCTCGCGCGGGGCCGACTTCTTGTCCTGGCGGGCGTAGCCGTACCAGGGGAGCACGGCGATGATCCGGTGCGCCGAGGCGCCCTGGGCGGCGTCGATCATCGTCAGCAGCTCCATCAGGGCGTCGTTTGGAGTCATCCCTTCCGCCTCGTTGGCGCAGGTCGACTGGACCAGGAAGACGTCGGCGCCGCGGATCGATTCCTCGTAGCGGCAGTAGACCTCGCCGTCGGCGAAGGTCTTCAGCGTCACCTGGCCGAGGTCGAGGCCAAGCTTGCCGGCGACTTTGGCGGCGAGATCCATCGAGCAGCGGCCGCCGAAGACCATCATCTTCTTCGTGTAGTCGTGGTCGATGCCGGTCGCCACCTGGGGCCGCTCCTCGATCATGCTCACGCGTCGTCGTCCTCTCGCATCTCGGCCGCCTTGCGAGCGGCATAACCGTCGATATTTCGTTGCGCGTTCTCGCTGACGGCCAGCGCCCCGTCGGGCACGTCGTCCTTGATCACTGCGCCAGCGCCAGTGTAGGCGGCGTTGCCGACTTCTACCGGTGCGATCAGCATCGTGTCAACACCGATGCGGACGTCGCGGCCGATCACGGTCCGGTTCTTGCGGAATCCGTCGTAATTAGCGGTGATCGTGCCGGCGCCGAGGTTGCTGCCGGGGCCGATATCGGCGTCGCCGACGTAGGCGAGGTGCGGGATCTTGGAACCCTCGCCGACGTGCGAGTTCTTGATCTCGACGAAGGTCCCAGCCTTGGCCCCGTCCTCGAGCAGGGCGCCGGGACGCAGGTAGGCGAAGGGGCCGACCGAGCAGCCAGCGCGAACGTCGCACTCAGCCAGGTAGGAGTGGAGGACCTGGGAGCCGCTGCCGACGGAGCAGTCGATCAGGGTACTGAGCGGACCGACGACGGCGCCGGCGCCGATCTGGGTCGCACCGCGGAGAGTGGTGCCGGGCTCGATCCGGGCGTCGGCGGCGATCTCCACGCCGGCGTCGATCCAGGTCGAGGCGGGGTCGACGACGGTGACGCCGGCGAGCATGTGGGCCTCAAGCAGGCGCCGGCGCGCCTCGGCCTCGACCGCGGCGAGATCGACGCGGTTGTTGACTCCCATCGTCACCGCGAAGTCGTCGGCCTCGTGGGCGAGGACGGAGTGGCCGGCCTGGCGCAGGGCCGGGAAGACGTCGGGCAGGTAGTACTCGCCCTGGGCGTTGTCGTTCGCGAGGTCCTTGAGAGCCTCGGCGAGCGGGCCGGCGGAGAAAGCGTAGGTGCCGGCGTTGATCTCCCGGATCGCCAGCTGCTCGGCATCGGCGTCTCCCGCCGCTTTCGCCTCGACCACCCGCTCGACCTGGCCCTCCGCACCGCGGACCACGCGGCCGTAGGAGCCGGGGTTGTCGAGCTCGATCGTCATCAACGTCGCCGCGGCGCCCGACGCGGCGTGAGCCTCGAGGAAGGTGGCGATGATCTCTCCGGAGATCAAGGGGTGGTCGCCGGAGAGCACCAGCACGGTCTCGCTTTCTTCGACCAGCGGCAACGCCGCTCGCACCGCCCCGCCGGTGCCATCAGCTTGCGGCTGCTCGACCGTCTCCACGCCCTCGGGCAGACCGGCGGAGATGTCGTGGCCAGGCGAGATGATCGCCGCCACCCGGCCGGCCCCCGCCTCGCGCGCAGCAGCGATCGGCCAGGCCACCATTGGCCGGCCGCAAACGGGATGCAGCATCTTCGGCGTCGAGGAACGCATCCGCGTCCCCTCGCCCGCCGCCATGACGAGAACCAGAGGCGAACTCACCCCAAAATCCTAATCGCGCAGAAGAACAACTGCGGACGAAGGTAATCGGCGGGCGGGTCCTGTCACACGAAGGCAGTTGGCCGGCGGGGCCTGTCGGGCCTTTATGGGATGCCTGCGCTGGATGCTCGGCATCCCAACACCCCGCCACCCACCGGAGGAGCGGTATCAAGGGACAGCTCAGTCAACTAGAAGCGTCTCTCGCGCGGGTGGCGCCGGGGTAGGTGCCGAGCATCCAGCGCAGGTACCTACCCCGGTGACAGGACCCGCGCGTCGAGAGCTTCTTGCTCTTGAGCTAGGCGCGCTTCGCGAGGTCTTTGCCGACCATTGCAACGGAGGTCAGCGTCCAGCCGGCGAAGATCAGGTCTATTCCTACGAGGAGGCCGATTGCCCAATCGGCGCTGCTGGGGAACTTGGCGAGGATCAGGATCCCGATCAGCAGGCCGGCGATGCCGCTGAGGCCGAGCAGGCCGGCGTTCGGTTCGCCGCGGGCGATGAAGGCGATCACGGTCCTGGTCAGGCCCATAAAGAGGAAGTAGAGACCGAGGACGAAGGTCAAGGTCAGGGTGCCGTTGTGCGGTTCAACGATCAGCCAGAGGCCGACGATGACGGTCAGGATCGCCCAGATCATCCGCAGCAAGAGGGTTCCAATCGAGTGAGCCGAGAAAGCCGCGGCGACCAGGACGATGCCGACGAAGAGCAGCAGCCAGCCGATGAAGATCGCGGTCCCGACCGCGGCCACGGCGGGCACGAGGATCGCGATGCAGCCAAGCACGATCGCGGCGATGCCGACGAACATCAGCGCCTTCCAGCTGCGACTTAGCCCCTCGCGCACTTCAGGGTCCAGCGACGCTCCTCCGATCTCCATGAGCCAAACCTAAGCGCCCGAGCGGACGTTTTGTCACCGAGATCGGAATCCGGCACCCCTGGGGTGCTCGATTCCGATCTCGTCACGGCGGCGCTACCCTCGGAGCCTGATCCGGGGTGGTGTAGTCGGTAGCACGCTTGGTTTTGGTCCAAGAAGCAGGGGTTCGAGTCCTCTCCCCGGAACTCGCTCTCGCCCTACTCCTCGGTTGCGCGCGCGACCTTGCCGCCCTTGGCACCTGGCTCCATCGCCGGGCCGCGGGGGGAAGCGATGCCGAGCACGCGCATCGCCTTCAAGCCGAGGCCAAGCTTCTCGCGGCCCTCGGTGGCGGAAACGTCGTGGCCGCAGAGCTCGCGGACGCGCTCGAGCCGGTAGCGGATCGTGTGGCGGTGGGTGAAGAGCTGTTTGGCGGTGGCGGCGACGTTGCCGTCGTTGTCGAGGTAGGCCTCGACGGTGGCGACCAGCTCGGTCTCGTACTGGTCGTCGTAGGCGACCAGCGGCTCGACCGTCTCCGCGTAGAAGCGTTCGAGCTCGGCCGGGTCCTCGCTCATCGCCGGCAGCAGCAGGCGGTAGGCGCCGGTGTCCTCGAAGGCGAGGACCGGGCTCCCCTCCGCCTCGCCGACGTTGACCGCCAGCTGCGCCTCGCTGCCGGCGCGGTAGAGGTCGACCGGGTCGGCGCAGCGGCGGCTGCGGCCGACGGTGAGGTGGAACCCGGAAAGGCTGTCTTCGAGCTCGCGCGAGAGCCCGGCGGCGGCGCGGGCCAGCCGCTCGTCGTCCTCGGCGGGGACGATCGCGGCGATCTCTGCCGATGCCTCGCCATCGTCGCTGGTAGCCAGGGAGCCCGGGGCAAGTGCCCGCAGCGCCCGCTGGGCGAGGACCAGGACCCGCTCGCGCCACTCGCCGGTCTGGGCAGCGCGGGGCGCCGCCCGCAGGACGACCACGCCGGCGCCGCGGTCGAGGTCGGCGCCGAGCTCCTCGGCCTGGGCGACGATGTCCCGGCGGTCGGTCACTTCCCGCCGCAGCACGGCGTTGACGAAGGCGCCAGCGGCCTCCTCGCTCTCCCACTCGGGCGAGCGCGAGCGCTCCAGCTCCAGCGCGAGCAGCGTCGTCACCATCCGCGCGATCACCGGGTCCGGCGCCGCCTTCGCCCGGTAGCGCAGCTCGCCGACCACGGTGTCGGCGACTCGCAGCTCGACCGCGGTCACGCCCTCGCCGCCGGAGAGCAGCTTCTGCTCCTGGTCGGAGGAAGCGCCGGCGACGGCGAGAACGGCGCTGGAGCGGTCGATCAGGGCGACGCTAGCGTCGAGCAGCCGCGCCGCCGCGCGGGCGACCGCGGGCAGGCCGGCGCCGGACTCGACCGCTTCGGAGAGCGCGTCGAGCAGCCCCGCACGCTCGGTGCCAGTAGAGCCAGACATCGGGCCATTATCCCGACGCCGCGCGGAACCTAGGTTCCGTTGATCAGATCGACGATGTCGGTGTAGTAGTAGACGACCGCCAGCCCGATCACGACGCCGCCGATAACCAGCGCCGCGAGGACGAAGACCGAGAGGAATCCGGCCGCCGCCTTCTCCCAGAGGCGGCCGTAAGCGCTCAGCGCTGGGCTGAGGATCAGGGTGACGAAGATGACGAGGCAGATCGCCCCGGCGATCCCGTAAAGCAGGTACTGGTGACCGAGGTCGGTCAGCGCGTAAAGAGTCACTGCTCTGGATTTTGGCGCACTTGCGAGACGACCAGCCCGACGGCGGCGCAGAAGGAAAAGGCTGCCGCTCCCAGGGCCCAGCCGCCGTTGACGTCGGAGAGGTAGTGGACGTTGAGGTAGACGCGCGAAAGCCCGACCAGCGCGGTGAGGACGATGCCGGTGACGACCACCGCGGTGGCGCGGGCCATCCCCGGCCGCAAGCGGAGGACGATCGTCACCGCCAGCCAGAGGTAGAAGACCGAGTGGGCGGCGTGGCCGCTGGGGAAGGACGAGCCGGCGCTATCGACCAGGGGGTCGGCCGGTCGCGGCCGGTCGACCGCGTCCTTGATCTCCCAGATCCCGACCTGGGTGATCGTCATCCCCGCCAGCAGGACCCAGAACTCGGTCCAGCGCCGGCGCCAGGCGAGCAATGCCGCGCAGACCAGGGCCAGGGCCCAGGTGAAGCCGCCGGCACCGAGGAAGGTGATGACCTTGGCGATGCTGGTCAGGAAGCCGGTCTGCAGCCACTCGACGACTTCGATCGCGGTTTCATCGCCCGGCGTCGGCCCGGGATCGCCGCTGATGATCACCGTGTAGGCGATCAGCACGAAGAGCGAGACCGCCAGGGCCGCCATCAGCGAGGTGAATTCGAGCCCGAAGGTACCGCCCGGGGTCACCCGGTCCCAGAGGAAGCGGATCTGGGGCCGGCGGGAGAGCTCGACCATCCAGCGCGTCGCCCGATGCCGCTCCATCCAGCGCACCACCGCCGCCCGGTTCTCCTCCACCCTCAGGTAACGGACGAGGTAGACCGTGCCGATCACGATCGCGATCAGCGTCGCCAGCGCAAAGGCGCCGCGGGCGGCGTAGTGGCCGGCGGTCTCGATGCTGCGACTGAAGAAGTAGCCGACGAGGATGTGCAGCGAGGCCCAAAGCCCGGTGCCGAGGATGCTGTAGGGGACGAAGCCGCGATAGCTCATCCGCGAGCTGCCGGCAATGAACGGGGCGAGGGCGCGGACGAGGCTGATCCAGCGGCCGATGAAGATCGTCTTGCCGCCGTGGCGGCTGAAGTAGTCCTCGACTTTTTCGAAGCGCTCGTGGCTGATCCCGACCCGGGCTCCGTGCTTGAGGACGAACTCGCGGCCGAGGCGGCGGCCGAGGAAGAAGCTGGTGGTGTCACCGAGCCAGGCTGCGAACCAGGCGATCGCGATCAGCAGGTAAAGGTCGATCGCCCCCTGCCCGGCGACGGCGCCGCCAAGCAGCATCGTCGTCTCCCCCGGCACGACCAGGCCGATGAAGGCGCCGGTCTCGGCGAAGGCGAAGAAGCCGACCAGCAGGTAGGTCCAGGCGCCGAGGGTCTCGGAAATCTCTTCCAGCAGGTTCTGCAGGTCGAGGTGGCCGAGCTGGCGACTGATGAAGTAGTACCCGGCGCCGACCACCAGCGCGGCGGCGGCGATCAGCACCCGTTTGCGGGTGCTGCTCTTCCCTCCCTCCCCGGGCAGCTTCATGCCGTCAGTTTCGCGCGCCCGGCGGCGCAGACGATTGCTTCGGGGGCGGCGAGCCGCTCGGCGGCGGCGCTGGCGGCGGCGAGGTCGGGGAAGAGACCGACCGCGGTCGGGCCCGAACCACTGAGGATCGCCAGCGGGGCGCCGGCCTCGCGCAGCGCGTCGAGGGCCTCGCCGATGTCCGGGCGCAGCGAGCGCGCCGCCGGCTCGAGGTCGTTGACGAGCAGGTCGGGATAGGAGAGCGGCGAGGCGCCGGCGCCGGCGACCCGGCGCAGCCGCGCCGCCAGCTCGTCGAGCTCCGCCGCCGAGCGGCCGAGCCCGAGCCGGTCGGCCTCGGCGAAGACCGCGGCGGTGCTGAGCCCACCACCGCCGGGGAGCAGCACCGCGGCGTGCTCCGCCGGCTCCGGCAACGGCTCGATCTGCTCCCCCGCGCCGCGGACCAGCGCCAGCGCCGGGCGCAGTTGCGAGGGGACATCGGCGCCGAGTTCCGCCGCCAGCTGGGGCAGGTCGGCGACCTCGCCGGCGGCGAGGCGGAGGATGGCGGCCGCGTCGCCGCTCCCGCCGCCCAGCCCGGCCGCGACCGGGACCCGCTTCTCGATCTCGACCCGCAGCGGCTCCTGCTCCCAGCCGCGCTGGCGCAGGCCCCGCAGCGCCTTCGTCGCCAGGTTCTCGCCCTCGACCCCAGGGCAGCGGACTTCGTCCCGCTCGGCCGGAGCGACGGTGATCAGGTCGGCCAGCGCCAGCGGCTCGAACAGCGAGCAGAGCTCGTGCAGGCCGTCCTCGCGCGGCGGTCCCAGGTAGAGGCAGAGGTTGAGCTTGGCCGGGGCGTGGAGCAGCATCAGCCGCGCAGCTTCGCGGAGAGGGCGGCGAATTGCTCCGGCGCCAGCGCCTCGGCGCGGGCGTCCTCCGGCAACCCCAGCTCGGTAAGCGCCGCCCGGGTCGTCGCCAGGCCTCCCGGCGCCGCGTGCTCGAGCGAGCGCGCCAGCGACTTGCGGCGGTGGGCGAAGGCGGCGCGGATCAAATCTCGCGTCTCCGCATCGGCGCCGGGGCCGGTTCGCCGCAGGCGCAGGATCGCCGAGTCGACCCGGGGCCGCGGCTTGAACACCGCCGGATCGACCGCCCGCAACAGCTCGACCTCGCAGGCGAGCTGGACGACCGCGCTCGGGGAACCGTAGGTGCGGTTGCCCGGGGCCGCCCGCAGGCGGTCGGCGATCTCCCGCTGGACCATCACCGTCCAGCGCCGCAGCGAGGGGAGCTGCTCGATCGTGCGCAGGATCAGCGGCGTCGCCACCGAGTAGGGAAGGTTGGCGACCATCGCCGTCGGCGCCGGATCGAGCGCCGCGAGGTCGACCTTCATCGCGTCCCCCCAGTGGAGGTCGACGTTGGGCAGCGCCGCGATCGGCGCCAGCGCTGGCTCCAGTCCGCGGTCGATCTCGACCGAGTGCAGGTGGGCCGCAACCGCGGCGAGCCGCTCGCTCAGCACCCCTTCCCCGGCGCCGACCTCGAGGACCACGTCGGCCGACCCCAGCTCGGCGTCGCGGACGATCGCGTCGAGCAGGTTGGGATCGGCGAGGAAGTTCTGGCCGAGGCGGACCATTAGACCATCTCACTACCAGCCGAAGAGCGCCTTCGCGTTGGCCTCGACCGTGCGCTCCAACTCCTCGTAGGAGACGCCGCGCACGTCGGCGATCTCCCGCGCGGTCGCGACCACGTAGGCCGGCTGGTTGCGCTTGCCGCGCATCGGTTGCGGCGCCAGGTAGGGCGCGTCGGTCTCGACCAGGATCCGATCGTCGGGCACCTTCGCCGCCGCGAACCGCAGCTCCTTGGCGCTCGGATAGGTGGCGTTGCCGGCGAACGAGCAGTACCAGCCGCGCTCGGCTGCGTCCGCCACCCGGTGGATCGCCGAGAAGCAGTGCAGGATCACCGGCGCCTCGCCGGCCCCGGCGTCGAGGGTGGCGAAGATCTCATCGGTGACGGTGGTCTCCCCGTCGGGGTCGCGAGCGTGGATCACGATCGGCAGGCCGAGCTCGCGGGCGATCTCAATCTGGGCCACGAAGGCGCGCCGCTGGTCCTCCGCGGCGGCGGTGTCCCGGTAGAAGTCGAGCCCGGTCTCGCCGATCGCCCGCACCTTCTCGTGAGCGCCGAGGCGGCGAATTTCCTCCGCCGCGGCGTCGTCGAAGCCGGTGGCATCGTTGGGGTGCCTCCCGACCGCGGCGAAGACGGACTCGTAGCGCTCGGCGCTTGCCACCGCGACCGAATTCGAATCCGCACCCATCCCGATCGTCAGCATCCGCGTCACTCCCGCCGCGGTCGCCGCGGCGACCAGCTCCTCCTCACTGCCATCGCAGAGCATCAGGTGGGTGTGGGAGTCGATCATTGGCGAAGGCAGCCTATCCTTCGTCCGATGCCGGATCCCGCCGACTACTACCGCGAGATCTACGCCCGTGGCCTCGGCGGCGAGACGCCGGTGATCCCAGTCCCCGTCGCCGACCTCGAGGCAAAGGCGATGGCCGCGATGGACCCCAAAGCCGCCAACTACGTCTGGGCCGGCGCCGGAACCGAGGACACGATCGACGCCAACGTCGAGGCCTTCCGGCGCCACCGGATTGTGCCGCGGATGCTGCGCGACGTTGCCGCCCGCGACCTCTCCACCACGGTCCTGGGGACGGCGATGCCGGCGCCGCTGCTGCTGGCCCCGATCGGAGTGCAGGCTGTCGTCCATCCCGAGGGCGAGTTGGCCACTGCCCGCGCCGCCGCCGCGGTCGGCGCGCCGATGATCGTCAGCACCGCCTCCCACTTCTCGCTTGAGGAAGTCGCCGAGGCCGGCGGCGACGCGCCCCGCTGGTTCCAGCTCTACTGGCCCAACGACCCCGAGCTCGCCCGCTCCCTGGTCGAGCGCGCCGAGCAGGCCGGCTACGGCGCCATCGTCCTCACCGTCGACACCTTCATCCCCGGCTGGAAGCCCCGCGACCTGCAGCAGGCCTGGCTCCCCTTCCTCAACGGCATGGGCGTCGCCAATTACTTCCAGGACCCTGTTTTTCGTGCCGCGCTGGAGCAGCCACCGGAGGAGGATGTCGGCGCGGCAACCGGCCATTTCCTCGGCATCCAGGCCAACCCCGCGCTGAGCTGGGATGACCTCGCGCAGCTGCGCGAGATGACCTCGTTGCCGATCGTGATCAAGGGGATCCAGCACCCCGACGATGCCCGCGAGGCGATACAGCGCGGGGTCGACGGGATCGTCGTCTCCAACCACGGCGGCCGCCAGGTCGACGGCGCGATCGCCTCCCTCGACGCCCTGCCGGCGATCGCCGAGGCGGCAGGCGACCACCTCGCGATCCTCTTCGACAGCGGGATCCGGGGCGGCGCCGATGCGCTAAAGGCGCTCGCGCTCGGCGCCGACGCCGTCTGCCTTGGCCGCCCCTACGTCTGGGGGCTGGCGCTCGACGGGCAGACGGGGGTCGAAGCGGCCCTAAAGATGGTCCTCGCCGAGCTTGACCTGACGATGGCGCTATGCGGCCTGACCCGGCCCGAGGAGATCGGACCGGGCCTGTTGACCGCCGTCTGACGAACGCTTAGAGGCTCGGGCAGTTGAACTCGGTTAGCGCCGTCGGCACCTGGACGGGGCTGAAGCCGAGCAGCAACGTGTTGAGGAGCGTGTTCAGAGAACCGAGCGTGCTCCCCAGCGCCGTGGTCTGGTCGGTCAGCGCTTCGGTTCGTTCGCAGATGTTCGCGACCAGTGGCACAACGTCGACCGCGTTCAGCAGGTCGCCATTGGTAACCCCGCTGAGGACTCCTTCGAGGCTCTGAACTCTGGTCAGCAGTTCGCTGACTTTGCCTTCGAGCGCAGTGACGACCACGTTGCCGGCGGTCCCCTGCTCCCCCTGGGGGCCAGGGTCACCCTTTGGGCCGACTGGGGCGACCAAGACGGGCGCGCCAGAGACCCCCCTCGCGTACCAGGACACTTTCTTCCACTTGCGCTGGCAGCGCACCTTGCCGTTGCGAACCAATCGCAGCGTTCCCTTGCCCTTTCCCTTCGCCTTGTAACAGGCGTAGATCTTGCCGTCTCTGGCGACCGGCGGGGCAGCCGAGGCGGTTGCGCTGAAGGCCAAAAAGCCCAGCAAAGCAAGGATGAGCAGGGGCATTGAGAACCGCGTGCGTATCGTCATCGCGCGAACCTACCCCTGGCCGCGCGGCCAAACACGGAAAATGGACGTTTGGTGCGAAAACTCCTGAGGATTTTTAGGTAGAAGCTCGCTGCTCAGAGATCGCGTCGCGAGAAGACGAAGGCGGCAAGGGCGAGGACGCCGAACAGGTAGGCGAAGGCCCAAGCGACCAATCCCGGGCCGGCGGCTTCCGAACCGCCGAACGGTCCCAGCTGCAGGACCACCCCGGTCAACCCGGAGGTGCCGGAGATCAGCGCGTGCAGGCTGGCGGTGTAGAGGCCCTCGAAGGGAAGCGCCCAGCTCGCGACCCGGCCGATCGTGTGCAGCGAATCGGAATTGATCGCGTTGCCGATCTGCGCCATCAGCCCCGCCGTCAGCCCCGCCCCGAAGACCATGAAGACGACGATCCCCTGGGCGGTGACCGAGAAGACCGTCGAAGCGAGCAGCGAGAGCGCAGCGATGATCGCCACCGCCAGGGCCAAGCCCAGCGCCGGACCGAGCAGGTGGTCGGGGGACCAGTTGCCGGTCACCTCGGTGATCGCGCAGGCGGCGAAATAGACGACCAGCACGTAGGCGGCCGAGAGTGAGGCAGCGCCGGCGAAGCGAGCGAGCAGCATCGTCGTGCGGCCGATCGGGCGGACGACGATCGGCTGCAGCAGGCCCGACTCGGCATCGCCGCGGACCACGCCGAGGGTGAGGAAAACGGCCAGTACGGCCCCGAGGAAGAGGGTCGCGAACATCGCCAGGCCGAAGATCGTCGCCCCGGTGAAGGCGTGCGAATCGAGGACGTCCGGGACTCCGGCGGCGAACTCGTCGACGTCCTTGAAGGCGAAGTGGGCACCGAGACCGAAGAGCGCGAGGAACCCGGCGGTCAGGACCAACACGGCGAGGAAGACGCGCTTGCGGACCCCCTCCTGAATCGAGAGGCCAACTACCGCCGCGGCCGAGCGCAGCTGGGCGCCGCTCATCCGGTCTGCCCGCCGACCGCGTCGAGGTAGACGTCTTCGAGTGAGCTGTGGCGAACCTCAACCCGGTAGACGCGCTCGCCGGCCGCGACGAGGTCGGCGACGATCCGCGGCGCGTCCTCACGGACCG
This sequence comes from Solirubrobacterales bacterium, assembly GCA_036519395.1. GTDB lineage: Bacteria > Actinomycetota > Thermoleophilia > Solirubrobacterales > 70-9 > VAYN01. Next base: position 5,591 of record DATDLJ010000044.1, on the reverse strand, counting down.
CGCCCTCGAAGGTCTTGACGCCGGAGCCGGTCTCGACCTCGACCGCCGCCGGGCCCGCTAGCTCCTCTGGGGTCCCGGCCTTGACCAAGCGTCCGCCGGCGATGATCGCGACGTGGTCGCAGACCAACTCGACCTCGCTGAGCAGGTGGGAGTTGAGGAGGACGGCGACCTCGCGCCGGCGCAGCTCCTCGAGCAGCTCGCGAACGATCCGCCGGCCCACCGGGTCCAGGGCGCTGGTCGGCTCGTCAAGCAGCAGTAGGCGCGGTGAGCCGACCAGCGCCTGCGCCACCCCCAGCCGCTGCTGCATCCCCTTTGACATCGCCTCGATCCGCTTGCCGGCCGCGGCGCCGAGATCGACCAGGTCGAGCAGCTCGCGCCGCTCCGCCTCTCCCCCACTCGAGCCCGCGAGGCGCTGGTGGAAGCGCAGCAGCTCATCCGCGCTGCACCAGCCCGGGAAGCGGAAGAGCTCGGCCAGGTAGCCGAGGGCGGCGCGGGCCGCGGGCGATCCCGCCGGCCGTCCCAGCACCTCGACTCGGCCATCGCTGGGGCGAACCAGACCGCAGGCGATCTTCGTCAGCGTCGACTTGCCGGCGCCGTTGGGCCCCAGCAGCCCGACCAACTGCCCCGCCCCCACCTCGAGATCGACCCCGGCGAGCGCCTCCTGCCTTCCGTAGCGCTTGTGTAGTTCCCGGACTGCGAGGACCGGCGCGGCCATCAGGCCGGAGGATCGATCTTCGGGAAGAGCGGCGGAACCCTCTCCACCTGCTGCCCACCCTGGCGCGAGCCGAGCTCAGCCAGCGCCCGGCCCTCTTCGGCCAGCACCCCGAGCAGGGTCTCGCTGGTCTGCGGTAGATAGGGGACGAGCAGCAGGGTCGTCACCCGCAGTCCCTCGACCAGGTTGTAGAGGACTTCGTCGAGGCGCTCGGGGTCGGCCTCATCCTTGGCCAGGACCCACGGCTGGGTCTCCTCGACGTAGCGGTTGAGGCGGCGGACCAGGACCCAGACAAGGTCGAGCGCCTGGGTCAGCTCGGCCCTGTCGAGCAATCCGCTGAAGCGCTCGACCGCGCCTTCGAAGTCCTCGGCCAGGGTCGCGTCGACCTGGGCGAGGGGGACGGTGCCGTCGCGGTAGCGCTCGACCATCGCCAGCACCCGGCTGGCGAGATTGCCGTAGTCGTTGGCGAGCTCGGTCTCGTAGCGCTGCTCAAAGCCGGCGGTCGAGATCGAACCGTCCTGGCCGAAGCTGACCTCGCGGAAGAGGTAGAAACGCAGCGCGTCGGCGCCGAAGCGCTCGATCACCTCGAACGGGTCGAGCACGTTGCCGAGGCTCTTCGACATCTTTTTCTCGCCCATCAGCAGGAAGCCGTGGATCACCATTCGCTTCGGCGGCTCAAGGTCCGCGGCCCAGAGCAGCGCCGGCCAGATCACCGCGTGGAACTTGAGGATGTCCTTCGCCATCACGTGCAGGTCGGCGGGCCAGTAACGGTCGGTCAGGTCCTCGCCCTCGCGGGCGAACTGCAGCGCCGTCACGTAGTTGAGGAGGGCGTCGAACCAAACGTACATCCGCTGCCCGGGGTCCCAGGGCAGCGGCAGCCCCCACTTCAGGTTGGGGCGCGAGAGCGAGACGTCTTCGAGACCCTGCTTGATGAAAGAGAGCGCCTCGTTGCGGCGGAAGTCGGGGACGACGAAGTCGGGGCGCTCCTCATAAAGGCCTTCCAACTGCGCCTGGAAGGCGGAGAGCTTGAAGAACCAGTTCTCCTCCTTCTCGCGCTCGAGCGGGATCTCGTGGATCGGGCAGGTGTGATCGGGGCCAAGCTCGCGCTCGGTTTTGAAGTCGGCGCAGCGGGGGCAGTACCAGCCCTCGTAGGTCCCCTTCGTCACCCAGCCGTTGTCGTAGACGCGCTGCATGATCTCGGCGACCTTCGCCTCGTGCCGCGGGTCGCTGGTGCGGATGAAAAAGTCATTCGTCGCGCCGATCGTCGGCATCAGCCCTTCGAACTTGGCCGAATTCGTGTCGGCCAGCTCCTGCGGCGTCACCCCCGCTTTCTTCGCCGCGTTCTCGACCGGCTCGCCGTGCTCGTCGGTGCCGGTGAGGAAGAACACGTCCTCCCCGCGCTGGCGCCGGTGCCGGGCGAGGATGTCGGCGGCCATCGTCGAGTAGGCGTGGCCGAGGTGCGGCTCCGCGTTGACGTAATAGATCGGGGTGGTGACATAGAAGCTGTCCGGACTCATCGACGCCTCACGCTAGCTGAAGACAAAGCGCCGCCGCCGAGGCAAGGGCCGAAGGCTCAGTCGAGCCAGGCGGCGTAGCCGGGTTCTGCCTGCTCCGCCGGGGCGCTGGTGGCATCGCTCACGCCCGGCGCGACGCTGAGCGCAAGCCCGGCAGGCTGGGGAACGCTGGAGACGACGACCACGACGCCACCGCCGCCGCCGTAGAGGCCGGCGCCACCGTCGGCGCTGATCGAGGCCGAGCCGCTGACGACGATGGAGCGCGCGCCAACTACGACCACGCCCCCGCCGGCACCGCCACCGAGGGTGGGGTTGGAGCCCTCACCTCCGGCGCCGCCGTTGATCAGGTTGCCGTTGAGATCGCGCCCGGTCAGGGCCTGCGTAGCTGACGCGAAGACCTGGGCGCCGCCGAAGTTGGTTGCCGGGGTGTCGGCAGCGCCGCGCGCGTCTCCGGTGCCGCCGCCGTCGCCACCAAGGGAGTTGGCGACGTCGCCGCCGTAACCACCTGAAACCGAGTTGCAGCCGCCGACACCGGAGCCGCCGAGGGTGCGCGGGGACAACGCCGACGCTTCGCACTCAGAGCTGGTGCTGGGACCGTTCCTGTTGATGCTCGACCCGTTTTCCATCGTCAGCGTCCCGGCCACGAACAGGCGAAAGCCGTTGGTCCGCAGCTCGGCATCTGGCTCCAGCGTGAGGTCGTCGAAGTAGGTGTCGCGATCGAGGGACACGTGGCCGCTCACCGTCTCGTCACCGTCCGCGCCGGAGCCGAAGAAGGCGTCGACCGTGGCCCCAGCCGGACCGGCGGGGCCCTGCTGGCCGCTGGCCCCGGAATCCCCCTTCGCGCCCTGGGGACCGACGACCCCGATTGCGTCAGGAGTACCGGGCAGGCCCCGCTTCAGCTCTGCTTGCGCCTGCTTGTTGATCTTCTTCAGCGTCACCGCGCCGTTCTTCAGCTGCTTGGTCCCGACCGAGTTCGGCGCCAGCTGATCGGCCGCGTAGGCGACCCCGCCGAGCACGATGAAGAGGCAGAGGGTGGAGACGACGTTCGAGTAGGTGAGTTTCGAGCGCAGGGCGGTTCGCATGGGGCGGGAGGCTACCGCCGGGCCTCTCGCCCGGTCAGTGCCTTGTAGAGGTCGTTCGCCCGCGTCCCGGTGAGGGCGGCGACAACCGAGGCCGCGGCGCGGGGGCGGGCGCCGGACTGGACCAGGTGGCGGAGAGCGTCAACCGCGAAGCCGACGTCTTTGTCGTGCTCGCTCGAGGCCGCGGGGCCGATGACGAGGACGATCTCGCCTTTGACGTCGCCGCGGAAGCGGCGGGCGAGCTCGCCGAGGGTGCCGCGGGCGACCTCCTCGTGCATCTTGGTCAGCTCGCGGCAGACGGCGGCGTCGCGGTCGGGGGCGAGCGAGGCGAGGGCCGCAAGCGACTCCCCCACCCGCCGCGGCGACTCGAAGGCGACGACCGTCTCGGTCGAGCGCAGGACCCGCTCCATCTCCCCCGCCCGCCGCGGCAGGAAGCCCTCGAAGCGCCAGCGGTCGGTCGGCAGCCCGGAGGCGACGAGGGCAACCGGAATCACCGAGGGACCCGGCAGGACGGTCACCTCCAGCGCCCGATCGATACAGCGGCGGATCAGCTTGTAGCCGGGGTCGGAGATCGCCGGCATCCCCGCATCGGAGACGAGGGTGACGATGTCGCCGCGCTCGATCCGCTGCGCCAACTCCGCCGCCCGCGCCGCTTCGTTGCCCTCATGGAAGGAGACCAGCCGCGGCGCCGGCCGGATCCGCAGCTTCTCCAGCAGCGAGCCGGTACGGCGGGTGTCCTCGCAGGCGATGTAGTCGGCACCGACCAGCGCCTCGCGCATCCGCGGCGAGACATCGTCGAGGTTGCCGATCGGGGTTGGGCAGACGACGAGGGCGCCGGGCATCAGTCGGCTGCCTTCGCCAGCTCGTCCCGCGCCATCGCCGCGGCGCCGATCATCCCGGCGTCGTTGCCGAGCGTCGCCTCAAGGATCGGGGTCTGGTTCATCGGGTTCAGCGCCCGTTCACGCACTTCGCGCCGGGCCGGCTCCAGCAGCAGGTCGCCGGCCGCGATCACGCCGCCGCCAACGACGATCGCGTTCGGCTGGAAGATGTTGGCGAGGGATGCGCAGGCGACGCCGAGGCGACTGCCGATCAGGTCGAAGACGCCGACCGCCACTTCGTCGCCGGCCAGGGCCGCCTCGGTCACTGCCTTGCCGTCGACCTCGCCGCCTTCTGCGAGCACCTTGCCGAGGGCCGAGTCGGACGAGCTTTCCGCCGCCGCCCGTCCCTCGCGCCCGAGCGCCGTCCCCGAAGCGAGCGCCTCGACGCAGCCGTGGTTGGGGCAGTTCCCCTGACAGGGCGGGCCGTCGGCCTGGATCACGATGTGGCCGAGCTCGGCCCCGGCCCCGGTCGAGCCGCGGTAGATCTCGCCGTTGAGGACCAGACCGCCGCCAATTCCGGTGCCAACGGTCAGCATCACCATGTGCGGCATCCCTTTAGCGGCGCCGTAGAGGTACTCGGCGTAAGCGGCGACGTTGCCGTCGTTGTCGACGAAGACCGGCAGGCCGACCCGCTCGCTGACGATGTCGCGGATCGCGAGGTCGGCGAGCGGCAGGTTGACGGCAGCGACCGCGATCCCGTCGTCGTGGTCGATCGTCGCCGGAATCCCGAGGCCGACCGCGACGGCGTCGGGGCGGGCTTCACGGGCCTCGTTCACCTCGCGGACCAGCAGCTCGACCAGCTCGTCCTCGGTCTGGCCGGTCGAAGCCTCGCGTTGCTCGTAGAGGGGATCGGTGCCGGCCTCGGAAAGAACCCCGATGAGCATCTTCGTGCCCCCGAGATCGACTCCGATCGTCTCGCCGCCGCTCACGAGCGGCAGGAGGCTGGGAGGCGGATGACCGAGTACATCGCCATGATTTCTAGCCTTTCATGACCCCCGACGGCGAGCAGCGGCCCCCCGAGCCGCCCAAAAACGAGCCCGAGTACAAGGTCTACCGCTCCCGCAAGGGGCTGTTTTCGCGCCTGAAAGGCGCAGATCTGTCCTCCCTGCGCGACCGTGCAAGGTTGCCTTCACGCAAGCCGCGCAAGGACCGCGAGCCGCGCCGGCCGGGCGCGCCGCGGGCGCCGTTCAACGTCAAGCGGCTGCTCAAATGGATCGGGCTGGCGGCGCTCGCCTGGATCCTGATCAGCCTCCTCGCCTTCGGCGTCTCCGCCCAGCTGCAGTCCTTCAAGCTCTCCGGCGAAGCCCGCGACGCCCTCAACGGCAACCCGTTCCTGCGGTTCAAGCCGCAAACGATCCTCGTGCTCGGCACCGACGCCCGCCCCCCGGGGGCCGGCGACGGCAACACC
>DATDLJ010000043.1:0-9063 GCA_036519395.1 Solirubrobacterales bacterium | reverse complement strand
AGTCGAGCTCTTCGACCTGGCGGGCGGCGGCCTCGCCGTACTCGGTGCGGCCGTGGCCGGCGTTGACGCAGAAGAGGCCGGAGAGGCCGTCGAGGTAGCGGTTGCCGTGTTCGTCGTAGACGTAGCAGCCCTCGGCGCGGGAGATGATCGGGATCTCGTGGTCGGGGCCGTAGCCGCCCATCCGCGAGAAGTGCATCCAGAGGTGGCGTCGCGCCATCTGCTGGAGATCGGTTCCTACTGGGGCCTGCGACGCGGTGGCCATAGCGCTCTCCTCTTCGGTTACGACGTTATGGACAAAGCTAGACCCCAAACTCAACGATCGCAAGTGGTCTATGGGTCAAGCTCTGACGGAAGAGTTGTCCATCAGGTACAAACCATGCCTGTGCTTTTGGGACATTCGCCACTTGTGCGCCGCTCCGCTGAGGCTTACGGTCGGTAAGTGGCCACTACGGGGGAAGAGGCACTGGGTACCGGCACGAAGGGGCTGAAGAAGGACGCGATCGGTTTCAGCGATGGGCTGACGATCGCCCTCGCTTCGACCGCCCCCGCCTACTCGCTGGCGGCGGTGATCGGCTCGATCGTCGTCATCGTCGGCTTCCAGGCACCGGCGGCTCTGCTGCTCTCGTTCCTGCCGATGTTCTTCATTGCGGCGGCCTTCTATTACATGAACCGCGCCGACCAGGACTGCGGCACCAGCTTCTCCTGGGTGACGCGGGCGATTGGCCCGCAGTCGGGGTGGATCACCGGCTGGGCGATCTGCGTCACCGGCATCCTCGTCGTCGGCTCGCTTGCCGACGTCGCCGCCTACTCGTTCTTCGAATTGATCGGGGCCGAATCGCTGGTCGAAAGCAAACTCGCGGTGACGCTTTTGGCCTTGGCCCTGATCGCGGTGATGACGACGATCTGCGTCCTCGGCACCGAGCTCTCGGCCAACCTGCAGAAGGGCCTGATGGTCCTCCAGATCGGACCGCTGCTGCTGTTCGCCGCGGTCGCGATCTACAAGGTGCTGAGCGGCGATGCCCCGCCCGCCGCCGCCGATCCGTCGCTTTCTTGGTTCAACCCCTTCGAGATCTCCAGCGGCGGCGCGCTCACCGGAGCGCTCCTGCTCGGCGTCTTCATCTACTGGGGTTGGGAGAGCGCGGTCAACCTCAATGAGGAGACCGAAGGGGCGGCGACCTCGCCGGGCTTGGCCGGACTAGTTAGCACCGTGCTCCTGCTCGTTACCTACCTCGGGGTGGCGACCGCCCTGGTCGCGTGGAAGGGCGAGGCGGGAGCGGCCGCCTTCGACGACAACGAAGCGATCCTCGCCAACTACGCGGAAGGCGTGCTCGGCAGCCCGCTCGACAGCCTGGTCCTGCTGGCGGTGGTTGTGTCCGCCCTCGCCTCGACCCAGACGACGATCCTCCCCGCCTCGCGCACCTCGCTCTCGATGGCGCGAGCCGAGGCGATGCCGAGCGCGCTCGGCGAGGTCAGCTCGCGCTACTTCACCCCCGTCTTCTCGACCGTGGCGATCGGGGTCCTCGCCGTCGCCTGGTACCTGCCCTCGAAGCTGGTCAGCGAAAACTTCCTCTTCGACTCGCTCTCGGCGCTGGCCCTGATGATCGCCTTCTATTACGCCTTCACCGGCATCGCCTGCGCCGTCTACTTCCGGCGCGAGCTGCGCAAGTCGGTGAAGAACTTCCTCTTTGTCGGGGTCGCGCCGGTGATTGGCGCGGTCTTGCTCGGGTACCTCTTCTTCAAGGCACTGATCGACTATGCCGACCCAGCGAACTCATACACCGGCTCCAGCTGGTTCGGCGTTGCGCCGCCGGCCGTGATCGGCGTCGGCTTCCTCGTCCTCGGCGTCGTGCTGCTTGCGCTCTGGCGGCGACACCAGCGCGAGCCTTTCTTCCTCCGTCAGCGAGAAGTCGCTCCCCCCGGCCTGCTCGAGCAATCACCGGCAGCAGCTTTGGAACCAACGCCCGCGAGGGCGGAGTAGACATGGCCGCCGGGGTCGAGCTGAGAAACGTCAGCAAGCAGTTCGGCAGCCTGCTGGCCGTTGACGACCTCAGTCTTGAGCTCGCCGGCGGCGAGTTCTTCACCCTGCTCGGCCCCAGCGGCTGCGGCAAGACCACGACCCTGCGGATGATCGCCGGCTTCGAGCAGCCGACCACGGGGGAAATCCGGATCGAGGGCGAGGACGTGGCGCAGTTACCGCCACACAAGCGCCCGACCAACACGGTCTTCCAGAGCTACGCCCTCTTCCCCCACCTCAGCGTCGAGGCCAACGTCGCCTTCGGGCTGAAGCGGAAGAAGGTCGCGAAGGACGAGATCGCCGAGCGGGTCAAGGCCGAGTTGGAGCGGGTCGGGCTCGCCTCCCACGCGAAGCGGAAGCCGTCGCAACTCTCGGGCGGAATGCAACAGCGGGTCGCCCTCGCCCGCGCCCTCGTCAACCTGCCCAAGGTCCTGCTCCTCGACGAGCCGCTCGGGGCGCTCGACCTGAAACTGCGCAAGGGCCTCCAGGTCGAGCTGAAGCGGATCCAGCGCGAGGTCGGAATCACCTTCGTCTACGTCACCCATGACCAGGAGGAGGCGCTGACGATGAGTGACCGGATCGCGGTGATGAACCGCGGCCGGGTCGAACAGGTGGCGCCGCCGGAGGAGGTCTACGACCAACCAAGCACGACCTTCGTCGCCGGCTTCATCGGCGTCTCCAACTTGATGCCTGCCACCGTGACTGGGAGCAACGAGGTGAAGCTCGACCAAGGGCAGACGATCTCCACCTCGACCAACGGCTTCTCCTCGGGCGAGCGCTGCCACGCGGTGGTGCGACCGGAGAAGCTGCGGGTCGAGCTGGGCGAGAACGGTGGTCCCCGATCCGACCAACCTCAGGTCGAGGGGGTCGTCGCCAGCTCGCTCTACCTCGGCACCGCCACCCAGATCACCGTCGACCTCGGCGAGGACGTGCGGATGACCGTCCTCGTCCCCAATGCCGACGAGGCCGAGCGCCAGCGCCTGCCGGGCGGCGGCGCCCGGGTGGCGCTCAGTTGGGAGCCCGAGCACATGCACCTTGTCCACGAGTCGCCGGATCGTTCGGCGGCCGGAAACGACGACGGCGCCAGCGCCGCCGACCAGTCGCCCATGGAAACGACGCACGGAGGTTGAACCGCAAATGGTGAGCAGCGATAGACATCAACGCAGGGCCTCGACCGTCCTCGCCGTCCTGGTCGCCATGGTGGCGCTTGCCCTCGGGCTCGCCGCTTGCGGTGGCGGGGGCGGGGGTGGCGCCAATGACGGCGAAACCACCACCGCCAAAGCGGGTGCGGTCAAAGGCGAGCTGACGATCTCCAATTGGCCGGGTTACATCGACCCGGGAAAGGATGGGACCGTCGCCGAGTTTGAAAAAGAAACCGGCGTCAAGGTCCAGTACATCGAAGACGTCAACGACAACAACAGTTTCTTCGGGAAGATGCAGCCCCAGCTCGAACAAGGCGAATCCGGCGGCCGCAGCATCTTTGTCGTCACCGACTGGATGGCCGAACAGATGCACAACCTCGGCTACCTGCAGGAGATCAACTCCGACGACCTGCCGACCGTGTTCGAAACGATGGTGGCGGGCCTGCGCGATCCCTCCTTCGACCCCGGCCGCAAATACTCGATCCCGTGGCAGAGCGGGATGACCGGGATCTGGGTCGACAAGTCAAAGGCACCGGAGATCAAGTCGATTAACGACCTCTTCGACCCGAAATACAAGGGCAAGGTCACCTTCCTCGAAGAGATGCGCGACAGCGCCGCTCTGGTGATGAAGGGGGAAGGAGTCGACCCAACTGAGGCGAGCGACGACGACTGGCTGCAGGCGATCGAAACGGTGAAGTCGGCTGCCGACTCCGGCCAGATCCGCCGCTTCACCGGCAACGACTACACCGAGGACCTGACCGCCGGCAACATCGTCGCCGCGGTCGGCTGGTCGGGCGACGCCTCGATCATCGAAAACCCGGATGCCGAATGGATCATGCCGACCGAGGGCTGCGTGCTCTGGTCGGACAACATGGTGATCCCGGTTGGGGCTCCCAACACGCCGGCGGCGCTGGGCTGGATGGAGTTCGTCTACCAGCCTGAGGTAGCGGCCGACTTGACCGAATACATCACCTACGTCTCCCCGGTCGAAGGGGTGAAAGAGCTGGTCAGCCCGGAACTGGCCAAAGACCCACTGGTCTTCCCCAGCCCGGAGTTCCAGAAAAACTGCTCGACCCAGGTCTCGCCGCCTGACGTCGACAAGGTCAGCGAAGCCTGGGCGAACGTGCTGACCGGGTGATCCACGGGGAGATGGGTTGATCCAATGAGCTGGAAGCAGCGCCTGGTCCCGTATTGGCTCCTTGGACCGGGCCTGCTCTGGCTCCTCTTCTTCTTCGTCGTGCCCATGTATTTCATGGGCGAACTGGCGCTGTACTCGGGCTCGCTAACGACGGGCGGGTTCGAATTCACCTGGGCCTGGGAAAACTTCCCCAACGCCCTCTCCGGCCACGAGGAGCAGATCCTCCGGTCCTTCTTCTACGCCGGCACGGCGACGGTGTTGGCGCTGCTGATCGGCTACCCGCTCGCATACGCGATCGCCTTCCGCTCTGGCCGCTACAAAACGCTGCTGCTGTTCGCGGTGATCGCCCCCTTCTTCACCACCTACCTGATCCGCACGATCGCCTGGAAAACGATCCTCAGCGACGACAGCCCGGTGGTCAGCGTGCTACATACGCTCTCGTTGACGCCGGCCGACGGGCGGGTGCTGGCGACTTCCGGGGCGGTGATCGCCGGCCTCACCTACAACTTCCTCCCGTTCATGATCCTGCCGCTCTACGCGAACCTCGAGCGGCTCGACCTGCGCTTGGTCGAGGCGGCGAAGGATCTCTACTCCTCCTCCCGCACCGCCTTCCTCAAAGTCACCCTGCCGCTGACGATGCCGGGGATCGTCGCCGGCGTGCTCCTCACCTTCATCCCCGCCTTTGGCGACTACATCAACGCCCAGCTGCTGGGTGGAACCGGGCAGGCAATGGTCGGCAACGTGATCCAGTCGCTCTACCTGAGCCAGCGCAACTACCCGGAGGCGGCGGCGCTCTCGTTCCTGATGATGGCGCTGATCCTTGCCGTCGTCACCATCTACATCCGCTTCGCCGGGACCGAGGCGTTCATGGGTGACGAAGACGAGGCGGAGGGGGCGAAGTGAGCGCGCCGGCACGGGCCTGGGCTTGGCTGCGCCACAACGCGCTGCCGATCTACGCCGGGTTGGCGGTCGCCTACATGCTGATCCCTATCGCCGTCGTCGCGATCTTCTCCTTCGGCGATACCCCGAAAGACAAACTCACCTTCGCGCTCGACAACGGCTTCACCCTCGAGTACTGGCGAACGATGTTCTCGATCCCGGAACTCAACGACGCCCTCGGCACGAGCTTGCGGCTGGCCTTCTTCTCGACCCTGATCTCGACCGCGATCGGGACGGCGATGGCGATCGCCCTGGTCCGCCACCGCTTCGTCGGCAAGCGGGTCGCCAACCTCTTGATTGTGATCCCGATGGCGACGCCGGAGGTCGTGATCGGCGCCTCGCTGCTCTCGATGTTCATCTACTACTCGTTCGCGCTCGGCTTCACCACGCTGCTGATCGCCCACGTGATGTTCTCGATCAGCTTCGTGGTGGTCGTCGTGCGCTCGCGGCTGATCGGCTTCGACCGCAACCTCGAGGAGGCGGCGGCGGACCTCGGGGCGGGACCGCTGACGACCTTCCGCACGGTGACGCTGCCGCTGCTGGCGCCGGGGGTCGTCGCCGCCGCCCTGCTCGCCTTTGCCCTCTCGATTGACGACTTCGTGATCTCCAACTTCAACTCGGGGACGACCGTCACCTTCCCGCTCTACGTCTACGGCGTCAGCCTCCGCGGCATTCCGGTCCAGGTCAATGCCCTGGCGACTTTGCTCTTCCTGGTCGCGGTAATCGCCGTCGCCTTGGTCCTAATCCAGCAGCGGCGGGCGGAGCGGATGGCGGCGGTTCAGCCGGAGGCGATCGCGGTCAAGTAAAGGGGGTGGGTGTCCCTCTTCACCGCCCGATGTGGAAGCCGATCAGCTCCGGGACCTTGGCGATAGCTGAGGCGACTCGGCCGGGGCGGCGGCCTTCCATCTCCGCCTCCTCTTTCTTGAGGATGCCGAGACGGATTGCCTCTCCTCCGATCCAGTGGAAAGGCTCGGGGGGGACGCGGGGGGTCTTGGCGTCGACGATGGCGAGGCGGGCGTGCTCGTCGTCGTGGCCGAGGGCCAGCGAGGCAAGCGTCCGTCCGACCATGTTGGAGGGTCCGACACCGTTGCCGGTGTAGCCGGCGGCGACCCAGGCGCGGCGGTGGCGGAGTGTGCGGATCGCGGGCAGGTGGGTGGGAGAGGCGTCGATCGGGCCGCCCCAGGCGTGGGTGATGCGGCGGCCGCGGAGCGCCGGAAAGTACTGGTGGAGATCCTCGGTCGCGGCGGCGACAACGCTCGGGTCGACCTCGGTGCGCCCCTTGGTCCGGGCGCCCATCGCGATCCTCCCCCCGCCCCAACCGAAGGCGATGCGGCCATCGGGCGTAGTGCGGAAGTAGTGGAGCAGCGCCCGCGCATCGGTGATGCAGTCCGCCCCGCTCCAACCGATCTCCGCCAGCACGTCGGGTACTGGCTCGGTGAGGACGATGTGGGAAGAGGCGACGGTGAGATGGCCGCGCAGCGGCGCGCTCCTTCTCTTGGCGGCGCTGCCGATCGCCAGCACTCCGCGGCCGGCGCGAACGGACCCGGAGGGGGTGCGCACTACCACTCCGTCGCCGCTCTCGCGAAAGGAGCGCACCGCCGAGGACTCGAAGATCTCCACCCCCGCCGCCAGCAGTTGCCGGCGCAGACCGAGCGCAAGGCGGGCCGGCTGCACGGTCGCCGCGGTCGGCGCGACGGCGCCGGCGCGAAAGGCCGGCGACTTACAGCGCTCGGCGACCTCGGCCTCGCTCAAGGGCTGCAGCATCTCCGCCACCCCGAGCTCGCGGCACGCCTGCACCGCTCGCTCCCAAGCCCGGTCGTGGGCGGGCGCGGTCGAGACCTGGACGTAACCGGCGGGTCGAAACCAGGCATCGACCCCGTGCTCAGCGCAGAAGGTGCCGATTCGCGCCACCGCCTGCTCCGCCGCCTGCGCCACCCGCAGCGCTGGCGCCTCGCCCCAGCGGTCGCGCATCGAGGCGAGGGAGAACCACATCGCGTTGCAGAAGCCGCCGTTCCGGCCGCTCGGCCCCTGCCCGCAGACCGGTTCGGACTCGAGCAAGACCACCCGCGCCTGCGGCTCCAGCTGGCGCAAGTACCAGGCGGTCCACATCCCGGTGTAGCCGCCGCCGACGATGACGACGTCGGCCTCCAGCTCAGCGGCCAGCGGCGGGCGCGGCTCAACCTCCCCCGCCTCCTCGATCCAGTAGCCAAGGCGCGTGTGCACCATTGCGTTGATTCTCCCGGACGCCCCGCCGCGGAGTCGTCCAAAGATCGGCGTCGAGATTGTCCAAGCGCGAACCAGCGGGTCCGTAGACTCGAACCGATGCCAGGAGATGGTCAGGAATCCACTCCTTACGTCGACGCTTTATTGGCCTACGCCAAGCTCGACCCCGGCCGCTTCCAGGTCCCCGGCCACAAGGGCGGCCTCGGCGCCGACCCGGCGATGGCCGAGCTGGTCGGCGAGGTGGGGCTGCGCAATGACATCCCCTCGGTCACCGAGGGAGTTGACGTTGGGCCCGAACCGACCCCTTTCCAGGAAGCCCAGCAGCTGGCCGCCGCGGCCTGGGGAGCGGGGCGCACCTGGTTCCTGATCAACGGCGCCTCGCAGGGGAACCACGCGACGATGATGGCCCTCGCCCATATGGGCAACCGGGTCGTGGTCCAGCGCAACGTCCACTCCTCGGTCATCGACGGGCTGGTCCTCAGCGGCATGCGGCCGACCTTCGTCGCCCCCGAGCTCGACCCCGAGCTGGGGATCGCCCACGGCCTCACCCCCGACTCGCTGGCCGCAGCGCTCGACGAAACGCCGGACGCGGTGGCAGCGTTGGTCGTCTCCCCCACCTACTTCGGCGCCTGCGCCGACGTCGCCGCCCTGGTCGAGGTGGCGCACTCGCGGGGAGTGCCGCTGGTGGTCGATGAGGCCTGGGGCGCGCACCTCCACTTCCACCCCAGCCTGCCGCAGGCCGCGCTCGAGGCCGGCGCCGACCTGGTCACCTCCTCGACCCACAAGATCGTCGGCAGCCTCACCCAGGCGGCGATGCTGCACGTCGGCCGCGGCGGCCGCATCGACGGTGCCATCGTCGATCGCTGCGTCAGCTTGGTCGAGACGACCAGTCCCAGCGGCCTCCTCTCCGGCTCGCTCGACGCGGCACGGCGGCAGGTCTCGGTCCACGGCGAGGAGCTGCTGGGGGAAGCGTTGGCGGCGTTGGCGCAGACCCGCGAGCGGATCCGCGAGATCCCCGGCCTCGATGTTCTGGACGAGCGCATGGTCGGCCGACCCGGCGTCGCCGGCTGGGACCCAATGCGACTCGGGATCGACGTCCGCGACACGGGCTCCAGCGCCCAGCGACTCTGGAAAGCCGCCTTCCACGTCAGCGAGATCGACCTCGAGCTCTACTCCGGCAACGTCGTAGTCGCCATCTTCGGGGTCGGCGAGCCAGCCGCGGAGGCGGGTGAGCGATTGGTCGTGGGCCTGCGCAAGGCGGTCGCGGTGTTGGAGGAGACGCCGGGGGAACCGGATGAGAAGTTGGCGCCGGCGCCGCCCTGGGGTGAGCTGGTGCTGACCCCGCGGGAAGCCTTCCTCGGCCCGCAGGAGGTGGTCCCCTTCGATGCGGCTGCCGGTCGGATCGCCGCCGAGGGTCTCGCCGCCTATCCGCCTGGGATCCCCAACGTCCTCCCCGGCGAGCGGCTGACCGCGGAGACGCTTGAGTTCATTCGCGAAAGCGTGGCCCATGGCGGCTATGTCCGCGGGAGTTCGGATCGGGAGTTGAAGACTCTTCGGGTGGCGCGTTGAGGGAGTCAGGTGAGGGGGTCGGCGGACAACAGCGGGGA
>DATDLJ010000042.1:0-12336 GCA_036519395.1 Solirubrobacterales bacterium | reverse complement strand
GCAGGCCCGCCTGATCTCCGACGAGGAGGTCACCAAGCAGGCCGAGCGCGCCGCCGACGAGATCGTCGAGGACGCCCGCACCCGCGAGCGTGAAATCCGCCTCGGCGCCGAGGACTACGCCGACGAGATCCTCAACACCCTCGAAGTGAACCTGCAGAAGTTCCTCGCCGCCGTCCAGCGCGGCCGCGACCGGCTCGCCGGCCGCGAGGAGGATCAGCCGCAGCCCGAGCTGGACCAGCAGCCCTAGCGGCTGTCGCTACTCCAGCTTCAGATCTTTTAGCGCCGACCAGCGTGGGTCGGTTGCTTCTTCGTGCTCGTGGGGGTTGTCGTTGAGCGACTCGCCGCAGACGGGGCAGAGGCCGGCGCAGTCGGGACGGCAGAGGATGCGGGTGGGGAGAGCGAGGATGGTGGCGTCGTGGGCCCAGCGGCCGATGTCGAGCTCGTCGTCGGAGACGTAGGGGCTGCGCAGTTCCGGATCATCGGTCCCCGCCTGATCGATCTCGCGCGCCTCGACCTCGAGATCGAGGCCCGCCGGTTCGAGGCAGCGCATGCACGGTCCCTCGAGGTGGACCGGGAAGTTGAGGCGGAAGGCAAAGCCGTTACTGGGCCGCGAGACCTCGAGCCGCACCAGGGGCGACCAAGGCTCGGGCTTGTAGGTCTGGCCGGCGAGCTCGAAGGGCTCCAGCGCCACCGGAACCTCCAATCGCTTGCCCTCGCCGTGGGCCAGCGTCAGGCGGGAAAGATCGATCACCGTTTGGGGCGCCTGCTCCATTTCCACACCTCCGCTGCGTCGGGACTTACGATGGACTGCCTCCCGACGAGGTTACGAGATGGGCCAATTCCACTGGAAACCAGACACCTACTCGGAGCTGATCCGCTCCGAGGTCCCGCGCTACGACGAACTGCAGGAGCAGGCGATCGCGGCGATCCCGTTCCCGCCTGAGCGGGTGCTGGAGCTGGGGATGGGGACGGGGGAGACCACCCGCCGCCTGATCGAGGCCTATCCAGACTGCTGGGTGATCGGTCTCGATTCCAGCGCCGACATGGTCTTCCGGGCGCGGGAGAACTACGACGACGTGCAGCTGGCCCGGATCGAGGACCCGCTGCCGGAAGGTCCCTGGGACCTTGTCATCGGCGTCCTCTCAATCCACCACCTGACCAGCGATCAAAAGAAGAACCTCTTCCGCCAGGTGCGCTCGCAGGCCCGCTCCTTCGTGATCGGCGACATCGTCAAAGCCGACACCCAGGTCGCCCCGATTGACCCCGGCTACGACTTCCCGGAGAAAGCGGCAGACCTGGCCGAGTGGTGCGGGGGCGAGATCACCTGGGAAAAAGACGACCTGGCGGTCGTGCGAGCCGTGTACTGAGGCACCTCACCCGCTACCATCCCGCGACCGATGGCCGTCCCAAAGAAGAGAACTTCCAGCGCCCGCCGCGATAAGCGCCGCGCTCAGCACAAGGCAGGGCAGCCGAATCTGAACAGCTGCCCGCGTTGCCACAGTCCGCGGCTGCCGCATCGCGTCTGCCCGACCTGCGGCACTTATGGCGGCCGCGAGGTCGTCTCGCACCGGATCAAAGATCCGACGATAACCACCGCCGACTCCGAGTAGCCGTGGCGCGCTCGGGCGCGGTTACGGTCGCCCTCGACGGGTTCGGGGCGGAGCAGGGTTTCGAGGTTCTCGCCGAGGGCGCGCGTCTGGCTGCCGCCGACGGCATCTCCGTCCGCGTTTTCGGGCCGGAGCGCGCGCTCGGCCTCGTCGGCGCTCAGGGAATCGAGGTGATCCCGACGGCCGAGGTGATCGGCAACGAGGAGGACCCGGTGCCGGCGGTTCGCGCCAAGAAAGAGGCCTCGGTCGTTCGCGCCGCCCGCGACGTCGCCGAGGGGAACTCGGCGGCGCTGGTCAGCTGCGGCTCGACGGGGGCGACGATGGCCGCCGCCACCTTCGGCTTGCGCCGCCTCAAGGGCGTACAGCGGCCGGCGCTAGCTGTCCAGCTCCCCGTCCCCGGCAAACCCGTGCTTTTTCTCGACGTCGGCGCCAACGTTGAAGTGCGCGCCCAACACTTGGTCCAGTTCGCCTTTCTTGGCGCCGCCTTCAGCGCCGCCGTGCTCGAGGTCCAGGACCCCTCGGTCGGGTTGCTGACCGTCGGCGAGGAGTCGGGCAAGGGCCGCGAGGAGGTTGTCGAGGCGCACCGCCTGCTCAGCGAGGCGGCGGGGATTCGTTTCGCCGGCAACGTCGAGGGACGAGATCTACCCGCGTCGGTGACGGACGTCGTCGTCACCGACGGCTTCACCGGCAACGTCTCGCTGAAGCTGCTCGAGGGGACCGCCAAGACCGTCGCCGCCGCGGTCGGCGACGCCGCCCGCTCTAACCCGATCGCCGCGGCTGGCGGTCTGCTGCTGAAACCGGCCTTGAACGGCCTCCGCCGCGAGCTCCACCCCGACACCACCGGCGGCGCGATTTTGCTCGGGCTGCGCGGTATCGCCGTCGTCGGCCACGGCAGCTCCGGCGCCGAGGGGATCGCCAACGCCGTCCGTCTCGCCGCCCGCTGCGCCGAGGTCGATGCGGTCGGCCGCACCGCCGCCCTCCTCGCCGAAGGCGGGGCAGGCCGCGGCGCCCTGGCCGCCGGTGGCGACGCGGGTTAGTCCCGTGATAAACAGGTCACGCAGATGACCCGCGATGAAGTCCTCACCCTGGTCCGCGAGCACCTCGCCGAGGAGCTCGAAGTTGACATCGCGCGGATCGAAGAGGGGACCCGCTTCAAGGAGGATCTCGACGCTGATTCGCTTGATCTTTACGAGCTGGTGATGGAGCTGGAGGACCGCTACGGGGTCACCGTCTCTGAGCAGCAGGCGACCCAGATCAAGACGGTCGGCGACGCGGTCGGATTCGTGCTCGAGCACGCGCCGGCCTGAGCGTTGGCGCCGCGGTCCGACTCCCCCGTAGCGGCGCTGAAAGCGCTGATCGACGAGCTTCCCGAGGACCTTCGCAGCCAGGCGCTGACCCACTCCTCCTGGACCGAGCGCCGGGTCGATTCCTTTGAGCGCCTCGCCTTTCTCGGCGACAGTGTCCTCGGCCTCGCCGTCGCCACCAGCGTCTTTGAGAGCTTCGAGATGCTCGCCGCCGGCGGCTTGACCAAGGTCCACAATCAGGCGGTAAGCGGGGTCTCCTGCGCCGAGGTGGGAACGCAGCTGGGGGTGCCAGCGATGCTGCGCGCGAACGAGCCGGAGGGGATGGTGGCAGCGATCCCAGCCGAGATCCTGCTCGACGGCGGCCGGCCGCTGCCGGAGGCGACCGAGGCGCTGATCGGAGCTTGCTACGTCGCGTTCGGGTTTGAGCGCACCGCGGCAGCGGTGGCGGCGGCGTTTGAGCCGCGGATCGAGCTCGCCTCCGAGACGAGGATCGATTTCAAGTCCGCTTTGCAGGAGCTTTTGGCCCAGCGCGGGGCGCGCGTAACCTACGAGGTGATCGCGGCCACGGGCCCTCCACACCGACGCACCTTCGAGGTAGCCGCGATCGTCGACTCCGAGCGCGTCGGAACGGGGAAAGGGCGGAGCAAGAAGGCGGCTGAGCAGATCGCCGCCGAGGAGGCATTGGCGCATCTTGGGGGTTAATCAGGCAGCCGTCGCGTCCGGTTCGACCGGGAGCCTTTGGGCGATGCGAGGAGCGCGCGGATGTATCTGAAGTCGATCTCGATGAAGGGGTTCAAGTCCTTCCCCGAGCGGACGACCCTCGATTTCTCTCCCGGGGTGAGCGTGATCGTCGGCCCCAACGGGTCCGGCAAGAGCAACATCACCGACGCTGTGCTCTGGGCGCTGGGCGAGCAGAGTCCGGGCGCAATCCGCGGTGCCTCGATGCAGGACGTGATCTCCGCCGGCGGTAAAGGGATCGGCCAGCGCCGCGCCGCCGAGGTAGAGGTGACGATCGACAACTCCGACGGCCGCGCCGCCACCGAGTTCGCCGAGATCGCGGTCGAACGCCGCCTCGATCGCGCCGGCGACAGCGGCTACCGGCTGAACGGCGCCCGCTGCCGCCTCACTGACGTCACCGACGTCCTCTCCGACACCAACCTCGGCCGCGAGATGCACTCGGTGATCAGCCAGGGTCGGGTCGAGACGATCGTCCATTCCAAGCCGCGCGAGCGCCGTCTCCTGGTCGAGGAGGCCGCCGGCCTCGGCAAGCACCGCAAACGCCGGCGCCGGGCCGAGCTGAAGCTGCGCTCCGCCCGTGACAACCTCGATCGCGCCCTCGATGTCGAGCGCGAGGCGCGGGCACGGCTGCGGCCGCTGAAGCGCCAGGCGCAGGCGGCTGAGTTAGGGGCGCGGATCGAGCGCGAGGAACTGGGACTGCGGGCGCAATTGGTCTCCGAGGAGTTGCGCTTTGGCGCCGACCGCGCCGCCGCGGCCGAAAAAGCGGCGACGAAGGCGCGCGGTGTGCGGGGCAAGCTGGAGGAGCGCCTGGCCGAGGTCGCGAAACGGCGGGCCGCCGCCGAGGAGCGCTTCGCCGCCCGCGACCGCGAGCGAACCCAGGCCTGGGGGCTGTTGACCAAGTTGCGCGGCGAGCAGGAGCGGGTCGCGGTGCGGGTCGCCGGCCTCTCCAGTCGCGAGGCCGAGCTTGAGGCCGGGCTGGAGAAGCTGCGGGCCGAATTGGGGCCGCTGACGCTTGACGTTGGGCCTGGCGCCGCGCCCGGGGAACGCGCGCGGAAGCTGGAGGAGGAGCTGGGTGAGATCGACGCCGGCCTCCGCACCGCGGCGGAGGGACTTAACGTCGCCCGCTCCGACGCCGCCGCCGAGGCGGCGCGCGAGTCGGCTCTCGGGGACGTTCGCGCCGGGGCCGAGCGCGCCTCGCGTCACGCCCGCCGGGCCGAGGGACTGCTCGGCGAGCGCCACCGCGAGGCCCTGCGCGCCCGCGTCGCCGCCGGCGAGGAGTTGCTGGACGACGTGCGCTCCGCGCGCACCGCGGCGGAGGCGGTCGGAGTCGCGATCCGTGCCCGGGTCGCGGAGATCGAGCGCAAGGTGGTCGGCGGCGAGGACGACGGCGACGAGATCGCCGAAGAGCTGCGCGCCTGCTCGCAGCAGGAGTTCGAGCTGCAAACGCAGATGAAAGAGACCTCCGACGAGCTGACTCGGGCCGAGGTCGAGGCCGCGCACCTCGGTGACCGCCGGGCCGAGGCCGAGCGCGAGCTGGCGGCGATCGCCGAGCGGCTCGGCGAGGAGATTCCGCCGGCCGAGGAGGCCTTGACCGATGAGGCGCGGGAGGAGATCGACCGTAAGCTCGTGCGCCTCGATCGCCGTCGCGCCCAGATCGGACCGGTCAACCCGCTGGCCGAGCAGGAGTACGAGGAGGCTCGCGAGCACGTCGAGGCCCTACAGGCCCAGCGCGAGGACATCGAGCGTTCGATGCGGGAGCTGGAGTCGCTGATTCGCGAGATCGACGCCGAGATCGAGCGCGCCTTCGAGGAGACTTTCGAGGCGACCGCAAAGAACTTCGAGGAGATGGTCGAGCACCTGTTTCCGGGTGGGCGAGGGCGGCTGCGCCGGGTCAGCCTGCGACCGGTCCGCGACGAGGAGCGGCCGTCTGGCGAGCAGGAGGCGCCGACCGACGCCGAGCCGGAGCCCGAGGAGGAGGAAGAAGAGCGCGAAGAGCTCGGGGTCGAGATCGAGGTCACCCCGGCCGGCAAGTCGACGCGCAAACTCTCACTGCTCTCCGGCGGCGAGAAGTCGCTCGTGGCCCTGGCCTTTGTCTTCGCTGTCTTCCTTGCCCGGCCCTGCCCCTTCTACATCCTGGACGAGGTCGAGGCCGCCCTCGACGACGCCAACATCGATCGCTTCCTGCAGCTGATCCGGCGCTTCTCCGACCGCGCCCAGTTCGTCATCGTCACCCACCAGAAACGGACGATGGACGCCGCTGACGTCCTCTACGGGGTCAGCATGGGTGGGGACGGCGTCACCAAGGTGGTCTCCCGTCGTCTTCCTCGCGAAATCAGCGAGGACGAGAACGACGAGGACGAGGCCCCAGGCCTCTCCGCGGTCGCCTAGCTCCCCTGGCGTAGGGCGGAGGCCCGGTACCTTTCCTCGCCATGGCTACTAGCTGGCAGGAGATCGTTGATCTGGGGGGGCGGAGTCCTTCGGCTGTGGCCACGGCCGAGGAGGACGCGCCGGAGGCGCGACGCGGGGTCTTCAAGCGGCTACGGGAGAGCCTTTCGAAAAGCCGACAGGCGCTGACCGAGGAGATCTCGGCGAGTCTGTTTGACCGGATCGACGACGAGACTTGGGAGTTGCTGGAGGAGGCGTTGATCCTGGCCGACGTTGGGGCGCCGACGACTGCCGCGGTGGTCGAGCGGCTCGAGCATGAGGTTGAGTCCGGGGCGGTGCCCGCGGACGGGGTCGCGGTCCGCGACCGCTTGATCGAGATCCTGGCCGAGGTTGCCACCACGGGCCGGGCGCCGATCGACCTCAGCGCCGAGCCGGCGATTCTGATGATGGTCGGCGTCAACGGCACCGGCAAGACGACGACGATCGGCAAGATCGCCTGGCACCTGAGCAAGGAAATGGGTCTAACTGTGGTGATGGCCGCTGCCGACACCTATCGCGCCGCTGCCGCCGAGCAGCTCGAAACCTGGGCCGAGCGCGCCGGCGCCGAGCTCGTTCGGGGCGAAGAGGGGGCCGATCCCGGAGCCGTCGCTTACGACGCGATCAACGCCGCTCGCGCCCGCGACGCCGACGTCGTCATCGTCGACACCGCCGGCCGCCTCCACACCCAGGCCAACCTGATGGAGGAGCTGGCGAAGGTCTGCCGCGTGATCCAGAAGCAGATCCCGGACGCGCCGCACGAGACGCTGATCTCGATCGACGCCACCACCGGCCAGAACGGGTTGCGCCAGGCGAAGGTCTTCTCCGAAGCGGTCGATGTCGATGGCGTCGTTCTGACCAAGCTCGACGGCACCGCCCGCGGCGGCATCGCCCTGGCGATCGCCTCCGACCTCGGGATCCCGGTGAAGCTGATCGGCGTCGGGGAGACGCTCGAGGACCTGCGCCCCTTCGATCCCAGCGACTACGCCAAAGCGCTGCTCGCCGAGTAGCCCTGCGTTGAGTCTTTAAGCTGCTCGGACATGTTCGACCAGCTCTCCGAACGCCTGCAGTCGACCCTCTCGGATGTCCGCTCGCGCGGCAAGCTCAGTGAGTCCGACGTCGACTCGGCGATGCGCGAGATCCGCCTCGCCCTGCTCGAGGCCGACGTCAACTTCAAAGTCGTCAAAAGCTTCACCAAGACGCTGAAGGAACGCTGTCTGGGCTCCGAGGTTCTGGAGAGCCTCGATCCCGGCCAGCAGGTGGTGAAAATCGTCAACGAGGAGCTCGCCGGGCTGATGGGCGGGACCGGCTCGGAGTTGGCGATGGCCAACAGCGGTCCGACCGTGATCCTGATGGCCGGCCTGCAGGGCTCGGGTAAGACGACCGCCTGCGCCAAGCTCGCCAAGTTCTTCGGCGACCAGGGCAAAGACGTCGCCCTCGCCGCCTGCGACGTCTACCGCCCCGCCGCGGTCGAGCAGCTGGTGACGATGGGCGGCCGCGCCGGCGCCCACGTCTACGAGCGCGGCACCGAGGCCGATCCGGTTGACATCGCCTCCTGGGCGCTCGACGAAGCCCGCGCCGAGCGCCGCGACGTGCTGATCGTCGACACCGCCGGCCGCCTCCACATCGACCAGGACCTGATGGCCGAGCTGGCCAAGATCCGCAAGCAGACGAAACCCCACGACGTCCTCCTCGTGGTCGACGCGATGACCGGCCAGGACGCTGTCGGCGTCGCCGAATCCTTCGCCGAGGTCGCCGAGTTCGACGGCGTCGTGATGACCAAGCTCGATGGCGACGCCCGCGGCGGCGCCGCGCTCTCGGTCAAGGCCGTCACGGGCAAGCCGATCCTCTTCGCCTCGACCGGCGAGAAAATCGAGGACTTCGACAAGTTCCACCCCGATCGCATGTCCCAGCGGATCCTCGGCATGGGCGACGTCCTCAGCCTGATCGAGAAAGCCGAGCAACAGGTCGATGAGAAGGAGGCCGAGGCGCTGCAGGAGAAAATGCGGCGCGACCAGTTCACCCTCGAGGACTTCCTCACCCAGATGAAGCAGGTGCGGAAAATGGGGCCGCTGAGCGGGATCATCGGGATGCTGCCGGGGATGGGGGCGATGAAGCAGCTGAAGAACGCCGACATCGACGAACGCGAGCTCGACCGGGTCGAGGCGATCATCCTCTCGATGACCCCCAGGGAGCGCGCCAACCCGGGGCTGATCAACGGCTCCCGCCGCAAACGGATCGCCAACGGCTCCGGGACCAAGGTCCAGAGCGTCAACCAGCTGGTCAAGCAGTTCGACCAGATGAAAGTCATGATGAAAGCGATGGCCAACGGGCAGGCCCCGACGCCGCAGCAGATGGCCAAGCTGGCGGGCAGTGGGCAGCGCGCGCCGCGCCCGAAGGCCCGCAGGCGCTAATCCCAGATCAGTCGGCGCCTCCTCCGCTTCGCGTCCGGGGGCGCCTTTTCTGTAACCTGCTCGGCTTCATGGCAGTCCGAATCAGACTTAGACGAGTGGGTTCCAAGAAGAACCCGATCTGGCGCATCGTCGTCGCCGACAAACGCTCCCCGCGTGATGGGCGCACGATCGAGACGATCGGCCAGTACAACCCGCAGACCGAGCCCTCGACGATCAACATCGACGAGGAGCGCGCGCGTCACTGGCTCGAGCACGGCGCCCAGCCGTCGGAGACGGTGGCGACCCTGCTGCGGACCAAGGGCATCAAGGCCACCGGCAGCTAGCCGGCTCGCGATGACGGAGCTCCTCGAGTTTCTCGTCAAGGCCCTCGTCGAGGACCCGGAGGCGGTCGTGGTCGAGGAGCTGGAAGAGGACGGTGACCTCGTCTATGAGATCAGCGTCGCCGAGGGCGACCTCGGCCGGGTGATCGGCAAAGGCGGCCGGATCGCCAACGCGATTCGGACGATCGCCAAGGCGGCCGCGGTGCGGATCGACCGCCGCGTCATCGTCGACATCCTCGATTAGCGCTCGCCGGGTGCGGCTCGACGTCTTCACCCTCTTCCCCGAGGCCTTCGACTGGTTCCAGTCGCAGCGCTCGGTCCAGAACGCAGTTGGCGAAGGCAACGAGTTCAACCTCTTCAACTACCGCGAGACGACGCCGCTGACCGCCGGCCAGGTCGATGACTCCCCTTACGGCGGCGGGGCCGGGATGGTGCTGCGGGTGGACGTCGTCGATGCCGCGCTACAGGCCGCCTACGGCGAGGGGCCGCGACCGCGGATCGTCCTCCTCTCGCCGACCGGGCCGCTGCTCGACGACCCAATCGCCGACGAACTGGTCGCCGAGCCGCACGTGGCCCTCCTTTGCGGCCGCTACGAGGGCTTTGACGACCGCGTCCATCAGCACCTCGCCGACGACGAGCTCTCGATCGGCCGCTACGTCCTCGCCGGCGGTGAGCTGCCGGCGATGGTCGTCGCCGATGTCCTGATGCGCAAGCTCCCCGGCGCCCTCGGCCACGAGGACAGCGCCGTCGAGGAGTCCTTCAGCCACGCGCTGGAGGGGATGCCGGAGTACCCGCACTTCACCCGCCCGCCGAACTACCGGGGTTGGGATGTGCCGGAGATATTGCTCTCCGGCGACCACGAGAAGGTGCGGCAATGGCGCCTGCAGCAGAGTCGCAAGCGGGCCGAGCAGTTCGAAAAAGACGCGGAGTAGCTACCATTCCGCGACCGCGCGGTTCCCGCACCTGGGTCCCGGCGGTTTTTTCTCGCAGTGATCTTCCTATGAGCTCTGTAATCGACAGCATCGAGCGCGCCCAGCTGAAGCAGGGCTTGCCCAACTTTGCGCCTGGAGACCGTGTCCGCGTCCACTTCCAGGTAATCGAGGGCAACCGCAAACGGACCCAGGTCTTCGAGGGCGTCGTCCTCAAGCGCCAGGGCTCCGGCGTGCGCGAGACCTTCACCGTCCGCA
The DNA here is from genome assembly GCA_036519395.1 of Solirubrobacterales bacterium. GTDB lineage: Bacteria > Actinomycetota > Thermoleophilia > Solirubrobacterales > 70-9 > VAYN01. Next base: position 2,345 of record DATDLJ010000042.1, on the reverse strand, counting down.
AGCAGTCGTTCGGTGTCGGGGTGGAGCGGACGTTCCCGCTGCACTCGCCGAAGATCGAGAAGCTCGAGGTGGCGGCGCGCGGAGATGTGCGCCGGGCCAAGCTCTACTACCTGCGGGGCCGGATCGGCAAGGCCGCGCGCGTCGCCGAGCGGCGCTGGGGGATCGACGACGACGTCGTCGCGGTCTCCGCAGCGGCGAGCGGCGAGTCGACCGCGGTTGATGCCGAGGGCGTCAGCCAGGAGGAGGTCGTGCCGGTCGAGGTGCCCGAGGAGACTGCGGCTGAGACGACCGAGAGCAGCGAGGAGGCAACGGCCTCCGAGGAGGCTCCGGAGGCTGCGGCCGAGGAGACCGCTGAGGCCGAGGCCCCCGAGGCTGAGGAGGCTCCTGCGGAGTCCGAGCCCGAGGCAGCGGAGCCCGAGGCAGCAGCAGAGACTGAGACGGCGGCGGAGTCGGACGCGGATGCGCCCGAGGCCGGGGAGACCGAGGACAGTTCAGCGCCCGAGGATGCCGAGGACGAGGCACCGGCAGAGGCCGGCGACTCCGACGAGGACTCGAAGGCCTGAACCCGAAACTCCCGAAGCCGAAGTCCAAAGGCGGCGGGCTGATCGAGTTGGCCGTGATCGTTGCGCTGGCCCTTGGGCTGGCGCTGGCGATCCAAGCCTGGATCGTCAAGCCCTACCAAATCCCTTCTGAATCGATGGAGCCGACCCTTGACGTCGGCCAGCGGGTCCTCGTCAACCGCTTCGTCTACCACTTCAAGGATCCGAAGATCGACGACGTCGTCGTCTTCCACCCGCCGGCCGGCGCCGACAACGGCACCGAATGCGGGGTGAAGGTGAAAGGTCGCCAGCCGAGCGAAGTCGGGATGCCCTGCCCGGAGCCGACCTCCGGCCGTTCCGACCAGAACTTCATCAAGCGCATCGTCGCCGGTCCCGGCGACACCCTCTCGGTCCGTAACGGGCACCCGGTCGTCAACGGGGAGGAGAAGACCGAAGAGTCCTTCATCAACCCCTGCGGCGGCGCCCCGGCCTGCAATCTGCCGAGAACGATCACGATCCCGGCCGACCACTACTTCATGATGGGCGACAACCGTGGGGCAAGCGACGACAGCCGCTTCTGGGGACCCGTCCCCCGAGACTGGATCATCGGTGAGGCCTTTGCCACCTACTGGCCCCCGAACCGCATCGGCGGGCTCTAAGAGCTCGAAGCCGAAGACGCACCGGCGCCGCTTGGCGCGCAGCCGCCGCCTGTTCGCCTTCGACCGTGGTCTGCAAAGCCGTTTTGTCGCCGGCGCCGATGAGGCGGGGCGCGGGTGTCTAGCGGGTCCGCTGGTTGCCGCTGCGGTGCTGATCGATTACGAGCGCCTCTCACACGCTGACCGTCGCGCCCTCAGCGGCCTGCACGACTCCAAGCAGATGACCGAGGAACGGCGGCTGGAGATGTACCCGTGCGTGCTGCGGGCGGCGGAGCGGGTCAGCGTCGTTGTCCGTTCTCCGGCCGGGATCGATCGCCGGGGCCTCCACGTGACCAACATCGAAGCGCTCTCGCAGGCGCTGGAGCGGTTGCGGCCGGGGGAGGAGGCGATCTGCCTCGTTGACGGCTTCCGCCTCCCGACCTGCTCGATCCCGCACCGCCATGTGATCCAGGGCGACGCGACCAGCGCCGCGATCGCCGCCGCTTCGGTGATCGCCAAGGTCACCCGCGACCGCTACATGCGCGAGGTCGCCGCCCAGCACCCGGGCTGGGGTTTCGAGGAGCACGTCGGCTACTCGACCCCCGAGCACCGCCAGGCGATCGAGACGATCGGCATCTCGCCGCTGCACCGTCGCTCGGTCCAGAGCGTGGCGTACTCCCAGCTCGAGCTGGGCTGATCTCGAGTCAGAAGGCGCCCTCGACGTAGTCGACGTGGACCACGCGGCCGGCGCGGTCGAGGGTGACGCCGACCGCCTCGAAGCGGATCTCGTCGTAGGGCGGCTGGTCGCGGCGTTCCGACATCCAGGCGGTGGCGAGACGGCGGACGCGCTGCTGCTTGCGGGAGTCGATCGAGAGGATCGGCTTCTCGGGGCCGAAGCGCGTGTGTTGTCGGGCGCCCTTCACCTCGATGAAGACGAGCGTGCGGCCGTCCCGGGCGACGATGTCGAGCTCGCCGTAGCGGGTGCGGGCGTTGCGCTCGACGATCTCCCAGCCGGCGGCCGCGAGGCGGCGGGCGACGTAGTCCTCGGCGATGGCGCCGGTGCGGCGGCGGGCGACGGTCATATGGGGGCAAGGCTTGGGCGTGACGAACTCGCCCCCGAGTTGGCCCAAACAATTTCCAAACTGCGCGCAACGCGTGCGCCCGCGCCGCC
>DATDLJ010000041.1:0-31780 GCA_036519395.1 Solirubrobacterales bacterium | reverse complement strand
CTCCACGGCAGTGTTGCGTCTCCTACTATCCCCCTAATGGGACCAGAGAAAAACGAGCGGAACTGGCGCATCTGGGTCGCCGGAGTCCTCGCCGCGTTGGTCCTGATCGTCGCGCTTCAGAATTCGCAGAGCGTCGATGTCAACGTCCTCATGGTCAACCTGACGGCGCCGCTGATCGTGGTCATTCTCGCGGCCGCCGCGATTGGCGCGATCGTCGGCTACGTCGCCCCCCTCGTCCGTCGGCACCATCGCCAGGAGCGCGAGAACCCCTAGTCAGCAGACAGTGCTGAATGCATTAGGATCTTCTGCGCAATAGATCCTAGGAGGGGCCATGGGGGTTCTACAGGAGGAGATTCCGCAGGACTGGTACGCGACCGCGTTCGACGGCTCGACCGCGGAGATGGCCTGGACCGAACGGACCGAGGGCGAAATCAACCGGGCGCTGACGATGCTGCGACCCGAGGGAGGGGAGCGGATCCTCGATCTCGCCTGTGGCACCGGCCGTCACTCACTCGAGCTCGTCCGGCGAGGCTTCTCGGTCGTCGGCTGTGAGATCTCCGCGGAACTGATCGAGATCGCGAACCGGGATGCGGAGTCGCAGGGCCTCGAGGCGACCTTCATCGAGGGTGACCTGCGCGAGCTCGACTTCGAGGGTGAGTTCGACATCGTCCTCAACCTCAACGACGGTGCGGTTGGCTACTTCGAGACTGACGAGGAGAACCACCGCACCTTCGAGGTGATCTCCCGCGCCCTCAAGCCGGGAGGCCGCAATTTGATCCAGGTCCCCAACGTCCTCTATGCCCGGGCCCGCCTCCCGCAGCGCTCCTGGATCCCCAGCGAGAACATGGTTGAACTCGTCGAGCATCGCTGGAACAAGAAGGACCAGACCATGGAAGGGGCGATGATTCCGCTCCGCTTCGGCAAGGTCCTGGAGGAGCTGAAGGGAATCGAATTCCGTCAGCGCCTCTACACCGTCGAGGAGCTGGAGGAGATATATGACTCGGTCGGGATGACCTTCGAGCGGGTCTTCCACGGCAACGGGCGGCCGAAGCCGCCGACCGAGGCACAGTTCGAGATCTTCGCCACCGCGGCGAAGAACTAAGCGGCGCCGCTGGTGACCGGCGGGCGGAAGAGCTCAGCCGAGGGGATGCCGATCACCTCGCCTTCGAAGCGCTTCTTCGTTCCGTAGACGACCCAGGTGGTGTCGATTTCGCCGATGTCGATGTCGAGGCGCAGCTCGTCTTCGTGCTCTTCGAAGTGCTCCATGTGGGTTAGGCCGGAGTCGTAGCGTCCTTCGAGCAGCTCCTCGCCCACGACCGGCTTGGAGACGACGTCGATGATCTCCTCCCACTGCGAGAGATCGACGTAGCCCTTGGTCGCCGGCACGATCCCCAGCGAGCGCGGTTGCTCGATCTCGCGCCGGGTGAGCAGCACCAGATGCTTGGTTGGAAAAATAAAGGTGTCCACCACGAAGACCTCGCGCCAGTAGCGCTCGGTCACCTCGTGCACTTTCGGGTGGGCGCTGCACTGGATCAGGAAGGCGTTCTCCTGGCCGCGGATCCGCTCGAGGCCGTCCATGAAATCGGCGATGAACTCGACCCCGAAGTAATCGATCCCTTGGAACTCCATGTAGCGGGTGACGGCCCGCTCATGGCAGGTCCCCGCCGGTCCGAGCGTGACCAGCCGCACCGGCTCCCCCGAAGATTCTCTGTGTGCCATAGATCAAGGTTAATCGACTGATCGAGAAACTCAAGATTCACCACCAAGCGAGTTCCTTGACCTAAATGCGGGGGTACTTTAAGCTCAGCGAGTTGGCACGCCAGGGACGTGCCGGCATCGCATATGCGAATGGGACCGGAGGGGAACAAGTGAGGGCCGAGACTCGAGCGATCTGGCTTGTCTCATTCTCGGCGGCCAGGTTCTCGCCAGTCACCGCCATCACTACCAACTATTTGGGGAGGAAAGATGCTCTCACGGATGCATAACAAGTTCGGCACGGCTGGTTTGATCGTGGCGATCGTGGCGCTCGTCGCCGCACTTTCGGGGGCGGCTATCGCTGCCGGAGGCCTGACGAAATCGCAGGAAAATCGGGTCAAGACGCTTATCAAACAGAACGGAAAGCCTGGCCCCAAAGGCCCCAAAGGCGCAACCGGCGCAACGGGCGCAACGGGCGCAACGGGCGCCAAGGGTGACACCGGCGCCAAGGGCGACACCGGCTCACAGGGTCCCAAAGGCGACCAAGGCGACCAAGGTATCCAAGGTATCCAAGGTATTCCGGGTACGCCCGGCACCGACGGCGACGATGGCGAAGCCGCACCGTGCACCGCAACGGTTCCGGCCTGTGTCCTCGCCTCGGGTGTGACCGAGACGGGCGTCTGGGGTGCTGGTAACAGCATCGCCAACCCCGAAGCCGCCACGACCGTGTTCTCCTACCCGGTCCCACTGGCCAGCGCGCCGACGGTCAACTGGATCAAAGCCGACGGAACGACGGTCTGGCCGGGGTGGGGTAGCGCAGCAAACTGCCCGGGCACCGCTGACGTGCCTGCCGCAAACTCCGGGCATATGTGCATCTACACCAAAGCGGAATCGAAAGTCATTCTCGGCCCGTCGAGTACCGCCTTGGGTATGGGCAAAACCAAATATGGGTTCGCGACCTTCCTGGCCCTTGAAGGACCTGGAGGGTTCGCAGTGGGCACGTGGGCGGTTAAAGCCCCCTAAGCTCGCTTAGGAGAAGCAGTACCCAGAAGTACACCGGGGCCGCCGCAAGGCGGCCCCGGTCGTTTGACGGGGCGTCCAGTCGCATTTAGGCTAAGCTCTCCAATCTACTCAGGGAACTTGGAAGGGAGAGAGGCGTGGGAAAGGGAGCGATTGTTGCGATTGCCGCTGTCTTGGTGGCGATGATTCTCGTGGTTAGCGGCTGTGGCAGTGACAGCGATACGAGTTCTGATGCGCCGCTGACGCGGGCGGAATTCCAGAAACAGGCAAACGAAATCTGCAAAACGGGCCACCAGGAAGCGGAAGCCTCCTTCGAAGAAGCCTCTCAAGGCTCCAAACCGGGCGATTTCGATGACGCCGCCAAAGAAGATCTCGTCACCGAAGCCTTTGTCGATCCCTACTCCGAGATGGTCGAAGGCCTCCAGGATCTCAGTCCCCCTGCAGGTGATGAGCAGGAAGTCGAGGCGATCATCGCGGCGATGGAGAAAGGCCTGGAAAGGCTCGAAGACGATCCGCTGTCCGGGCTGACCTCGGTCTCGATGTTCAAAGAAGCGAACAAACTCAACGCCAAATACGGCCTGGAGAGCTGCATCGTCTGATTGACGCCAGCTCTGCTCGAAGCTCAGTCTTCGAGCTGGCGCAGAACCTTCTCGAAGCCGCCCGCCTGTGATTCGATCAGGCGGGCGGCAATCTCGACTTCCCAGAACTTGGCGCCGGCAATCCAGGCACGGCCGAGGTAGTTCCAGGCCTGGATGGTCGCGCCGACCGTGGTGTTGAGGGCTTCGGCGAGCCCTTCCATCAGCTCCTGGAATTCGTCCTGCATGCCGAGGATCACCGGGCGCGGGTCGGTTGTGCCCATTTTCGTCTCGACCATCACCGCGTGACCGGTGCGCACGCCGAAGAACCAGGCGTCGTGAAGGTGGTTCTCCATCTCCGTCAGCTGCCGGTGGTCGAAGTCCAAGGCCTCGGCGCACTCATCCGCCAGAGGTCTCAGGTCTTGCTCCTTCGCGCTTTCCACCGCAGTCGACAAGCTGTCGCTGCCCGAGAACATGACCGCCAATCTAAACAACTGCGTTTAATCGAGTACGCCTAGTTGTACTACGCGGGTACCCAAAGCGCAACCCAAAAAGAAGGGCGACCCGGAGGCCGCCCTTCTCGAAATCTGCACGCCCAGGGAGGACCCTGAGCGCTGGTCCTTACTTGCCGGTGCAGGTCCGGATGATGCCCGCCGAGGCTTTGGTCCCATCGGAGAAGATGGCCGTTGCCTTGGCCTGGAGCTTGCCGTCCGGGCATTTGGCGGTGAGGACGCCTTTTTTGTTGATCGTCAGGTTGAACGTCTTGACCGAGCCGCTGCCGCCGGCGATTTTCGGAATCGTGGCGATGGTTTTGAGGCCGTAGCGACCGTTCTTGACTTTCTTGATTTTCAGGGTGGTGACGATTGCCCCCGTGACCGGCGCCGAGAAGTAGGCGTGGATGTAGAGGGTGGTGGTCCCGCCGCTGAAGCCGCCGTTGATGACGAGCAACTTACTGGTGACGTCGATCGGTTTCTGTTCCGGGAACTGGACCTCGACGGTCGTGGTGCCGGTGCCGATGATCGATTTGCCGCAGACTTTTTCAGCCGCTTTGGTGTCGCGGGACTGCAGCTGACCGGAGGTGCACTTAGCCAGACCTTTGACGTTGATGGCGCCGTTCTTGTCGGTTTCGACGATCGTTTCTTTCAGCGCCGGCGGGTGGGTGCCGTCCTTGGTCGAAATTTTGCCCGAGGCGGTAAGGCTGATCGGAGCGAAGGTTTTCTTTGGCAGTTTGGTCGGGCTGAACCCACCGTTGAAGGTGAATACGAGATTGCCGGCTTCGACCGTCACCGGTTTGTTGGCGCCGGTGGCGATGCCAGCCACGCTGACGGCAATCAGGGCCGCAATGGCCATCGTCAACATCAAGTACTTGCGCATATCCCTATATCTCTCCTTTGCGGCCGCCCGTCCAAGGGTCTATGCCGTCGAAATGCTTGCTTGAACTCTCCAGCGGGTCAAACTACCACCCCCGCCTTCTTCGTAAACCCGTCGTACGGGGAAAAGGAGCGGCTTAACCGGGCCGCTAAGAGCGAATATTCGCCAGTCGGACCCGCTCGCGCTCGGCCGCAGCGCCCTCCGGACCGAGGTAAGGCAGCACTACCCAGAAGATCAAGTCGGGCAGGCGGCTGGGCAGCCGGCCAACCGCGCCATGGAGGATCTCGGTGTAGAGGAGCTCATTGATGCCGCCGGCGACCGCCAACGCGGTGATCCCCGGGAGATCGACCGAACTCTCGGAGCGACCCGCCTCGAGGAAGCCGGTGAACTGGCGCAACGCCGCGTCGCGCCGGGCGAGGGCTTTCGGTCCGGCGGCGAGGACCTCGATGATCGCGAAGCGCGCCTCGTTCGGGTGCTGGGACAACTCCGTGAGAAGCGCTTCCAGTGCGGCAGCGATCCGCTCTGCCCAGGGCGCGCCCGCGCTCGTCTCGAAGGCCTCGGTTGCCTTGCCGAGGAGGTTTCCGAGCAGGAGGTCGTAAGCGGCGAGGAAGCTGTCCTCCTTGCTTTCAAAAAGTTCGTAGAAGGTTTTGCGCGAGACCCCGGCGACCCCGATCACGTCGACCACCCGGGTATCTGGATAGCCGCGCACCGAGACGACCTCGATCATCGCCTGGTGGATGCGGCTGCGCTGGGACTCGGTTACCGTCTCCCGCGGTAGGCCGTGTCTTCCTCGAGGCAGTCGCTCGCTTGAGTTCGCCGAGCGTCGACTGGAGGCCACCCAGAAGACTGTAGAGGAGCAGGTCCAGCGGTGCGCGATTTTTTTCTAAATCTGGGTGCCGCTCGGGGCGCTCAGGAATTGAGCCAAATCACTTGCTCGCGATCCGGGCCGACGCCCACCAGGCGGACCGGCACGCCGACGAAATCGGCGATGAAGCCGAGGTAGTCGAGCGCCTCTCGCGGCAGGTCCTCGGCCCGGCGGCAGGCGGTGAGGTCAAGATCAAATCCCGGCAGCTCCTCGTACTCGGGTGTGGCCGAGTGGAGGATCGATTGGTGGTAGGGGAAGGTGTCCAGCTCGGCGCCCTCTTTCGAGCGGTAGCGGACCGCCACCCGCAGCGGGCCGATCCCGCTGAGGACGTCGAGCTTGGTGATCGCCAGCGCGTCGAGGCGGTTGAGCCGCACCGCGTAGCGGAGGGCGACCAGGTCCATCCAGCCGCAGCGCCGCCGCCGCCCGGTCGTGGTCCCGAACTCGTGGCCGCGCTGCAGCATCTGCTCGCCGACGTCGTCGAAGAGCTCAGTCGGGAAGGGGCCGGCGCCGACCCGGGTCGCGTAGGCCTTGGCGATCCCCCAGACTTCGTCGATGTCCTTAGGGCCGACGCCAGCGCCGACGCAGGCCGCACCGGCGATCGGGTTGGAGGAAGTGACGAAGGGATAGGTGCCGTGATCAAGGTCGAGCAGGGTCGCCTGCGCGCCCTCGAAGATCACCGTCTCCTCGCGGTCCAGCGCCTCCCAGCAGAGCCTGGCGGTGTCGGCGATGTGGGGCTCGAGCCGGTGTCCGAAGTTGACGTGTTCCTCGACCATCGAGTGCAGGTCAAGCCGCGGGTCTGGGACGCCGGCCGCGCCCTCGCTCGGCTTCGCTTCCTCGCCGGCCTCCTTCAACTGTTTGCGCCGCTGCACCGAGAGCTCCCGCAGCGCCTGCTGCTTGGGCTCCAGCGCGGCGCGGATCTTCGTCCGCAGGATCTTTTCGTCGAGCAGGTCCTGGACGCGAATGCCGAGCCGCAGCGCCTTGTCGGCGTAGCAAGGGCCGATTCCGCGCCGGGTAGTGCCAATCGAGAGCTTGCCCAGCTTCGTCTCTCCGGCTGAGTCCAGCAGCACGTGGTAGGGCATGATCAGGTGCGCGTTGGCGGAGATGCGGAGGTTGTTGACGCTGATCCCGCCCCGTTTCAGCCCGTCGATCTCGCCGAGCAGGACCCGCGGGTCGACGACGACCCCGTTGCCGATCACGGAGGTCTTGTCCGCGTGGAGGATCCCCGAGGGGATCAGGTGGAACTTGAACTCCTGGCCTTCGCGGACGATCGTGTGGCCGGCGTTGTTGCCGCCCTGGAAGCGGACGATCGTGCTCGCGCTCTCCGCGAGCAGGTCGACGACCTTGCCCTTTCCCTCATCGCCCCACTGGGCCCCGACTATGACCACGCCTGGCATGCCGCGGTGGATTCTGACGGTCGGGAGCGGTGGGTGCGGAGCGGGCTAAGCGGCCTGGTCGTACTTGCCGTAGCGACGGTCGTCGCCAAGCACCTCGACCTCGTCGCACATCTCCGTCAGGCGGGAAACGGTGCGGGACCCGATCTGCTCCTCCAGCTCGTGGTGCGGGAGGTTGGTGGTGATCAGGATCGACCGCTGCGCCTCGTAGCGCTCGTTGACGAGTGCGTAGAGCTGCTCGAGTACCCAGTCGGAGCGTTTCTCCGCTCCCAGGTCATCGATGTGGAGCAGGTCGACGGAGGTGAGGCGCTCGAAGAACGAGAGGTAGGAGTCGCCGCCGGGTTCGGAGTCGTAGGTGCGCCGGATTCGAGCCAGGAGCTTTGGCAGGGAGTAGATCGCAACGGTCTTTCCGCTCTCCAAGGCGGCCTTGGAGATCAGCATTGCCAGGGTCGTCTTGCCGGTGCCGGTGTCGCCGAACATCCACAGTCCCCGGCCTTCCGCCACCCGCTTATCGAGATCGTCGATAAAGCTGCGCACCTCGTTGACGGCGATCTTCGTCTGTAGATCTCGCGCCATGTCGGAGACCGGCGGCCGGTCAAAGGAGACGCCGCGATAGCGCGGCGGGATCACCGACGAGACGCCGCGACTGCGGCCGCGGTTGAGTCGTTCGGTTCGGCACTCGCAGGGGCGGGCGACGTCTTCGGGGCCGAGGATCCAGCCAGAGCCGTCGCAGACCCCGAGCGGGCAGGCCTGTTCGCGGAAGGGCTCGGAGCGGGCGATCGCGGGCATCAGAAGTCAGGCCCCGCCGCCGCGGCGTCCTCGAACGGCGGCGCTTCGCCGGCGGGTTGCTCGATCGGCGGTTCCTGGTGGGCCTGGTCGGCGAATTTGGGGTAGCGATCGAGGAAGACCAGCTTCCTGGTCCCGATCGGGCCGTTCCTATGCTTGGCAATGATCAGGTCGGCCAAGCCGTCGGGCTCCTCGTCGGGGTCGCGGTAGTAGTCCTCGCGGTAGAGGAAGGCGACGACGTCGGCGTCCTGCTCGATCTGTCCCGACTCGCGCAGGTCGGAGAGCTGTGGCTTTGGCGGCGTCCGTTGCTCAGGTGCGCGGGAGAGCTGCGAGATCGCCACCACCGGTACCTCCAGCTCGCGGGCAAGGATCTTCAGCCCGCGGCTGATCTGACCGACCTGCTCGACCCGGTTGGCCCGGTGGTCGTCGGAGCGCATCAGCTGGATGTAGTCGAGAATGATCAGGCCAAGCCCGCCGCGGTCCTGTTCCTGGGCGTGCAGGCGCCGCGCCTTTGCCCGCAGGTCGAGGATCCCGAGGTCGGAGGAGTCGTCGAACCACAGCGGCGCCTCTTCCAGCTCGTTGCAGGCGCGCAGCACTTTCGGCCAGTCCCGCTTCGAGACCTGCCCCTTGCGCAGCTTGTCGCCGGAGATCCGCGCCCGGCAGGCGATGAAACGCTGAGCAAGCTCGACCTCCGACATCTCGAGTGAGAAGAAGGCGACCGGCTGCTGCTTCTTGACCGCGACGTTTTCGGCGATGTTGGCGACCAGAGCGCTCTTGCCCATTGCCGGGCGGGCGGCGACGATGATCAAGTTGCCGGGCTGGAAGCCGCCGGTGATCGCGTCGACGTCGCGGAAGCCGGAGGGGGTGCCGGTCAGTTCGGTCTCGCCGGTGGAGAGCTTCTCCAGCCGGTCGACCTCGTCATGGAGGATCGCGCCAAGCAGTTTGAAGTCGCTGGCTTGCTCTTTGTGGGCGACCTCGAAGAGCAGTTTCTCGGCTCGCTCGGAGAGCTCGCGCGGCTCGCCGTCGCGCTCGTTGACCCAGCCCTGGATCTCCTGGCCGGCGCCGAGCAGGCGCCGCAGCAGCGAGTTCTGTTGGACGATCTCCGCGTAGTGCTTGGCGTTGGCCGCGGCCGGGACTTTCGCCGTCAGCTCGGAGACGTAATGGCGACCGCCAGCCTCGTCGATCCTGTTGCGCTGGGTCAGCGCCTCGCTGACGCTGAGCTCGTCGACCGGCTTCGAGGCGGCGTAGAGGTCGTGGACGACCTCAAAGATCAGCCGGTGTTTGTCGAGGTAGAAGTCGGCGGAGTTCAGCTTCACCTCGTCGATTACCCGCGTCAGGGTCGACTCCGCGACCAGCATCGCCCCCAAGACCGATTCCTCGGCCTCGATGTTCTGGGGCGGGACGTGAGAAGTGGGGGGCTGGGACATCGTCTTCAGTAAAGGCGGCTCGGCGGCGGCAACCGGGCCAGGGACGGGACGCCTGCCAAGCAAACCAGAGGCAGGCAGCGCCTACCGATGGTTCCGTGCAAAAGCCGTCAAAAAGAATTCACACTTCGGCGACGTTTATCCGGCAGTTCCGAAGGAGAGCTGGTGGTGCTGACCTGGCGGGATCAGTCCCTCTTGCTCCTGGCGTAGCTCGCCGCGGCGCAGCATTCGCAGGGTGAGGATGGCGATGCTGAGGATCGCGGTTGCGCCGAGGCTGAGCTGGATGCTGAGCAGGCCTTCGCGCGTCCAGTAGACGTCGCGGAGATCGAGGAGCAGCGCCGCCTCGTCGAAGGTGAGTCCAAAGCCGGCGCCCATCGGGATCGCCAGCCGTTGCTCGAGCTCGTCGTTGTCGGTGAGCAGGGCGGCGGTGCCGGAGCTGAAGGCGAGCAGGATCCCGGGGACGAAGTGGTGGATATGGCGGCCGCCGATGTGGACGTTGCGAAACGGGCCGCGGCCGTCGCGGATCGCCCAGGTTGAGAGTCGCACCATGGCAAAGGAGCCAAGAAATCCGGCCAGCAGGTTGAAGAGGACCGTTTCGTAGCGCGGCGCCTCGACGTAGCCGCGCACGGCGACGCCGACGGTGTCAGCGGCAGCGGCGGGGGCCGATTCCAGCAGCGCTTCGGGATCGTGGGCCTCGCTCGCGCGGCGGGCGAACATGCGGCTGAACTGGCCGGCGATGACGACGCCGGCGGCACTGAGGGCAACGGTGGCGAGACCGACCGTCGCCCGCTCGGAGCGAACCCAGCCGGACCTGCGACGCCGAAGGAGGACTACTTCTCCTCGCTGATGATCGTCTTCACCGCGGCAGTGGTGCCGTCTTTGAGCTCGATCTCGACCATGAAGGTGCCGATTTCGCGCAACGGCTGCTCGAGCTTGATCTGCCGTTTGTCGACTCGCAGATCACGCGCCTCGCGGAGAGCGTCGGTGATCTCCTTCGGGCCGACTGAGCCGAAGAGCTTGCCGTCCTCGCCGGCGCGCTGGTGGATCGTCAGCACCGTCTTCGAGAGTAGTCCGGCGGCTTCAGATTCCCGCTCGGCGCGAATCTTCTCCGCCCGCTCAGCTGCCTCCATCCGCCGTTTTGCTTCGACGAGGGCACCGGCGGTGGCAGGCTGGGCCAGCTTGCGCGGAATCAGGTAGTTGCGCAGATAACCGGGGGCAACATCAACGACGTGGCCGCGCTCGCCGAGAGTATCGACGTCCCGCAGCAGGATCGCCTGCGCCATCAGCGCTCTCCGACGTAGGGAAGCAAGGCGATTTCGCGCGCCCGCTTCACCGCCACCGAGAGCTGACGCTGGTGGCGACGGGAAAGTCCGGTGACCCGGCGCCCGCGCGTCTTCCCCTTATCCGAGAGGAAGCGTCGCAGCAGGTTCAGGTCCTTGTAGTCGACGACCTCGGAGTTGACCCGCGTGTATTTACGCGGACGCGCGCGGTCGGCACCTCGCCGGCCACCGCCGCGCCGGCCTCCAGGTCGCGATGAAGTCTCAGTTGCTCTAGCCATCGGCGGATGATCCTAGCGACTGACGAGTTCCGGAGGGCTCCAGACCAGGACGCAGGGAGCGTGGCGTGCTTTGCACGCGAGCGACCGAGGACGCCGTCCGGAGCCCTCCGGGGCCGTCAGGGTTAGAACGGGATGTCGTCTTCGGAAGCCGAACCTGCGCCGGCCGGGGCGCCGCCGAAGTCGGACGTGTCGGCGGGGACGTCGCTCTGCGGAGTGAAGCCACCGCCACCGTTGCCATTGCCGCCACCGGCACCGTCGCGGGAGCCAAGGAACTGGACGGTGTTGGCGACGATCCGCACCGCCTGGCGTTTGCCGCTGCCGTCTTTGGCCTCCCACTCGCTCCAGTCCAGCCGCCCTTCAACCGCGACGGGACGGCCCTTGGCGAGGTAGTTGGCGCAGTTCTCGCCCTGCGCTCCCCAGACGGTGACGTCGAAGTAGTTGGCCTTGTCGACCCAGTTGCCGCTCTGATCTTTGCGGCGGCTGTTGACGGCGACCCGAAGATCGCAGACGGCCGTTCCCCCACCGGTATGACGCAGCTCCGGATCCCGGGTCAGGTTCCCGGTAATGACCACCACGTTCACGTTCGAAGCTGCCAATTCACTCACTCCCTCTGGATTCGCTTATCTGGTTCCAGTCTAAGGAGGAGGTCGGCTCTACTCGCCCCCCTGGCGCCGTGGTTCCCGCAAACAGCGGGCGGCGGAAATCGCGGCGCTACTCGTCGGAGTCGTCCGCCGGCTCGTCGCGCTCCTCGCGGGCGCCTTGAGCCGTGCGCTCCCGCGGCCCTGGGGCGGCGGTAACGGCGGGCGGAACGATCACCGGTGCGTCGGGATCGACTTTGAAGATGCGGAAGCGGAGGACGCCGTCGGCAATCTTCAGGTTGTGATCGAGCGTGTCGAGCAGTTCGCTCGGGGCCTCGAACCGCATCCAGCGGTAGTCCGCCTCGGTGCGGTGATTGATTTCAAAGGCCATCTTGCGCAAGCCCCAGCTGTTCTCGTGTTTGAGGCTGCCTTTGGCTTCGATCTGACCACGTGCATCTTGCGCCAGCGCGTCGCGCGCAGGCCCGTCAAGTTGTGGGTCCAGCATGAGGACCAGCTCGTATTCACGTGGTGCGGCCAAAACGGCGAAGGACTATAGCGGCGGGATCGAGCCGACGACCGGCCGCTCCGGCGCTAGCGCGGCGCAAACTCTTCCGAGCCGTCGCCGATTGGGGCCGGGGCTGGGACCGGGGCCGGTACGGGAGCAGGAGGCGCCGGGGGAGGTGGAGGTGCCGGTGATGGCGGTGGCATTGGTGGCGCTGAGTTCGCTCGTAGCCCGCTGCTGATCACGTCCTCATCTGGCGCTTCAGTTCGATGCGTGGTTCCTTTCGGACGCCTGACGTCCGTTTGGAACCGCGACTTGCGCCGGATGCGCCGGCCCATCGACCTCGTGGTTCCTTTCGGTCGCTGAGGGTCCGAAAGGAACCGCAACTTTGGTGGTGCGGGCTTGGCGGGGGGCGCCGCGATCCGTGGCAGGCCGACGTCGGCGTCCAGCGGCGGCGGCTCGGGTTGGCGCAAGAGGCCCGGCATCGCTTGCACGACCAAAAAGACGGCCGCGGCAATGGCCGCTCCCTTGGCGACCCCAGCCCACCTGACTCGCACCGCGCGCACCCTGGCCTAAGGGAGGGCGGGCCACAACTCTCCCCCTCTGCGTCAGGCTGCGGCCGAGCGTGCGGCTTCGATGTCCTTCAGTTGGTCGTCGACCCAGTCGCCGGGATTGCGGGAGAAGATGATCTGCCGCAGCCCCTCGGCCCACTCGCGCTTCTGCTCGGGGTCCATCGTCAGGGCCCGGTAGATCGCGTCGGCCTGCTCCTGGATGTCGAAGGGATTGACCGAGAGCACGTAGTCGAAGAGCTCATGGTGGGAGCCCGTGTTCTCGGAGAGCATCAGCACGCCGTCGCGGGTGTTGACCGCCGGCGCCTCCTTGGCGACCAGGTTCATCCCGTCGAAGAGCGAGTTGACCATCAGCAGGTCGAAGTGCTTGTAGCGGGCGACGGCGTCGTAGAAGTTCTCGTAGATCTTCAAGTCGATCGGCATCCAGTCGGTAGTGCCGTGCCGGTGGTTGACGACAGCAACCAGGGCCTCGATCCGCTCCAGGTACTCGGCGTACTCGGGCACGTCCTGACGCGAGGGCTGCAGGTGGGCGATGAAGGTCACCTTTTCGCGGAACTCAGGGTGCTGACTGAGAAAGGTGTCGAAGGCGGTGAAGCCGCGCAGGACGTTCTTCGAGAGGTCGGCGCGATCGACGCGGATGATCAGGTGCTGACGCCGTCGCTCCAGCACCTCCCGCTCCGCCTCCGCCACCTCGGGCGAAGCTGCCGCCCGTTGCAGCCGCTGGGCGTCGATTCCCAGCGGGTAGGCGCGAGCGAGCGTCTTGCCTCCCTGGTGACGCACCTCGGCGGCGTGGTAGTCGACCTCGACGCCGTCGAGCAGTTCGTCGCAGCAGCGGAGGAAGTTGATGCAGTAGGCGTGGGTGTGGAAGCCGATGATGTCGTTGGCCAGCATCCCCTCGTAGATCGCACCGCGGACCCGGTTCGGGAGGATCCGCCAGCTGTCCGGCTGCGACCAGGGGATGTGGACGAAGTGGTGGAGGAACGCGTCGGGACGCTCCTTCTTGATCATCCCCGGCGCCGTATAGAGGTGGTAGTCGTGCAGCATCACCAGCGGGTTCTCCTGGCCCGTGATCTCAGCCAGGACGGCGTCGGCGATGTCCCGGTTGACGGCCTGGTAGCCGTAATCCCAGGCATCGATCTCCTCCTGGCGGATGTCCGGCGCGTTGGAGATGTCCCAGAGGTAGTGCTGGATGAACCAGAGGATCGGGTTGGCGATCACGTTGTAGAAACGGTCGTAGGCGTCGGGGTCGCTGCCGACCAGGCAGACGCGATAGTCGATTCCGTCCAGCTCCTGCTGAATCGGCCCCCCCACTTCCTCGGAGGCGGCGACGTCCTCGTCGGTCATCGCCGAAGCGATCCAGAGGGCATCGCGGTGGGAGACCAGTCCCGAGAGCGCCGTCACCAGGCCTCCACCACCGCGCCGGACCGTTCGCTCCCCGTTCTCGTCACGATCGAACTGGAGCGGACCCCGGTTCGAGACGATGATCAACGGCGAGGAGCTCACGCCGCAGAGACTAGATGACCAACTAAGAGGTGACCGTTAGCTTTCGAGGTCGCTGAAGAGTTTGAGCCAGTCGCGCAGGAGGCGGGGGGTGAGGAAGTGCGTGCGGGCGTGCTCCTTGCCCTGCCGTCCCAGCTCCTTGCCCAGCTCAGGATCGCCGAGGATCTCGAGGCAGCGCTCGGCGCACTCGGCCGGCGAGTTGACGAGGAAGCCGCTGACCCCGTCCTCGATCTGCAGCGGGATGCCTCCGACGTTGCCGGCGACCGTCGGCCGTCCCTTCCAGAGGGCCTCGGTGACGGTCAGGCCGAAGCCCTCGCGGATCGACTTCTGCAGGCAGATGTCCGACTGCGACTGGAAGGCGTTGACCTCGATCGCGCCGACGTTGTTGAGGTTGCTGAGGATTTTGATGTCCTCGTCGCCGTCGGCGTATTCGAAGGTCTTCTGGAAGTACTCCAGGCCCTCGGGGTCGTCGGTGGCCATCGAGCCGACCATCGCCAGCTGCGCCTCGGGGACCTGCTCGGTCACCTGGCGGTAGGCGTCGATGACGCCGATCGGGTCCTTCCAAGGGTCGAAGCGGGAGACCTGGGTGATCAGCGGGCGGTCGACATCGATCCCGAACTGGCGGCAGACGAAAGCCGCGTCCTCGGGCGAGAAGGCCATGTTCTTCGGCGAGAGCGGGTCGATCGCTGGCGGGCAGATCCGCACGTCCTCGCGGTGCTTGCCCATTCCGTTCGGGACGTAGTCCTCGAGGTGCCAGACGCTCGCTTCGTACTCTTCGATCATCGGCAGCAGGCGGGCGATCGGTGCCGGATTTGGAGTCGAGAGATCGATGTGGCAGCGCCAGATCCAGTGCTTGCCCTTCTCCTTTGCCCCGCGCAGCAGGCCGATCGGTTGGGGGTCGTGGACGATGACCACGTCCCACTCGCCCTGCAGCCCCTCGGCGTTCATCTGGTTGATCTCGTCGAAGAGCTCCCACTGCTCGTCGCTCAGCGTCTCCTCCGCGCCCTGGAGGGAGTTATGGAGGAGCTTGGTCGCGTTGTAGAACTCTTCTTTGCCGAAGATGACGTGCCAGTGCGCGTCGATGCCGACGTCGCGCATTAGCGGCACCAGCGTGTAGAGGATCTCGGAGACACCGCCGCCGAAAGCGGTGGCGCTGACGTGCAGGACTCGCTTCCCTTTTAGAGGCTCGGCGAGCTGGCGGACTTGCTCCGTCAGCTCCTTGCCGACGATGTGGGTGTAGTCGGTGAGGGTCTTGTGGCCGAGGGCGACTTCTTGAAGCAAGGCTGGAGTTCTACACCGAGCGGCGGCGACATGCTGTCCAGCCGCCGTCAGGTGTCAGCCTGGCGGGCTGCTGTCGGGTCGCTGGCCGAGGGTGAGCGAGATCTGTTTCCGCTCGTTGTCGCGAAGAATCGTCACCGTCACCTCGTCCCCAGGTTTGTGATCGGCGATCACTTTGGCGAGATCGTCGGGGCCGACGATGTCTAGGCCGTCGATCTGGAGGATCACGTCGCCACCGACGCGGTACTCGCCTGCTTGGAAGCGAAGTTTGTCGTCCCCGCCCTCGATCCCGGCGTCCTCGGCGGGTCCCCCCGCGGCAACTTCGGAGACGAGACCACCGAAGTCGGTATCGAGCCCAAGTTTGCGGGCGAGCTGTGGGTAGAGCGGCTGGCTGGAGACGCCGATGTAGGCGTATTCAGCGGCACCGTCCTGGCGCAGTTGTGCGATCGAGCGCTTGACCGCCGAGATCGGGACCGCGAACCCAACCCCGTCATTGGCGCCGGAGTTGGTCTCGATCTGTTGGTTAATCCCGATCACGCGGGCGCCGGCGTCGAGCAGTGGCCCACCGGAGTTACCGGGGTTGATCGAGGCATCGGTCTGGATCGCACCGGCGATCTCAAACTGGGTCAGGGATTTGACCGAGCGGTCGGTGGCGGAGACCACTCCCACCGAGAGCGACTGCTGCTCGCCAAAGGGGCTGCCGATCGCCGCTACCGGCTGCCCGACCCGGAGGTCGCGATCGTCGCCGAGCTCGATTGGGTGCAGCTTGAACCCATCCGGCTTGATCTGGAGCAGAGCGACGTCGACGAACGGATCGAAGCCGACGATCTCGGCCGGGACCACGTTGCGGTCGGGGAACTCGATGTAGACCTGCTTGGCCGCTTCCCGGTCGCCTTTGGATTCGTCGGTCACCACGTGGGCGTTGGTGACAATCTCACCGTCGTCGTTAAGGACGAAGCCGGAGCCTTCGGCTGCTCCTGCCCCGTCGAACACCGAGCGCACCGTCACCACCCCCGGGGCCGCATCCTCGTAGATGCGAGTGGCGTCGAAGCCGGGACTCGAGGTCTCGATCAACACTTCGGGCTGGGGCTCAGAGGTTGCGCTCGACTCCCCATTTTCACTTGAACTCGACCCCCCGTCCCCTGACCCGCAGCCGAAAAGCAACCCGAGGCAGAGCAGCAGTGCAGCGACCGCACTCAGCCGCTTCACGTTCCCGCCCTAACCGGGGTGCGGTAGGTGCGGGGCGGGGTCACATCGTGCTGTCCTGGGGGCAGGTCGAGGGTAAAGGCGGTGTAACGACGGCTGGAGCTGAGCGTGACCTCACCGTGCATCCGCTGCGCGAGCTCGCTCGCGATCGCCAACCCGAGGCCGGTGCTGCCGGACTTGTCGGCGGTGTAGAAGCGCTCGAAGATCCGTTTCTGCACGCGTTGCGGAATCCCGGCTCCATCGTCGGAGACGGTCAGCTCGGCGCGGCCTTTGGCGGAGTAAGTGGTCACGGTGACGTCGGTTCCCTCGGGCGTGTGGGTAAGGGCGTTGTCGAGCAGGATACGGATGATCTGCCGCACCCGATCAGGGTCGCCGAGGGCGATCGCCGGCTGCTCGGGGGTGCGCAGTTGCAGGCGTGAGTCGCGCAGATCGGCGCGGGCACCGAACTCTTTCGTCACCTCGCGGGCGAGGGCGGTGAGGTCGACGGTGCTGGCTCGCATCACGACCGCGCCGGCATCGAGCTGGGAGAGGTCGAGGAGGTCGGTGGTGAGCTTGGTCAAGCGCTCGATCTGCTGGCGCATCGTCCGCACGAACTCCGCTCGCTCCTCCGGGCTTGGATCCTCCTCTTCGAGCAGCTCGACGAAGCCACCGAGGCTGAAGATCGGCGTCCGCAGCTCGTGTGAAGCGTTGGCGATGAACTGCTTGCGGGCGCTGTCGAGCTCGGCCAGGCGCCGCTGCATCTCGTTGAAGGTGCGCGCCAGGTCGCCCAGCTGTCCGACCGAGGCGATCGGAATCGTCGTCTCGAAGTTTCCATCGGCCACCTTGCGGGCCGCTTCCTGCAGCCGCTCGATGTTGTTGGCGGCAGCGCGGGTGTAATAGAGGCCAATGATGGTGGCGACCGCGATCGCAATCAGGCCGCCGATGAGGATCTGCAGTTTGACCGCATCCTCACCGCTGGCCGAGCCGCCGATCGCGACCACGTAGATGTAGACGACGGCGGTTGCTCCCACCGCGATCGCAATCGAGATCAGGGTGATGCGGCTGGCGAGGTCGCTGACCCGGAGCCCTCGCACGGTCTCTACTCCTTGAAGCGGTAGCCGACTCCGCGCACGGTGAAGAGGTACTCGGGCTCCTTCGGGTCCTGCTCCAGCTTCTCGCGCAGGTGGCGAATATGGACGTCGACGGTGCGCGGGTCGCGGTAGTCCGAGTCCCCCCATACGTGCTCCAACAACGTCTCGCGGGTGAGGACGCGGCCGGGGGAGCGGGCGAGGGCGCCGAGGATCTCGAACTCGACGTAGGTAACGCGGACCTCATCACCGGCGAGGGTGACCATGCGGCGGTTGAAGTCGATGGTTAGGTCACCGCACTCGATCGGCCCGTCTTCTTGGGTCTCGCCTCCCATCCGCGATCGGCGCAGCGCCGCTTTGACCCGGCTGCGGAACTCGCGCATCGAGAAGGGCTTGGTGATGTAGTCGTCGGCGCCGACCTCGAGCCCCGCGACCTTGTCGGTCTCGCTGCCTTTGGCGGTCAGCATGATGATTGGCACCTGACTGCGAGAGCGCAGCTGACGGCAGACTTCAACCCCGTTCAGTTGCGGCAGCATCAGGTCGAGGATGACGAGGTCAAAGCGCCCTTCCTCAAAGCGCCGCAACGCTTCACTGCCATCCAGGGCAGAGGTGACGTGGTAGCCGTCCTTACGCAGCGGATAGCTGAGCAGCGTCTGGATTGACTGCTCGTCGTCTACAAGCAGGATGCGGGCTGAGCCGTTGGGCACAAGCTCAAAGGGTAGTCGTCGTTGCACTTTGGACGCATGTGCGAGTACTAAGAACTAAGGATCTGGGTGCCGCCGCCGATAAAGACCGCGAAGGCCATGCAGCCCCAGGAATTGAAATCTCTCGTTGAAGCTGGCAGCTACAAGCCAGACCCTGCCCAAGTCGCGATGGCGATGCTGAGTCGCCGTGGCGTCAGGGAGCTATTGACTGGAATTCACGCTACGGCGCCGAAAAATGGTCGTAGCCCGCAGCCTCCAGCAATGCACCCCCGGGCAGCTTGATCTCGACCCCCTCACCGGGCAGAACGCGACCGATCGAGGCCAAGGAAGCCTCGGCGGCTTCGCCGATCCCGGCTGATGCTTCAGCAAGGCGCTCCGCCGGCAGCGCGGCGAGCAGCTCGTAGTCCTCGCCGCCAGAAACCGCAAGCTCGAGTGGCTCTCGTCCCGCCGCCGCGGCCACCTCGGCCACCCCGTTTGCCAACGGCAACGATCCAGCTTCGATTTGGAGCTGGACGCCACTGGCCGAGGCGAGGTGGCCGGCGTCGCCGGCGAGACCGTCGCTGAGGTCGATCATCGCCCGCGCGCCTGCTTGAGCGAGGGCGCGACCCGTGCGCAGACGGGGGGTGGGGTCGAGCTGGCGGGCGCGAAGCTGGGTCGCGACATGCTCTGGCACCACCGTTGCGAGGTCGGGATGGTCGAGCAGCAGGCGGCCGGCTGCCGCGGCGCCGATCTCGCCCGTGAGGACCAACAGGTCCCCCGGCTCGGCGCCACCGCGGGTGACGAAGCTCGTCGCTTTGGCGGCGTGGCCGACCACGGTTACCGCCAGGGTCAGGGTCGGCGCCCGGGTGACGTCGCCGCCGACGAGGCTGGTCCCCGTCGCTACCGCCTGCTCGAGCATGCCGTCGAGCAGGGCGAGGAAATCGTCCTCGCCGAGGTCGGGGGGGGCGCCGAGGACGACGTAGGCCTCACCCGCCTCCGCTCCCATCGCGGCCAGGTCGGAAAGGGCGGTGGCGAGTGCCTTGCGGCCCACCGTCAGCAGCCCCGACTCCTCGCGGCGGAAGTGGACGCCCTCGACGATCGCGTCGACTGAAGTAGCGGTTGCGCCACCTGGTTCGGTCACAGCCGCGTCGTCGCCGCTGCCGAGCTTGACTCGGGGTCCCGGCTGCGGCAGACGCTGGCGCAGCTTCGCCAGCAACTCGAACTCGCCCATCACCCGACTATCCCAGACACTAAGGTGCGGACGGACGTGGAGAGCCGCCAACCATTCCTACACCGGGTAGGCGAGGCTGGATCGCGGGTTGGAAAAAAGCCCCCCCGCAGCCGCAAAGTCCGCCTCGCGCTCCAGATCGGCCTCGCCGTGCTGATCTTCGGCTTCCTCGTCCTTACCGTCATCGACCAGTGGTCGGAGATCCAGGCCGAGGGTGTCCACTTCCACATTGGCTGGCTGGTCCCGGCGATCGTCATCCTGCCCTTCTTCTTCGTGCTCAGCGCCTACGGCTGGGACCTGACCCTGCGGTTCCTCGGCTACCGAATCGGCTTCGGCCGCGCCCAGGTTGCCTGGGGCCAGCCGATGCTGGCGCGCTACGTGCCGGGCAGCGTCCTTTACGTGCTGGGGCGTCTGCTGCTCTCCGAACGGGCGGGAATCCCGCGCCGGATCACGATCGCCAGCATCGTCTACGAACAGGCCGTCTCCGCCACCTCGGCCGTGATCCTCGCCTCCTACTTCATCATCCAGCACCCCGATCTCCAGGGAGATGCGTGGCGGTGGGGGGTCCTGCTGTTGATTCCGGCGGCGATCGTGGTGCTGCATCCGAGGGTGTTCGGACCGCTGGCGAACCGGGCCCTAAAGGTCTTCGGCCGCGAACCGCTGCCGGCGTTCGTGCCGCTGCGCGGCGTGATCGCCCTGATCGCCTTCTACACGATGAACTGGTTCGTGGTTGCCCTCGGGCTCTACTGCGTCGCCCGCTCGGTCACCAATATCCCCTTTGAGGACGTGATCCTGGTTGGATCGGCGCAGGCGATCGGCTATGTCGCTGCGCTGGTGACGCTGATCGCTCCCGCCGGTCTCGGGGTCAAGGACGCCGCCTTCGCCTGGGCGATGAAGGGGGCGCTGCCGAGCAAGAGCTTCGCACTCGGTTCGCTGATCGCGATCGCCGTCCGCGGCGTGCTCACCGTGGCCGAATTGATCTACGTCGGCGCCGTCACCCTCCTCGGTCGCCGAGAGGGCTGGAGCATCCACACCGGGATCCTGCATCCGTCGCCTGAGGAGGAAGAGGCGGAGCGGCAGATCGCGGCGGGCGGCAGCACCTAAGCCTCAGAGCGGGATCCGCGCCCCCAGCTGGTAGGCGGTAAGCGCCAGGGTCAGGAGTTGCAGGGGACGATCGCGGCAGATCGCCGCCAGCGGCAGCAGCCAGACCAGGTACCAGGGGAGCAGCCAGGAGGTGGCGAGGAGGAGGGCGAGCGTTGCCCAGGCGGCGGCCCGGACCCAGTCGCCGCCGCGCCAGGTCCAGGCGAGGAGAGAGACGATCGCGGCGGCGAATAGCCCCGCGGCAACGAGGCGGACCGCGTCGGGATCGAGGCCAGTCAACCGCGCGGTGGTGATCGGGATGCTCATGTGGCTAGTCCGGCTCTGGTTCTCGCCGGCGAGGCCGAAGCCGTGCAGCCAGTCCCAGCCGAAGGCGAGGTTGGCGGCGACCGCAATCGCCAGAGCAGCTCCCAGTACCCCGCCCAGCAGCCTGCCGACGGGCCGTTTCCGGCCCGTGCCGAGGAGGGCGAAAGGGGCGAGGATGGCGGCTGAGGTCTTGGTCGCGATCGCGGCAACGAGGGCGATGCCGCCGCTGAGCTCGCGGGCGCTGAGAATTGCGGCAACGGCGAGCATTGCCAGCAACATCGTCAGGCCGTCGTTGTGGGCACCGCCGACAACGTGGACGAGGACGAGCGGGTTGAGGGCGACGAAGGCGGCGGCGCGCAGCGGGTCGAGGCCACGCCAGGCGGCGATACGGGAGACGATTGCGGCGAGGCCGAGGACCGAGAGCGCCGCCACGGCCTTGAGAACCGCCACCGCCGTCCCCACCGGCAGCCACGCCAGCGGATAGGTGGCGAGGGTGAAGAGGGGTCCGTAGGCGCTCGTTGCTTCGGTCCAGGTGACCTCGGCGTAGGCCGGGTCTTGCGGCGCAGCCAAGGGAGGGTGGACGTAGGGGTCAAGCCCGTGGCGAACGCCGAGACGGGCGTAGTCGACGTAGCTGTAGACGTCGTGGGAGAGGAGTACCGGGGCGAATGCAAAGCCGGTGGCGAGGACAAGGATCGCCCCCCAGACGAAGCGCCGACCGAGCGCTGGCGCGGCGGCGAGGAAGCCCAGGTAGCCGGCGAAGCCGGCCCACATCAACCCGAAGGCGAGCCCGGGATCGATCGCTATTCGTCCGCCGACTCGCCGCCGCCCACGTCTCCCGGAGCAGGGGGAGCGGGATACGGTTCCTGCCCGGCGCCGGGTGCGTAGGCGTCGGGGTCGTAGCCGCCGACCGCGGCGCTGCCGGGTGGGGGCGAATCGCCGCCTTCGCTGTCACCCGAGTCACCGAGGTCGCTGTCGTCGCTCGGGCTCGACCGGGCGTAGCGCCCGTAGAACGGCGCCCAGCTGATCTGCTGCTCCGGTTCGGTGAATTCCTCGCAGGGAATTTCCGCGCCGGCGTAAAGCGAGTGCCAGATGTCGGCCGGGAAGGTGCCACCGAAGACGGTGGTGCCGTGCACGCTCGACATCGAGATCTCGTTCGACTCCGGGTAGCCGACCCAGACCACGGTCGCCAGGTTGGGCTGGTAGCCGGCAAACCACGCGTCGGTGTATTCGTCGGTCGTCCCGGTCTTGCCGGCCTGTCCGGCGCAGCCGGTGTAGGCGCCGGTGCCGGTCCCTTCGACGATGTTGTCGTGGAGGAGTCGGGTCACCTCCCAGGCCACGGCTGGCGAGAGGACCTGCTGCGGCTGCGAGCGTTCGGGCCGGTCGACGCGGTCGTTGGGGAAGACGACCTTCGCGATTGCGACCGGCTTGCGGTGCTGACCGCCGTCGGCAAGCGTTGCGTAGGCGCTCGACATCTCCAGCGGTGAGACCCCGATTCGCAGGCCGCCGATCCCCTCGGCCGGGATCCCGTCGAGCGGCGAAGTGATCCCCATCGAGTGCGCCGTCTGCGCCACCGCGCTCGGCCCCACGTCGAGGTCAAGCTGGGCGAAGACGGTGTTGTCGGAGGCGACCGTGGCTTGCTGCAGGTTGACCGTCCCCAAATAGCCTTCGTCGGCGGTGTGAACCGTCCAGTGACCCCACTGCGGCAGGTAGAGGTCCAGCGGTTTCGAGGTGTAGTAAGTCGAGTAGGGGTCGATCCCCTGCTTGATCGCCGTGGTGAGGACGAAGGTCTTGAAGGTGGAGCCCGGCTGCCGGTGTCCTTGCGCCGCGAGATTGAACTTGCTCGCTTCGTAGGAAGAGCTCGAGACCATCGCCCGGATCTGGCCGTTGCGGGGGTCGATCGATACCAGGGCGGCAGCGGGGTCGGTTGAGTACGGCAGGCTGGAGCGCATCGCTTCCAGGCCCACTTCCTGCAGCTTGGGGTCGATCGTGGTGTGCACCTCAAGCCCGCCGCGCCGCACCTTGTCGACCCCATACTCTTCGAGCAGCTGGTTTTCAACGTAGTCGAAGAAGTAGGGCTCGCGGTGCTCGAAGTAGCTCTCGTCGAGGTTGACCCGCAGGCCACTGGCCCTTGCTGCTCGGGCCCGCTCGTCACTGACGTAGCCGAGCTTCGCCATCTGCCGCAGGACCTGGTTGCGCCGCGCTTTGGCGGCGCCGGGATCGAGCAGCGGGTTGTATTCGGAGGGTGCTTGCGGCAAACCAGCCAGCAGCGCTGCTTCCGGCAGCTTCAACTCCCAGACCGGCTTCGAGAAGAAGATTTTCGCTGCGGCGCCGACGCCCACCGCGGTGGTGCCTTGGACGGTCCCGTAGGAGGCGACGTTGAGGTAGGAGCCGAGGATTTCGCGCCGGCTGTGGCGCTCGGCGTACTCGATCGCCATCTCCGCCTCGACGATCTTGCGCTCGATCGTCCGTTGCGGGTTGCGGATGCAGAGGTTGCGGACCAGCTGCTGGGTGATCGTCGAACCGCCCTCGACTGCCTCCCCGGCTTCGAGGTTCTTCAGGGCGGCGCGGAGGATCCCCTCGTAGTCGAGGGCGTCGTGCTGGTAGAAGCGCTGGTCCTCGATCGCCACCGTCGCCAGCTGCACGCTCTTCGGGATCCGGTCGATCGCGACCAGCGAGCGCACCTCTGGGGAAGCGACGATCCCCAGCTTCGAACCATCGGCGGCGTAGACGACGGTGTTGCCGCCGCGGTCGATCGGTTTGCAGGTGCTGAGGTCCGGGGCGTCGGCGGCGACGTCGAGCACCCAAGAAGTGACCGCGATGGCCGCCACCGCGAGCAGGACGAAGATGCCGCCGAAGACGAGCAGGAGCTTGGCGCCGATCCCCCCGTGACGGCGCTGACGTCGCCGAGTGCGCTGCGTCATTAATGGGAGGGTACTTAGCCCTCCCCGGCGTCAGGCGACGGTGTCTTCGGTCGAGTGGTTGTGGACGATCCCTTCGACCAGCAGCTGGTTGGGGATCACCACCGAGCTGCCGTCGCCGGGGTCGATATAGGTGTAGGAGAGGGTGATGTCGGTGACCCGGCCGTCGCGCTCTTCGAAGGTCACCCGGTCGCCGATCCTGATCGGCTGCGAGACCGCGATCTGGATGCCGGCGATCATGTTGGCGAGGGTTTTTTGGGCGGCGAAGCCGACGATCGCGACGACCACCGCGGTCGAGGCGAGGACCCCGGTCGCCAGCCGCTGCAGCTCGGTGAACTGGCTCAGCGCCAGCATCGCCACGATCAGGAAGACGCCGAGGAAGGCGAGGCGGCGGAGGATCCGCAGTCGCGTTCTGGTCGTGCGGGAGACCTGTGAGACTGCGGGCGACATGGAGAGCAACCTAGCCACCGCACCTGTCGCCGAGGCGCCAAGCCACGACTTCCCGCCCTCCAACTGGGGCCCCAAGGGGGCACTACTAGGAGCGGTGATGGCGATCTTCGTCGGGCTCCTACTGGGCATGCCCGCGCTCTTCTTTACCGAAGGCGAAGGGGACCTGACTACCGCCGGCAACGTGATCGCCCAGGTCGGGACGGTGCTCGGGCTGCTGCTGGTCCCGTTCTGGGTGGCCCGCTCGCGTGGGGCGGCGACGCTGGGCGAGGCGCTGCACCGGCTTGGGGTGCAGGGTTTTCGGCCCTCCGCCTTCAAGTGGATGGCCGCGGCGGTCGGCGCCTACCTGCTCTTTGCCCTGCTCTACTCGACCTTGATCTTCGAACCCGAACAAGAGGACATCGCCGACGGTTTCGGGCCGATCCCGATCCAGGTCCTGCTGATTGTCTTTGGCGCCGCGATCGCCGAGGAGATCTGCTTCCGCGGGATGCTCTTCGGCGGCTTGCGCGAGCGCCTGCCGAAGGTGCTGGCGGCGCTGATTGCCGGTTTGGTCTTCGGCGCCCTCCACGCCTTCACCGGGATCAGCGCGGTGCCGCCGCTGATCGCCCTCGGCTTCATCTTCTGCCTGCTTTACGAGAAGACCGGCTCGATCGTGCCGGGGATACTGCTGCACATGCTGAACAACTCTGTCGCCCTGCTCGCTCAGTAGGATTCCGCCGGTGAATCGCCGCCTCTCGTCCCTGCTCGCCGTTGCCGGCATCCTTGTTCTGCCAGCCACGGCTGCCGCTGCGCCCGCCAAGCAGGCTGCCCCGCAGCCTGGTCCAGCACCGGAGGCGACGGTGAAGGTCGAGGTCGGCAAGTTGAAGAACGGCCGGGCCGAAATCATGCAGACGGTTCCGGTGACCGGGACGCTCGCCCCGTTCGTCGCCGGCGAGAAGGTGAAAGTCACCTTCTACCTCGACGGCCGCCAGCTCTTCAGCCGCAACCTGGCGGTAAAGAAGGCGGGCGGCAAGGGGACCTTCCGCACCAACATCGCCGTGCGTGAGAACGGTAAGTACGCGGTTGCTGCCAAGCACGTGGCGACGCCCGAGCTCGGCGCCGACGGCACTGTGCGCAAGAGCTGGAAGGTGAGCTTCCCGGCCCTGCACCAGGGCCAGTGCGGCGACGTCGTCGTCGGTTTCAAGAAGGCGATGCGGAAGATGGGATACATCGCCAACTCCGGCAACTGCTTCGGTGGCAAGACCGCTCGCGGCGTCCTTGCCTACCGCAAAGTCAACGACATGAGCCGCAGCATGCGCGCCGGCGCCGGCCTGGTGAAGAAGGCCTTCTCCGGCAAGGGCGGCTACGAGGTGCGCCACCCGGGCGCCGGCGACCATCTCGAGGCACCGCTCTCCAAGCAGGTGCTGGTCTTCACCAAAGGCGACGAGCCATACGCGATCTACCCGATCTCCTCTGGCAAGTCATCGACCCCGACCGTCACCGGCCACTTCGAGATGATCCGCACCGAACCGGGCTACAACTCGCACGGGATGTATTACTCCTGGTACTTCTACGGCGGCTACGCGGTCCACGGCTACGAATCGGTGCCGGACTACCCCGCCAGCCACGGCTGCCTGCGGACCTTCATCGCCGACCAGCCGGAGATTTACGAGCGCATCTTCTACGGGCAGGACATCTTCATCTGGTAGGTGGACGCCGGACGGGTGCCTCGCGCGCCTGCGGCCGTCTGTGACCTGCGCATCTCTGCGTCCTCGGTCGCCCGAATAGCGCTGCTATTCGGGCTCCCTGCGTCCTGGAGCTGCTTGGCCACAGCCGCCCTCGGCTGCACGATCCACCCGCCGCCGCCCACCCACCAGATGGTTGGGAAACCGGCAAGAATGGCCAGACGAACTGACAGGAGGTCGGGATGAAGGTCTTCGTTGCGGGTGCGAGTGGTGTGGTTGGTCGGCCGACGGTTCGGCAGCTGGTTGCGGCTGGGCATGAGGTAGTGGGGATGACGCGGCGTGAGGAGCGGGCGGGGGAGATTCGGGAGGTCGGGGCTGAGGCGGTCGTCTGCGACGTCTTCGATGCGGAGGCGTTGCGGGAGGTGGTTGTGGCAGCGCGGCCGGAGGTTGTGCTGCATGCGCTGACGGCGCTGCCGTCGAAGTTCGATCCGAAATCGGACTACCTGGCGGCGACCAACAAGGTGCGGACCGAGGGCACTCGCAACCTGGTTGCCGCGGCGAAGGCGGCTGGGGCGCGGCGGATAGTCGCCGAGAGCGTCGCCTTCTTCTACGAGCCGGAGGGCGACTGGGTCAAGAGTGAGGAGGCGCCGCTGTTCCGCGATCCTCCTGGTCGCTTTGCCGCCGGCTGCGAGGCGCTGGTCTCGCTTGAGAGCCAGGTGCTGGAGGCGGGGGACCCCGAGGGCATCGTGCTGCGCTTCGGCTGGTTCTACGGCCCGGGCACTTACTACGACCGCGGCGGCTCGGTCGCCGAGGAAACGAGCAAGCGGCGCTACCCGGTCATGGGCGACGGCGAAGGAAGGTTCTCCTTCATCCACATCGAGGACGCGGCGGCGGCCTACGTCGCGGCGCTCGACCATGGCTCCTCTGGCGTCTACAACGTGGTCGACGACGAGCCGGCACCGCTGCGCGAATGGCTGCCGGTCTACGCCGACGCCCTCGGGGCCAAGCCGCCACGCCGGGTTCCGGCCTGGCTGGCGCGGCTGGTCGCCGGCAAGGACCTGGTCTCGACCGCGATCACCATGCGCGGCGCTGCCAACGCGAAGGCCAAGCGTGAGCTCGGCTGGCAGCCGGCGCACCCGAGCTGGCGGCAGGGGTTCGCGGCCGCTCTCTCTTAGGATGCCCGCCGTGACCGACCTCGCCGCCGCGAAGCAGACCCTGCTCGAGGAGCTGCGCGAGCACTCGCTGATCATCGGGGAGGTGACGCTGGCGAGCGGCGCCACCGCTCAGTACTACGTCGACGC
The DNA here is from genome assembly GCA_036519395.1 of Solirubrobacterales bacterium. Classification (GTDB taxonomy): domain Bacteria; phylum Actinomycetota; class Thermoleophilia; order Solirubrobacterales; family 70-9; genus VAYN01. The sequence goes on along the minus strand of DATDLJ010000041.1, from coordinate 4,750 downwards.
CCGCCGCACGCTGATGCGGCCAGCCGGCTTCCACGCCGCCGGCGAGCTGATTGCGGCGGCGGCCGCGGAGCTCGGCGCCGAGGCCGTTGGCGGCCCTGCCACGGCGGCGATTCCCCCGGCCTGCGCGGCGATCGCCGTCGCCGCTGGCGGTGACCTTGTCGCCTTCTTCGTCCGCGGCTCCCGCAAGGAGCACGGCTTGCAGCGCTGGGTCGAGGGACCGGTTGGACCGGGCACGAGGTGCCTCGTCGTCGAGGACACCGTCACCACCGGCGGCTCAACCGCGCAGGCGATCGAGCGGGTCCGCGAGGAGGGGCTGGAGATTGCTGGCGTGGTTGCAGTCGTCGACCGGCTGGCCGGCGGCGGCGAGCGGATTGAAGCTGCCGCCGAGGCGCCCTACCGGGCTCTGGTCACGATCGACGAGATTTACCCCGAGCGTCCCGACCGCGGTTAATGGAGCCGAACGCGGTCGAGATCCGGGTCGTCGGCTGCCTGGTCGAGAAGCAGCGGACCACGCCCGACGCTTATCCGCTCTCTCTCAACGCCCTGCGGCTGGCTTGCAACCAGTCGACCAACCGCGACCCGGTGGTCTCCTACGACGAGGCGACTGTCAGCGAGGCGCTGCGGCGCTTGGCGCTGCGCGGCTGGACCCGCCTTGCCAGCGGCGCCGGCAGTCGAGCTCGCAAGTACCGGCACCTGCTGCCGGAGGCGCTCGGCGTCGACGAAGAAGAGCTGGCGCTGCTGGCGGTGCTGATGCTGCGCGGCCCGCAGACGCCCGGTGAGCTGAAGCAGCGCAGCGAGCGACTCTTCTCCTTTCCCGACCTGGCGACGGTGCAGGAAGCCCTGGAGCGGCTGGTCGAGCGCGAGCAGATCATTCGCCACCCGCGGCGGCCGGGTCAGAAGGAGGACCGCTACGAGCAAGTGCTCAGTGGAGGTGCCGCGGAGGCCGCGGAGACTGAGGCACTATCTCCGGCCGCGACCGTCGCCGCCCCTGCCGACGATGGGGAGGATCGGATCGAGCGGATCGAGCGCGAGCTTGCCGCGCTGCGAGCCGAGTTGGCCAGCTTGCGCGCGGCGCTTGGCGACGACGAGGCTTCTTAGTCGCGGATGTCGAGGACGGCGACCCGCCGTCCCCCCGGGATCGCGACGACCACGTGGGTCTTCAGCGAACCGCGCAGTCGCAGCAGCTTGCGCCCGCCGGCGGTGAGCGGGACACGGAAGGTCTGGGCGCCGCCGCCGCTGAGACGGAAAGCACTACGGCCGACCAGTCGGCTCACCGGCCGGGTACGGGGACCGCTGCCACGGTAGGGGGCGACCGGGACTCGGAAGCGGCTGCGAAGCAGGATCTGCCCCGGGCACTCGGTCCCGGTCGGCCAGAGGCAGCTAACCCGGACTCGGACGCGTTTGCCACTCATCCCCAATTGGGAGAGCTGGACCGCGACCGGGATCGTCGCCCCTTTGCAGCCGAGTAGTCGGTCTTCGCCGGGGTCGTAGTCGAGGGCGTAGGCGCAGATGCGCTGGCGCCCCGACTTCACGGTCGGGAGGCTGTGGTCGAAGCCATGGCGCGTGCCGGCTTCCGGATAGAGGTTGGCGACGTCGCGGCGGGATTGGTTGGCGATGCCGCCGAGCTCGTAGACGGCGGTGCCCGGGGCGCCGAGCTTGCCGCCGATTGAGAGCCGGATCGCCAGCGTCTGGGTTGGGGCGTTGGGGTCGAAGGCCCAACCCCGGATCCGCACCTGGCCGGGAGCGGGTGCGGCGGCGAGGTCGAGGTAGCCGACCGGGTCATCGCCGCTGGTCAGCGTGGCCGAGCCGACCGTGGGGCCGTCGACGTAGTTGTTGTCGATGTTGATCGTCACCCCGCCGTAGGTCTCGTTGTGGCCGCCCCGGTACTGATGGATGCGTTGGTGGGGCGTCCAGGCGTTGGCGGGGACGACCGGGTCCTCGGTGTTCTGCTCGCCGTTCCAGTTGGCGACCCAGATCGCGTCCGGCAGTTCGTAGCCGGTGCCGATCTGACCGGCCAGGTCCTCGATCCCGGAAGCGCTGCTGCTGTAGACGCCGGAGGCGTAGCCGAGCGAGTGCAGCTTCTGAGTCCAGGCCTCGAGGAAGGCAAGGGTGGCGGCGGTGGCGCTGGAAGTCTGGGAGTAGGACTCCATGTCGAAGTAGATCGGACTCCCTGGTCCCATCGCCACGGCGCTCGCGTCTTCGACGGCGTCGACCGCCGCCGCCGCGCCCTGCGCGGTGGCTTGGGTGGAAGTGAGCTTGGCGCAGGTGGTGCAGCTGCTGGTCGGCGCTTGCAGGCCGACGTAGGTTGGGATCAGGTGCCAACCCGCTTCGGTTTGGGCGGCTACCCAGCTCGACGTCAGGTTCGGCTGGGAGCAGGCGCGGTTGATGCCGCCGATGTAAACGCCGACGGCGCGATAGGGGGAGCTCCCCCAAGCCGCCATCGACCGCGATGAGGGAGCGGTGCAGGCGTCGAAGCCGAGGCCGGTGAAAACGGAGCCGCCGGCGGAGGCGGCGGCACGGCGCAGCGGCGTCGGCAGGGACGAGGGGCGCGCGGCGGCCCGGGGTTCAACCAGGATTGCTCGCTGTCGCCCGATCGCTGCGGCCGGACAGCGTTGTTGCGACGAGGGGGTGCCGAGGAAAACCGCGCGGCGATCAAGCCGCACGCACATCCCAGGGTGCTGATCGAGGCGGTAGACCGGCCATCCCCGCGGCACCTGCACGGTGCGGCCGTCGAATTGAACGGCGCGCGAATCGGCTGCTGCCGTGGCTGAGGAGGCAGAGCCAAGCGCGAGCAGCGCCAGCAGCAGCGAGGTGATGAGGGTGGAACGGATGCGGAAGTCGGGCCGGATCAAAGTCTGCACTCTCGGTACAACCAGGCCGAGAGGTCAAAAGTTGCAGGGCGACGGGCGAAAGCCTGCAAATCGAGATGCCCCGAGCTGGATTCGAACCAGCGGCCTATCCCTTAGGAGGGGATCGCTCTATCCAGCTGAGCTATCGGGGCCAGGGGTGGAATTCTTGCTTAGTTGGCTGAAGGTTGTCGAAGTTGGCGCTTTCTGCGCATCACAGGTGCGAGATCGCTCGGCAGGATCTCTTGCATGACAACGGCAGAGATAATCGACATGTCTGCGGCACAGGTTAATGTGGTGCACATGTCCAAAATGATCCAGATCAGAAATGTGCCCGACGACCTGCACCGGGACCTGAAGGTGCGCGCGGCATTGGCGGGGATGAGCCTGTCCGACTACATCAAGCGCGAGCTCGACCGGCGCCGAGGTAAATCGACGATCCGGGAGATCCGCGCCAGGAGCAAGGGCCGCAGCGCCGGGTCGACTCTCACTACGCAAGATGTCGTGGACATCATTCGTGAGGCGCGCGGCGACTGATGGCCGTCGTTGATGCATCTGTCCTAGTCGAGCTTCTCAGCGACGGGGATTATGCGGACGTGGTCGGAGAGCGGTTCGACGCGGAAGAACACACCCTGTGGGCGCCGCATCTGATCGACGCGGAGGTTGGCCATGCGCTGCGGCGTTCGGTCCGCCTGGGCAAGCTCACCGCGGCGGCCGCGGGGAGGGCGCTGTGGGAAGTCGATGAATTTCCGGTGGAACGTGTGGAGCACGAACTACTAGTCCACGTCGCCTGGGGTCTGCGCGACAACTTCACCTTCTATGACGGCCTCTACGTCGCCCTGGCGCTGATGCTCGACGAACCCCTGCTCACCTGCGACGCCCGCCTGGCGCGATCGGGAGTCGACCTCCCGATCGAGGTACTCGGTCAGGCGTAGAGGGTCTCGGAGGCGAGCTCGTCGGCGCGGCGGCTCCAGAGCTTTACTTCCATGAAGACGTCATCGCCGTAGGCCTCCAGCGCGTCAAGGGCGATCAGCGTGAAGCGGTCCTGGGAGATCAGCTCCTGGTCGACGGTCTCGCCCTCGAGCACCGCGGTGGCGGCGACGGCGCCGCGGACAAGCGGCCGGCCCCAGACGAGGGTCACCGCGCCGGCGCGCCCGTTCTCGCCCCGCCAGCGGCCGATCACGTCGTCGTTGAGGTCGATGCGCCAGTCCGGGTTGTCCTCGGCGAGGATGTCGGTGAAGTCGGCCTTGGTGGAAAAGTCGCTCGGCTCGCCCTCCGGCGGCTGCACGTAGGAGACGTGGCCGAACAACTCCAGCCGCCCCTCCTCGCTCTCGGTGCGGGCCGAGCAGGGGACCCAGACCCTGCCACCCCAGGCGCGCTCGGGGAACCAGTCGATCTCGGTTGGCAGCTCGGCGCCCGCCGGCAGGTCACCGATCGCGTCGACCGCTTTGCCGAACTCCTCGCGCAGCCGCTCGGCGAAGCGGCCGTGCGGAATCCCCTCCTGGGTGGTGTCGGCGATGAAGCGCGGGATCGGCCGCGGGGAGGGTCGCATCAGAGGCACTCTTTCAGGTCCGCCGCCGCCCGCTCCGGCGGGTAGACGTTGATGTCGACGCCGGTGCCGAGCTCAAAGCCCGCCTTGATCGTCAGGCGGGGGGCGATGTCGACGTGCCAGTGGAACTGACCGGCGCCACGGGGGGCGGTGCGGACCCAGAGATTCAGCTCCGGCGGGCCGTCGAAGAGCTTGGCGAGGGCGCGCATCGCGGTGGCGATCATCGCCGCGCCGCCCTCGTCCTCCTCGAAGCGGGCGGTTTCGTGGCGGGGGATCACCCGCAGCTCGAAGGGGGAGCGCGAGGCCCAGGGGCAGATCAGCGCCGCCTCGTCATCGATCGCGACCAGGCGGTCTC
>DATDLJ010000040.1:0-10309 GCA_036519395.1 Solirubrobacterales bacterium | reverse complement strand
TCCGTTCTTCTCCGGCTACCGGCCTCAGTTCTACTTCCGGACCACCGACGTGACCGGGATCGCCAACCTCCCCGAGGGGACCGAGATGGTGATGCCGGGTGACAACGTCGAGATGACGATCGAGCTGATCCAGCCGATCGCCATGGATCCGGGCCTGCGGTTCGCCATCCGCGAGGGTGGTCGCACCGTTGGTTCGGGGGTCGTCGCCGAGGTAATCGAGTAGCGACCCTCGGGGCGGGCCTCCACCCGCCCCAACTTCGCCCTCGGGCGGAGAGACAACTGCAAGGACATACGACCGGGGCGGCGCCCCACCAAATGGGGCCCCGCCCTCTTTGCGCGGTAAAGCGACTAAAGAAAGACAAGAGACGGCAGCAAAGTGGCAACGATTGCGGCACAGAAAATTCGGATCCGACTGAAGGCGTACGACCACGACGCCATAGATCGGGCTGCCCGCGAGATCGTCGAGACCGCGGAGCGCACTGGCGCCACGGTCTCGGGCCCGGTGCCGCTGCCGACTGAGAAAAACGTCTACTGCGTAATTCGCTCACCGTTTAAGGACAAGGACTCGCGCGAGCACTTCGAGATCCGCACCCACAAGCGGTTGATCGACATCCTTCAGCCTTCGCCGAAAACCGTCGACTCGCTGCAGCGGCTGGACTCGCTGCCCGCCGGTGTCGACATCGAGATCAAGCTCTAGGTGCTCCGGTGGCTGCGATTCTCGGCAAGAAGCTCGGCATGACGCAGGTCTTCCAGGAGGACGGCAGCGTGGTTCCGGTGACCGTGATCGAAGCTGGCCCCTGCAAGGTGACCGCCGTTCGCGACTCTGAGCGCGATGGCTACCAGGCCGTGCAACTCGCTTTCGGCGAGGTCAAGCAGGGCAAGCTCAGCAAGGCCGAGGAAGGGCACCTGAAGAAGGCCTCAGCAGCGCCGATGCGCCACCTGGTTGAGTTTCGAAACGAGGACCTCGGCGCCGAGGAGGGTCCGAAGGTCGGCGACGACGTAACCGTCGAGGGCTTTGAGGCTGGCCAGAAGGTCAAGGTCGCTGGGATCTCGATCGGCAAGGGCTTCCAGGGCGGGATCAAGCGCCACAACTTCAGCCGCGGGCCGGTCAGCCACGGCTCCCACAATGTTCGAGCTCCAGGATCCATCGGCGCCAGCGCCTTCCCGGCTCGCGTCTTCAAAGGGATGCGGATGCCGGGCCAGATGGGCAACAAGCGCGTCACCCAGAAGGGCCTGGAGATCGCCGACGTCGACGCCGAGCGCAACCTGCTCTTGATTAAGGGCTCGGTGCCCGGTTCGCGCAACGGGATCGTCGAGGTGAGGACCGATGGCTAAAGCGACCGTTCTTGGCAAAACCACCAAAGCCGACCTGCCAAAAGAGCTCTTCACGGAGCCCTTCCATCAGTCGCTGGTCCACGAGGCCGCCCGCGCCGATCTCAACGCGCGCCGCCGTGGTACCGCTTCGACCCTGACCCGCGGTGAGGTCTCCTTCACGACCGCCAAGGCTTGGCGACAGAAGGGCACCGGCCGCGCTCGTGTCGGTTCGCTCGGCGTTCCCAACCGCTTCGGCGGCGGTGTCGCTTTCGGCCCGAAGCCGCGCAAGTACACGGTCAAGGTCAACCGCAAAGCGCGCCGTCGAGCGCTGCGCTCTGCCCTCTCGGTCCACGCCGAGCGAGGTTCCGTTGCCGTGTTTGATGCTGCTGCTTTTGAGACCCCTTCGACCAAATCTGCCGCCCAGGCGCTGACCAAATGGGGCGCCAAGAATCCGATCCTCGTGGTTGTCACCGCCGAGGAGATCGGCGCGATGAAGAGCTTCCGCAATCTGCCGCGGACGAATGTGATTGAGGTCGGCGCGGCTGGGGTCGCCGATGTGATCGGCGCCGCTGCCATGGTGATCTCCGAAACCGCTCTGGATTCGCTGAAGGAGAGGCTCTCCTAATGGACGCGCGCACGATCCTCATTCGCCCGGTGATCTCGGAGAAGAGCTACGCCTTGATCGCCGAAGGGAAGTACACCTTCCGCGTCGACGACCGCGCTCACAAGACCCAGATCGCACAGGCGGTCGAAGAGGTCTTCGGGGTCAACGTCGCCGGTGTGCGGACCGCCAAGGTCCGCTCGAAGCCGAAGCGCCGCGGCCTGACCAAAGGCCGCACCCGCGCCTGGAAGAAGGCGATCGTCCAGCTCGCTCCTGGTGAACGAATTGAGCTGTTTGAGGGCGCGGAGACCGCCTAGGGAGAACTGAGAGATGCCGAACCGCAAAACGAAACCGACCAGCCCAGGGCGCCGCTTCGCGACCTACCCGTTGCGCGAGCAAGTGACCGCCTCCGAGCCGGAGCGGAAGCTGACCGAGGGACTGAAAAAGTCCGGCGGTCGCAACGTCAACGGCCGGGTCACCGCCCGTCACCGCGGCGGCGGTGCCAAGCGCCGCTACCGCAAGATCGACTTCAAACGCCTCAAGGACGGGGTGCCGGCAAAGGTCGCCTCGATCGAGTACGACCCCAACCGCACTTGCTACATCGCCCTGCTGCACTACGCCGACGGCCACAAGGACTACATCCTCGCCCCGTCGCAGCTTGCAGTTGGCGACATCGTCAAATCGGGTCCTGAGGCCGACATCAAACCGGGCCACGCAATGGAGCTCGCCCAGATGCCGACCGGCACCATCGTCCATAACGTCGAGATGATTCCTGGACAGGGGGGCAAGCTCGGCCGCGCCGCCGGCACCGCGATCCAGTTGGTCGCGAAGGAGGGGGAGATGGTGACCCTGCGTCTGCCCTCCTCGGAGATGCGGTTGGTCCGCGCCAACTGTCGCGCCACCGTCGGCACTCTTTCCAACGCAGAGCACCAGAACCTCAAGGTCGGCAAGGCTGGCCGTAGCCGTCACAAGGGCAAGCGCCCGCAGAGCCGCGGCGTGGCGATGAACCCTGTCGACCACCCGCACGGCGGCGGCGAGGCGCATCACACGCCCGGTGGCCACCCAGTCACCCCGTGGGGCAAACCGACCCTCGGTTACCGCACCCGCAAGAAGGGCAAGCAGTCCGACCGCTACATCGTCCGCGGCCGTCGTCGCGGCAAGAAGAAGGGCCGTTAGAGATGGGACGTTCGACGAAAAAGGGCCCGTGGGTCGAGGAGCGCCTGATGGGGCGGATCTCGTCGATGAACGAGGCTGGCAAAAAACAGATGGTGAAAACTTGGTCGCGGACTTCGACGATCTTCCCCGAGATGGTCGGGCACACGATCGCCGTTCACGACGGCAAAAAACATGTCCCGGTCTTCATCTCCGAGTCAATGGTCGGGCACAAGTTGGGCGAGTTCGCCCCGACCCGGACCTTCCGCTCCCACGGCGGCGGTAAGGACTAGCGATGGCTGACGAGAAAAAAGACAAAAAACCGGCCGCGAAAAAAGACTCGAAAGCCAAAAAAGCCCCGGCGAAACCCGCATCAAAAAAAGAGGCCAAAGCCAAAAAACCGGCTGCGAAAAAAGCGACTTCGGCAAAAGGCAAAGAGAAAAAAGCCGACGCCAAAAAAAGCGCGAAAGCGAAAAAAGAGCCAGCGAAAAAAGCCGCCTCTAAAAAAGAGCCAGCGAAAAAAGCGGTTGCCAAAGCTCCGGCGGCGCCGCCAGTCGTCAAGGCCAGCGCCCGCTACGTGCGGATCGCCCCGCGTAAGGCGCGGCTGATCGCCGACCAGGTGCGCGGCATGCATATTGAGAAGGCCCGGGCGCTGCTCCAATTCTCACCGCGTGGCGCTGCCCAGCCGATCCACAAGCTGATCAACTCCGCTGCCGCCAACGCGGAAAACAATCACGACCTTATTGGTGACGAGATGCGAGTCGCCTCGATCACCGTCGACGAGGGTCCGACCCTGCGCCGCTTCCGCCCCCGGGCGATGGGCCGGGCGACCCCGATTAACAAGCGAACCAGCCACATCGCCGTGGCTCTGACCCCGGTGGAGGACTAGGCATGGGACAGAAGATCCACCCCGAGGGTTTCCGCGTCGGCTACATCCACGACTGGAAGTCGAACTGGTACGAGGACAAAAACTTCGCCGACGTCCTCCAGGAAGACCTGCAGATTCGGGATCACATTGAGAACAAGCTTTCCCATGCGGGGCTCTCGAACATCACGATCGAGCGCCGCGACGAGGTCGCGGTCGATATCCATACCGCCCGTCCCGGCATCGTCATCGGCAAGTCGGGCAGCGAAGTGGACGCCCTGCGCAAGGAGCTGCACAAGCTCACCGGCAGCCCGGTCAAAGTGAACATCCGCGAGGTAAAGCGCCCCGAGCTCGACGCCAAGCTGGTCGCCCAGTCGATTGCCGAGCAGCTGCAGAACCGGGTTGCTTTCCGGCGGGCGATGAAACGCGCCCTGACCTCGGCGATGCGCTCCGGCGCCAAGGGCGTCAAGGTCCAGGTTTCCGGCCGCCTCGGCGGTGCCGAGATGGCGCGGACCGAACAGTATTCCGACGGCCGGGTGCCGCTGCACACGCTGCGCGCTGACATCGACTATGGCTTCTTTGAGGCTCGCACCACGACCGGCCGGATCGGCGTCAAATGCTGGATCAATAAGGGTGAAGTGATGCCCGAGGGCTTCCGCTCCGACCTTGTCTCCGGCGATAGCGCAGGCGCCCCCGATGGCGGTCGCGGCGGTGGCCGCCGCGACGATCGTGGTGGCGGTGGACGCGGACGCGGCCCCGGTGGTGACCGCGGTGGACGCGGTCCGGGTGGAGATCGCGGTGGACGCGGAGGCGGCGGCGGGCGTGGGCCCGGCGGCAATCGCGGCGGACAGCGCGGAGGTGGTCGCTGATGTTGATGCCGAAACGCGTCAAGCACCGCAAACAGTTCCGCGGCCGCATGCGCGGCAACACCAAGGGCGGCAGCTCCGTTGCCTTCGGCGAGTACGGGATCAAGGCTGTCGAGCGCGGTTGGATTACCAATCGTCAGATCGAGGCCGCCCGTGTGGCGATGACCCGCAAGATCAAACGTGGCGGCAAGGTCTGGATCAACGTCTTCCCCGACAAGCCCTATACGAAAAAGCCGGCTGAGACCCGGATGGGCTCCGGCAAGGGCAATCCCGAGGGCTGGGTTGCCGTGGTCAAGCCTGGCAAGGTGATGTTTGAGCTGGCGGGCGTTCCCGAGGAGTTGGCCCGGGAAGCGCTGCGGCTGGCTGGTCACAAGCTTCCGGTGAAAACCAAATTTGTCATGCGTGAGGGGGCCGGCGACTGATGAAGGCTGCCGAGGTCCACAACCTCAAGGACGACGAGCTTGTGGCAAAACTGATCGACGCCAAGCAAGAGGCCTTCAATCTGCGCTTCCGGCACGCGACCGGTGAGCTCGAGAACACGGCGCGGCTTGGACAGGCAAAAAAGGACGTGGCCAGGCTTTTGACGGTGGCGCAGCAGCGCGGCATCGATGTGGAGAAAGAGACGCGAAAGATATGAGCGACGACGAGACTAAAAAAGACGAGACTCAGGACGAGACGACCCAGGACGAGGCCGCCGAGGCGGCGGGTCCTGTCTCCGATGAGTCCTCCGCGCCCGATGGCGCGGAGGACTCATCGTCGCCACCCGCCGCAGACGCCGCTGAGGCTGAGGCCCCGGCCGAGGAGGCAGGTTCGTCTGACGACGCTCCGGCCGCGGAAGAGGAGACTTCGGAGCCCAATCCCGAGGACGATCTGCCCTGGAAGGAGCGGCGGCGCCTGGAAAGGTCGCGGCGGCCGCACAAAGCTGGCCCGCAACTCAGCGATGAGGAGCGGAAGGCCGAGCGGGCCAAGGCCCGTGAGCGCAAGTCGGCCCTGCGGCGCAAGCAGCGAGCCGCGGCGAAGACCGCCCACGCAGCCGGCACCGGCACCCCGCCGGCCGAGAGTGAGTCGAACGCCGCCAAGGTGCGTCAGGGAATCGTCGTCTCCAGCAAAGGCGACAAATCGATCACCGTCCGCATCGACATCGCCCGTCGCCATCGGACCTACGAGAAGATTGTCCGCAGCTCGACCAAGCTGCACGCGCACGATGAGCGCAACGAGGCCGGCGAGGGCGACGTGGTCCGCGTAATCGAGACCCGGCCGCTCTCAAAGACCAAGCGCTGGCGTCTGGTCGACGTGGTGGAGAAGGCGAGGTAAGGCGATGATTCAGCAGGAGTCCAGGCTCAAGGTCGCCGACAACTCGGGCGCACGCGAGATCCTTTGCATCCGGGTCAAGGGCGGTTCCCACCGTCGCTACGCGAGCGTTGGCGACGTGATCACCGCAACCGTGAAATCGGCCAGCCCGCAGGGCGGCGTCCGCAAGGGCGAGGTCGTGCAAGCGGTCGTCGTGCGCACCCGGAAGCCGCTCAGCCGTCCCGATGGCACCTACATCTCCTTCGACGAGAACGCGGCGGTGCTGATCGACCCGGCTAGCAACAATCCGCGTGGGACTCGCATCTTCGGCCCGGTCGCCCGCGAACTGCGCGATCGCAACTTCATGAAAATCATCTCGTTGGCGCCGGAGGTTCTCTGATGGCGAAGTCAATGCGGGTTCGCACTGACGACCAGGTCCTTCTGATCAGCGGCAAGGACGCCGGCAAGTCTGGCCGCGTCGTTCGCACCGACCCGAAACGGCGTCGCGTCTACGTCGAGGGCTTGAACATCATCAAGCGCCATGAACGCCCGCGCTCGCAGACCGACCTGAAAAATCCGCAGGCCGGCGGCATCGTCGAGATGGAGGGTCCGATCAACGTCTCCAACGTGATGCTGCTCGACCCCAAAGACAACAAACCGACCCGCGTCGGCGTCCGCGTCGACAAAGGCGGCAAGCGCGTCCGCTACGCAAAGCGGACCGGGAACGAGCTGGGCTGATGGAGGCGACCGTGGCACCAACTTCACAGGCAGCGCCGCCGCCGCGACTGCGCGAACGCTACGAGCAGGAGATCCTGCCCGAGCTGACCAAGAAATTCGGCTACTCAACGCCGATGGAGGCTCCGCGCCTGGAGAAGATCACGCTCAACATGGGACTTGGCACCGAGAAACAGGACAAGCGCTCCTTCGAAGCCGCCCAGGAACAGCTGGCGACGATCGCCGGCCAGCACCCCAACGTGCGCCGCGCCCGCAAGTCGGTCGCTTCCTTCAAGTTGCGCGAGGGGATGCCGGTTGGTGTCTCGGTGACGCTGCGCCGCGCCCGGATGTGGGAGTTCCTCGACCGCCTGGTCTCGATTGCGGTGCCGCGGATCCGCGACTTCCGCGGCCTTAATCCCCGCTCCTTCGACGGCCGCGGCAACTACTCGATGGGCGTCAAGGAGCAGCTGATCTTCCCTGAAATCGACTACGACTCGATCGATGTCGTGCGGGGTCTGGACGTGACGATCACGACTTCCGCTAAAACTGACCTCGAGGCTTTCGAGCTGCTGCTCGGGCTGGGGATGCCGTTCGCCCAGGAGGGCCGCCCCGGACAGGCCGAGCGCGAAGCGAAGGAAAAGGAAGCCGAAGAGGAACAGCGCAAAGAGGAAGCCCGCCAGAAGGCTGAAGTCGAACAGGCGGCCCTTGAGCAGTTGAAAGAGGAGAACCCGGAGGCCTACGCCAAGCCCGAAGGCGAGGACGAGGGTGCCGCCGAGGGCGGAGACGATGAGGCCGGAGACACGGCCGAGGAGAGTTCAAACGATGGCTAAGACTTCGATGAAGGTGAAGCAGGGCCGCAAGCCCAAGTTCAAGTCGCGCAGCTACAACCGCTGCCGTCGCTGCGGGCGCCCGCGTGCCTACTACCGCAAATTCGGCCTCTGCCGGATCTGTCTGCGGGAGGCCGCCCACGAGGGGTACATCCCCGGAATGACCAAGTCGAGCTGGTAGGACAGCAAGCATGCACACCGATCCAATCGCCGACTACCTGACCCGAATCCGCAACGCGATCAGTGCGGGGCACGACGAGGTGGAGATTCCCCTCAACGGCCTCAAGCTGGAGGTGTCACGGATCCTCAAGGAGCAGGGCTACATCAAGGACTTCAGCCGCAAACCGGCCGCTGTTGGCGAGAACATCAACGTCGAGCTCAAGTACACCGAGGAGCGCCAGCCGGTGATCATCGGAATTGAACGGGTCTCGCGCCCGGGTCGGCGCCGTTACGTCGACCACAACAATGTTCCCCGTGTCCACGGTGGAACCGGAACCGCGATCGTCAGCACCTCGGTTGGCGTGATGACCGGCCACGAAGCACGGGCCAAAGGCGTCGGCGGCGAGGTCGTCGCGTACGTCTGGTGAGCGTGAGGTCGAGATGAGCCGAATCGGAAGAAAGCCAGTCCCCGTTCCCGACGCCGTCACGGTGGAGATCGCCCCTGGCACCATCGCCGTTAAGGGGCCGAAGGGTGAGCTGCAGCAAGCGCTTTCCTCCGCCATGACCGTCGAGCAGGCGGATGGTGCGGTGACCGTCGCTCGCCCGACCGATCGCGGCGAGCACCGAGCCCTGCACGGGCTCACTCGCAGCCTGATCGCGAACATGGTCGAGGGCGTCACCGAGGGCTTTGAGAAGCGGCTGGAGATCCAGGGCGTCGGCTACCGCGCTGCCCTGAAAGGGAAGAAACTCGAGCTCGCGCTTGGCTTCTCCCACCCGGTGGCAATCGATGCTCCAGAGGGAATCGATTTCGAAGTTCCCCAGCCGACGGAAATCATCATCAAAGGCATTGACAAGCAGCTCGTCGGCCAGGTCGCAGCGGACATCCGCAAGCGCCGCCCGCCGGAGCCCTACAAGGGCAAGGGCATTCGTTACAAGGACGAGCAAGTTCTGCGAAAGGTCGGTAAGCGCGCATGACGGTTCTTACGAAGCGCCAGCGTCGGCTCAAACGGCGACGCCGGGTCCGCGCCCGGGTCAATGGCACGGCGGAGCGGCCGCGGCTCTCGGTCTATCGGTCGAACAAGGGCGTGTTTGCCCAGCTGATCGACGACACCAAGGGTCACACCGTGGCCGCCGTCAACTGGATCGAGCCGGATCTGCGCAAGCTCACTGCCTCCGAGCAGGCGAAGAAGGCGGGCGAACTCCTTGCCGAGCGCGCTAAGGGCGCCGGGGTCGAGACCTGTGTCTTTGATCGCGGTGGCTACCAGTACCACGGTCGGGTCAAGGCCTTGGCCGAGGGAGCACGCGAGGGGGGGTTGGCCTTCTAGTTCCGCTACGGTGGGCCGCTGCTTATGAAGGGCATGGACGCAAAGAACGTGGAAACGGTTAGCCCCCGCGGGCTGGACCTCCAGGAGCGGGTGATTGAGATCAACCGCGTCGCCAAGGTGGTCAAGGGCGGTCGTCGTTTCTCCTTCACCGCGCTGGTCGCCGTCGGCGACGAGGAGGGCGTGGTCGGGATCGGTTATGGCAAGGCCCGCGAGGTCCCGCTGGCGATCCAGAAGGGCGTCGAGGACGCCCGCAAGAACTTGATCCGGGTGCCCAAATACGGGAACACCATCACCCATCGCATCATCGGTCGCTTCGGCGCCGGCCACGTGGTTCTGCGCCCGGCTAGCCCCGGTACCGGGGTTATCGCCGGCGGCGGCGTTCGCGCCGTGCTCGAGCTCGGTGGCGTGCGCGACGTCCTCACCAAGAGCATCGGCACGCAGAACCCGATCAACTTGGTCAAGGCGACGATGGACGGCTTGGTACGTCTGCGTCGGCCTGAGGAGGTTGCCGAGCTGCGTGGGTTGACGGTGACCGAGGTCTTGGGGATGAGCGGCAACGGTTCTAATGGGGCCGCCGCGACTATCTCGGATGAGGGACAGGGCGCTGAGGCCGCGGGTCCTGCCGACGCAGGGGACCCACCGTCTCCTGCGCAGCAGGAGACGGTCCCCCCTACGACGTCACCCACGGCAGAGGCCGCTTCGCCAGAGGCTAGTGAGCCGTCCGAGGGCGAGCAGAGTCCCGCTGACGAGACGGCCGAGCCGGTCGTCGAGGAGAAGGCTGGTGAGGGTTCGTGAGCTCGGTGAAGGTTCGGCAGATTCGTTCGGCCGCGAAGACCAATCCGAATCAGAAAGCGACCTTGAAAGCGCTGAAGCTGGGGCGGATCGGGAAGTCGGCTGAGTTCAAGGACTCCGAGCAGCTGCAGGGTCAGCTGCGGGTCGTCTCCCACCTGGTTGAGGTTGACGGTGGCTGAGAAAGCCGACAAAGAGACTTCGCGCACCGAGGAGATCGGTCTCCACAACCTGAAGCCGAAGCCCGGCTCAAAAAGGCCGCGCAAGCGGATCGGGCGCGGCGAGGGCAGTGGCCTGGGCAAGACCTCGGGCCGTGGCCACAAGGGCGCTGGCTCGCGTTCGGGCCGCAAGCGCAAGGCTGGCTACGAGGGCGGGCAGAACCCGATCCACATGCGGATGCGAAAGCT
>DATDLJ010000039.1:0-26809 GCA_036519395.1 Solirubrobacterales bacterium | reverse complement strand
ATGCCCTCCCCCCACTCCAGCGCCGAGACCCAGCAGGACGCCAGGGACATCGCCGCCAACCTCGGCTGCGAGCTGTTCGAGTTCGAGATCGAGCCGATGATGGCCAGCTATGCGGAGGCGCTGAGCGGCTACCTGGAGGAGCCCGAGGACGCCGTCCCGCACGACCCGACCAAACCCTCCGAGCCCGACCTGACCGCCGAGAACGTGCAGGCTCGGATCCGCGGCAACCTGATGATGGCCCTCTCCAATCGCCACGGCTGGCTGGTCCTCACCACCGGCAACAAGAGCGAGATGTCAGTTGGCTACGCGACCCTCTACGGCGACATGGCCGGCGGCTTCGCGGTGATTAAGGATGTGCCCAAGCAGCTGGTCTACGACTTAGTGAGACGGCGAAACGAGCGCGGCGGGCACGAGCTGGTCCCGGCGAGCGTGCTCGAGCGGGCGCCTTCGGCTGAGCTTCGCCCCGACCAGCGCGACGAGGACTCGCTGCCTCCCTACGAGGTGCTCGACCGCATTCTCGAGGCCTACGTCGAGCGCGACCAGGGCCGGGAGGAGATGATCGCCGACGGGCTGCCCGCAGAAACGGTTGACGACGTGATCCGGCTGGTCGACCGGTCCGAGTACAAGCGGCGGCAAGCGGCACCGGGGATCCGGATCACGCCGCGGGCGTTCGGCAAGGATCGCCGCCTGCCGATCACCAACCGCTTCGGGGGTTGAGCGCTAGCTCGGTCGCGGTCTGACGGCGATCGTCATCTTCGCCAGCGCGCAGGGTTTGCCCTCATCGTTGAGGACTTCGGCCTGCCAGAGCCAGGTGGTGCGGCCGCGATGGCGGGCCTGGGCGCGGACTTCGACGCCACCGGCGGTGACCGGGCGGATGAAGCTGACCTCGATCGACTGACCCATCGCCACCATCCCCTGCTCGTGGACGGCGCCGAAGGTCGCCCGCGAGCAGACGCTCTCGATCAGGGTTGACATCACGCCGCCATGCATGAGGCCAAAAGGCTGGCGTAGCTCATCGCGAATTTGCAGCCGCGCCCGGGCGTCGTCGGGGTCGTCGCTGAGCCACTCGGTGCCGATCAGCTCGTCGAAATGCACAGGCTTAACCTCAGCATCGCCGTTCACGCTTGGCACCCTAATAGGCTTCCGATCCGGTGGCGCTCTCCGACGACCAGAAAGCAATCCTGCGCCTGCTCGCCCAGCGGGGGGCAGCGGGGTACGAAGACCTCTCCGCCCTGCTTGGAGTGAGCGTCGCTGAGGTGCACTCGCGGGCCCGTCAAGCAGCTTCCCAACTTGAAGAGGAAGGGATTCCGGCGCCGGTAATTCCAGATCCCTCCAGCGGGGGCGGTGGGGGTTCCCCCTCCGTCGCAAAAGATGGGGAGGCTCCTCCGGAGGAACCCCCACCGCCTGCGATACCCGCCCCGCCACAGGAGCCAGTGGTGGAACGAGAAAGACTGAAACCCGCCTTGCCCCAGGGTAAGCCGAAGCCGCCGCTGCGTAAAGAGCTGAAGCTGCTCGAGGGACGTGGGCTGTGGGCGCTGCTCGCGGGAGCCGCGGTGGTCATCCTCTTCGTCATCTTCGTGCTGGTCGGCGGCGATGGCACCGACAGCGGTGACGACTCGACGACCACCAGCTCGGCAGGCACCCCCAGTGGTGAAACGGTGGCGGCCCTGGAAGCGGCATCCGAGCAGGGCAAAAAAGAGGTGACGAAGGCGTCGCTGCAAGCGGTTGACGACAGCGATGCAGTTGGCGTCGCGATCTTCGGCCGGGTCAAAAACAGCCTCGCGCTGCAGGTCGCGGCGGAAGGCTTGGAGCCGGCCGAAGAGGGTGAGTCATACACGATCTGGCTCGCCGCCTCGCCGCAAAAAATGCTTCCCCTCGCCTCAACTGAAGTCGGCGAGGACGGGCGGATCGGCGCCCAAGTCGAAGTCCCGGTCGAAGTGCTCGCCTATCTCGCCAACGAAACCTTCCGCCAGATCGCGGTCACCCGCACCGACGACTCGCAGCTAAAAGCCTCGCTGGCGAAAGCAACGAAAGAAAAAGAGGCCCCGCTCTACACCGGCGACGAAGTCCTCAACGGCGAAGTAACGGGTCCCATCGTGGGCGCCGCGGATCGCGGCAAAGAAGCCGAATAGTCAGGCGTCAGGCAGGAGCTTGCCCGGGTTCATGACCCCGGCCGGATCGAGCTCCGCCTTGAGGGCACGCAGCGCGTCGATGCCCACCTTCCCGACCTCGGCCTCCATGTAGGGGGCGTGGTCGCGGCCGATCGCGTGATGATGGGTGATCGTGCCGCCGTGGGTGACGATCGCCTCGCAGGCGGCGCGCTTGACCGCCGCCCACTGATCCAGCTCGGCGCCGCGACGGGCGCGGGAGATGAAGGTGAAGTAGAGCGAAGCGCCGTCGGCGTAGGCGTGCGAGAGGTGGCAGAAGACGAGCCCGGGAGTGCCCTGAGCGGCGAGGGAGTTGCGGATCGCCGCCCCGACCGCCTCGTGCAGCTCGCCGAAGCGGCTCCAGGTGTGGGAGGTCTCCAGGGTCTCGACCATCGCCCCCATCTCCATCAGCGTGTCGCGCAGATACGGACCCTGGTAGCGGCCGTGCTCCCAAGCCTGGCCGGCGGCCTGTCCTAGGTAGGCGGCACCGCCGTCGCGCAGCGCGCGAACGGTGAGCGCCCGGCGACGGGCGACCGACTCCTCGTCACCCTCGTAGCCGACGATCATCAGCGCACCGCCACGTCGTTTTCGCAGCCCGAGATAGCCAGCGAAGAGGCGGCCGCTGAGGCCTCGCGGTCCGTTTAGCGCCAGCGTCCCCTCGGTCTCCTCCTCGTCGGAAACGCGGATGATCTCCGGCAGCCCCGGTCCCTGGGCCAGCCCCCTGACGATCTCCGCCCCGGCATCGAAGCTCTCGGCGATCCAGGCCTCATAACGGCGGGCGCTCGGCAGCGGCCGAACCCGCACGATCACGTCTGGGATTACCCCGAGCACGCCCTCGGAACCGATCACCAGCTCTCGCAAAGCGGGGCCAGCGGCGGTGTGTGGGCTCGCCAGGGTCGAGATTGGCCCCGCGGGAGTCAACATCCGCACCGAGCTGACCAGGGCGTCGAAGCGGCCGTAGCCGCTCGAGGCCTGCCCGGCTGAGCGAGTCGCGGCGAAGCCGCCGATCGTCGCGTACTCGAAGGACTGGGGGAAGTGGCCTAACGTCAGGCCCTCCTGCTTCAGCGCCGCCTCCGCCTCCGGCCCGCGCAGGCCGGCGCCGAGGGTGGCGGTGAGCGAACGACGCTCGATCGTGACCCGGCGCAAGGCGCCGAGGTCGAGGCTGATCACGCGAGCGTGAGCGCCGCGCAGGGGCTCGATTCCACCGACCACACTGGTGCCGCCGCCGAAGGGCACGATCGCCACTCCCTCGGCGGCGCAGATCTCGATCACCCGTTGCAGCGCATCGGCATCGGCGGGCAGCACCACCGCGTCGGGGGTGGCCGCCAGCGCTCCGTTGCGGAGCCGCGCCAAATCGACGTAGCCGCGGCCGGCGGCGTGGCGGAGGCGATCTTCGGTCTCGGTAAAAACGTTGGCCTCGCCCGCCGCGTCGATCAACGCCCGCGGCAGCGGCTCTGCCCCCGGCAACTCAAAGGCCTCCAAAGTCCGTCCCAGCGGCCACGGCTCCAGCTCGCCGATCCGCTCGCGCAGGACCGCCAGCGCCTCCTCGTCGAGCGCAGGCTGCACCGAGGGGTCCCCCCACCCCCACCACTTGGCGTCGCGCCTGGGGATCACGTCAGCGCCTCCTCGATCCCATCGAGCGCCTCATCCAAGATCTCGGCCCGCGCCCTTCGCATCAGCGGCGAGCCCAGCTTCGACATCCCCTTCAGTTTCTGCTCCTCGGTCAAACTGACTTCGGTGCCGCGGTCCCGCTCACGCATGCCGATCTCGACCTGGAGCGAATTCAGGTGCCGCTCGAACGGCGTTCCCGCCAGTTCCTGCTCCCAGATGTAGCGCTCGCCCTCGGCTGAGCTGACGCAGCGGAAGTCCGCCCGCACGCTTCGCCCCTCGCTCGTCTGCAGCACCTTCGTCCACTGCGTCCGCTTCCCACCCGGCTTGGCATCGACGTTCTCGACCCGCGCCGTCCGCGGCCACCAACGCGGCAAGTTGTAAGGGTCGGAGACGAGCTTCCAAACCTCGCCCACGGGCGCCTTGATGCTGCGCCTGCGGGTAACGCGGGCCACGGAGAAGCGTTATTCCCCGGCCAGGCGGCGCAGATCTCGCACCAGTAGCAGGTGCTTGAGATGGCTGACCGTGGCGGCCAGGCTTTCCAGGCTTTCCAGGGCCTCCTTGCGACGCTCGGGGTTGCGCGAGCGCAGCGACGGGCCCAGCAGGGCTTCCAGCAGGTTCGCCTCGCGGTCAGCCGAGGAGCGGAAGACGCGCAGATTGCGGGCGCCGACGCCGACCCGCGAGAGTTCGTTGGCGGCGCGGACGATCTCGCGATCGGTCTCGTCATAGACGATCTTGCCCTCGCGCTTCTCCGGCTGCACGATCCCGTAGTTCTCCAGCTCTGTGATCAGCTCCTCGCGCGCACCCGTCTCCTCGACGATCTCGTCAACAGTGAGGTAGGCGCGGGAGGTGTCGACGAGGATCGCCCGCCGCACCGCACCGGAAGCGGGCTTGCGATCGCCGTCCGCCAGGACCAGGTCGCCGCCGGAGGCGAGCTCCTGGCGAATTACCCGCAGCGGCAGAAACTCGTCGCGCTGCAGGCGCAGAATCGTCCGCAGCCGTTCCACGTCGGACTGGCTGTAGAGGCGGTAGCCACCCGAGGTCCGCCGCGGGTTGAGCAGCTTCTGGTCCTCTAGATAGCGGATCTTTGAGATCGAGACGTCGTCAAATTCGCTCTGGAGGATTTTGCAAACGGCGCCAATCGTCAGCGCCTTGCGCGGGCGGCTGGCTGCTTCGGCGGTGCGGCCGGGCTGTTCGGAGACGGGCATCTCAGCGCTCCAGGTAGCTGAGCTTGTACTTCCCAACTTGGATCTCGTCGCCGTCGGCGAGTCGGTGCGACTCGATTCGCCGCCGGTTGACGTAGGTGCCGTTGAGCGAGCCGAGGTCATCGATGTAGAGGCCGTCGCGGCGGCGAACCAGCAGGGCGTGGTTGCGGGAGACGGTGACGTCATCGAGGAAGACACCGGCGTCGGGGCTGCGGCCGATGCTGACCCGGTCCTCGGCGACGCTGAAGCTCTCTCCGGCACGGCCGCCGCCGGCCCGGATCACCAGCGCCGCGCCGCTCTCCTCGACCACCTCGTCGATGTCGACCGGCGTCATCTCGCCCGTCTCCTCGACCCGGTAGGTCATCGTCGTCGGGTCCTCGCCGGCCTCTTTCGGGCCGCCAAGGTAAGCACCGCACTTCTGGCAGTAGTTCGCCCCCTCTGGGTTCGCGAACCCGCACTCGGGACAGTGAACGGCCATCGCTGCTCCCGCTCAGGCGGCGGGCTCGTCCTCCGCTGGCGGCTGGGTCTCCCCGGCCAGGATCTGGGTCAGCTGCTCGACGTCGTCGCCGGAGATCAGCGACTCGCCGGCCTCCCGTTTGTGCCGCAGGCGATTGACCAGCTCCGCGCGCAGGATGTCGATCTTCCCGTGCAGGACGCGCCGCTTGTAGGAGATCTCGTTCTCCTCCGCCGTCAGGTTGTCGATCATGTCCTTCAGCTCCTTGTCGCTGAGGGAGCCAAGATCGGGAAAAGTGTCCTCCATCGTGCTCCTAACTCGAGGAGGCGGTGCCTCCGTTTGCGCGGGTGCCGATCATAGCTTCCCGACGAAAAGGTTCAACCCTAGGTTGAAGGTTCGGGTCGATCTGGACCTCAGCTTGCAGCGCGGCTCTCGCGGGAAGCGCGGATCCCGGCCTGGGCGTAGAGGACAGTGGCGATGATCGCCATCACCAAACCCCAGATCAGCAGCGCGCTCGCGACCCAGCCGGGGGCAAGCAGGGCGAGGAAGATCCCGCCCATAATCGGGAAGACCGAGATCCGGCCGGGCCAGTTGACTTCGATGTCAACTCCGTGCCGCAGCCCGTACTGGGCGAGAAACAGCATCGTCAGCTCGCGTAGTGCCAGCAGTGCCAGCGCCCAGTGCGGCAAAAGATCGAAGCTCCAGCAGACAACGGCGCCGGCGAGGATCGTCAGCCGATCGACAAGCGGGTCCAGCAGCGCCCCCATGCGGCTGTACTGCCCGGTGATCCGGGCGAGGATCCCATCTAGGTAGTCGCCGGCGGCGATTGCCCAGTAGACCATCGCCGAGGCGACCGAGGTGCCGTCGTCGGTGTTGTAGGCGAGGACGAGGAAGAGCGGCAGCGCCGCCAGTCGGAGGTAGCCGACGGCGTTGGGGATCGTCCACGGCTGCAAGGGCTCCCCCTTGCGGGTCTGGGGTGGCGGCGGGGCGCTGCGGTCGAGCCCGAAGAGGCGGCGCACGCGGCCGCGGCCGAAGGGGTCGTGCTCAGTCATCGAGCAGCGCCAGGGCCTGCGCGGCTGCATCGGGAAGTGGCAGCTTCTGCTCCTCCCCGGAAGCGCGCAGCGAGGCCTCGACTACGCCTTCGGCTAGACCGCGGCGGCCGGCTACCAGTCGCACCGGGCAACCGAGCAGCTCGGCGTCGGTCAGCTTCTCCCCCGGTCCGGCGTCGCGGTCGTCGTAGAGGACCTCGGCACCGGCCTCGCGCAGCTCCTCGTAGAGCTTGTCGGCGGCCTCGCGCTCGGGCTCCCCGGCCTTTGCCAACGAGACTAGGTGGACCCCCCAGGGGGCAATTGCCGCCGGCCAGACGATGCCGCGGTCGTCGGCGCGCTGCTCGATCGAGGCGGCGACGATTCGCGCCGGTCCGATCCCGTAGCAACCCATCACGATCGGGTGCTCCACCCCGTTTTCATCGAGGTAGGTGGCGCCAAGCGGCTCCGAATAGCGGGTCCCGAGCTTGAAGATGTTGCCAACCTCGATCGCCGCCTCGATCGCGATCGTGCCGCCGCCGGGGGCGATGTCACCGGCCTCGACCGTGCGCACGTCCATCTCGTAGGCCTCGAAATCGCGCCCGGGGTCGACGCCGCGAAGGTGCGTATTTGGTTTGTTGGCGCCGGTGACGTAGGAATCGCCGGTCAGCGCCGCGTCCTTGATGATCGGCAGGCCGCTGTTAACCGGGCCGAGGTAGCCAACCGGGCCGAGCTGCTCCTCGATCTCCTCCGGCCGCGCCTGGCGGAAATCGGTGCCCATCCCGTTGCGCAACTTGATCTCGTTCAGGCGGTGGTCGCCGCGGAGCAGGACGAGGACCATCCCCCGCCCCTCGACGATGATCGGCAGGGTCTTGATGAAGGCGCCGTGCGGCAATCCGAGCTCAGCGGCCACAGCCTCGACCTTGGCCAGGCCCGGGGTGTCAACCTCCTCGGGCGCGCCCAGCGGTGCCGGCAGCTCAACCGGCTGCGGCTCGGCTGAGGCGACCTCCACGTTGGCGGCGTAGCCCGGCGCCAGCGCCACCTCGTTCTCGCCGGCCGGGCAGGGCGCCATGTACTCATCGGCGCCGGAGCCGCCCATCATTCCGACGTCGGACTCGACCTTGTACCAGCGCAGCCCGCAGCGATCGAGGATCCGCTCGTAGGCGCCGGCCTGCAGCTCGTAGGAGCGCGCCAGCCCCTCCTCGTCGCGGTCGAAGGAGTAGGCGTCCTTCATCGTGAACTCGCGCGTGCGCAGCACTCCAGCCCGCGGCCGCGGCTCATCTCGCTCCTTGGTCTGGATGTGGAAGAGCATCAGCGGCAGGTCGCGGTAGGAACGCACCTCCCGCGCCACGTGGGTGGTGACCGCCTCCTCGTGGGTCATCGCCAGAACCAGCGGCGAGCCCTTGCGGTCCTCGAGCTTGAACAGCTCGTCGATCGCGTAGCGGCCGGTCTTCTGCCACGGCTCGGCCGGCATCAGCACCGGCATCAGCATCTCCTGGCAGCCGATCGCCTCCATCTCCTCGCGGATGATCTGCTCGACCTTGCGCTCGACCCGCCAACCCGCCGGGAGATAGGACCAAAGGCCCGCCCCCAGCTGCCGGATCAACCCCGCTCGCACCATCAGCCTGTGCGAGATCGCCTCCGCGTCGGCAGGCGGGTCCTTGAGGGTGGGAAGGAAGGTTTGCGACTGTCGGCTCACGCGGGAAACCTATCGTCCGCCTTCTCGACTTGGGAGGATGGAGGCCAAGGAGGGGCGGGCGGCGTGAACTACAAAACTGATTTTGGCCTTCTGCTGGTCGTCCCAGAGGCCTGGGACGCGGTTGACGCGCTATTCGGCTCCGCCCAGCGCCACGAGCACCACCAGGGGCAGAACTGGGAAATCTGGCGCCTGGAGACCGCCGACGGTGGCCAGGTCGAGGTTGTGATCGATGACACCGTCGATCGCGGCGACCTCGCTTCGCAGGAAGCAGCGGCGCTGATGCTCGACGTCTGGCGCCCCCGCTTTTTGCTCCTCGCCGATATCGGCGGTGGCTTCGTGGGCCGTGATGGTCTCGGCGTCGGCGACCTGGTCGTTGCCAGCAGCCTCGAGTACTACTCGCTGATCAAGGAGGTCGACGGGCAAACCGAAACCAGGGAGCTCCCAATCGCCGCCCCCGCGCGCGGGTTGCGCAAGGAATTCGCCCGCCTCAACGCCCGAACGCCGAACTGGAGCGAGGCAATTCCGGTCGACCGGCCAGCGGTCGCCAAGCGACCGACCCCGAAGGTCCTCCCTGGCCAGATCGTGGTTGGCGAGACGCTGCTCGCCGACCCCAACTCGCCGACAGTGGCGGCGCTCGCCCACCGCTACAAGAAGGCGTTGGCGGTCGATATGGAGTCGGTTGGGGTGGCGCGCGCGGTGTACGGCGCTCAGCAGAAGGAGATCTTCACTCAGTTCGCGATCCTGCGCGGGATCTCCGACCTGATCGATGAGAAGGATCTCGACAACCAGGAGACCCGCGACAACGCCAAGCCCTACGCGGCGGGCGTGGCGATTGCCGCGGTACACGCCTATATGCGCTGCCAGCCCGGGAATAACTCGGCGGCAAGGCAGCCGCTGGCCGACCCTCCCTCCTACCGGCCCCGCTACCTGGAGCTACTGAGGAGGGTCCTGGCCGCGAGACCCGCCGTCCAGGGTCCGCTTTTTCGGTTGCCGCTGGAGAGCACCAAGATTCAGATCGAAGACTCGGCCGCACCCGCCCCCGGCGCGCAGATTGAGCGCGGTGAAGTGCTCGACATCCTCGAGCACGACCGCCTGGTCGCGATCATCGGCAAATCGGGAGTGGGAAAGTCAGAGCTCCTCAACGCCGCCGCCCGCCAGCTGGCAGCCGCCGACGACCCGATCACCGTCCGCATCGACCTCAAGTCCGGTTGGTCGCCGGCCTGGGCCGAGGCGATGCCCGACGCCTGGTACGGCGAGCACCTCGATCCGGCGATGGACGCCCTGCTGAATGCGGCCAGCCCGCTTCTCACGGTCTCGCACCTGAACGATTTCCTCACCGAGGGGGCCCAGGTGGTGGTCCTGGTTGACGCCCTCAACGAGGTTCCGCCCGAGATCGCCCGGAAGATCCGCCTGACCCTGGGCCAGTACGCCCGCAAGCACCCCAACGTGCAGGTCCTGGCCACCGACCGGGTCGCCGGGCCCGACTACCGAGACCTGCACTGGACGGTTCTCGACCTGCCAACCCTGGATCCGGCCGAGACCCGGCGCGTGATCGACGCCCAATTTGGCGAGGGCATCTACGACCAGCAGCCCGACGCCCGCAGAGAGATTCTCCGCATCCCCTTCTTCCTCGATCGCGCCCTGCGCCAAGGCACCGTCGAGTTCACCTCCCGGGCTGATCTCGTCCAGCGCTACCTGCAAGCCGGTGGGCTCAACTCGCGGGACTCCGACGTCGTCAGCGAGATCGCGCTCGACCTCCTAATGCGCAGCGAATCGATCCTCTCGGTGGCGGACGTTGCCCGCCTTGAAGAGTCGGGTGTACTGGCGAAGCTCTTGGAGGGGGGCTTCCTTTTCAAGGATGAAAGCCACGCCTGGTTTGCCCACCAACTGATCCACCAGTACTTCGCCGGCAACGCTTTGGCCCCCAAGCCCGAGCTCTGGCGCCCGGACGTGATGGACGCGGTGACCTTCTTTGCCGCCTCACTGGACGGAGTCGGAATGGTGGTCAAGGCGATCCCGGACGTTGCCGGTCGCGATCGCTTCTTGCAGCTCGTCTACGACTGGAACTGGCGGGCCGCGGTTCTGGCGCTCTCGGAGGCGCGCGCCGGTGACCGCACGGTCTCCGAGGCGACCGAGCAGGCGATTCTGGCGATGGCGGCCGAGAAACGGTTCGACCCGGTGGAAGGAACCCGAAATCGCATCAACACCTTGCTGGAGAACGTCGAGGGCCCCACCGCGGCCGAGTTCCGGGAGCTCAACGAAGAGGCCCTGCAAGCGGCGATCGCGGCAATTGACCACCCTGGGATCGAGTGGTGGCAGGAGTGGAAGGCGCTGTTCTTGATCCGCGACCCGCAGCAGCTCTTCGACGACGCGATGATCGAACGGCTGGTCTCGGAGATGCCGTTGGTCGGGTGGATGGCCTCCAACGCCCTGCGGCGGGCAGAGCCACCGCCCGAGGTGGCGGAGTTGGTGCGGGTGCTCTGCCGCTCACACCCCAGACCAACGGCAGAGCAACGGGCGATCCGCTGGCGAATCCTCCACACGCTGGGAGCCTGGCCCTCCGACGTAAACGCGGAGCTCCTCTTCGAAGGCGTTGAAGACGAGCACGTCTGGTGCCGCTACGGGGCGGTCCGGTCCCTGGTCGAGATGGCGGCACGAACCTCGGACCAAAATCTCCGTCAATCGGTCATTGCCCGGCTCGGCGAGAAGTGGCGGGGACTTGACCCGGAGCCGCTCAGCCAGCTCGCCTGGGCCTCGCGTTACGAAACGGCCGATGCTGCCTGGCCGGCCGCAATCCAGCCTCTAATTGAAGAAGTGCGCGACGCCCAGAAGGACGAGGAACGGGAGCGCTGGAACCGTCGCTTCGAGAACTTCCGCCGCTACGTCGAGCGGCACCGCCAGCGGCAGCCTAAGCCCGCGTGAAGCGGCGGCCCGCCGTTGGCGAGGCCTCCTCGTCGAGGAGGACCTTGTCCGACTCGCCGCGCTCGACCGCTTCCTTCTCCATCTGGGCGATCTTCTCGGGGGTGAGGTCGCCGGCGTTTTCGCGCTCGATGTTGGCGACCCACTCGGCGCCCTCGCGCGACTCGGTCTCGTCGAACTCCACCTGGCCGCCACGATCGAGGGACTTATCGATCTCTTCGAAGAGAGTCTCGACCAGCTTTGCCTGCGGGACCTTGCGCAGCGGTTTGCCGCCGGCGAAGATCAGGCCCTCGTTCTTGGCGCCGGCGATGCCGAAGTCGGCGTGGCTGGCCTCGCCGATTCCGTTGACGGCGCAGCCGAGGACGGCAACCTCAATTGGCTCCTCGTAGCCTTCGAGCCGCTGCTCGATTTCGGCGACGACCGAGTCCATGTCGAACTGGAGGCGGCCGCAGGTCGGGCAGGCAATCAAGACCGGGCCGCGCTCGCGCAGCTGCAGCGCCTTGAGGATCTCCCAGGCGACCTTGACCTCCTCCTCGGCGTGAAAGGTCGAGAGGCTGATCCGGATCGTGTCGCCGATTCCATCAGCCAGCAGCGTCCCGAGGCCGACCGCCGATTTCAGCGATCCCCCCCATTTCGTCCCCGCCTCGGTCACCCCGAGGTGGAGCGGATAGGGAATCTTCTCCGAGAGCAGGCGGTTGGCCGCGATCGTGTAGGGCACGTTGGTCGACTTGATCGAGACCTTGAAGTTCTCGAAGTCCAGCCCCTCCATCAGCTCGACGAACTCGATCGCGGCGGCGACCAGCGCCTCGACCGGGGCCTCGCGCTCAAGCTCGTGCAGGTGCTTGGGCAGCGAACCGGAGTTGACCCCGATCCGCATCGGCACCCCAGCTGCGTTCGCCTTCTCGGCGACCTCGGCGACTTTGTCGCGGCCGCCGATGTTGCCGGGGTTGAGGCGGATGCAGTGGGCGCCTGCGTCGATCGCTTTCAGCGCCAGCGTGTGGTTGAAGTGGATATCGGCGATCACCGGGATCGGCGATTCGCGGACGATCGTCTTCAGCGCCTCGGCGTCCTGCTCGCGCGGCACCGCGCAGCGCACCAGGTCCGCCCCCGCGTCGGCGACCTTGCGGATTTGATCCATCGTCGCCTCGAGATTGGCGGTCTCGGTCTTGGTCATCGTCTGCACGGCGACCGGGGCGCCACCGCCGATCGGCACCTTGCCAACGAATATCTGCCGCTTGGAAGCCATATTTGAAGCCTACTGAGGGGAATTCTCCGACTGGGTTGAACCTCCGGCCCCGGGCGACCGTATGCTCGGTCGAATGGGAAGCAGGCGTCTCGTCCCGATAGCCCTTGCCGCCATGTTCGCGGCGTTGCTGCTCGCTGCGCCGGCGCAGGCGACCTTCCACCTGATCCAGATCCGCGAGGTGTACCTCGGCTCCGGCTCGGCGCCGGATTCCAAGTACGTTGAGCTGCAGATGTACGCCTCCGGCCAGGACCTGGTCAAAGGTCACAGCCTGCGGATTTACAACGGCTCCGGCGGCTTGATCGACACCTCCACCCTCGCCGCCAACGTCCCCGGCGACGACAACCAGGACACGATCCTGCTGGCCACCCCAGCGGCCGAGACCGAGTTCGGGGTCACCGCCGACTTCCCCCTCGCTTCAGGCGCATCTCTCTCCTCCGCAGGCGGCGCCGCCTGCTGGGAAGAACTTGACTGCGTCTCCTGGGGCAACTTCAGCGGCGGCTCGCTGCCGGGCCCAGCGGGCACTCCCGCCGCCAGCGGTGGCGTGCCCGCTGGGATGGCGCTGCAGCGCACTATCTCGCGCGGCTGCCCCACCGCGCTCGACCTTGCCGATGACACCAACTCCAGCGCCGCCGATTTCTCGGTCGCCACCCCCGCCCCGCGGCCTAACTCAGTCGCCCCCTCCGAGCTCAGCTGCGCTTCCAGTGGCGGCACCGGCGGAGGCGGCGGGAGCGCGGGTGGTGACTCCGACCACGACCACGGAGCTCCGCAAACGACGCTGCGGCGCAAGCCACCGAAGCGGACCACCGATCGCACGCCGAGCTTCCGCTTCGGTGCCGACGAGTCGAAAGTGCGCTTTCAGTGCAAGCTGGACGCGAAGGCGTACAAAGCCTGCAGCTCGCCCTTCACCGCCAAACGCCTCGCCTTCGGGCCCCACACCTTCAAAGTGCGGGCGATCGACTCCGGCGGGCAGGTCGACCCCTCCCCCTCCGCCTATCGCTTCCGGGTCGTCAGACCCGGCAACTAGCGAACCTCGAACCCTTCGCCGGTAATCCGGCCGATGTCGTTCGAGAGCCCGAGGATGAAGAGCATCAGAACGAGGGCGACGCCGATTGCCGTCGCCCGCTCCATCACCCGCAGCGAGACCGGTCGGCCGCGGATTTTCTCGACCAGGCTCCAGAAGATGTGGCCGCCATCGAGGGGCAGGATCGGCAGCAGATTGACCAGCCCCAGCGAGAGACTGACGAAAGCGAGCAAGAGCAGCGCCCGCTCGAGGCCTTTCTCGATCACCTGGTGGCCGACGTCGCTGATCCCCACCACCCCGGAGACCTGCTCGCGCTGTTCGGATTCGAACAGGTGGGTGAAGACGTGGAGGGTGCCGGTGGCGACTTCCCAGATCGCGTCAGCCGCTTCCTTGGCGGCCGTGCCGGGACCCACCTCGATCGTTTCGCTGCCGTAGGAGAACCCGATCAGGGCCCGTTTGGCTTCCTCGTCGTAGCGCGGCTGCACCGAGAAGGTCTCGAGTTGGCCATCGCGCCGCACCTGCACCTGGACCGGCTCGCTGGCAACGCAGCCGTCAACCTGTTTGCCATCGCATTTGTGCGAGGCAACGATCTCGCTGAAGCGGATCAACCGCTCTTCGGCGCTAAGACCAGCGAAACGCTGGCCGTCGATCGCGACGATCTTGTCACCGGGCTCCAGTACCGCGGCCGCCGGGCTTCCTTTCCTCACTTCGCCGACCGTCTGGTTGACCTGCTCCTGGCCGTTGACCCAGTAGACGCCGAAGAGGATCGCGAAGGCGAGCAGGATGTTCACCGCCGGCCCGGCCGCGACGACGACGATCCGCTTCCAGACGTCCTGGCGGTAGTAGGAGCGGTGGGCGACCTCCGGAGGCACCTCCTCCTCCGGATTCATGCCGGTGATTTTCACGTAGCCGCCGAGCGGGATCGATTTCACCCCGTACTCGGTCTCGCCCCGTTTGAACGACCAAATCGTCGGCCCGAAGAAGAGGAAGAAGCGCTCGACCCGCATCCCCGTCGCCTTGGCAGCGAAGAAGTGCCCCGCCTCGTGGAGGATGATCAAGAAGCTGAAACCGACGAAGACCCAAACCCAGCTCATGCAGGCATCAACCCCCTGATTTGGGCTTCGCTGCGCTCCCGGGCCTCTGCATCAGCGGCGAAGAGGTCGTCGAAGTGGGTGACCGACCGCGCCGGCATCTCCCCCAGCACCGCTTCGATTACCGCCGCGATCCCGGTGAAGGGGATCTGTTCGGCGAGGAAGGCTGCAACCGCGACCTCGTCGGCGGCGTTGAGCACGCAGGGAGCCGTCCCCCCCGCCGCACCTGCCTCCAGCGCCAGGCGCAGACAAGCAAAGGTCTCCAGATCGGGCGCCTCGAAGGTCAACGAGCCGACGGTAGCGAGATCGAGCTGGGGCAGGTCGACATCCGCCCGCTCTGGGTAGTTGAGCGCGTAGGAGATCGGCACCCGCATGTCGGGATAGCCGAGGTGGGCAAGCGAGGAACCATCGTTGAGGTGGATCAGCGAGTGGATCAGCGACTGCGGGTGGACAACGACCTCGATCCGCTCGTAAGGGACGGCGAAAAGGTGGTGCGCCTCGATCGCCTCGAATCCCTTGTTCATCAAGGTGGCCGAGTCGATCGTGATCCGCCCCCCCATCCGCCAGGTCGGGTGGGCGAGGGCGTCGGCGACGCTGACGCCACTCAAGTCGTCGCGGCCGCGGAAGGGCCCGCCGGAAGCGGTCAGGACCAAACGCTCCACGGTCCCGGGCGCCTCGCCGTTGACGAGTTGAAAGAGGGCCGAGTGCTCGGAGTCGACCGGCAGCAGGCGTGCCCCGGTCGCCTCGGCCAAGGCCATCACCAGATCGCCACCAAGGACCAAGCTCTCCTTGTTGGCGAGGGCGACGTCGATTCCCTCGCTGAGGGCGACGATCGTCGAGCCGAGGCCGGCGGCGCCGACGATCGCGTTGAGGACCAGGTCCGGCTCGGTGCTGGTGATTAGCTCCCGCACTCCCTCCTCGCCGGCGAGGACCCTGCCGCTCCAGTTGCCGCGAGCACGATCCGCCGCCTCCGCCTCGGCCAGCGCAACTACCGGCACCCCGTGCTCACGCGCCTGCTCGACGGTCACCTCCCAAGCCGAGCCAGCCGCCAGGCCGACGGCCTGCAGCTCCCTTGAGGCGCCGATCACCTCAAGCGCCTGCGTTCCGATGGACCCGGTCGAGCCGAGTACGAGGACCCTCTTCATGCCCGATAGAGAATACGGAGAGGGCGATTCGGCGTCAGTAAACGACTGCGACCGATAGGTAGTAGCCGACGACGACGGTGAAGAAGACCGCGTCTAGGCGGTCCAGGAGGCCGCCGTGGGGGCCGAACAGGGTCCCGGTGTCCTTGGTCCCGAGATCGCGCTTCAGCAGCGACTCGAAGAGGTCGCCGATCGGGGCGATCGCGGCAACGGCGGCGCCGATGATCAGGGCGTCAACCCCCGAGAGCCAGTCCTGGTAGAGGCCGGCGAACCAGAAGCCCATCGTCCCGATCACAAAGCCGCCGATCAGCCCCTCGATCGTCTTGTTCGGCGAGAGGTTGGGGGCAATTTTGTGACTGCCGAACATCCTCCCGGTCGCGTAGGCCGCGGTGTCGGTGACGAAGGTGCCAACCAGGACGTCGATCAGGAGCGCGGCTCCGTGGTCGGGAAGTTCGCGGAGGAAGACCGCGTGGGCGAGCGGAACACCGATCCAGACCACAGCCAGCAGCGTCACCCCGATTGAGACGGTGGCACCGTCGCGGAAACCCGCTCTGGCGGCAAAGGCAAAGAGCAGCGGGAAGGAGGCGGCGAGGGCCATCAGGACGCTGTAGGAGGTGCCCAGGTAGGCGGCGACGATTAGCCCGGCGACGGCGATATAGGCGGGGATGATCAGCGGTCGGTAGCGAGCCGTCATCGTCGCGTACTCGCGCAGGGCGACGATGCCGAGCGCGATCATCGCCGCCGCAAAGACAGCCCCCCCGGCGACCGTGATCGCGATCGCGAAGACGATCCAGGGCAACGCCACCAGGACCCGCTTCGCCGTCTCGCCGCTGCCGCGGCGTTGACGCCGGGGCTCACGCGGCGCCCGCTCTGGCGGCGGCGGATCGTCCTCGAACATCTCGTCGTCGAAGAGGTCGGTCCTCACGTCCTGCTCCCGAAGCGGCGCTGCCGCGTCTCGTACTCGCTGAGACATGCTTCCAAGGCGGCGCGGTCGAAGTCCGGCCAGAGCTCATCGCGAAAGACGAGCTCTGAGTAGGCGCACTGCCAAAGCAGGTAGTTGGAGATCCGCTGCTCGCCGCTGGTTCTGATCAGCAGGTCGGGGTCATTCATCTCCGGCGCGTAGAGGCGGGCGCGGAACTGCTCCTCGGTGTCGCCCTCGAATCCGCGCGCGGCGTCGAGGATCTCCGCCCGCCCGCCGTAGTTGAAGGCGACATAGAGAACGATGCGATCGTTGGCGGCGGTCTCCTCTTCGGACCAGGACATCCGCTCGATCAGAGCCGGATCGAGACCCTCGCGGCGACCGATGTAACGCATCCGCACGCCTTCGGCCTTGAGCTCCGGGGTTTCCGTGGCAATCCGCTCGCCCATCATGTGTAGGAGGCCGCGGACCTCCTCCTTGGGACGGCTCCAGTTCTCGGTCGAGAACGAGTAGACGGTCAGCTCCTCGATCCCCAGCTTGGCAGCGTCGCGCAGGCGCGCCTTCAGGGTGTCGGCGCCGGCCCGGTGCCCTTCGACGACCGGTAGCCCGCGCTGGGTAGCCCAGCGGCCGTTGCCGTCGGTGATGATCGCTACGTACTTGGCTGCGGTCACGCTGCGGTGGCCCGCCTCACACTTCGAGGATCTC
Source organism: Solirubrobacterales bacterium (assembly GCA_036519395.1). Classification (GTDB taxonomy): domain Bacteria; phylum Actinomycetota; class Thermoleophilia; order Solirubrobacterales; family 70-9; genus VAYN01. Next base: position 9,628 of record DATDLJ010000039.1, on the reverse strand, counting down.
TTCTTCCTTGCCTTTGAGCAGGGAGTCGATCTCGGCGATCGCCTCGTCGGTCTGCTTCTGCAGCGCCGTCTCGGCCCGGCGCTCGTCGTCCTCGCCGGCTTCGCCCTCCTTCTTCAGCTCGCGGAGGTCGCTCATGATGTCGCGGCGGACGTTGCGAATTGCGACGCGACCCTCCTCGGCGACGCCGTGGACGACTTTGACCATCTCCCGGCGCCGCTCCTCGGTCATCTCGGGGATCTGCAGGCGGATCAAGTTCCCGTCGTTGCTCGGGGTAAGGCCGACGTCGGACTCTTGGATCGCTTTCTCGATCGCTCCCAGGGCGCCCTTGTCGAACGGGGTGACCGTAAGCAGACGGGCGTCGCTGGCGGCCACGTTGGCCAGCTGCTTCAGCGGCGTCGGCGTGCCGTAATAGTCGACCGAGATCCGGTCGAGCAGGTGCGGAGAAGCGCGGCCAGTCCGCACCGTGGCGAGCTCGCCACGGCTGGACTCAACGGATTTGGCCATCCGCTCTTTGGCGTCTGCGAGCAGTTCGTCGATCAGCTCCACTGGGGTCCCGTCCTCGCTAACTGGCGGGTTCGCTGGAGACCAGCGTCCCCACCTTCTCGCCGGAGACGATCCTATCTATGTTGCGCTCGTCGCCCATGTTGAAGACGTAAATCGGCAAGTCGTTGTCCATGCAGAGGGAGAGCGCGGTGGAGTCCATTACGCGCAGACCCCGCTCAATCGCTTCCCTGTGCGAGATCGCGGGAATGAACTCAGCGTCGGGGTTGGTCGCTGGGTCGGAGTCAAAGACCCCCTCCACCCCGTTCTTCGCCATCAGGATCGCCTCCGCGTGGATCTCCAGCGCTCGCAGGGCAGCCGCGGTGTCGGTGGTGAAGAACGGGTTGCCGGTCCCGGCGGCGAAGATCACGACCCGCTGCTTTTCCAGGTGGCGCATGGCACGGCGGCGGATATAGGGCTCGGCCACCTCCTGCACTTCGATCGCCGACATCACCCGGGTGTGCTGGCCCTCGCGCTCGAGCGCGTCCTGCAGGGTGAGCGCGTTGAGGACCGTTGCCAGCATCCCCATGTAGTCGCCGGTGGCGCGGTCCATGCCGCTGGCGGCGCCGTCGAGGCCGCGGTAGATGTTGCCGGCGCCGACCACGATCGCCACTTCGACGCCGCGATCGCGGACCGCCGAGACCTGCTTGGCGATCCGCTCGACCTCAGCGCCATCGGTGCCGAAGTCCTGGCTGCCCATCAGGGCCTCACCGGAAAGCTTCAGCAGGATGCGCCCGAAGCGCGGCTCGGCAGAGTCAGTCACTGGGGAGCAGCTTATTCGCCGACGCGGAAGTAGGCGAGGCGGGCAACGCGAACGTTCTCGCCGGTTTTCGCCGCCAGCTCTTGGCGCAGCTCCTCGATCGTCTTCGAGTCATGCTTCTCGGTGTTGACGTGGGTCTGGTCCAGCAGCGCCACTTCGCTCGCCCACTTGTCGAGCTGACCTTGGACGATTTTCTCGACCACGTTGTCGGGCTTGCCTTCTTCCCGCGCCTTCTCTTCGAAGACCTTCTGTTCCGCCTCGCGTTCCTCGGCCGGAATTTCCTCGGTGGAGACGTACTGGGGGGCCGTCGCCGCCGCGTGCAGGGCGACTTGGTAGGCGAAGACTTTGAACTCCTCGTTGCGAGCGACGAAGTCGGTCTCGCACTGGACTTCAACCATCGCCCCCACCTTGTCGTTGGCGTGGATGTAGGAGGCGATCACGCCCTCATTGGTGCCACGGCCTTCGCGCTTGGCAGCCGAGGCCTGACCCTTGACCCGCAGTAGCTCGACCGCGCGGTCAACGTCGCCATCGGCCTCGACCAGCGCCGATTTCGCATCCATCATCGCCGCCCCGGTCCGATCCCGCAGCGCCTTCACATCAGCAGCCGTAACGCTCATTTGGAGCCCTCCTCGCTCTCAGCTTTCTCCTCAGTAGCCGGAGCCTGCTCCTGGTCCGCCGGCTTCTCGTCAGCGGCAGGCGCTGCCTGCTCGGCGGCCGGAGCCTCAGCTTTAGCCGACTCGGCAGGATTCGCGGCCTGGGGCGCCTGGGCCTGAGCGGCTTTGTCCTGGGCCGCTTTTTTAGCCTCGGCCTCAGCTTTCACTTTCCGCGCAGTCTCTTCTTCGTGCTGTTTGGCCTCCTCGGCTTCCTTGCGCGCTTTCTCTTCCTCCTCGCGCTTCTTCCGCTCTTCCTCCTCGCGTTTGCGCCGCTCCATCTCTTCCGCGATTCGTTTCTCCTCCTGCACCCGCCAAGACGAGGAACCGTCCTCGGCGGCTTTGCCGATCGTGCCGATCACCAGCTGGCAGGAGCGGATCGCGTCGTCGTTGCCGGGGATCACATAGTCGACCGGGGTCGGGTCGCAGTTGGTGTCGACCAAGCCGATGATTGGAATCCGCAAGCGGGCTGCCTCGTTGACCGCGATCTCCTCGGTTTTCAGATCGGCGACGAAGACGGCGTCGGGCAGGCGGTCCATGTCGCGGACGCCGCCAAGGTTGAACTCGAGCTTGGCGAGTTCGGCCTCCATCCCCATCCGCTCCTTGGTCGGCAGGAGGTCGAGTTTGCCCTCCTCTTTCCAACCGTTGAGCTCGTGGAGACGGGCGATCCGGCCCGACATCGTGTTGAAGTTGGTCAAGAGCCCGCCGAGCCACCGTTTGTTGACGTAGGGCATCTGGCAGCGTTCGGCCCATTCCTGGACCGTGTCGCGGGCCTGCTTCTTGGTGCCGACGAAGAGGACGGTGCCGCCCCCGGTGGCGAGCTCACCGGCGAATTTGCGGGCGTTCTCCAGCAGCGCCTCGGTCTGGAGGAGGTCGATGATGTGGATCCCATCCATCTCGCCGAAAATGAAACGGCGCATGTTCGGGTTCCAGCGGCGCGTCTGATGGCCGAAATGGACTCCGGCCTCAAGCAGCTCTTTGAGTTCTGCCTCTGGCATTTAAATCTCCTTGGGTTGGTGAAGCTCCCGTTCCGCTAGCCGGGACCTGGTGCTAACCAGGCAGGATCCGGGTTCGCAACCGAACGGGGTCGATTGGTTAGCGCTCGATTGTAGAGCGGTGCGGCTAGGAGGCGTGGGCCGCCTCGAGGGCGGCGGCGAGGTCGTCCGGCAACGGCGAGGTGAAGCTAAGCCGCTCGCCGCTACTCGGATGGAGGAAGGCGAGCCGGTGGGCGTGGAGGAACTGGCGTCGCAAGCCGTAGCGTTCGGCGCCGCCATAGGTGGAATCGCCGGTCAGCGGGTGGCCGATCGCGGCAAAGTGAGCGCGGATCTGGTGCGTGCGGCCGGTCTCCAAGCGCGCCTCCAGATAGGTCTCGCGCGGCAGTAGCTCCAGGACCGTGAAGTGGGTGCGCGCTTGGCGCGACGCCGCCCCGGAGACCGCCATCCGGTGCCGCTGGCGAGCGGCGCGACCGATTGGGGCGTCGATCGTGCCCGTGCGCGAAGCGAGGCGACCACCGGCGAGGGCCAGGTAGATGCGTTCGACCTCGCGCTCGCGCACCTGCTCCTGCAGCGCCGCGTGGGTCTCGTCGTCACGGGCAACCACCAACAGGCCGCTGGTCTCTTTGTCAAGGCGATGGACGATCCCTGGCCGCTCCGGGTCCCCGCCCCCACCGAGGATCTCCGCCAGCTCGTCGACCAGGGTCGGCCCGCGATGCGACGGCGCCGGGTGGACGACCAGCCCCGCCGGCTTCTCGACCACGGCCAGCGAGTCGTCCAGGTGGACGACTTGGAGCGAGGGCTCAGCCACCGTCGTTCCTCGCCTCGGCGTCGCGCAGATAGAAGAAGACCAGCAGCAGAACCCCGCAGGTGATGGCGATGTCAGCGACGTTGAACGGCGGCCAGGAGCCGATGTCGATGTAGTCGGTGACGGCGTCGGAGGTGATCCGATCGGCGAGGTTGCCGAGGGCGCCACCGGCGACCAAGCCGACCGCCACCCACATTCCCGGCCTCGTGGGGTTGCGGGAGAAGAGGTAGGCGATCAGGCCGAGCGCTGCGAGGGTGACAACGACGAGCCCGACCCCGGCTCCACCGGCGAGCCCAAAGGCGACGCCGCGGTTGTGGGAAAGGGTCAGCCCGATCGGCCCGAGCACGTCGACGTCCTCGCCCAGGACGAGATTCGCCTCGACCACCGCCTTGGTGATCTGGTCGGCGGCAAAGACAAGGACGCAGAGGGCGCCAGCGAGGCCCCAGGCGCGGGCGGTGGAGCCCGTCACCCGCGAATCAGGCCGACGATGATCGCCTGGCCGATAAAGAGGACGAACAGCCCGATCATCGGGCTCAGATCGAGGGCGAAGCCGCCGCCACCGATCGGCGGCAGGAAGCGGCGGAAGAAGTTGAGGTAGGGGTTGGTGACCTCGGTGGCGAAATCGAGGATCGCTCGCAACCACGGCCGGTAAGGCATGCGCGGCACGAAGGAGGCGACGATCCGAATGAAGATCAGGATCACGTAGACGAGGAAGAGAGCGCCGACGTAATCGGCGATGTCGCCGCGGTTCAGCGCTAGCGGAATCATCCTCGCATCCTCTCCAAGGAGGCCGCCACGGCCGCCTCAAAAGCGCGCCGGGCGCCCTCGCGCTCAAGCGCCTCCAGCCCCGCTTCGGTGCTGCCGCCCGGCGAGGCAACCGCTTTCTGCAGGTCGGCGGGATGGTGACGACGCAGCAGCTCCGCGGTGCCAGCCGCGGTCTCAACCACCAGCTCGCGCGCTAGGTCAGGATCGAGCCCGTCGGCGGCTCCCGCCTCGGCGATCGCCTCGACCGCCAGCGCCAGGTAGGCCGGCGCGCAACCCATTACCGCGGTCGCCCCGTCGAAGTTCTCCTCGGCAATCTCGACCACGTGCCCGAGCAGGTCGAGCTTCGCCCGCACAACCTCGCTCGCCGTGCCGGCGACGCAGAGGACGCCCTGGCGGACTTCAACGCCAACGTTCGGCATCACTCGCAGGACGTTGTCGGCATTCGGCAGAGCCGCTTGCAACCGGTCGACGGTGGTGACGGCGAGCACCGAGACGACGTCACGCGCGTCACCCAGCTCCGGAGCCACCTCGTCAAGCCGGTTCGGCTTCACCGCCAAAACCACGAGATCAGCGCGTCGTCCAATCTCGGAGGTCGAGGCAGCCTCTCCTCCGAGCTCTTCAGCCAGACGCTGCGCCCGGCCGGAGCCGCCATCGGAGAAGAGCATCTGCTCAAACTCCCCAACCCAGCCACGAGCGATGGCAGCCGCCATGCTCCCTGACCCAACAAACCCAACGATCATCAACGCAGCCTATCCAGCGCTACCGCAACCGCTAAGACTGGTTGAAAAAGCCCTTGTCGATGAGCCGAGCCTTTTCCTCGGCCGACACGTCAACGTTGCGCGGCGTCAGCAAAAACATCTTCTCGGCGATCCGCTGCATGCCGCCGTCGAGCGCATAGGTAAGGCCGGAGCAGAAGTCGATCATCCGCTTCGAGAGCTCGTGATCGGCGGTCTGCAAGTTGAGAATCACCGGCACCGAGCGTTTGAACTGGTCGGCGACCTGCTGGGCGTCATTGAAGTTGCGCGGGATGACCAGGTGGACCTGGAGGTCGCCACCGTCGCCACCGTTGTCGACCGGCCGCAGGGTGCGGGTGCGGCTGGCGGCAATCGGCTCGTCCTCGGGGAAGATGTCGTCGATCTCATCGCGACGGGGCCGACGCGAGGTCGGCAGGCGCCGGACCGAGGAACTGCTCTCGCCGCCGCGCTCGCGGCGGCCTTCCAGGTCTTCGGTCCCGGTCTCGGGCTCGAAGTCTTCCTCGTATTCAGGTCCGTAGTCGTGGTCCTCGGCCAAGCCGAAGTAGACCAGCGCTCTATGCCAAGTGTCTCGAAGAGCCATCTGTCCCGCGTCTTTCGGTCTCGGTGGACCGACTCCTTTACGCATTATTCCCAGATTTCGAGCGAAATCACACGAAGAGGGCGTGGCCGAGGCGGACGATCGTCGCCCCCTCCTCGATCGCAACCCGCCAATCCTGCGACGTACCCATCGAAAGTTGCTCCAGTCCGTGCGCCTCAGCGAGCTCGGCAAGACGGGCAAAGTAGGGGCGCGAGTGCTCTGGGTCGGCGCTGTATGGAGGCATCGTCATCAGGCCGCCGACCCGGACCGGGCAGCGCTCGATGAAAGCGCCTACCTCGTCTGGCTCCACCCCGCCCTTCCCGGCCTCGCCGGAGACATTGACCTCCACCAGGACCTCGGTCTCGGGGTCGGCGTGCTTCTCCAGTTGAGCCAAGACCGAATCGGTGGCAACCGAGTGGATCAGTCGGCACAGCGGCAGGACCGACTTCACCTTGCGGCTCTGCAGGTTGCCGATGAAGTCCCACTCGAAGGCATCGCCCCAGCGCTCATGCTTGGCGGCGAGGTCCTGCTGGCGGTTCTCGCCGACCAAGGGCACTCCGGCTGCGGCCAGCTTGCCCATCTCCTCGAGCGGCACGTACTTGGTCGCGACCAGGATCTCGGCCCGGCTGCCGGCGAGCGCGCGGGCCTCCTCTAAGTTCGCGGCGAGCTTCGCGCTGTCGATGTCGTGGATCAGCTCCGCCAAGCCTCAGCCCTCCTCGATCCAGGCGATCCCCGCCTGGCGGCCGGTGCGGCCCCGCTCGCGGCGATGGGAGAAGAACAGCTCCCGCTCACAACTGGTGCAGAGGCCCGCCGACTCGACCTGCTCGACCCCAGCTCGAACGAGTAGCCGCCGCGCGACCTCGGACAGGTCGAGCATGCGACCGTTGGCGACGCCGCTGCCAAGCTCCGTGAAGGCAGCGAGCACCTCGTCGCCGACTTCGTAGCAGCAAGGGCCGATCCCGGGCCCAATTGCCGCCGCCTTGGCTTCCACCGCCGCCGCCCCAGCGCCGAGGATGCCGCCAGCAAGCCCGCGCCAGCCAGCGTGGACCATCGCCACCCCGCCGGGACCGTAGAGCGCCACCGGCAGGCAATCGGCCACAAAGACGAGCGGCGCGAGGCCGGTCACGCGAACGACGTGCCCATCCGCCTCCGGCACATCGCGTGGTTCCTTTCGGTCGCTAGGCGACCGAAAGGAACCACGATCTGCATTGGCGCCCTTGATTAGGTCGGTGCCGTGGACCTGGCGGGCGAAAACGATCTGCTCGGAGGAGAGGCCCAGCGCGCCCGCCAGGCGCAGCCGGTTTTCGGCGACGGCGTCCCCCTCGTCATCCGTGAGCAAGCCCAGGTTGAGGCTGTCGAAGGGCGGCTCGCTGACTCCGCCCAGCCGGGTCGAAAAGGCCGCCCGGGCGCCCCCGAGGTCGGCTTCGAGCCAGCTGACGCCATCGCTCTCCCGCCAGTCCATCGTTAGTCCCTCAGCGCCGCCGCGAGCGCGGTCATCAGCTCCTGCTCGCGACCCAAGACCTCGCCTTCGAGCTTCTTCAGTCGCGCTGCTCGCAGGCCTCGCCCGATCGCCGGTCCTTGCGGGATGCCCTCGGCGATCAGATCGTCACCGTCGATCTCGAGCTTGATGTTGCGCCAGACCGTCAGGTAATGATCGAGCCAGGTTGCCCCCATCGCCCTGGCGAGGATCAGCTCGACGGGATCACGTCGTTCGGCCATTTCGACGCCCTCCCCGGGTCTCGGCATCCACATCGAGGCCAGCACCTGCTCGGCGCCCTCCGGTCCCAGCGCCGCCGCGATCAAGGCGTGCTCACGCGGCACCAGCTCTGCCCAGTGGGGCGCTTTCAGCAGGTCTTCGACCGACTTCATCAGCTCGACTCCGCCCTCGCGCAGGTCGATGATCCCCCAGCCGGCTAACAACCCAAGCCCGACCCGGCCGGTCGGTTCGGCGGCGAGACGCTCCAGCTCCGCCCGCCGCCGGTCGGCGGAGACGCTGGCGAGGTCGGCCTTGCGCAGGAGGTGATCGGTTTCCGGCTCGAGCGTGAGCCCATACCGGGAGGCGTAGCGAGCGGCACGGATCGCCCGCGTCGGGTCGTCCTCGAACGAACGGGGATGAAGCACTCGCAGCAGGCCCCGGTGGAGGTCCCCCTGTCCGCCGTGGGGATCGATCAGCCGCGTCGGATCCGCCAAGGGGATCGCCATCGCGTTGATGGTGAAGTCCCGGCGGGAGAGGTCCGCTTCGACGCTTTCGGCCGGGGCGACGACCGGCAGGGCTCCGGGCTCCGGGTAGGTCTCGGTACGAGCGGAGGCGAGATCGATCTCGTGCCCGTCGATCTCGACCTTGACGGTGCCGAATCTCTCGTGCTCCTTCTCGGCTCCACCCAGGCGCTCAGCCAGCGCGCCCGCGTCGCCCTCAACGACCAGATCAACGTCGGCTCGGGGCAGCCCCAGCAAGAGGTCTCGAACCGCTCCTCCCACGAGGTAGACCGGATCCGTCGCCTCTTGACGCACGGTCTCCAGCTCTGGGTGAGCGCGCCGCAGCTCGGCGGCTAGATCCTCCATAGACGCCCTACGATGATCGATCTCGCGGATTGATCGCCCGGCGATCTAGAGACGCACGGAGATCCCATCGGCGGCCATCCGCTCCTTCGCCTCCCGCACCCGGTACTGGCCGTAATGGAAGATCGAGGCGCAGAGAACGGCATCGGCGCCGCCACGGACCACGGCGTCGCTGAGGTGGAAGAGCTCACCGGCGCCGCCGGAAGCGATCACCGGCACCCTCACCGCGCCCGCCACAGCGCTGGTCAGCTCAAGGTCATAGCCATCGTTGGTGCCGTCCCGGTCCATGCTGGTCAGCAGCACCTCCCCCGCCCCACGCTCGGTCGCCTCTTCGACCCAAGCGACGGCGTCGCGGCCTTCGACCCGCTTGCGGCCGCCGTTGACGTACACGCCCCAGCCGGCCTCCTCGCGCTTGGCGTCGATCGCGATCACCACGCACTGGGCCCCGAACTGATCGGCCAACTCGCCCAGCAGCTCCGGCCGCGCCAGCGCCGCCGAGTTGACCGAGACCTTGTCGGCGCCCGCATCAAGCACAGCCTGCGCATCCTCGACGGAGCGAATACCGCCGCCGATCGTGAACGGGATGAAGACGTTGTCAGCGGTCCGCCGGGCCAGCTCCACGATCGTCTCCCGCTGTTCGTGCGAAGCGGTGATGTCCAAGAACACCAGCTCGTCGGCACCCTCGGCGTCATAGCGCTCGGCCAGCTCCACCGGATCGCCGGCATCGCGCAGGCCAACGAAGTTGGTCCCCTTGACGACCCGCCCGGCGTTGACGTCGAGGCATGGAATGACTCTTTTGAGTGCCATCAGTGAAGCGTAATCGGCGGGAGGGTCCGGTCGCCCTCCGCGGGAATTTGTCGCGCCCCTGACGGGGCTGCTCCCTGAGGTAGAGCCCGCCTAGGGCGGGCAGGAGACAGATTGCATATCGCCGCTTCGCGAACATTCCCGCGGAGGGTGACCGGACCCTCTCCCCAACACGCAATGTCGGGACGACTAAAGGAGCGACAGCTTTCAGAAAAGCTGCTCGACCCTGGGGCGCCTCTCGGAGCCCTGTCGTAGGAGGGTGCCGGTGTCCCTCGGAGGAATGTTCGGCGACATGCAATCTGGTTCTTGCGCGCGAAGCGCGCAGCAGGTTCTCCCCGAAGCGAAGCGGAGGGGAGGTCAATTCCGGAGAGGGATACCGGCACCCTCCCTATTGCGAGGCCCGCAGCGCCAGCTCGAG
>DATDLJ010000038.1:0-23437 GCA_036519395.1 Solirubrobacterales bacterium | reverse complement strand
TGGCTCAGGCCATCGCCCAGGCGCGCTTTGCGGCCGGCTCCTGCTTGCGGCTCGCCTCTCTTTCGCTGACCGGTAGCCGGTAAAAGTGCTCGGTTGCGCCTCGCACCTGCCGCTCGCGTACCAGTTCGATCAGGCCGGCTTTCGCCAGCTCGGTGACGTGGTAGTTGGTGTTGCTGAGCGGGATCTGGAGCTCTTGGCTGAGATCACTGGGGGAGAGGACCCGACCGCCGTCAATCCCGAGGATTTCGAGGATTGAGACCCGGAGCGGGTGCGCGGTCGCCCGGGCCAGCCCTTCCCAGTTCACTGGCACTGAAGAACCCTTGTCCTTTCCGGCTTTTCCGTGATCTGCAGCGGAATTGCCGTTTACAGAGTGACCGTTGGGGGAATGTCCATCTTGGGTTGGCATGGGAGCGACATTACCAAAAATTATTGACTCATGTCACTAATTCTGGGTAGGTTATTCGTCGAGAATGCTTATTGGGAGAAAAAACGGGAGGAAAGATCTGATGCCTAGCCGCGCCCTGGGAATCGCCGTATTCATCTGCCTAATGGGGATTCTGACGCCGGCGGGAGCGCTCGCTGACACGGGAGACATCATTGCCCCTAGCGATCCCACGCACCCAGCGGTTGACTCGGGCTGGCAGGCCGGTACCTGCAACGCCGAACCGCCCGAACCGGGAGCTCAGCTCTGCTCGATCGCGACGCCGGATCAGTTCTTCGATACGGCTGCAGCCCATCCCAATTGGGGCTTCACCCAGTTCATCATCAAAAACGAAGCGCCCGGCGAAACTCCCGTCGACGAACTGAAAACGGTCAGGGTCGACCTGCCGGCCGGCCTCAGCGTCAACCCCGGCGCCACCGTCCGCTGTCCGCTCGCCACCTTCAAAGCTGGCGCTGCTGGCTGTCCGGCGCTCTCGGCGGTTGGCAAAAGCCAGGTGACCGCTTCGCTGCCACCGCTCGGGATCCCATCGCCGCCGACCGCGCCGCTCACCGAAGTCACTGTCTACAACGTCGAACCGGAACAGGGGGAGGCAGCGCGCTTCGGCCTCGAACTTGCCGAGAACGAAGTCTTCCTCGAAGGCGACGTCGCCTGGTCCGGCGACTATCACGAGGGTTTCACCATCCACGTGCCCGCCGCCCTCCCCGAAGCGTTGGGCGGTCTGTTGGGTCTGCTCGGCGGCGAAAAAGGGCTGATCCTGAAAAACCGCCTGGTCTTCAACGGCCGCGCGGGCGACGGCACCTTCCTGACCACGCCGACCACCTGCTTCGGCCCTGCCTACGCCGACGACTGGGAACCCGGCGAGCAGCCGGGGGGACCGTCCGGCCACATCTATTCGACCTTCCTCCGCGCCGAGTCGGTGAGCGAAGCCGATCCGAACTTCCCCAACGGGTCCTCGTTCTTCGAGTCACTGATTCCGCCGGTCAGCGAAACGGGTGGGCCGGGAACCGAACCCAAAGACTGCGACTCGATCCCATATGACCCGAGCATCGAGGTTGATCCCGGCACCGCCCAGACCAACTCTCCCGCGGGGGCCAAAGTGGGCGTTGACGTCCCGCACCTGATCCCCGACTTTGTCGCCGAAGAAAACGAACAGGAGAGCTCGCAGACCAAGCAGGCGACGGTGACGCTACCTGGCGGCATGGGCCTCAATCCCTCTGCCGCCAACGGCCTGCAGACCTGTACCGACGCCCAGTTCGGCAAAGGCACCACGAACCCGGTCGCCTGTCCGTCGCAGTCGATCATCGGCCAAGCGCAGATCTCCTCGCCGCCGCTCAAAGACCAGACCAACCCGCAGCCCGAAGAAGTGCTCGAAGGCAACGTCTACGTTGGTCAGCAACTCAGTCGCGACCCGACCTCCGGTGAGGAGTACCGGATCTTCATCGAAGCCAAATCGGACCGCTACGGGATTTCGGTGCGTCTGATCGGCAACGTCCGCGCCGACCCGCAGACCGGCCAGCTGACGACGACGATCTCGCAAACCCCGCAGGTGCCCTTCACCTCGTTCGACCTCACCTTTACCGGCGGTGCCAGGGCGGTGCTGAGCAGCCCGCCTACCTGTGGTCCTAATCAGACGGCATCCGAGATGACCCCGTGGTCGGGCAACCCTGCGGCCCACCCGAGCGATGAGTTCACCCTCACCTCTGCTCCCGGCGGAGGCGAGTGCGCGAAAACGATGGCCGAGCGCCCGTTCGCGCCCAGCTTCGGGGCTGCTCCGGAGAGCTCCAAGGCCGGCGCCTTCAGCCCCTTCTCACTGCGGATCACTCGGCCCGACGGGGCGCAGGAGCTAAAGGGGGCAGACGTGGTGCTGCCGCCGGGGATGACCGGCAAACTGCGCGGCATCCCCTACTGCCCGGAGGCGGCTCTGAGCGCAGCGGCGAGCCGGGCGGGAGCGGAGGAGAGTGCCAGCTCCAGCTGTCCGGCCGAGAGCCAGGTTGGCTCGGCCTCGGTCGCCGCCGGCACCGGCCCTGCTCCCTTCGTCATCCAAGGCAAGGTCTTCCTCGCAGGTCCCTATAAGGGGGCCCCTCTATCCCTGGCAGTGATCACCCCCGCCACGGCCGGGCCGTTTGACCTCGGCACGGTCGTGGTGAGGGTGGCGCTGTTCGTCGACCCAGAGACGGCGCAGATCCGTGCCCTCTCCGACCCGATCCCGCACGTCTTCGGCGGTGCCCTGCTCAGCATCCGCTCGGTTGACCTGAAGATGGACCGGCCTAACTTCACCCTCAACCCGACCAGCTGCGAGCCGTCGGCCACCGCCGGGGCGCTCAATGGGGGCGGGGGGGACCCGGCCAACTCGGCCTCCTTCAGCGCCTTTGGCGTTAGCGCCCCCTTCCAGGCGGGCAATTGCGGAGCGCTGAAATTCCGACCCAAACTCTTCACCAAGTTGATCGGCAGCCGCAAGAAGATGCGGCGCAACGGTCACCCGGCTTTCCGGGCGGTGTTGGTCGCTCGGGCGGGCGACGCCAACCTCAAACGGGCGGCGCTGACGCTACCGCACTCGCAGTTCCTCGACCAGAACCACATCGGCACGATCTGCACCCGCGTCCAGCTCGCTGCCGCGGCCTGCCCGGCGCGCTCGATCTACGGCTTTGCCCGCGCCGAGACGCCGTTGCTGGACGACCCGGTTGCAGGCCCGGTCTACCTGGTGGCTTCCGACAACGAACTGCCAGATCTCTTGGCCGACCTGCACGGCCAGGTCAACGTGCGCCTGCGCGGCGTCATCAGCTCGAGCAAGGAGCGGATGAAGACCGTCTTCTCCTCGATCCCCGACGTACCGGTGAGTAAGTTCGTCCTCAAGATGAAGGGTGGCAAAAAGGGCTTGCTGGTCAACTCGCGCGACCTCTGCAAGCACCCCAACCGCTCCTTCCTCAACTTCAAAGCCCAGAACGGCAAGCGCCTGCGGGTGAAGAAGCTGCCCCTGCGGACCCCCGCTTGTAAGAAGGCCAGCAAGCCGAAGGAGTAGCCGCGCAGGGGCGCGGCTTGTTTAGCCGCGGCGAGAAACTGGGTAGACGGGGCCCGATGCAGAGGGGGTTCGCGATCGGAGTCGTGCTGGCGACGCTAGCGCTTATGGCGTTGCCGCTTGCTGCCTCGGCTGACACCGGCGACATCATCGCCCCGCAAAACAACCCGCCCACCGCCCAGGACGGGTGGCAGGCCGGGACCTGCACTACCGATCTGCCCGAATGTACGCCGCAGACCCCGGGGCAGTTCTTCACTCAAGCCGCTGGCCACCCGAACGTCGGCCTGACCCAGTTCATCGTCAAGAACAAACCGTTCGAACTCATCCCCGGCGTGCCGATCCCCGGCACTCAGAATCCGGTGGGGATTCTCAAGACCCTGCGGGTCGACCTCCCGGTTGGCCTCAGCGTCAACCCCCAGGCGACCCCGCAGTGCGAGCTGGCGAGCTTCCAAGCCGAACAGTGCGCGGTCAGCGCCCCGGGCTCACAGGTCGGCACCAGCGCGGTGACCGCCTCGCTGGAAGGCCTGCCCGCCCCCGCACTCGACGGCCTCACGAAAGTGCCGGTCTACAACCTGGTGCCGAAACAGGGGCAGCCGGCCCGCTTCGGCTTCCGCATTCTCAACGAGGAAGTCTTCCTCGAGGCCGACGTCGACTGGTCCGGTGACTACCACGAGGGGTTCACGATCGCGGTCCCCAAATCGCCGATCGGCGAGCTGCTGAAAAACCGGCTGGTCTTTGATGGCCGCGCTGGCAACGGCACCTTCCTCACGATCCCGAGCACCTGCTTCGACCCGGCGCAGGCCGGATTCGAGCACGTCTACTCGACCTTGATGCGGGCCGACTCCGTGGAGCAGCCCAACCCGACCTTCCCCAGCGGATCGTCCTTCTTCGAGTCGAAGTTGCCGCCGGGGATCAAGCCAACCGGGTGCGACAAAGTCCCGTTCGAGCCGACCACCGCCGTTACCCCGGGTACGCAGCAGGTCGATTCGCCCAGCGGCCCGCTGGTCGAGGTCAAAGTCCCGTTCGAGGAATCGGGGACGGCGATCGCTAACTCCAACGTCAAGGACGCCGTCGTCACCCTGCCGCGGGGCATGGGGTTGAATCCGGCCGCGGCACCTGTCCTACAGGCCTGCACGAATGATCAGTTCGGCAAGGGCACGCGGAATCCGGTCGCATGCCCGGAGGGGTCGAAGATCGGGACCGCCGCGATCGAGACGCCGCCGCTGCCCGCCGGCTCGCTTACCGGCAGCGTCTACCTCGGCAAACAGCTCAGTCGCGACCCGCAGTCGGGTGACCTCTACCGAGTCTTCCTCAACGCGGCCTCCGCTCGCTATGGGGTCGACGTCCGCCTGATCGGCAACGTCAAGGCCGACCCACTTACCGGCCAGCTGACGACCGTCTTCAAGGACAACCCCCAGGTGCCGTTTACCTCGGTCAAGCTCGACTTCGACGACGGCAAAGGGGTGCTGACCAGCCCGCCCACCTGCGGGCCGAACGCCGCCACCCACGCGATGACCGCCTGGTCCGGCACCCCCGACCAAGGGCCCCAGGAAAGTGGGTTCATCCTGAGCACTGCACCAGGTGGCGGAACCTGCGCGAAATCGATGAGCGAGCGGCCGTTCGCCCCCGGCTTCGACGCGAAGCCGAAATCCGACGCTGCGAAGACCTTCACGCCCTTCACGGTGCAGATCACCCGTCCCCAAGGGCAGCAGGAGCTGAAGGGCGTTGACTTCACCCTGCCGGAAGGCGCGACCGCGAAGCTGAAAGGCGTTCCCTACTGCCCGCCGAAAGCGATCGCTAACGCCGCTGATCGCTCCGGGGCGGCCGAGAAGAAAAACGCCAGCTGCCCCGACGACAGCCGCGTCGGCAGCGCCACCGTCCTCGCCGGGACCGGCGGCTCGCCGCTGAAAATCGGCGGCGATGTGTACCTCGCCGGTCCACATAAAGGAGCTTCGCTCTCGATCGCCGTCGTCACCCCGGCGATCGCCGGGCCGTTCGACCTCGGCAACGTGGTGGTCCGCGTGCCGCTCTTCCTTAATCCGGAGACCGCGCAGATCAACCCGCGGACGACCGATATTCCTGACGTCTACGGCGGCGCCAAACTCGACCTCCGCTCCGT
This sequence comes from Solirubrobacterales bacterium, assembly GCA_036519395.1. Taxonomy (GTDB): domain Bacteria; phylum Actinomycetota; class Thermoleophilia; order Solirubrobacterales; family 70-9; genus VAYN01. The sequence goes on along the minus strand of DATDLJ010000038.1, from coordinate 17,860 downwards.
CTTCGTCACCGTCAACCGCAAAGACTTCACCCTCAACGGCACCAACTGCCGCAAAGGGGCGACCGCGGGTTCGATCAACGGCGGCGGGGGAGACCCGACCAACCCCGCTGCGTTCTCGGCCTTCGCCGTCTCCGAGCCCTTCCAGGCGATCGGGTGCCGCAAGCTGAAATTCCGGCCGAAGCTCAACGTCCGCCTCTTCGGCGCCTCCCAGCGCGCCAAGCACCCGAAACTGCGCGCGGTGCTGAAGGCCCGGGGGAAGGACGCCAACATCCGCAAGGCCTCGGTTGCCCTGCCGCACGCGCTCTTCCTCGACCAGGCAAGCCTCGCCACGGTTTGCACCCGGGTCCAGTTCGCCGCCGACAAATGCCCAAAGCGCTCGGTCTACGGCCGCGCCCGCGCCTTCACCCCGCTGCTCGGCAAACCGCTCGAAGGGCCGGTCTACCTGCGCTCCTCCAACAACACTTTGCCGGACATGGTCGCCCACCTTGAGGGCCAGGTCGAGATCGACCTCGTCGGTCGCATCGACAGCTTCCGCGGTGGCATCCGCACCACCTTCGGGCGCGTCCCCGACGTGCCGGTCTCGAAGTTCGTGCTGACCCTGCCCGGCGGCAAGAAGGGGCTGCTGGTGAACTCGACCAACCTCTGCGCGAAGCCGGTCAAGGCGGTCATCCGGCTCAAAGCCCAAAACGGCAAGAAGGTCAACCGCAAACCGAAACTGCGGACCCCCTGCGGTTTGAAGGGGAAAGCGAAAAATCGTTAGCGATAAGAACCTAACGAGTACCTATTGAGAAATAGGTGTAACACCAAACAGTGTCACGTCACAAATCGATGACACGGTTACCGGAGTAGTAACTACATCACTTACTTGCAAGACCCGTAGAGCCCTGTATGTTCTTTTACGGGAGGGTTTTTAAGGACGCTTCAGGGAGCGTTCTCGTTAAGGGAAAAACGAGGAGGAAAAGATGTCAAAGCGCTCGCTTGCGCTGCTTCTTATCTGTCTCGGGGGACTGCTAGCTCTGCCAGTGATGGCGCAGGCGGACACCCCCGACATACTTGCCCCGCAGAACGAACCGTCGACTCAGGCGGACGGCTGGCAGGCCGGTACCTGCAATGAACCTGAATGCATCCCGGAAAGCCCGGACCCTGTGTTCTTTACCCAAGCCGGTGGTCACCCACCGTTCGCATTCACGCAGTACACCGTCAAACAGGAAACGGTGATAGTCGAAGGCACGCCGCGAGAAATCCCCGTTGGCACGGTCGGCCGGCTGCGCGTGGACCTGCCGCCAGGGTTGATCATCAATCCGCAGGCCACGGTGGACACCGAAGGCAATCCGATTCGCTGCAAAATGAGCGAATTCAATACGCCCGTGGGGCCGACGGAATTGCCTGGCTGTCCGGCATCGACCCAAGTCGGCGTCGAGAAAATAACCCTAAAAGTCATCGCCGGACCGGGGACGGGAACGCCCGTCGCACCAATCCCAGGCGTCACCGAAGTCCCCGTCTACAACCTCGAGCCGGAGCCGGGACAGCCGGCGAAATTCGGTTTTAAAGCGGGTGCGCCCGGTGAAAAATCCTTGGTCTTCCTGCGCGGTGACGTTGCCTGGGAGAGCGATTTCCACGCCGGGTTCGTGATCGACATCCCGCCGCCGAAAGCGGTTGGCGCGACCACCCGCACGTGGAAAAGCCGCCTGATCAACATCGGGGACAAAACCGGTAACGGGATGTACATCAACCTCCCGACCACCTGCTTCGACCCCGAAGCGCCGGGAACCGATCAGCTCTACTCCACCTGGGCGCGGGCTTCCACCTCGGTGGAAGAGGAATCGGGCGCAGATGCGACGTTCCCGTTTGGCTACACCCCCTTCGAGGCGAAGCTGCCTGAAGGAATCGGTCCAACCGGTTGCGAGAACGTCCCGTTCGAACCCTCGATCGACGTCAACGCCGGTACCGGCTCCGTCGATTCCCCGGCGCCGGCAACGGTGACGGCGAAACTGCCGTTCAAACCGGAGACCGAAGGCGACACCGGGATCGTTCAGTCCCACGTGCGCAAGGCCGAAGTCGCCTTGCCGAAGGGCATGGGCCTGAACCCGTCCGGGGCGCAGGGCCTCGTCGCCTGCTCCGACGCCCAGTTCAAGAAGGGCGTGCGGACCTACACCAACGAATGCCCAGCGGCGTCCGACATCGGCTCTGTCGAAGTCGACTCCTGGCCGCTGGCGAACACCCTGGTCGGCGACGTCTACGTCGGCGAACAGAAGAGCAGCGACCCCGAATCGGGTGATCTGTTCCGGATCCTGATCGAAGCGAAGAACGAGGAAGAGGGCATCAACGCCCGCCTGGTCGGCCGCGTCAAGGCCAACAAGACCACGGGTGAGCTCGTCGCGGAAGTCACCGACCAGCTCGTCAACCCCTTCTTCGGCCCCCTCCCGGCCGGCCTGCCACAGGTCCCGTTCGAGGAGGTCAGGCTCCGCTTTGACGGCTCGAAAGAGGTTCTGACCAGCCCACCGGTCTGCTCGGCCGAAAGCACGAGCCGGCTCGAACCGTGGGCACGTCCCGGCACCTTCGCCGAGGCTAAATCGAAAGTCACCCTGAGCACCGACCCGACTGGCGGTCCCTGCCCAGCGACGATGGCGGAGCGGAAGTTCAGCCCGCTCTACAAAGCCAAAGTCGACAGCAGCAAAGGCGGCGCCTACTCGCCGTTCCACGTCAACATCGGACGCCGGGATGGAGAGCAGGAGCTGAAAGTCGTCGACGTCACCCTGCCGAAGGGGCTGACCGGCAAACTCGCCGGGATCCCCTACTGCTCGGAGGAGGCCATCGCGGCCGCCGCCGGCAAGAGCGGCAACGCCGAGAAGTCGAGCCCGAGCTGCTCGGGCGACAGCTTCATTGGCAAGGTCACGACCAAGTCCGGCTCGGGGGCGAACCCGCTGCAGCTCAGCGGTAATGCCTACCTGGCCGGTCCTTATAAGGGGGCTGCGCTCTCGCTGGTGACGATTACGCCGGCGGTGGCGGGACCGTTCGACCTCGGTACCGTGGTCGTCCGGGTAGCCCTCAACGTTGATCCAGAGACCGCCCAGATCCACGCGGTCTCCGACCTCATCCCCAACGTCTTCGGCGGGGTGAAGCTGGACATCCGCTCGATCGATCTCGATATCGATCGCAGCCAGTTCATGCTCAACCCGACGAGTTGCGCCGCTCAGGCGACGACCGGGGCGATCAACGGCGGCGGGGCTGACCCGGCCAATCCGGCCACGTTCAGCTCCTACGCGGTCAACGACCCGTTCCAAGCGACCGAATGCAACAAACTCGCCTTCAAGCCGAAGCTGAACATCCAGCTCTTCGGTGGCACGGCGCGGAACAAGTACCCGCGTCTGAAGGCGACCCTGACCGCGCGCAAGGGCGATGCCAACATCGGCCGCACCGCGGTGACGATGCCGCGCTCGCTGTTCCTCGAACAGGGGCACATCGGCACCGTCTGCACCCGGCCGCAGCTCGCCTCTCACACCTGCCCGAAGGCCTCGGTCTACGGCAAGGCGTGGGCGAAATCACCGTTGCTCAGCAAAAAGTTGCAGGGGAAGGTGTACCTCGTCTCCTCCAACAACAAATTGCCGGATCTGCTCGTCGACTTGCGCGGCCAGGTGGAGATCTACCTGCGCGGCGTAATTGGCAGCGGCAGCACCGGAGGCCTGAAGACGGTCTTCCGGAAGGTGCCCGACGTGCCGGTGAGCAAGTTCGTCCTCAACATGAAGGGCGGCAAAAAGAGCCTCCTCGTCAACTCGGTCAACACCTGCGCCAAACCGCAGCGGGCGATCGTGAAGATGAAGGCTCAGAACGGCAAGAAGAAGAACAACAACAAGTTCAAGCTGAACATCGCTTCCTGCAACAAGAAGAAGGGCAAGTAGTAGGAGCAGTTCCAGCAAGCGAGTCGATCGCACCGGCGCGGATGGCCGAATAGCCTCCGCGTCGGTGCGCCCGACGCTTTCAGTCCTGATCGTTGCCTACGGCAGCCGCGACGATCTCGCTAAGACCCTTCCCGCTCTTTTGCCTGAGCTGGCTGAGGGCGACGAGCTGGTCGTCGTCGACAACCAGCCCGGCGACGGCAGTGTTGCGCTGACGCGCGAGCTGGCGCCGGCGGCGCGGATCGTCGAGACCGGTCGCAACACTGGCTTCGCCGGCGGCTGCAACGCCGGGGCCGAGGCGGCGAGCGGCGACCTGCTGGTCATCCTCAACCCCGACGCCGCGCCCCAGCCTGGCTTCGGCGAGGCGATCCGGCGACCCTGGCTGGAGAACCGGGGTTGGGCCGCTTGGCAGGCCCTGGTCGCCGACGGTGGCGGTGAGCTGATCAACTCGGCGGGCAACCCGATCCACTTCACCGGCATCGTCTGGGCCGGCGGCCACGGACGGCCGTTGGCGGAGTCCCCAGCGGCCTCCGCGGTGAGCGCCGCCTCCGGCGCCTGCCTGGCGATCCCGCTCTCGCGCTGGCGGCAGGTCGGCGGCTTCCCCGTCGAGTTCTTCATGTACCACGAGGATGTCGACCTCTCGGTCCGGCTTTGGGCGGCGGGAGGAACGGTCGGGATCGAGCCCGCCGCCGTGGTCGCCCACGACTACGAGTTCGGCGATGGCGGTGACAAGTGGCGCTGGCTCGAGCGCAACCGTCTCGCCTTCCTCGTCCGCAACTACCCGGCGCCGTTGCTGGCCCTGCTCGCCCCGGCCCTGCTCGTCACCGAGCTGGCGCTGCTGGCGGTCGCCGCGAGCGGGGGCTGGGGGCAGCAGAAGCTGCGCGCAAACCTCGAATTCCTCCGCTGGCTGCCGCGGCTGATGCGCGAGCGCCGGACGATCCAGGCTCGGCGCACGGTCGGCGCCGGCGAGTTCGCCGCCCGGCTCACCCCGGACCTCGACTCGGAGCTGATCTCGCCGCTAGTCCGCTCCTGGCCGGCGCGCTTGCTCCTGCGCGGCTACTGGCGCCTCGTGCGCCTGCTGCTGCCGTAGCCGACCTTCGACACACCAGGGTGGGTCGAAAGTCGGATGTGTTAGAGCGGCTGGGTCGTCGGGCGGATCAGGATCTCGTTGACGTCAACGCTGGGCGGCTGTTCCAGCGCGTACATCACTGCCCGTGCGATGTCATCGTCCTTGAGGGCGTAGTCGCCGGGGCTGTTGTCGAAGAAAGGCGTGTCGACCATCCCCGGCTCGATCAAGGTGACGCGGATGCCGTGGTTCTCGTGCATCTGGCGCAGCTCCTGCCGCAGTCCCTCGCCGATCGCGGTCGCTGCCCACTTGGTCGCCGAGTAGAGCGAGCCCGGCAGCACCCTGCGCCCGGCGATCGAGCTGGTGACGAGGAAGTGGCCGTCGCCGCGCTCGAGCAGGTGGGGGAGGGTGGCGCGGATCGTCAGCGCCACCCCGTAGACGTTGGTGAGGACCATCGAGCGCCAGTGCTCGGGCGTCTCCTCGAGGTAGCCGCGGGTGGCGCCAAAGCCAGCGTTGGCGAAGACGGCGTCGATGCGGCCGAATTGCTCAAGCGCTGCCGCGGTCATCGCCTCAACCTGGTCCCACTCGGTGACGTCGCAGCGAACGGCCAGCGCTCGCTCGGCGCCGCCGAGTTCGTCGGCCAGCTCTTGCAGCTCCTGCTCGCGCCGCGCCGCCAGCACCAATCGGTACTTCCCGGCGGCGGCCCGGGCGGTCGCCGCGCCGATGCCGCTGCTGGCGCCGGTGATCAACATCACGGGGTCGTCGGCCATGCCGAGATTCTCCCAGGTCGGCGGCTTGCGATAATCCCCATTGCCTGTGGACCCTCAGCGCAAGCGGAAGATCCGGCTCGTCGTCGCGCTCAGCACCGCCGTGCTGCTCGCGGTGGCATTGATCTACACCTCCTTCTCGGCCTCAACCGAGGCGAAGGAGCCCTCGCAGCTGCTTACGGCCACCCCCGGCACCAGCTACGAGATGACCGGTCGAGTCGTCAAGGGCTCGATCGAGCGCGAGGGCAGCGGGATCGCCTTCCGGGTCGTCGATCGCGACGGCCAGGGCGAGAGCCTGCCCGTGACCTACGACGGCACCGTTCCCGACCCGTTCCGCGGCGGGCGGGAGATCATCCTCACCGGCGCGATCGAGAAAGGCGTCTTCGTCGGTGAGCCCGACACCCTGATCACGAAGTGCCCGTCGAAGTTCACGACCAAATCTGATGGCTAGCCTCGGCAGCGCCCTGCTGGGCCTTGCCTTCCTCACCGCCTTCGCCGCCGCGGCGCTGGCGATCGCCGGCCGCAACGGTGACGAGCGCTTGCTGCGGTTCTCGCGGCGCACCGTCTACGGCTTTTTTGCCTTGCTCACCGGCTGCGTGGTGATTATCGAGATCGCCTTCGCCAGCAACGACTTCTCCTTCAACATCGTCCAGCAGCACTCTTCGATCGAGACGCCGCCCTTCTACAAGATGGCGGCGATGTGGTCGAGCCAAGAGGGCTCGTTGCTGCTTTGGGCCTGGGTGCTCTCGATCGCCGCTGCGGCGGCGCTGTACGCGACCCGCAACAAGCTGCGCGAGGTCGTCCCCTGGGCGACGGCGGTGATGATGGGGGTGGCTGCCTTCTTCACCGGGCTGATGCTGTTCGCGCCGAACGTCGACCCGTTCGCGACCCTGAGCCCGGCACCGGAGAACGGGGTCGGCCTCAACCCCCTGCTCCAGCACCCGAGCATGATGATCCACCCGCCGATGCTGTACTCGGGCTACGTCGCCTTTACGGTGCCGTTCGCCTTCGCGATCGGGGCGCTGATTACCCGTCGCCTCGATGCCGAGTGGATCCGCTCGACCCGCCGCTTCGCCCTGATCGCCTGGGCCTTCCTCGGCCTCGGCCTCCTGCTTGGCGCCCGCTGGTCCTACACCGAGCTCGGCTGGGGTGGCTACTGGGCCTGGGATCCGGTCGAGAACGCGGCGCTGATGCCGTGGCTGCTCGGCACCGCCTTCCTGCACTCGATCATGGTCCAGGAGAAGCGGGGGATGCTGAAAGTCTGGAACGCCAGCCTCATCGTCGGCACCTTCTCGATGGCGCTGCTCGGCACCTTCCTCGTCCGCTCCGGTGTTCTGCAGTCGATCCACGCCTTCGGCGACAGCACCGTCGGTCCCTACATCCTCGGCTTGATCGGGGTGGTCTTGGTCGGTTCGACGGCGCTGATCGTCAGCCGCCTCGACGACCTCCGCTCCGAGAAGCGGATCGACTCGCTCGCCTCGCGCGAGTCGGTCTTCCTGGTCAACAACCTGCTCCTGGTCGGGATGACCGCAGTGATCTTCTGGGGCACCTTCTTCCCGCTGATCTCCGAGCTCTTCACCGGCGAGAAGGCCTCGCTGGCGGCACCTTGGTTCGACGATTACACGACGCCGCTGGCGATCCTGCTCGTCCTCTTCACCGGGGTCGGTCCGCTGCTCGCCTGGCGCCGGGTCAGCTGGGACTCGGCGAAGCGGGTCTTCCGGGTTCCGCTGGCGGTCTCCGCAGTGGTGACGCTAGGCCTGCTGGTCTTCACCGACGTCGCCGACAGCCTCTGGGCCCTGGCCCTGTTCGCCTTCGCCGCCTTCGCCCTGACCGGGCTGGGGCAGGAGTTCTGGAGCGGGGCGTCGGCGCGACGCCGGCTCACCGGCGAACCGGGCCCTCAAGCGCTGGTCGGCCTCGTCGGCCGCAACCGTCGTCGCTACGGCGGCTACATCGTCCACGTCGGCGTCATCGTCCTGCTGATCGGCATTGCCGCCTCTTCCAGCTTCCAGACCAATCGTGACGTCGAGCTGCGGCCCGGGGAGAGCGTCGTCGTCGACGGACGCACGATCACCTACGTGAAACCGACGGTCAAGGTCGACGAAGAGAAGCTTTCCTTCGGCTCGCTGCTGCGGATCGAAGAAGACGGCGAGGTGGTCGGCTTCCTGCGCCCGAGCCGCGCCTTCTTCCGCCCGACCGGCCAGGAGACGGGGACGATCGGCAGCTTCTTCTCCGGCGAGGCGACCACCGAGGTGGGGCTTCGCGCCGGAATCGGCGCCGACCTTTGGATCGCCGAGGAGCCGAACATCGGTGCTGTGCAGGGGCGTGTTCGCCGGGCCGACAAAGGCTTCGAAGCGTGTATTCAGGGTGGGCCGGGCACTCCCCCGGAGTGCAAAGCGCTGGGAGCGCTGATGCGCGCTTCCGTCGGCAACCCGCAGCGCGAAGCGCGGGCGCTAGACCAGATCTCGCGGCTGCAGTCGCTGGCCGCCGAGGACGTCGCCAAGAGCTACCTCGACGACACCGCGCCGTCGACCTTCAGGGTTATCGTCGACCCGCTGGTGACCTGGATGTGGATCGGCGGAATTATCGCCTTGGCTGGAGCCCTGATTGCCCTTTGGCCAACGCGGGGGCGGAGGCGGGGGGCCCTGGTTCGCACCGAGGCCGATGCACGCAAGGAAGCGAAGTACCGGGAGATCCGCGACGCCGAGCTTGACCACGCCGCCGGCAAGCTCTCCGACGAGGATTTCGCCAGCCTCGACGCCGAGTTGCGACGCGAAGCCTTGGAGATCCTCGATCGAGTTGACGGGGAGAACGGCAATGGGAATGGGAATGGGGCACACCCCCGCGAGCCGGAAAAGGTCGAGCCGGGCTAGATCGCCTAAACTTTCCGATTCGTGTTCACGTTCTTCGCTGCCATCCAGGTGGTCATCGCCATCGTCGTCATCTTCCTTGTGCTCCTGCACTCGGGCAAAGACGCGGGTCTCTCCGGTGCCTTTGGCATTGGCGGCGCCGGCGGCAGTGGCCTCGGCGGCGGCTCGATGGTCGAGCAAAATTTGGATCGGGCAACGATCTTCTTCTCGATCCTCTTCGTGCTGAACACGATCCTGCTCCTCAAGATCTAACCCGGAGCCACCCTCTCAACCTGTCCGCACCTTGCGGACATTTTGCGCTGCGCTGTATCCCTTCTTGACAAATAGCCTTTATGTGTAAAGCTTGGAGACGAGCGGCGGTTAATTGACAAGGAGGGAGCCCTGTGGAGGCACACGCCGAACACGCGCATCACCATCACCACCATGAGCACGTGGAGGTCAATCCGGCCGATTGGACCGACGGCAAGCGCTACGCATGGCTGCTGGGGATCGTGGTTCCACTTGCACCCTTCTTCGCCTACCTCTACTGGTCGCTGACCGGCTTCGGCGGCTTCTGGTTCATTGGCCCGGTCCTCGTCTTTGTGCTTTTCCCCCTGCTCGACTTCATCATCGGGATGGACTCGACCAACCCGCCCGACAGCGTCCTCAAGTTCCTCGAGCAGGATCGCTACTACCGCTGGTGCACCTACCTCTTCATCCCGATCCAGCTCGGCGGCCTCGTCTTTGCCTGCTGGCTCTGGTCAACCGGTGACCTCTCGATCGTCGAATCGATCGGCCTGGCGCTGACGATGGGTGTGGTTGGGGGGATCGCGATCAACACCGCGCACGAGCTTGGCCACAAGCGGGCCAACTCGGAGAAGTGGCTCAGTCGCGTCGCCCTTGCCCAGACCGGCTATGGCCACTTTTTCATCGAGCACAACCGCGGCCATCACGTCAAAGTCGCGACCCCGGAGGATCCCGCCAGCTCGCGCCTCGGCGAGAGCTTCTGGGCCTTCCTGCCGCGGACCGTCGTCGGCAGTTTGCGCTCGGCCTGGGAGATCGAGGCCGCCCGCCTCGACCGTCTCGAAAAGTCGCACTTCGGCATCCACAACGACATCCTCACCGCCTGGGCGATGACCATTGCCCTCTTCGGCGGTCTGGCCTTGGTCTTCGGCCCGGTTGTCCTGCCCTACCTGTTGATCCAGGCGGTGATCGGGTTCTCGCTGCTGGAGGTCGTCAACTACCTCGAGCACTACGGCCTACTGCGCCAGAAGCGGGAGGACGGACGCTACGAGCGCTGTCTCCCGGAACACAGCTGGAACAGCAACAACGTCGCCTCCAATGTCCTCCTCTACCACCTGCAGCGGCACAGCGATCATCACGCCAACCCGACCCGCCGCTACCAGGCGCTGCGCCACGTCGAAGAGGCGCCGCAGCTGCCGACCGGGTACGCGGGGATGATCGTCCTCGCTTGGTTCCCGCCGCTCTGGCGCCGGGTGATGGACCCCCGCTTGATTGACCACTACGAAGGCGACCTCAGCCGCGCCAACATTCACCCGCGCAAGCAGGACCGGGTGCTGCAGCGCTACGGGCGGGCCGCATGAGCGCCTACGCCTGCCCCAGCTGCGGCTACGTCTACGACGAGGAGGCGGGTCACCCGCGAGAGGGATTCCCCGCCGGGACGCCATTTGCCGAGGTGCCCGACGACTGGGCCTGCCCCGACTGCGGAGTCCGCGACAAGGTTGACTTCGAACCAGTCTCTGCCGACGCCTGACCGCCGCCGCTGCGACGATAGGGGCGATGCCGAACGGGAGGACCCCGTACCAGGAGGCCGCAAGGGAGCTGTTGCGCCAGACGGTTTTCACCGCTGCCCGCGAGCAGCTGGAGCGCCGGACCTGGTCGGAGATAACGATGGCCGACATCGCCAGCGGCGCTGGTGTCAGTCGCCAGACCCTCTACAACGAGTTCGGCAACCGCAACGAGTTCGGCTTCGCCTTTGTCATCCACGAGGCCGAACGCTTCATGGACGACGTCGACACGGCGGTGCGCGAACACCTCGATGACCCCCAGGCGGCGATCCTCGCCGCCCTCGAGCACTTCCTACAAGCGGCGGGAGACGACCCGCTGATCCGCATCCTCCTCAGTGACGACGGCACCGGCGGCATGCTCCCCTTCGTCACCACCCAGGGCCTGCCGGTGGTGCAGTGGGCGACGAGCCGGTTGGTAAGCGTGATCGAAGAGGGCTGGCCGCAGGCGCCGCCGGACGACGTTAAGACCCTTTCGGAGAGCCTGGTCCGGTTGGCGATCAGCTACGTGACGACGCCGGGTGAGTCGGCGGAGGCGACCGCCAAGGCCGTGGCCGACTTGCTTGGCCCGTTCATCGCCAAGGCGCTCGGTTCGGCGGTCGAGTGAGGTTGCGGCCGCGGGGTTGACCTGATGATGCTCTCGCCGGGACTGGACCAGCTGGGCGTGCGGCCGCTGGAGGCAGAGGACGCGGATGAGCTCTACGCGCTGATCGAGGCGAACCGCGACCACCTGGCCGGTTGGATGCCGTGGGCGGCTGAGCAGGACCTCGAGGGCACCGAGCGCTTCATCGCCGAGGCCGAGGAGCAGCTGATTCGCGAGAACGGGTTCCAGGCGAAGGTCGAATCCGAAGGCGAGATCATCGGCACCGTCGGCTTTCGCACGATCGACTGGGTTAACCGCAACACCAGCCTCGGCTACTGGCTTGCCGCAGACGCGCAGGGCCAGGGGACGATGACCACCGTCGTCCGCGCCGTCCTCAACTACGCCTTCTACGAGTGGGAGCTGCACCGGGTCGAGATTCACTGCGCCCCTGACAACCGCCGCAGTCGGGCGATACCCGAGCGCCTCGGCTTCCGCGAGGAGGCCCACCTGCGGGAGACCGAGCTGGTCCGGGGCCGCTACCTCGACAGCGTCGTCTACGGGATGCTCGAGGAGGAGTGGGGAAGCGATCCCGCCTCTCCCTGATTTTGAAAACTTTAGCCCTGAGAGGCCGTTTGGCCGAATGTATTAGAGAACTTTTCGAACAAATGTGGTCCCATGTGAGTTGTGTTTTCTCCTTCCGCACACCTCTCCGCCCGGACTAGAGCGTCTCTTGGCTTGCTCGCGGCGATCGCCGCTCTGGCGATCCTGGCGATTCCGGGCGCAGATGGTGCGGTTGCCGGCCCCGCTTCGTCCTCTGAACTGACCTTTCCCTCGGAAGAGGCACACGTGGAAGGGTCCCGGGCCTCATTTTGGGTCGAGTGCTCGAGTTCGGAAGCGAGCACCTGCAACGGCACAGTGACGCTCACTACGAGCGGTAAAAAGCACAAGGTGCCGTTCTCGGTAGTCGACGGCACCCACCAGAGCCTCACCGTGCGGCTGGGAGCCCATTCAACGGCCAAACACGTCGTCGCCGTTGCCAGAACCGCTCAGGACAGCGGCGGCTACGTGCGCTCTTGGGGCGTCCTGAAGCTTCGCTAGCGGCGAGAACGTAACCCCCCACTTCGATCGCCTCTAACCAGGGTGCGAGGATGTCCCATGCGCCCTAACCCGTTGTTCGCCTCCGAAGATCCCAACCTCATCCGCGACCTGGTGCGCGAGCACCCCTGGGCAACTCTGGTGACGACGACCTCCTCGGGACTCGCCGCCTCGCACTACCCAGTGATGCTCGACGAGAGCGATCCTGGCTTGATCCTCCTTACCCATCTCGGTCGGCCAGACGAGGAGGTGCTGGAGATCGACCGGGGAGAGGTCCTCGTCATCGTCCAGGGCCACCACGGCTATATCTCTCCCGGTTGGTACTCCTCCCAAGAGCGCAAGGTCCCGACCTGGAACTTCACGGTCGCCCACCTCCACGGCACTCCCGAAGTTCTCGACGAGGCCGAGAACTTCGAGGTGCTGACGAGGTTGGTGGCGAACTTCGAGGGCCGCCTCGAGCGGCCCTGGTTACTCGATCCGGACGATGCCCCGATTGCCAAGGGAACCGTAGGCCTGCGGATCCCGATCCAGCGATGCGAGATGAAGCGGAAGCTGAGCCAGAACAAAGACGGTGAGACCCGCGCCAGCGTCGCTGCCGCCCTGCGTGAAGAGGGCCCCTACCGGCACCTGGCGCTGGCCGACGAAGTCGAACAAGAGATCAACGAGGCTTGAGCAATAATGCTCGGGTGGCCTGGATCAGAACTTGTGCCGTAGTCGCTGCCCTTCTGGCAGCGGTCCTGCTCGGCGCCTGTGGCGGTGGAGACGAGACCACCGAAACCCAGACCTCAAACGCCTCCTCCCAGATCTGGGAAAAGCGCCAGGCCAAAGCGGTCGAGACCTACATGAGGGAGCACTACCGCAAGGCGGCGTGGTTCTCCAACATCACTGAGATCAACGTTTCCTCCGGGGTGGCAGTCGTCTTCATGAGCTTCGAACCCGAACCGGCACTGGACCATCGCTACGGCGTGCGGATCTGCGACGCCGTCCTCACCTCGAACATGGTCAAGCGAGCCGTCGTCTTCTGGGCACGCCGATTGACGGTCGACTGCGAGAACGAGGATCAGAAGCTGTCCTAGTCGTCGAGCGCAGATCAACATAAGTTGAGCAATAATGCGCACGTGCTCCAACCTAGGTTCTACTTCGTAATCGCTGCCGTTCTGGCCGCCTTCCTGCTCGGCGCCTGTGGCGGCGGGGACGAGACCACCGAAACCCAGACCTCGAACGCGTCCTCGCAGGTTTGGAAAGCACAGCAGTCCAAGGCGGTTGAGGCCTACATGAGGGAGCACTACCGCAAAGCGGAGTGGTTCTCCAACATCACCGAAATCGACGTCTCTGCCGGGGTGGCAGTGGTCACGATCAAGTTCGAACCGCATCCTCGCGAAGACCATCGCCATGGCGTCCTGATCTGCGACGCCGTCCTCACCTCGAACATGGTCAAGCGAGTCGTCGTCTTCTGGGGCCGCAGTCAAACGCTGGACTGCGAAGACAAGCAGCAGAAGTCGGCCTGACTTCCGAGAAATGCGGCTGAGAGGAGTCGAACCTCCACGGGTGTTTCCACCCACAAGGCCCTCAATTGCGTGGGTGGGACTGATCTCCGTTCCATTCAGCGATCTGAGGCGATCCTAGCTGCCCTCAGTTACGGAAGATTGCGGGAGTTTGGCCACCAAATTGGCCACCTGTGCTCATGCTCTGATCTAAGTCGTTCTCGGTGAGGTGGTTGGAGGAGCCCGGTTCCCGTTGCTTGGGGAGAATCGCGTCTCCTGCCCCGCCGCTCTCTCTGTAATCGTCAAAACGATGACCCAACTGGGTGACGATCACGAAGAACGCACCTTTGCGGGCGGGCGTGTGCGCGCTGCAAAGGAAGGTGGGGTGATCGAGTTCTCAGGTCCGTCCAGCGAGGTCGAGGCCGCGGCGATTCGTGATGCGGCGAGCGCACGTGCCAGCGAAGCCGAGATTCAACTGCCCAGGATGATCGTGAGGCTGCGCCGGTTGCTCGGTCGAAACGACCCACTCGACATCATCGCCCAGTTGACTGCGGTCAAGACCTCGGGCCCAGTGAGTGGTCCCGATGACACCGCTGCCGCCTTCGGTGTCGAGGCGCGCCTCCAGTATCTGACTGGCTTGGCCCTCTCTCTCGGCGAGCGTAGCTCGCAGAAGCCAGACGGGCGGGCGGTCCAACAGACCTGGGATCTGGTCGACGAAATCTTTGACCTGGAAACCGCTGTTCACATGCGGCCTCCTAGCTCAGATCTCTCCGAGGCCGACGCCTCTGTCCAGTTCCTTCTGCGCCTCGAGCACCTCCTCGATCGCACCCAGGGTTACGTCTCTCATCTTGTGAGGATGCTTGACACTCTCTTTGAGCCGCTCGACGAGGTCTGTCGCAAGGAAATCGGCTTCACGCCGACCGTTCTGCCGAAGATTGTCTTCGCCTGTCACGGTGAGTTGCAGAGGCGCTACACGCGCGTAAGGGCCCTACTCACCCCTTTTGCACGTGCTCCCGAGGAATTTAGCCCCAGCGAAATCTCGGCCATTTTCTCTGAGGCCCACGCTGGGCTCTTCGAGTACCAGAGTGCCGAGATCGCTGCCCGGGCATGTCTCCCAGAGAGTGAAGTGCGCGCTGCGCTGTTCGCCCTCTCCTCTTCATTTGGGGATCTGCCGGCAGACCTTCGCCCGAACGCTCCCAACCGGATGCGGCGATTCCCTGTCATCCCGATTGGCGAGGACACCTGGTTCTTTTCCCAGCAATGGAGTCCGCTCCACGATGTCGTGCCGTGGTTCTTCGAGTTTGTGCGGGCGGAGGAAAAGCCGAAGCTCGAGAAGCGATTCCTGCGTTGTCGCGATCATGCCGCCGAGGAACTGACGAGGAATGCAATGGCGCGGATCTTCGGCGAGGATGCCGTCTACGGACCGCTCGACTATGAGAGCGAGGGGATTCCTACTGAGCTTGACTGTCTTGTCGATGCTTGGCCCCTCTGCCTCCTCCTTGAGGTAAAGGCCCATCGGGTCACCGAATCAGCCCGCCGTGGATCCCCCGACCGAATCCGGCGGCTCGACTCTGACCTCGGCAAGGCACGCCGCCAGGCCGCTCGCGCCGCGGAATATCTGGCAGGCGGCGTACTCGATTTCCGTCAGCCAAACTCTGGCGAGCAGTTGCGGCTTGCGGCCAAGCCGACCAAACTGGCGCGCATCGCCGTCTCGTGGGAGCGCGCCGATCCACTTACCCTGACCGGCGGGATCGAAGGCGAGCCGGGAGAACGGATTTGGAACGTCTCTCTCGCAGACCTCCTGATGGTCAGCGAGATCCTTTCTGACCCTGCCTCCTTTACCGCTTACCTCGACCTCCGTACGGAGTTGGCCCGCGATCCTGATTTTCTTCCCTTCATGGAGGCAGATCTCCTTGCCGGTTTTCTCGGCGAGCGGCTTATTCAGGAGCGTCAGATCTCTAAACGCCGAAGCGGCGCCCGCCAGATCGTTGGCTATCAGGCCGCCCCTCTCAATGACTACTTCACGGCCCGCGATCTCGGCTTCTCCGCGCCGAAGCCCGACTGCGGTGTACCTGCGCAGATCCTTGCGGCCATCGGCCAGATGATGGTCGTTCGAAACCCGGAGTGGCTGCGGGTTGCCCGAGCGGTGTTGGATGAGAACCCCGCTGCCTGGACGGGCTTCTCTCGTGCTTTGCGCCGCGCGCGGCGCGGTGGACGCAATTTGGCCCATGCCCGTTCCTACCCCGTGCGCCTTGATGCGGAGGTGGAGGTCGTCCTCCTAACTTCGCGGAGTAAGGACTGCTTTGAGCAGATGGCGAAGGAGGCGAGTTCTCGTCCCGGGGCGCTCGTCATCGCCGAGCGCCAAGGCTCACCTCGGGAGCTCCGAGCGACTTCAACCCCGCCGTCGTGCTCTGACCTGCCTCGGTCGTCCCGGTCGGACCCATCAATGGTTGAGTGACGAGCAGTTACCGTGCGGTGGTGGCACGGAAGAAGCGGGAGGCCAAGAAATCTCAGTGGGTGCTCGCAGATCACAAGCGCGAAAAGCGAAAGCTCGTGCCGCCGCTCATGCAACTGCCGGCGTTGCGCGAGGTCTCTTGGTACAAGGAGATGCTGCCGGATTTTCTCTGGCTGGCCCTGATGCTCGGGAGGCGCTCGGACTGGGGCGCTGCCTACAGCGCCCTCGAGGTGGTCGATCGGTTTGTGCCGGAGGGGCCTCGATTCGCCGATGGGCGGTTGACGACCTTTGCCTTGGTCCCCGAGGAGAGCCGAGCCGCGGCCCGGATTGCTCTGCGGGACGAGGCGCCACACGGAATACCCGATCAGTTCGGTCACGTCATGGCGCTCTACCCGACCTGTCCCGCCCACTGGCTCTACGAGGATTGGTTCGAGCGCCATAATCCCGAGCCCGAGGTTGGTCTGCCGCTGGTCCGCTCGATCATCGCCGACCACACCGACAAAGGCGGGGTTCGGGAGACCCGCCTCCGCATGGCTGCGATCTCGCGTCGAGTCACCCACGGCAAGTTGTCCCACAGCGGCGAGGGCACGATGAAGCTGGTGCCGAAGTATCCGAACGGGCTGACCGAGTCGGAGCAACGACAAGTGGAGTCGGTCATGCGCGCGATGTGGGGATCGTCATTCGGAATGGAATCAGAGAAATATCCCGAGCTCCTAGAGTGGCCCAGCGAGTTCTGGAGACGAAATCGGGAGCTGGTTGGATGCCGGGTGTCGGTCACCGAGAGAGAGGAGGTCGTGATGCCCGACGAAGATGGGCCAGTCGATCCTGAGCCGTTGATGCAGCTTTCGGAGCTGCGCGCTGTTCTGGACGCGCTCGATCCGCTCGGGAAGGAACTGCGGGCTGCCCAGCAGGAGGTCGTCGGCGACCCCGAGGCCGACGAGCCCAACGCCGTGTTGCTTGGGTTGGCCTCCCGCTTGTTCAGCGCGCTCTACGCGTTTTTGGAGAGACCGTCGGCGTGGGTACCAACCACCGCCGGATATTTCGTGCGGCCGATAGTGGACACCCGCATCCTCGTCGGTTGGCTCATCAACCGCGACGACCCCGAGATCTATGCCGCTTACCGAGAGCATGGTCTCGGGCGGCTCAAGCTGCTTCGGGAACACATCAAGGCGGATCTCGGCGACGACCTGGATGATGAGGCGAAGGAGATGCTCGACCACATCGATCGGCGCGTCAACCTTGAGCGCGACGAGTGGTTCCAGACCGTAAATCTCGGCTCCTTCGCAAACGTTAATCCACGTCAGATGGCCGAAGAGGCCGACCTGAAGAGGGCCTACGACCTGACCTATGCCCCGCTCTCAAGCGCGAATCACGGCGAGTGGCCCACGGTGAGGGAGGACGACACCGTCGTCTGCCGGGAGCCGCTGCATGGCAGCCACCGGCTCGGCGCCTTCGCGCCCCCGCCGCACACGATCGCGGCTGCGCCGGCGCTGCTTGCGCTGGATCTCGCCCGCGAGGGGATTTGCCAGGTATTCGACTACTACGGACATGATGTCCGCGGAAAGTTCGATCGGTTACAGGAGGCCCTTGAGCGTGCTGCTTACGCCGACAATGGCGACAGCTAGGAAAGGGGCTTGTGGTTGCCGATCGCGTTCTTGGGCTCCTAGGTAGTCTCATGTAGCTGCTAGGCTGTGTTTATGACGCTACATCAACCCGAGCGCGAAGTCGGAGTCCGTGAGCTACACGATCGCCTCAGCGAGTACCTAGAGCGAGTGGAGGGGGGAGGCGAGGTCGTCGTTACCCGGCGCGGTCGGCCCGTGGCTCGTCTGAGTGGACTCGGTGAGCGGCCGCTTGACGCTCTCG
>DATDLJ010000037.1:0-2513 GCA_036519395.1 Solirubrobacterales bacterium | reverse complement strand
AGGGAGAGCCAGATCGCGTAACCGATCGGGTAGGCCCCGACCAGTGCGATGATCACCAGGGCCGGCGACAGCATCGCCGCCGCGAGGCGCCGCTCCCCGCTGCCGTAGCGGCGCCTCGCCCGTCGCCGGCCGAGCCTGGCGCTCGCAGCCACCATGGCCTAGAAGGTCTCGAGCGCCTTCTGGATATCGTCGTTCATCTTCGTGGCCGCCTCATCCGGCGACATGTCGCCCTGCAGCACGGCAAAGACGTTGTTATAGATCGCCTCGCTGATCTGCGTATAGACCGGCGACACCGGCCGCGGCTTGGCCTGCTCGACCGCCTGCTTCAGCTGGGAGGCGAACGGCAGCGCCTTCTTCACCTGCGGGTCGTCGTAGACGGCGGTCAGGACGGCCGGCAGCGATGCCTTCGACGCCTGGATCACCTGGGCGTCCGGGCTGGTTGCGAAGTTGGCGAAGGCGAGCGCGCCCTCCGGGTTCTTCGAGTAGGCCGAGATCGCCAGGTCGTAGCCGCCCAGCACGCCGGCTCCCGGGTTGCCCGCGTAGTCCGGGAAGGTCGTGACCGCGAACTTGTTTCCGATCTTCGACTCCTTGCCGAGCGCGTAGGCATAGGGCCAGTTGCGCATGTAGGTGGCGTTTCCGGATTCGAAGGCGCGCCGCGACTCCTCCTCCATATAGGTGGTCACCGCCTTGGGCGCGGCGCCGTCGTCGATGCCCTTCTGCATGAACTCGAGGACGTCGCGTGTCTCCTGGGAGTCCGCCGTCGCCTCGGAGGCGTCGTCGTTCACCACCGAGCCGCCGGCGCTGTAGAGCAGCTCGAGGAAATTGACCGTCAGGCCCTCGTAGCGGGCGCCCTGGTAGACGATTCCGTTGTCCTTCTGCGCCGTCTGGTACATGGACTCCCAGTCCTTCGGCGGCTGCTTCCCGGCCTCATCGGTCCGCCAGTAGATGAAGCCCGCGTTCGTGTTGAACGGGATCGCCCAGTACTTGCCGTCGTATTTGGTCGTCTCGACGGTCGACGGGATGAACTCGTCCTTGCGCTTGTTCAGCGCGTCGGTGACGTCGAGCAGCCAGCCCTGGGCGGCGTACTCGGCGGTCCAGATGACGTCCATGCCGAGCACGTCGCACTCCGCCGACTTCGCGCGGAGACGCTGAATCTGGAGCCGCCGCTGCTCGTCAGCTGCCGTCGGCAGCTCGAGCAGCTTCGCGTTCGCGCCCGGGTTCGCCTTGTTGAAGTTGTCCACGACGGTCGTGAAGGCGCCGGTGGTGTCCTTTCCGATGCACCAGGTGACGTCCCCCTGGGCCTTCGCCTGCGTCACCTTCTTGGCGTCGGCCGTCGCGCCTCCTCCTCCGCCGCCGCCGCCCCCGTCGTCGTCGTCGCCGCAGCCGGCAACCGCCAACGATGCGATCGCAGCCGCGATCGCCATCAGCCGCAGGCCCTTCATCGCGCTATCCCCTCCTCCTCGACACCGTCGGTCGTAAGAGCAGTTACCCCTTAGGAGCCGCGGCTACGCCATTAAGGTCAGGTTCAGAACGACGCCGGGGCGCCCCGAAGGGCGCCCCGGCGCGGGTCGGGGGGATCGCGGGTCCGGCGCCTGGTTGAGACGCCAACCCGCAGCCTGCAGGGCGGCTCGTCATGCCTGCCCGCAGATCGAGGGCACATGCTTGCCCTGCTCTCGCAATACCGGGACCGGATAGGGCTAAACGACGAGGTGCCGGGTAGCAAACCGAGATGGCCACGGTTACACATCCCGGACCCTTCGTAACCAAGCCGACCGAGTAGCTGATCGAGGC
Organism: Solirubrobacterales bacterium; assembly: GCA_036519395.1. GTDB lineage: Bacteria > Actinomycetota > Thermoleophilia > Solirubrobacterales > 70-9 > VAYN01. Next base: position 722 of record DATDLJ010000037.1, on the reverse strand, counting down.
TGCCGATGCGACTCGCCTGCGGCGGGCGGTGGGGGCGCTCGACCTTACCGCCCTCGGCATCGGGGCCATCATCGGCACGGGAATCTTCGTGATCATCGGCGAGGCGATCGCCGACTCCGGTCCCGCGATCGTGATCGCCTTCGTGCTCGCCGGGGTGACCTGCGCCTCTCGGCGCTTTCCTACGCCGAGCTCTCCTCCAGCATTCCGGTGTCCGGCTCCGCATACACGTACGCGTACGCGACGATGGGCGAGCTCCTCGCCTGGGTCATCGCCTGGGACCTGGTGCTCGAGTACGGCGTGTCCGTGGCCGCGGTGGCGGTCGGCTGGGGCTCCTATTTCACGGAGCTGTTCAACTCGCTCTTCGGAGTCACGCTGAGCGACGCGATCTCCCTTCCCCAGGGTGAGGGCGGCCAGGTGAACGTGCCGTCCCTGCTGCTCGTGCTGGCGGCCGCGGCGCTTTTGATCTCGGGAGTCCGCCAGAGCGCGCGGACGAACACGGTCATGGTCATAACGAAGATCGTGGTGCTCCTGTTCTTCATCGCCGTCGCCCTCTCCGCATTCACCGGCAGCCACTTCTCCGACTTCGCGCCGAACGGGTTCGGCGGGGTGGAGACGGCAGCGGCCCTGATCTTCTTCGCCTACATCGGCTTCGACGCGGTATCAACCGGCAGCGAGGAGACCAAGCGGCCGCAGCGCGACCTCCCGATCGCGATCATCGGCTC
>DATDLJ010000036.1:0-9429 GCA_036519395.1 Solirubrobacterales bacterium | reverse complement strand
CCGTGTTTGAGCGCGGTCTCCGCTGGGACCTCAACCGGCGACAGCGAGTGCCCGCACTGGGGGCAGAAGCGGTCGGCCGGGCCGTAGGGGGATCCGCAGCTGGGGCAGAGGCCGGCGGCGTCGGCGCGCTCCAGCTCGAGCAGGCGCTCGACCGCGAGCAGATCGGCGTCGACCCGCTGCAGCTCGGCTGCTTTGCGGGTGAGGACGTCGAGCCGGACGTGGTCGCGAATCGCCATCTCGTAGAAGGCGCCGCCGAGGTCGGCCTGCATCACCGTGAACTTCTCTAGCAGCCGGTCGCGCTGGGCCTGAAGCTCTTTGTTCTCGAACACGGTCGGCTTTGCCGGCTCGGCTTTCGCGGCCGGTTTCGCCGCGGCGCTGGGCCGCCGCCACTCCGTCGCTCGTTCGAGCAGCTTCGAGCCGATCACGGTTCCACCCCCGACGGGGCCGGGGCGCTGCCGCCGCCATCGCCGCCGACAACGATCACGTCGGGCAGGTTCTGCTGCGCGGTGATGTAGTCCTCGCCGACCTGTTCCGGGTTTTCTTCGACGATCCGGGTGTCTTCGGCTTCCTTCTCTTTGGAAGCCTTGAAGTTGGTGATTTGGTGGACGTCGCCGTTGGCGGTGGCGACGACTTTGCCTTCGCCTTTGCTCCCGCCTTTGCCGCCTTTGCCTTTTTTGGCCGCTTTCGCGGCCGTCGCGCCGCCGGCCGCCGGAGCCGCCGCGGTACTCGCGGCGGTCGCCTGACGTTCCTTCAGCGCTTGCACCAGGGCGTCGCTGCTGTCCTCGCCGGAGCCGCCGCGGCCGACCATCACCCCGAGCGCTACCGCCAGGGGCAGCAGCGCGAAGAAGCCGACCGCTGCGGCGCGGCTGCTGACGCCCTGTTTCGGCGCCGGCCCGGAGAGCGGCCGCCGCGAGCGTTTGCTCAGCATCGCGAAGTAGCGCGAGGCCGGGTTGGCGCCGTTGCCGCGCCGCGCCGCGCAGTTGACGCAGTAACGCTGCTGGGGGTCCATCGGCGCCCCGCACTCCTCGCACGGCTCGGTGGCCTGCGGCCGGCGCACCGTCTCCAACTCGCTCATCCCTTCTCCTTGTCGTGCTTGCGCTCCTGTTTCTTCTGCTGCTGGCGCTTCTCGCGCGCCTCGAGGATCCGTTCCGATTCCGCCCGGTGGGCGGCGGCCTTGTCCTGCGTGGTCGAGCAGGCGCTGAGGGCGCCGGCGGCGAAGACGCCGGCCAGCGCGAGCAGCACCAGATGCCTTTCTCGTTTAGCCGAAGGCACCGCTCACGTACTCCTGGGTGCGTTTCTCGCGGGGCGATCCGAAGAGGGCCGTCGCGCTGGCGTACTCGACCAGGTCGCCCAGGTACATGAAGGCGACGTGGTCGGCGATCCGGTAGGCCTGCTGCAGGTTGTGGGTGACGATGACGACGGCGACGTCGTCGCGCAGCTTGACGATCAGGTCCTCGATCACCTGGGTGGATTTCGGGTCGAGGGCCGAGCAAGGCTCGTCGAGCAGCAGCACCTCGGGCTCCGCCGCCAGGGCGCGGGCGATGCAGAGTCGCTGCTGCTGGCCGCCGGAGAGCTTCAGCGCCGGGTGGTCGAGGTTGTCTTTGACCTCCTCGAAGAGCCCGGCGCGGTCAAGGGCGCTGTGGACCGCCGGCTCCAGCACCTTCTTGCGCTGGCGCCGCGAGCCCTGCTCGCGGAGGACGTAGGCGATGTTGTCGAAGACGCTCATCGGGAACGGGTTCGGCTGCTGGAAGACCATCGTCACCCGCCGCCGCAGCAGGGTCGGCTCGATCAGCTTGATGTCAACGTCGTCGAGCAGGATGCGGCCATTGAGGGTCGCGGTGCTGGTCAGCTCGGTGAGCCGGTTGAGCGAGCGCAACAGGGTCGTCTTGCCGCAGCCGGAGGGGCCGATCAGGGACAGCACCTCGCCCTGGCGCACCGGTAGGGAGACGCCTTTGACAGCCTCTTTTTCGCCGTAGAAGACCGAGACCTCGTCGATCTCCATCCGCCGGATCGAGAACTGGGGCGCGCCGACCGAGCGCTTGGCCGCGATGAAGCCACTCTGCTGCGCAGCGTGGCCGTTGCCTGATGCCGCGGGGGCCGAGGCCTCGCTCGCCGGTTCCGGGTCATCCAGCTTCAACCGCCGGATCGGCGGCGGCGACGTCAGTGGCTCCACGTTCCAACCTTTCGGGCGCGGCGATGGATGATGTCGACGGCGCCGTTCAGGGCGAGCACCATCAGCAGCAGGACGAAAGCCGCCGCATAGGCTTTCTCCGGCTGGTTGAGGTTCCCGGTGGGGGAGGCCTCGTAGACGAAGTTGGTCAGGGTCGTGCCGGCCCCGCGCAGGTAGTTGAGCGGGAAGGACGCTTCTTCGACCGGGGCGAAGTTCTGGGTGGCGCCGAGGAGGACGATGATGATCGCGGTGTCGCCGATGATCCGGCCGAGGCCGAGCATCGCGCCGGTCGCCACCTGGGGCCGGCTGCTCGGCAGCAGGATCCGCCGCACCGTCGCCGCCTTGGTCTTGCCGATCGCGTAGGAGGCCTCGCGCACGTGGCGGGGGATCGAGTTCAGTCCCTCCCTGGTGCTGGCGACGATCAACGGCAGCGCGACCAGCGAGAGCATCGCCGAGGCGGCGAAGAAGGAGCGGCCGAAGACGACGCCTTCGGAGCTGCGGCTGAGGAAGCCGAGCGCGGTGCTGGAGAAGATCACCGTGCCGAACAGGGCGAGGACGATCGAGGGGATGCCGGCGATCGCCTCGATCGTCGACTCGGTAATCCGGGCCAGCGCCGCCGGGCGGCCGTACTCGACCAGCCAGATCGCGGTTGCGACCCCGGTCGGCAGGGCGATCGAGATCGCCAGCACGGCGACGATCAGGGTTCCGTACAGGGCGTCGGAGAAGCCGCCGCTTTCGGCCTGGCTGAAGCCGGCCGAGGCGGGGGTGGTCAGCATCGAGAGGTCGAGGTAGGAGATCCCTTTGATGAAGAGGAAGACGACGATCGCGACCGCGATCGCGCAGAAGAGCAAACCCAGCGCCCAGCAGATCACCAGCCCGATGCGGTCGGAGAGCGCCCAGGTGGCGCTCCCCTCGACCGCGCCCTTGCTGCCGCCAGAGGAGAGGGGCGGCGGCTGTGGCGCGGCCGAGGGGGTTGCCGATTGGGTAGGGGAATCGGTTTTCGGAGTAAGCAGGGGTTTCATCACGCCGTCCCGTATTTGCGCATCGAGCGGCGCGCCATGTAGCCGGTGAAGGAGAAGAGGGCGGCCGAGAAGAGCAGCACGGCGGCGATCGCAAACAGGGTCGCGTTGGCCGGCGGCGAGCTCAGCTGGTCGATGTTCTTGACGATCGTCGGCGCCAGCGGCCGCGAGGGCTCGTAGATGAAGATCAGGCCGTCGGCCGGGTTCGGCGCGAAGCCGACCGAGCCGGAGATCATCGCCAGCATCACTGCCTCGCCGATCGCCCGCGCGGTGGCCAGCACGGTGCCGGCGACGATCGCTGGGCGGGCGCTGCGAACGCCGATCTTCCAGGTCGTGCGCCAGCGGTTGACGCCGAGCGCCAGCGAACCCTCGAGCCAGCCCGGTTTAACCGAGCGCAGGCCATCGCTGAAGATCGAGACCATCAGCGGCGCGATCATCGTCGTGAGCACGACGATCGCGGCCAGGAGGCTGTAGCCGGATAAGGAGATGACGCCGGCGACCGAGGCCTTCTGGCCCTCGGTGACCAGGTGGTTGCCGATGAACGGCACCAGCACAAGGACGCCGAGCAGGCCGTAGATAACGGAGGGGACGCTGGCCAGGAACCGGACCACCGGCTGGAGGATGTTGCTCATCCACTCGGGCGCGAACTCGACGATGAAGACGGCGACGAAGAGGGCCGAGAAGAGGGCGATGAGAACGGCGCCGCCGGTGATCAGGATCGTGCTCCAGATCAGCGGCCAGCCGTGGAAGGTGTAGATGTATTCGGTCCCGGCCTGGCCGGAGAGGAAGATCGCGTTGAGCTGGTCATCGACGTTGCCGCCCGGGCCAAACCAGGCGAGGCCGTTGTGGGAGAAGGAGGGCCAGGCGCGGACGAAGACCGTGATGATCATCGCCAGCAGCAGGCCGACAACGGCGCAGACCAGCGCGCCGAGCATCCGCTCGACACGCTGGTCCGACCATTTCGGGCCGTACTCCGGCTGGAACTCCTCGTTCAACTAACTACCTTTTTTTCGGCTTCTTGTTGAACGCGGGGACGCCGCCGGCTTTGCTGATCACTTCACCGGCCAGCGGGCTGCGCCGCATCCAGTCGATGAACTTGAGCAGGGCCGGGGGACTCTGGCTGCCGTCGCCCGGAAGGACGATGAACAGGTAGCGCGAGAGCGGGTACTTGAGCGGCTCGACGCTGATCTTGCTCGGCGTGCAGGGAACGCCGTTGACCTTCAGCGGCTTGACGCCCTTCTGCCAGGCGAGCCCGGCGTAACCGATCGCGTTCGGGTCCTGTTTGACCGCGTTCTGGACGAGGCCGTCGGCGGTCAGCGCGTTGACGTTGGACGCTGGCGGCTCGTTATTGAGGACGGCCTGGAGGAAGAAGTTGTAGGTCCCTCCGTTGGTGTCGCGGCCGACCGGGTCGATCGTCGTGGTCAGGTTGGAACCTGGGATCTGGGTCCAGTTGGTCAGCAGTCCCCGGTAGATGTCATGGGTCTGCTGGATCGTGATGTTGCTGAGGCTGTTCTTCTTGTTGACGTCCAGGCACAGCCCGTCCATGAACATCTTGATGTAGGTCGTCCCCGCGTCGCTGGGGAGGGGGGTGCGGGCGTTACCGGCGAACTGGCTGGTCCCGTTTTGGACGTCTTTGACGCCGGCGTTGCCGCCGTTGGCGGTGTAGACGAACTTGACACTGGGCTTGACCTGCTTCGTGTAGGTGGCGAACAGTGCCTGCAGCACTGGCTGTGCCGCCACCGAGCCGGACCCGATCAGGGTTATGGCGTTCGCCGACGCCGGTGCGACGAGTGCCGCAAAGGCGACAGCCGCTATGGCGAGGCTCTTGATTCTCATGCGTGGTTGAGTCCCTTCCTGCCGGGTAAATGACTTTGTTGACCAGCTAAGTCGCGAAACCGTAGCAGCTTCTGTACCTTTCTGAGTCACTTAGTAAAGAAAGGCCATCCGAGGGCACCGAAACAGCCGTGCGGAGGCCGCTGACATGGAGGACCAATTGTTGAAGAGAAGACTGTCCACCCCCCGAGCTGCGACTGCCGTGGTGTTGGCTGCTGTCGTCGCCGCTTCGGTCACGGTGGTGCCCTCGGTCGCCCAGTCGTTCCTGACGAGCCAGCAGGCGTCGAAGGTCTACGTGAGCAACCAGAAGGCGTCGAAGCTCTACCTGAAGAAGAAAGCTGCCTCGAACCTGTTCGTGGCGAAGGCAACGGCGTCGAAGCCGCCGGTCGTCGGGATCGCCGCCGGGACGGCGACGTTCAGCGCGGCGGCAACCACCGCCGGCTACATCCCGACCGCGTTCACCTCGATCGCGACCAAGGCTGACATCAGCTCGGCACTGATCACTTTCTCGGGTCAGGCGACCTGCACGGCGGCGAAACCGGGACCCGACAAAGCCTGCCCCGTGCAGATCCTCGTCGACGGTCAGGCGACCGGGAAAGTGAACTTCCTGCCGTCGACCGCGGCCTCACCGACCCCGGTGCCGGTGCTCAACACGATCGTGCAGTCGGCCGTGCTGACCAAAGGTGGGCACACGGTCGCGGTCCAGTACGCGGGCGCGAAAGACGTGACTTTCACGCTCAAAGGCTGGAACCTCGCGATCCAGGCATTCCCGCAGCCGGATGAACCGCTCGAGACCGAGGACGCCACCGCGGGCGCCAAAAGCGGTAGTTCGAAGAAGGGCAGCTAACGCGAAAGAGCCCGGACCCTCTTAGGAGTGGTCCGGGCTCAGGTTTCACAGCCGGGAGATTCAGCGCTTTCGCCGTCCATGGCTAGCGCTGAGGACGGGGGAGTGAGTCTCCGAGGATCAAACGGGCTCGGTAGAAGAGCGCCTCGTCGACGCCGTTGAGAGCCGACTCCCGGTTATCGGTCTGGGTAGTCCGGTTCTGCCCGGTTCCAGCGGGGTACTCGTCCCGCACCAGGCCGGCCAGCCGGCCCCGCGAACGGAACGTGGTGGTGGCAACTCTTTTAGACATCCCGTCTCCTTTCTGTATTTGTGGATCAACTAAGTCAAGAATAGCAAAAGCCGGCAAAGATCCCCTTGCCAACTGCGGACGAATTCAGCGTTCGCTGGATTGGCGCCCCCTGGGGGGCTAATTTTCAGCGAGCGCTGACTTCAAGCGCGGAAATGGCGAGGTGGGGTGGGGCATCACCCGGCAAGAAGACGCCCCACCCCGTCGCCCCTTCAAACGGCTGCAGATTTCTCCGCATCGCCGCCGTCGTCGGGCCCAAGGGGAGTCGAGGCCCCCTGGGAATCTGACGGCGACGCACCGTTGAAGCTTTTGGCCTGGATCGGGCGCAGGTAGGCGATCTGGCCCTCCCGCAACTCCAGGCGCTGAAGTTCTGCTCGGGTCAACTGGGCCCAGACCTCGGTCCCGTCGGAGAGCACCAGCTCGACCCGCACCTCGAAACCGAGGGTGACGATTCGCTGCACCATGCCCTCCTGGGTGCGATCGTCAGCGTCGAGCACGACTTCCATGTCGTGCGGCCGGACGAAGTCGTCGCCGAGCCGGTTGACCTCGCCGACGAAGCTCATCACGAACTCGTTGGCCGGGTTCTCGTAGAGCTCATCGGCGGTCCCCGACTGCTCGACCCGTCCCTCATTCATCACCACCAGCTGGCCGGCGACGTCCATCGCCTCCTCCTGGTCGTGGGTGACGAAGATCGTCGTCACGTGCATCTCCTCGTGGAGGCGCCGCAGCCAGGTCCGCAGGTCCTTGCGCACCTTCGCGTCGAGGGCGCCGAACGGCTCGTCGAGCAGCAGCACCTGCGGCTCCACCGCCAGCGCCCGGGCCAGCGCCATCCGCTGCCGCTGCCCGCCGGAGAGCTGGGAGGGGAAGCGGCCGGCGAGGCCGTCGAGCTGGACCAGCTGCAGCAGCTCATGGACCCGTTTCGAGGTCTCCGGCTTCTTCCATTTGCGGATCTTCAGCCCGAAGGCGACGTTGTCGTACACCGTCATGTGCTTGAAGGCGGCGTAGTGCTGGAAGACGAACCCGACCCCGCGCTTCTGCGCCGGTTTGAGAGTGGCGTTCTCGCCGTTGATCGTCACCTGTCCCGAGTCCAGGTCCTCGAGCCCGGCGATCGCCCTCAGCAGGGTTGACTTGCCGGAGCCGCTGGGCCCGAGCAGGGCGGTTAGGGACCCGTCCGGGACCTCAATTGACACGTCACTGAGGGCCTGAAAGTCACCGAAGCGCTTGTTTGCTCCCTCGACTGAGATTCCCATCAGGCGTCCTCCTTTCGTTTGAGCAGGTTCATTGCAAAGAGGGTGATCAGCGCCAGGAGCGCTAGCACCAGGGAGGCGCCGTAGGCGCCGGTTGAGTTGAAGTTGGCGTACTGCTTCTCGACGAAGAGCGGCAAGGTCTGGGTCTGACCGCTGATCGAACCGGAGACGATCGTCACCGCACCGAACTCGCCCAGCACGCGGGCGGTGGTCAGCACGATTCCGTAGGCGACTCCCCAGCGGATCGACGGCAAGGTGATCTTCCAGAACGTCTGCCAGCCGTTTGCCCCGAGGGTCGAGGCGGCCTGCTCCTGGTCGGTGCCGATCTCTTGCAGCACCGGCACGGTCTCCCGCACCACGAACGGCAGCGAGACGAAGATGCTGGCGAGCACCATCCCCGGCACCGAGAAGAGGATTTTGATCCCTTCTTCGCCGAGGAAGGCGAACCAGCCGTCGGTTCCGTAGAGGAGGTAGAGCGAGAGGCCGATAACCACTGGCGAGACCGCGAAGGGCAGGTTGATGACCCCGTCGATTAACGGGTTCAGCTTCGATTTGTGGCGGACCAGCAGCAGCGCACAGCCGATGCCGAAGATCGTGTTTAGCGGCACCGAGATCACGACCATCAGCACGCTCAGTTTCAGCGCGTGCAGCCCGTCGGGCGTGGTGATCGCGTCGATCGGCGGGCCGATCCCGTCTTCGAAGGTCTTATAGAAGATCATCACCAGCGGGATCAGCAGCAGCAGCGTCAGGTAGCCAAGGCCGAGGAACCGCAGTCCCCAGCGGCTGGAGGCATTGGCGCTCATCAGGCACCGCCTCCCGAGACGTCCTTGTTCTCGACGGCGACGATGAAGTCGGTCGAGCCCCGGTCGTGCCGGATCGCCCAGCGCTGGATCAGCGAGACCGAGGCGAGCAGCAGCAGCGAGGCGACAAGCAGGACCACCGAAACCGCGGAGGCACCGACCAGGTTGTCGGACTCGACCTGGTTGCGGATGAAGACCGAGGAGACGGTCGTATCCGGATTTCCTCCCGCGAAGAGCAGGACGGAGCCGAACTCGCCCAGGGCGCGGGCGAAGGCCAGCGCGACTCCCGCGGCGAGGCCGGGGAGGAGGTTGGGGAAGATGATGCGGCGGAAAATCGTGAAGTTGCCCGCCCCCAGCGAGGCCGCCGCAGCCTCCATCTCGCGGTCCATCTCCAGCAGCAGCGGCTGCACGGCGCGGACGACGAAGGGCAGGGTGACGAAGCAGAGGGCGACGACGACGGCGGCACGGGTGAACGCGAGATCGATCCCGAGCGGGCTGTCGGCGCCGTAGAGGGTCAGCAGGGTGAGGCTGGCGACGATCGTCGGCAGCGCGAACGGCAGGTCGATAACCGCGTTGACGATGCTCTTGCCTGGGAAGCTGTCACGGACGAGCAACCAGGCGAGGATCGTGCCGAAGACGCCGTTGATGACGACGACGATCAGCGAGCAGACGACCGTCAGTTTGAGGGCCTTCACCGCCAACGGTGAGGTGACCTGGTCCCAGAAGGTGCCGAGGCCGCCGGAGAAAGCTTCGCTGGCGACAGCCGCCAGCGGCAGCAGCACGATGATGCTCAGGTAGAGCATCACCATGCCACCGCCGATGCCGGTGCCGAGACCGGGCAGGCGGAGGCCTGCCCGGTGCTCGGTAGGTGCGGGGAGGTTTGCCGGGTGTGCCTCCATCAGCCGCTCGTCGAGACTCCGAGTTCTTTCTCGATCTCGGCTACAGAGCCGGTTTCGTCGTCGAAGAACTCATCGTTGACTTTGCCCCAGCCGCCGAACTGATCGATCGTGAACAGATCCGCGGGGGTCGGGAACTGTTTCTCGTCGACGAGTTTGGGGTTGACGGGGCGGTACCCGTTCTCGGCCCAGATTTCCTGACCCTCGTCCGACCAGATGAAGTCCAGGAAGTCCTGGGCGGCCGGCTCCGGCGCGGATTTGGTGACCGCGATCGGGGTTTCGATCTGGATCGTCGAGGGCGGGATCACGTACTCGATGTCTTCGCCCTCCTCTT
>DATDLJ010000035.1:0-41124 GCA_036519395.1 Solirubrobacterales bacterium | reverse complement strand
CCGGGGATGCGGAAGATCGCGATCGTCTCGCCCGGGTCCTTGCCGAGCTCGAGGCAGGCCTTGATCACGCCGCGGGCGACGATGTCGACGCGGGTGTTGGAGACGATCGACATCATCACCGCGATCTTCTCGACGCCGTCCTTTTCCAGCACCTCCTTGGCCAGTCCGCAGGCCTTGGCGACCGACGGGTTGCCGCCGATCTCGGAGTAGTTGGCGGGCTTGCCGCCCTGGTTGCGGACCGCGTCGGTAAGGGTCAGCGAGCCGCCGCCGGCGCCGATCACGAGGCCGAGGTTGCCGGTGAAGCCGTGGTCCTTGCCCTGGATCACGCCGCGGTGGTCGGCGGCGTCGATCGCGGCGACATTGCGCTCGAAGTCGGAGGGCTCGTAGGTCTCGCGGGTGTCGTCCTCGGCAATCTGAAGCTCCTTGCGGAGAAGCTTCTTCTGCCGGCCGACCGCCTCGTTCTCCATCTCCATGTGGGCATCGAGGGCGACGAAGCTGCCGTCGGTCAACTCCGCCAGCGGGTTGATCTCGGCCAGGGTCATGTCGTTCTCGCGGAAGAGGCGGGCGAGGCGGGCGAGGACGGGGGTGGCGCGGTTCAGCTGCGAGCCGGTGACGCCGGTGGCGGCGACGACCTGCTTGGCCTCGAAGTCGGGTATCGGGAAGAGGTTGGAAACGTGGCCTTTGCCGACGTGGTCGGGATGAGTTTCGGCGACCTCCTCGATGTCGATCCCACCCATGTCGCTGAACAGCATCAGCGGCTTCTTCGCGGTGCCGTCCCAGACCACCCCCGCGTAGTACTCCTGCTTGATCTCGGCTTTGGGGTCGACGAGGACGCCGCGCGGCATGTGGCCGTTGATTTCCAGCTTGAGGATCTCCTCGGCGTGCTGGGCGGCCTCGTCGGGGGTGTCGGCGAACTTGACTCCGCCGGCCTTCATCCGGCCGCCGGTCAGCACCTGGGACTTGATCACGACCGGGCCGCCGATTTCCTCGGCGACCTTGCGCGCTTCCTCGGCGCTGGTGCAGAAGCCGTACTTGGTGACGGGGATGCCCGCCAACTCGACGATCTTGCGTGCCTCGTACTCGTAGAACCTCATCGCGGCGCGGAACCCTATCCGAACCGCGGGACTACCCGAACGGCGGGTGGCGGAAGTCCCCGACTCGCTTCATCGGGAACGGCACGCTGGTGTGGTGGGCGAAGACCGCCCGCACGGCACCTTTCTTGCCCCGGCCGTAGCTGCTTTTCAGCTTGCCGCGGAAGATCCCGACGTTGTCGGCTTTGACCTGAGCCAGGCGCACCCATTTGCCGCCACGGAAGGCCTCGAGGACGACCGTTCCCGGACCGCTGCTCGGCGTCCGGCCCCAGTACTCGAGGCCGCCCGGGTGTTTTTTGCCGTGGGGCTGGCGGGCGAAGGCGACAAAGGGAAAGCGGAAGCTGACCAGGACTTCCTTCGGCTGGTCATTGACGAGGTTGTCGGCGCGGAAGTAGAGACCAGACTGGACGACGGATTCCTCGCCGGTCATCGGTTGGTCGCGGAGGAGGTACCAGAAGAAGTGACTGACGCCGTTGGCCCATGCCTCGTGCAGGGCTTCAGCGGTCCACTGGGTGAGGATCTTCATCGGCAGGCCGTTCGGGTCGGGGGGATTGGAGTCCCAGGCGAACTCGGTGACCCAGAGCTGGGTGCGTTTGAACTGACCCTGGACGTGGCCGGCTTTGTTAGCTGCCTTCAGCAGCGTCTGCATCTTTCCCAGGTCCCCTGCCTGGACGTCGTTCGGTCGCCCTTCGTGGGTCGGGCCGCCGGTCGAGTATGAGTGGACGTCGATGGCGTCGAGGCGGACGCCGCCCTCACAACCCGGGACCGGTTTCGGTTTCTCCTTGCCCTTCATGCAGAGCAGTTCCCGGGTGAAGCGCATTGGGCCGATGTTGATGCCTTTTTGTTCGGTTGGGCCGAGGCCGCCGCCGATCACGATGTTGCTCGGGTCGACGGCGTTGATCGCGTCGTAGAAGCTGTTGATCAGCGTCCGGTAGAGCCCCGGAGAGAGCGGCTTGAAGTTGGTGTCGAACTGGGGAAAGAAGAAGCCGGTGTAGTTCGGCTCATTCAGGCCCTCCCAATACTGGACGCGCGGCAGGCCGTTGAAGGTGCCGCTGTAGCGGCGTGCGGCCGCGGTCGCGAAGGCGGCGAGGGCGGCGGGGTCGGGATCGCAGAGTTCGGTCGTCTGCCCGATCGGGGAGGTGCACCGCTGAGCCCACTTCGGCGCCCCGTCGACGAGGAGGAGGGGGTTGAGCCCGTGCCGGACCGCCTCGGTGACACCGCTGTCCAGGTAGGACCAGTTGTAGTGCGGATCCCCTGGGTTGGTCGGGTCCCAGTTGTCCGGCTTCTGATCGGGGGCGATGCCCTGCCAGCCAACCACCAGGCGGACCCAGTTCGCGCCGGCGTCCCGCGTGCGCTCGAAGGAGAGGGGGTTGTAATCGCCGATTCCGGAGATTCCGGTTTCGAACGGCCGCGCCGAAGCGGCGCTCGGCAGCGAGAGGAGGACGACGAAAAGCGCAAGCAGCAGCGCAAGATGGGATCTACGTGGGGTCAAGGGCATGGACCTGTTGTCGGAGGGAAGGGCCGTGCGGTTTAGACACGGTGGCCAGGCTGCACCTGGCGCGTCCGTACCCCGTAAGCGACGGCGCCAACCAGCATCAGCACGATCGCCAGCGGCAGCCAAAGGTTGAGGTTGCCGTCGCTGGCGCCGGTTGCCTGGCCAAGCACCTGTCCGATTCCGGAGGAACCCTCAGGCTGCTGGGCGCTACCGCCGGTGCCCTGGCCGCCGTTGCTGCCGCCGGCGGACGGTGAGCCACCACCTGATTCCGTTTCGTCGCTGGAATCGGATCCGTTGCCGCCCTTGCCGCCGCCGCCCTTGCTCGGGTCTGCTCCATTCCCGCTGGAGTTGCCGTTGCCGGTCGAGCTCTGGCTGGAGCCACCGCTGTCGACGAGTTGGGCGGGAGCGGTCTCGGCCGCCACCTCAGCGGCTTCCTTGCCGACCTTGCCCTGCTCTTCGAGGCGCTTCGCGTTGTCGGCGCCGAGCGTGGCGTTGGGGTGGACGTCGCGGCGCTTGCCGCCGCTTTCGCCGCCTGCCCCGGGGACGCTTTCCGTGTACTGGTTCGCCGCCGAATTTGCGGGCGGCACGTAGTACTCGGCGACCGAGCTGGACGGAACGACCAGAGTCGCCGCTAGCGCGGCAAGGACGATCGTGAGTTTTTGACGTCGCAATTTCATCCTTTGGTGGCGAGGGTCGTTGTCCGACCCAGGTTCCTAGGATAGAACCGAATGGAGGCCGACTCGATGCGGTGGCAGGGAGTGGTGGCGAAGATTCGTGCCGATTGGGATTGGGCCGCGGCCGCCAGCTGGGCGCTCTGCTTTGGGCTAGTCGTCTTCCTCGGCCTCGAAGGCGGCGGCTATGACCCGCTGGTTCACGACCAGGTTGGAATCGCCGCTTGGTGGGGGCTGCTGCTGACCGTCGCGGTCGGAGCGCTGCCGCGCCGCCGGCTCGGGCCGGCGGCGTTGGGGGCGCTCGGCTTGCTGACTGCCTTCGCGCTCTGGATCTGCCTCAGCCTGATTTGGACCGAGAGCGTTGAGAAAACCTTCATCGACCTTGCCCGCGCCTTCAGCTACGTCGCGATCTTCGCCCTCGTCCTGATCAGTCGCGACTCGCGTGAAACGCAGCGGCTGATCGGCGCCGTCGCCGCGGCGATCGTCGTCGTCGCCACCGTGGCGCTGCTCTCGCGCTTGCATCCCGACTGGTTCCCAACCGCCCAGCAGACCGGCCGCATCCTCGAGGCCGAGGACCGACTCTCCTTCCCGCTCAACTACTGGAACGCGCTTGCCGCCCTGACCGCGATTGGGATCCCGCTTTTGCTCCAGCTGGCCAGCGGGGCGCGCTGGATCGTGACCCGGGCCGCTGCCGCGGCGGCGCTGCCGGCGATGTTCCTGGTGCTCTACCTGACCCTCTCCCGGGGAGGGATCGCCGCCGCGGCGATCGCCACCTTGGTCTTCCTCGTCGTTGCCACCGACCGCCTGCCGAAGTTGATTCCGCTGGCATTTGCGGCTGTTGCCGGGGCGTTGCTGATCTCCCTTGCCCACGATCGCGAGGCCCTGCACGAAGGGCTCGCCAATGCCGTCGCTCGCGAACAGGGGGATGAGCTGCTGCCAATCGTTCTCTTGATCTGCGCCGCGGTGGGGTTGCTGCAGGCTGGGGTGACGGCGATCGGCCGCCGCTGGCGGCGGCCGGCCTGGTCACGGCCCTCGAAAGAGGGGGCGACGGCGGGATTCGCAATTGGCGCTGTCGCGCTGTTGGTGGTGTTGCTGGCGATCGGAGCGCCCGGCCGCGTCTCCGATGCCTGGGCGGAATTCAAGGAGGGCGGTGGTCCTGGCGAAGGCAGCGAGCGCCTCAGTAGCGCCGCTGGCGAGAGCCGCTACCAATTCTGGAGCTCGACCATCGACGAGAACGCCACCGCGCCGCTGATCGGGACCGGCTCCGGCACTTTCCAGTTCTGGTGGGCGCGCGAAGGCGACGCGGCGGAAACCGTCCGCGACGCGCACTCCCTCTATATGCAGACCCTGGGCGAGCTGGGGATCGTCGGCCTGCTCCTGCTTCTCGGCTTTTTCGCTTGGGTCTTCGTCAACGGCCTGCGGGTTGCGGTGCTTAGCGAGGGGGAGGAGCGCTCGCGTCTCGCCGCCGCCCTCGCTGGCTTCTTGGTCTTCTTGATGACCGCGGCGGTGGACTGGATGTGGCAGGTGCCGGTGGTGCCGGTGGCGGCCCTGATGCTCGCCTGCGGGCTTCTCGTCGCCAGGGGCGGCAGTGACAAGCCGCGGCTTTCGGTTCCCTGGCGGGTTGGACTGGCTGTTATCTCCTTGTTGGCGATCGTCGCGATCGCGATCCCACTTTCCTCGACCAGCCTTGTTCGCCAGAGCCAGGCGGCGGTGCGCAGCAACGACCTCACGGCGGCGCTCGAGGATGCAAAGAGCGCCCAGAACGTCGAGCCCGCGGCTGCGGCCCCCCGCCTCCAGCGGGCGCTGGTGCTGGAGCTACTGGGCGACTTCGCCGCCGCCGAAGCGGCTGCCCGCGAGGCGGTGGACCGGGAGCGGACGAATTGGCGACTGTGGCTGGTGCTGTCCCGGATTGCCGCTGAGAACGGGCGCGCTGGAGCTTCGGTCCACGCCTACGAGGAAGCCCGCAACCTCAACCCCCTTGGGGAGATCTTCCAGCGCTAAAAGGCTCGCCGGGAGGCTTGAAATACTCCCGGCCGTGCGCTTTTTCCCCGAGGCCGGCCGATGAGCCGGCCAGCTCGCTGGATCGCCGTTTTTGCGCTGCTCATCAGCGTTTTCGTGGTGGCTGGGTGTGGCACCGTGGTTGACCCGGTCAAGCTCGAGGACACGATCCAGGCGAGCCTAGAAGACTCAATTCATGAAAAGATTCAGGAGGTCGATTGCCCCTCTGATGTCTCAGTTGACCCGGGCGCGACCTTCACGTGTGAAGTGATCTTCTCCGATGGCGAGCGGAAAGTAGCCACTTTGGAAATTCGCAACAAGGATGCCGACATCTCGATGATCGGCCTCAAACCCAAGAATTAGAGAGAGGCGAACTAAAGGCGAATGAGCGACCTGACCACTGCCCCTGCTGAGCTTACGACCCACGAGAAGCTGCTGAGCTGGGTCGATGAAATCGCCTCCCTGACCGAACCCGATTCGGTCCACTGGTGCGACGGCTCCGCCGAGGAGTACGACCGCCTCGCCCAGGTTCTGATCGACGCTGGCACCTTCGAGCGCCTCTCCGACGCCAAGCGGCCGAACAGCTACCTCGCACTTTCCGACCCCGCTGACGTCGCGCGCGTCGAAGATCGCACCTTCATCTGCTCCGAGCAGGAGGCAGACGCCGGTCCGACCAACAACTGGCGCGACCCGGCCGAGATGCGCGAGACCCTCGGTGAGCTCTTCAAGGGTTCGATGAAGGGCCGGACGATGTACGTCGTCCCCTTCTCGATGGGCCCGCTCGGTTCGGACATCTCTGAAATCGGCGTCCAGTTGACCGACTCGGCTTACGTCGCCACCAACATGCGGATCATGACCCGGATGGGCCGCGGTGCGCTTGAGGTGCTCGGCTCCGACGGCGACTTCGTCCCCTGCGTCCACTCGGTCGGGATGCCGCTGACGGAGGGCGTCGAAGACGTCTCCTGGCCCTGCAACGAGGCCAACAAGTACATCGTCCACTACCCGGAGAGCCGCGAAATCTGGTCCTTCGGCTCGGGCTACGGCGGCAACGCCCTGCTCGGCAAGAAGTGCTTCGCCCTGCGGATCGCTTCGGCGATGGCCCGCGACGAGGGCTGGCTGGCCGAGCACATGCTGATCTTGAAACTCACCGCGCCCGACGGCCGCGTCAAGTACGTGACCGGCGCCTTCCCTTCGGCTTGCGGCAAGACCAACCTGGCGATGCTGGTTCCGACCCTGCCCGGTTGGAAGGTGGAGACGGTCGGCGACGACATCGCCTGGATGAAGTTCGGCGATGACGGCAAGCTCTACGCGGTCAATCCCGAGGCCGGGTTCTTCGGCGTGGCGCCCAACACCAGCCACAAGACGAACCCGAACGCGATGGACACGATCGAGCGGAACACGATCTTCACCAACTGCGCTAAAACCGACGATGGCGACATTTGGTGGGAGGGGATGACCGGCGAGCCGCCGGCGCACGCGATCGATTGGCACGGCAACGAGTGGACGCCCGAGTCCGACAAGCCGGCCGCCCATCCGAACGCCCGCTTCACGACCCCCGCCTCGCAATGCCCCTCGATTGCCCCGGAGTGGGAGGACCCGGCGGGGGTGCCGATCGACGCCTTCCTCTTCGGCGGTCGCCGCGCCACCGTCGTACCGCTGGTGCAGGAAGCCTTCGATTGGGAGCACGCCGTCTTCATGGGGGCGACGATGTCCTCGGAGACGACCGCTGCTGCGGCTGGCGCGGTTGGCCAGCTGCGCTTTGACCCGATGGCGATGCTGCCCTTCTGCGGCTACAACATGGCCGACTACTTCGCCCACTGGCTGAAGGTCGGCAAGCGCGAGGGGGCCGAGCTGCCGCGCGTCTTCTACGTCAACTGGTTCCGCAAAGACGCCGACGGCAAGTTCCTCTGGCCAGGCTTCGGCGAGAACAGCCGCGTGCTCGAGTGGGTCTTCCGCCGCTGCGAGGGCGAAGCCGAGGCGGTCGAGACCCCGGTCGGTCTGCTGCCGGCCGAGGGCGAGATCAACACCGAGGGACTGGAGATCTCCGCCGAGGCGATGCGCAACTTGCTCACCGTCGACCTCGACCTCGTCAAGGAGCAACTCCCCCAGGTCAAAGAGCACCTCGCCAAGTTCGGCGACAAGCTCCCGGCTGAGATCAGCGCCCAGCTCTCAGCCCTAGAAGAGCGCCTGGGCTAAGGACCCCAGCGTCTGCCACCCGCGTATCTCGCGCGGGTGGCACGGTAGGATGGTGGGTCCCCTGCCGTGACAGGACCCGCGCGCCGAGCGCTAGGCCTTGTAAGCCTCCGCCAACTCCGGGTCCTTCTCAGCCAGCATTTCGGCGAGCTCCACCATCACTTTGCACTGCTTCCAGGTGGCGTCGTCCTGCATCTTGCCGTCGATCATGTGGACGCCGCGGCCGTCGGGTATCGCCTCGATTACCTTCTTCGCGAACTTGACCTCGTCCGGCGGCGGGCTGAAGACCTTCTTCGCGATCCCGATTTGAACCGGGTGCAGCGACCAAGCGCCGACGCAGCCCATCAGGAAGGCGGCGCGGAACTGGGTCTCGCAACCTGCCGTGTCCTTGATGTCGCCGAAGGGCCCGTAGAAGGGGAGGATGCCGGCGGAGGTGCAGGCGTCGACCATGCGGGCGATCGAGTAGTGCCAGAGGTCCTGCTGCGCTGAGACGCGGTCGGCCTCCGGGTTCTCCGGGTCGTCGGGATCCTCCATCACCCGGTAGCCGGGGTGGCCACCGCCGACGCGGGTCGTCTTCATCCGCCGCGCGGCGGCGAGGTCGGCGGGGCCGAAGCTCATGCCCTGCATGCGCGGGCTGGCGTTGGCGATCTCCTCCAGGTTGACGACGCCCTGGGGGGTCTCGAGGATCGCGTGGACGAGGATCGGGCGCGAGAGTTCAGCCTTCGCCTCTAGCTGGGCGAGCAGGCGATCGACGTAGTGGATGTCGTGGGCGCCCTCGACCTTAGGGACCATGATCGTCTCCAGCTGGTCGCCGATCTCGGTCACTAGCTGGGTCAGGTCGTCGAGCACCCAGGGGCTCTCGAGCGCGTTGACGCGGGTCCAGAGCGAGGTCTGGCCGAAGTCGGTCTCCTTGGCGGCGCGGATCAGGCCGGCGCGGGCGGCCTCCTTGCGGTCGACCGGGACCGCGTCCTCGAGGTTGCCGAGCAGGATGTCGGTTTTTTCCGCAATGGCGCCGGCCTTGGCGACCATTTTCTCGTTCGAGAAATCGAGGAAATGGATCATCCGCGACGGCTTGACCGGGATCTCACGGAGGGGCTCCGGGGCGCCGATTGCCTGCGGCAGGAAGAACTCTCTGGGGTGTCTCAAGCTGCTCCTCGGGTCGTTTCGAAGTTCAGGGCGGCTGGAAATTTAGTCGGCGTGCAGATTTGCCGCCTCCCGCACGCCTAAATTGCGCGGTTATCGAGGGAGCGGAACGCGATAGCACCCAGGATTGGGTCGTCCCCCGTGGCCTGGTGCCGACGGTGGGAGAGCTCGAGGCGCGGATCGACGAGGCGCTGGTGATCGCCCGTGTCTCCGAAGAGGGGGTGCGTGAGGTCGGCGAGATCGCTTTGGACGCGGCGAGGCAGGCGCGACGGGCTGCTGAGATGGCTGAGAGTGCCAGTGTCGCCGCTGTGGAGGCTGCCTCGAAGGTTGCTGGGCCGGCGGGTCCTGTCCCGGATTTGGTTCCACCACCCCTTTCGGGGTGGTCCCCCAAATCCGCGCCACCCCCCGGCAGGGACGGGGACGAACAGCCTTCTCCCTCTGGGGCTGGTCAGATCACTCGGGAAGTGGTCATCGATCCGCTGCAGCGCTTCAATAGGCGCGCTGATGCCATCGCCGCCCGGTTGCAGAAGCTGGAGCGGATACCTATCTAAGCCGGAGTTAGCTGTTGCAGTGGGAGCCGAAGTGTTGGGTCCAGATGTGGACCCCGGTGAGGCCTCCCAGCTCGTCGACCCGGAGGTCGATGCCGGTTTCTTCGAAGTCGCCGAGGATGTTCTCGCGGTGGGCGGGGGAGCGCATCCAGGCGCGGAAGATCGAACCGACGGTCCCTTGGCCGTCCACTCCCCAGGCGAGGTTCTCGCCGACCCGCCAGCACTCGGCCGCTGTATAGCCGCTTTCCTTGATCCAGAACGTGAATTCGCGGCCGCAGGCGGTGTGGCTGAATTCGTTGCAGCGGATCAAGTCCCAGCCCTTCTCCACTGCTGACTCACGCAGGGGAGCGGAGGGGGAGAGCGTGGCGAGGCCATAGCGTCCGCGCGCCTCGTTGACGAGGCAGAGCATCGCGCTTTCCTGGCTGGACGCGGGCGCGTCGAGCTTGAGACCGGCGGCGCAGCCTCCGCGCAGCGCCGCCTCCCGCGCTTTGGCTGACTTCAGCGCCGCGGCGCCGCCGACGGTCGCCGCGCTGCCAGCGGAAGCCGTCATGGCGAGTAGTCCACAGCTGAGAGCCGCGGCAAAGAGGATGCGCGTGAAGCGAAATTGCATGCCACGCGTATCGCCTCTCTACTAGTTCACATTCACACCAGCGACTGGTACTGGACGAAGAGGTTGGCCGCCTCTGGACGAACGTACTAGTTGGGAGAAACATCCCAGTTCGGAGTCAGTCGGGGGTCTCTCACCGAACTTTTCACCTTCACCTTGAGTAAAAGTGGTGAGTTCGGACGGATGTTTGATCGAAAAAATTGGTCAAACGTCCGCGGGTTGTGTACCTTCGCCCGCCGAAGACCGCCATTTGCGGGCTTCTTTCCCCTCGTGAAACCAGTTAGGAGATCCGCAATGAGTGCTTCAGCTTCACGGTCGACGCGCGTGACTGTGATCGCAATTTGCCTGGGACTGCTTGCCTTGATGGCAGGGTTGGTTCCCGGTGCGGTTGCGAAAACCACCACGGTTGAATCGTTGACCCTCTGTGTAAAAACTTCCGGGCCGGAAAGGGGCATCGTTCGCTTCGCCGGCAAAAGCCTGAAATGCAAACCAGGTGAGAAACGCATCCAGGTTGCCGGAACCGGCAAACAGGGCGTCCTTGGCGTGACCGCCGAAAGCGGTGTCAGTGGCGACAAAGGCGAGGCTGGAGCAGCTGGCGCGAAAGGCGATAAGGGCGACACCGGTTTGCAGGGCACTCAGGGCGACACTGGCGCGCAGGGTGAGACCGGACCGCAAGGCCAGGCTGGTCCGCAAGGTCCACAGGGCGAGACTGGCCCGCAGGGTCCTCAGGGTCAGACCGGCTCGCAAGGTCCGCAGGGTCAGGCTGGTCCCCAGGGTCCGCAAGGTGCACCTGGCACCAACGGCACCAATGGTGAGGATGGTGAGGACGGCAAAGACGGTCGCACGGTCCTCAGCGGCGCCGACGCTCCGTCGAACCTGATCGGCGAGAACGGCGATTTCTACATCGACACCACCGCCAAGAAGATCTACGGCCCCAAGGCCGGCGGCAATTGGCCGGCTGAGGGCACCGCGCTGGTTGGTGCTCAAGGCCCGCAGGGTGCAACCGGTCCGCAGGGACCCCAGGGTGAGACCGGCCTCCAGGGGCCGCAGGGTCTGCCCGGCACCCCCGGCGAGGACGGTGAAGACGGTGACGATGGAACCGACGGGACCAATGGAACCGACGGTGAGGATGGTGAGGATGGCGAGGACGGTCTCTCGGTCCTCAGCGGAGAGGGAGCCCCGGCGGCCGAGACTGGCGCCGACGGTGACTTCTACATCGACACCCTGACCCACCAGATCTACGGTCCGAAGAACACCACCTGGGGTTCCCCCACGGCGCTGAAAGGCCCGCAGGGTGCCCAGGGCATCCAGGGTGAGCAGGGTCCGCAGGGTGAGACCGGTCCGCAGGGACCGCAGGGAAACCCGGGTCCGCAAGGCGAGATCGGCCCTCAGGGTCCGCAGGGTGAGACCGGACCGCAGGGCGTCCCTGGGCCGCAGGGTGAGCCAGGCGCGGACGGCGACGATGGGGCAACCGGCCCGCAGGGCGAGCCGGGTCCGCAGGGCAACCCGGGACCCCAGGGCGAGGTCGGTCCGCAGGGTCCTCCTGGAACCAACGGCACCGATGGCACCAACGGAACCAATGGTGAGGACGGTGAGGACGGCAAAGACGGTCGCACGGTCCTCAGCGGCGCCGACGCTCCGTCGAACCTGATCGGCGAGAACGGCGATTTCTACATCGACACCACCACCAAGAAGATCTACGGCCCCAAGGCTGACGGCAACTGGCCGGCCGAGGGCACCGCGCTGGTTGGTGCTCAGGGACCGCAGGGTGCAACCGGTCCGCAGGGTCCTCAGGGACCGCAGGGCGAGACCGGCCTCCAGGGGCCGCAGGGTGAGATCGGCCCGCAGGGCCTGCCCGGTACCAACGGCACCAATGGAACCGATGGTGAGGATGGCGAGGACGGTCTCTCGGTCCTCAGCGGAGAGGGAGCCCCGGCGGCCGAGACTGGCGCCGACGGTGACTTCTACATCGACACCCTGACCCACCAGATCTACGGTCCGAAGAACGGCACCTGGGGTTCCCCCACGGCGCTGAAAGGCCCGCAGGGTGCCCAGGGCATCCAGGGCGAGCAGGGTCCGCAGGGTGCAACTGGCCCGCAAGGTCCTCAGGGACCGCAGGGGCCGGCTGGTAAAGACGGCACCAACGGTAAAGACGGAAAAGATGGAAAAGACGGGGATGACGGCGCTCAGGGCCCGAAAGGCGACCCTGGTCTCGGCACTCCGTCTATCGCTAGCACCGCTAACAACGGCACGCGAGGCACCAATAGCTACAGCGCCACGCTGGGCGGTAGCCCTGGCACCAATCCGTCGGTCACCGTTGCGACCGGCACCAAAGCGATGGTCATCATCACCGGGTTCGTCGATCCGGAAGGCGGTGGGACGGCGTACATGAGCTTCGATGTCTCAGGTGCGACGACCCAGGCGGCCTCCGATACGCGGGCAGTGATCCGCGAGCACGGCGGCAGCAGTGGCACCGGCGGCGTGCAGGCCAGCACGACCACGGTGATCACGAATCTGACCACGGGGAACAACACGTTCACCCTGCAGTACAAGAGCTCGAGCGGGACCAGTGCCTTCTCGAATCGGACCATCACGGTCATCCCGCTCGGCTAGGGAGGGAGAAACCAGACGCGAAACGGCCGCCCTTCGGGGCGGCCGTTTCGCTTTTAGGGCCGCGAGGCGGTGGCGGTCGGAGCGAGGTCCCAGGCGGTTTCGAGATCAGCTCTAAGGGCGGAGGCGATCGGCCCTGGCGCTTCCAACGGCACTCCGTCCACCGAACCGACCAACTCGATCCCGCGGATCGAGTTGGTGAGGAAGACCTCGTCGGCCTGACGCAGCTCGTCGAGCGATAGGACGCGCTCGATCGTCTCGATGCTGCGAGACCGCGCTAGCTCGATCGTCGTTGCCCGGGTCACGCCCGGCAGGATCCGCCCGTCGAGCGGGGGTGTGAAGAGGGCCCCGCGGCGGACGGCGAAGACGTTGGCCCAGGCGGCCTCGAGCACATCGTCGCGATCGACCAGGAGGGGTGCCTCGCCTGGCGAAGGGGTCGGCAGGGCGGCCCGGTCGGCCCACTTGTGGCAGCCGAGTCCGCCATCCACCTGATGCGGGCGCAGCGAGACCGGTTGCTCTGGGAAGTGCGGCCAGTCGTCAAGCTCGCCTACGTCCGCTGCGAGGTCGAGCCCCGGCCGTCCCTCGGTGCTGGGCGCGACCGTCAGCCGCAGTCGTCCCAGCTTCAGCCCCTCGGCGCTCTCGACCACGATCCGGTGCGCCTCAGGTGGCAGGCCGGCGCCGTATACCGCTTCAAGGCTCGCCCCTAGTCGTGCCAGGTGTGCGGAGGGAGCCACCGGGGCGCCGCGGACGACGAGCATCGTCTCGAAGATTCCCTGGGCTGGGTCTGGTTTACGGCGAGGCGTCATCTGGCCCATATTCTGCTCTTCGGCTCAATCAAGCGATGCGCACCCTGCTGATCGACAACTACGACTCGTTCACCTACAACCTCTTCCAACTGCTGGCGGAGGTCAACGGGACCGAGCCGATCATCGCCCACAACGACGATGCGAGCTGG
Source organism: Solirubrobacterales bacterium (assembly GCA_036519395.1). Classification (GTDB taxonomy): domain Bacteria; phylum Actinomycetota; class Thermoleophilia; order Solirubrobacterales; family 70-9; genus VAYN01. Next base: position 27,813 of record DATDLJ010000035.1, on the reverse strand, counting down.
GCTGACTTGGAGCGCCTGGGGTTCGACAACGTCGTCATCTCTCCGGGACCGGGACGGCCTGAGCGGGCAGCTGACTTCGGCGTCTGCGCGGAAGCGATCCGCCATTGCGAGAAGCCATTGCTCGGCGTCTGCCTCGGCCTGCAGGGGATCGGCTGGGTCGAGGGCGGCCGGGTCGAGCGGGCGCCGGAGCCGATGCACGGCCGCGTCGTCGCCGTAGGGCACGACGGCTCCCGCCTCTTCGCCGGCATCCCTAGCCCGTTCCAAGCGGTCCGCTACCACTCGCTCGCCCTAGCGCCCCCGCTGCCGTCGTCGCTCCGCACAACAGCCACCAGCGGGGGCGTCCCAATGGCGCTCGAACACCGCACCCGCCCTCAGTGGGGAGTCCAGTTTCACCCCGAGTCGATCGCGACCGAGCACGGCAAGCGCCTCCTGGAGAACTTCCGCGACCTCTCCACTGCCAATCGATCGCGTGGTTCCTTTCGGTCGGATATGGACCGAAAGGAACCACGACTCGGTGGGCCTGTCGGTGGTTCGTCAACTCATGGTTCTTTTCGGACGCACGGAGACCGAAAGGAACCACGAGTTGAGGTGAGCCGCCTGGAGAGGGCGCCTGATCCGGGGGCTGCATTTGTCTCGCTCTACGGCGAAAGCGAGCATGCGTTTTGGCTCGACAGCCGGTCGGGGACCCGGGGGCGGTTCTCTTTCATGGGAGACGCGAGCGGGCCCCTCGCTGAGGTTCTCGTCCACAAGGTCGGCACCAGTGAGCCGCTGCTCGACCGACTATGCCGCCGCCTCGAGGAGCTGCGTCCCGCCTCACCTCCCGAGCTTCCCTTCGAGTTCGACTGCGGCTTCGTTGGCTACCTCGGCTACGAGCTCAAGGCCGAGTGCGGCTTCGACGCCGCCCATTCCTCCGAACATCCCGACGCCGCCTTCATCCTCGCCGACCGCGTGGTCGCCTTCGACCACCAGGAAGGCTGCGTCTACCTCCTCGCCTTGCATCAGCGGGGAGAAGAGGAGGCAGCTGAGGAGTGGATCTCTGCTGTGGCCGCGCAGCTAACCGATCTATCCACTCCGGCGGGCACATCGGGGGAATCTCGGCGGACCTACTCAGCAGGTGTGGTCCGCCGAGATTCCCCCGATGTGCCCCCGAGCGCCTTGTCCCTAGACCGCTCCCGCGCGCAGTATCTGAGGGACATCGACGCCTGCCTCGACCACCTCCTTGCCGGCGACAGCTACGAGATCTGCTTGACCAACCAATTGAGGCTCGAGACCCATTTCGACCCCCTCGACCTCTACCGCCGCCTGCGCCGCGCCAACCCAGCCCCGTTTGCGAGCTACCTCCGCTTCGGCGACCTCACCGTCCTCAGCTCCTCACCCGAGCGCTTCCTCCGCGTCAGCCGTGACGGCGAAGCCGAAGCGCGCCCGATCAAGGGCACCAGCCGCCGCGGCGCCACGCCTGCGGAGGACGCCGCGCTTGCCGCGACCCTCGCCGCCGACGAGAAGAACCGGGCCGAGAACCTGATGATCGTTGACCTGCTCCGCAATGACCTGGGCGCCGTCTGCGAAGTTGGCAGCGTCGCGGTGCCGGAGATGATGGCGGTCGAGACCTACGAGACCGTGCACCAGCTCGTCTCCTCGGTGAGCGGCCAGCTGCGATCGGGGGTCTCAGCGCTCGACGCGGTCCGCTCCTGCTTCCCGCCCGGCTCGATGACCGGTGCCCCGAAGCGCCGCACGACCGAGATCATCGACCAGCTCGAGGGTGCGGCCCGCGGCGTCTACTCGGGCGCGATTGGGTGGTTCGGACTTGGGGGCGGCGCCGACCTCTCGGTCGCGATCCGCACCATCGTTCTCGCCAACGGCCAGGCGACGATCGGCGCTGGCGGAGCGATCGTCCTGCAGTCGGACCCCAGGCGCGAGTACGAGGAGATGCTGCTGAAGGCAGCCGCGGCGCTGCGGGCGATCGATCCCGAGATCGACCCCGCGTCGATATCCTTGGCTCTCCAGAGCGCCGCACCCGCGTTGCCGCGCTGAATCCGCCTTCCAACTACCCGAAGCAGGAGCCATGGCCGTAGACACCGCTGCGTATCGCGATATGACCGACGAGCAGGAAGCGATCATCGAAATGGTCCGCCAGTTCGCCGACGAGCAGATCATCCCCAACGCCGAGCACTACGACCACGAGGACTCCTTCCCGGAGCCGATCGTCGAGCAGATGAAAGAGCTCGGCCTCTTCGGGGTCACGATCCCGGAGGAGTACGGCGGCATGGGGCTCGACCTGACTACCTACGCGATGATCGTCGAAGAGCTCTCGCGCGGCTGGATCTCGATCTCCGGCGTCGTCAACACCCACTTCATCGGCTCCTACCTGCTGATGAAGTTCGGCACCGACGAGCAGAAGGAGTACTTCCTGCCGAAAATGGCGACCGGTGAGATCCGCGCCGCCTTCTCGCTCTCTGAGCCGGAGGTCGGCTCCGACGTGCAGGGCATCAAGGCCACTGCCAAGAAGGGCGAGGACGGCAACTGGGAGCTGAACGGGCAGAAGATGTGGGTCACCAACGGCCTCGGCTCCAGCGTCGTCTTCGTCCTGATGAAGGACGACCCGAAGGCCGACCCGGCCTACAAGGGGATGACCTGCTTCATCACCGAGAAGGAGGCCTGGAAGGAAACCAACGAGGGCGACTTCAAGGGCCTCAACGTTCCGCCCAAAATCAAGAAGATGGGCTACAAGGGCGTCGAGTCGACCGAGCTCGTCTACGACGGCTACAAGTGCCCGCCCGAGCGAATTCTCGGTGGCGAGGAGGCCGGGGTTGGCCAGGGCTTTATCCAGATGATGGATGCGCTTGAGGTCGGTCGCGTCAACGTCGCCGCCCGCGGCGTCGGTATCGCCCAGCGGGCCCTGGAGCTAGCGCTCCGCTACAGCCAGGAACGGAAGACCTTCGGCAAGACGATCTCCAACCACCAGGCGATCCAGTTCAAGCTCGCCGACATGGCGACCCAGATCGAGGCCGCCCGCCTCGTCACCCGCAAAGCGGCGCGGATGAAGGACGCCGGTGAGCGCTCCGACCTCGAGGCCGGGATGGCCAAGCTCTTGGCCTCGGAGACCGGCAAGTACTGCGTCGAGGACAGCTTCCGCATCCACGGCGGCTACGGCTACTCGAAGGAGTATGAGATCGAGCGGCTCTACCGCGACGCGCCGCTGCTGCTGATCGGCGAGGGAACCTCGGAGATCCAGCGGATGGTCATCGGCAAGAAGCTGCTGCAGCGCCACAAGATCTAGGCGCCGCAGCAGCGCTTACCGCTTAGGAGCCGGTGCGGGTGCGGGTCTGGCCCGTGCCTTCGCTGTCACCGCCGCCGGTCCGCGTGTGGGTGCCGGTGTTGGTGTTCGTGTCGTTGTCGTTGGTGGTGCCGCGGGTGTCGGCGCCGTTGCGACTGGTGTCGTCGGTGCCTAGGCGGGTGTTGGTGTCGTTGTCGTTGGTCGTGCCGCGGGTCGAGTGGCCGTTGCGACTGGTGTCGTCGGTTCCTTCGACGCCTTCGGCCTGGGCCCGCCCGGTCCGCGTGTGGGTGCCGGTGTCGTCATCGTCGTCACCGCTGGAGCCCGACCCCGGGCCCGAGCTGTCGTCATCGTCGCCACCGCCGGGGCCGCTGTTGCTGCCCTTGGCCAGCGCCGCCGGTGGGTCGCCGATTACGCCGGTCGCGTAGGCGGCGAGGAAGAGCGGCGTCACGCCGAGGACGAGGAACGCGAGGAAGATCGCGCCCGTCTTACGCACCGCCGAGACGCCACCCGGCGCGAGCGCGTCATCCGCCTGCAGATCGCCAAACACCCTTGCCGCTGCCGGCAACTCCCGCCTGTTGTTCGATCGCTGAGACATCGTTTCCTCCTGTGGTTTCTGCTTGGTCCGCTACCCGATCGTCCCTGCTGAAACCCGGCGGTGAGGCGAAGATCACAACCTTTTGCCAAAGCTTTACGGTCGCTTAGTGAAGGGCGCCGCGGCGGGTCAAAGTCATCTTCCGCGGTAGGGCGGCGACGAGCGGCTGCAGGCGCTCGACCAGCTCGGCGCAGGTGGGACGCTTGGCGGGAACGCGCTCCAGCGTCTGCAGGATCAAGGCGGAGAGCTCCTCCGGGAGCCAGCCAGGTAGCGGCAGCGGGTTCTCGACCAGCTGCGGGAAGCGCTCAGCGCCCTCGTCTCCCGAGCCCTTCGTAAACGGCTTCTCGCCGCTGACCGCGTGGAAGAGGGTGGCGCCGAGGCCCCAGACGTCGGTAGCGGGCCCGATCGGCGCCAGCGCCGCGGCCCGTGGAACGCACTGCTCGGGGGCCATGTAGGGGTCGGTGCCGAGCGGGCCGTCGGTGTGCCCGGCGCGCTCCAGGGTGCGGGCGATGCTGAGGTCGAGCAAGCGCGGCGGCAGTCCCATGACGATGTTGTCGGGCTTGACGTCAAGGTGGACGTAGCCGGACTGCGCCATGTACTGCAAGGCGCCGGCAACGTGGGCGGCCAGCGGCAACAGCTGCTCGAGGGGGATCGCGCCGTCGCGCCGGAGCAGGCGCCGCAGCGAAGGCCCCTCCAGGTGCTCGATCAGGACGTGGGGTCGGGGCCCCTCGAGAACCGCGTCGAAGCTGCGAACCAGGGTGGGGTGGGCGAGCGACCGCAACGCTTCGACCTCGAGCCCAAGGTCGCGCAGCGCCTTCTCGTCACTGGCCTGGTCGGGGCGCAGCACCTTGGCGACGGCGAGCGCGTAGAGCGACTCGTCCCAGACCAGGCAGACCTCGTAGCGGTTGCCCCCGCCGATCGGCTTCAGCACGACCCGCCCGGCGACGAGCTCCTCACCCTCTTCGAATTCCCAGCTCGCGTAGTCGCTCATCGCTCGTCTAAGGGTAAGGACACGAGGCGTGGGCTAGCATCACCCGATGGCTTCAACTTCCGAGCTGATCCGCACCGCGGTTGAGCGGTTCCAGGCCGAAGTCCCCGCCCTGCAGAACCTGAAGCTGGTTTTCGGGCTGGAGCTGCGGGCCAAACACGACGTCCAGCTCTACCGGGTCGAGCTGCCGGGGCCGAAGATCTCTAAGGACCTCGCCCAGGACGAGCGGATCCTGGTCGACATCGACCGTCCCCAGTTCAACGACTTGGCCGAGAAAGGGACGCTGAAAAGCTACCGGCGGGCAGCTGAGACCGGCCACATCAAGGCGACTGGCGACTCAAACGTGGTCAAGCTGATTGTCCAGGTCGTTGAGAAACAAGAGGAACGGAACCGCCTCAAAAAAGTCCACTAGAGGCGGATCAGGTTGTCGGCCTCGATCTCGCGAGTGACGCCGCGGAAGTCGATCACCAGCGGCGCCGTGGCGACGACCTTGGTGTAGTCAACCTCGGGGTGGGCGGTGACGATTGCCGCCAGGTCGCAATCCGCCAGCGCCGCCTCCAGCGCGACCGAGGAGATGCCCTGCTTCGGCAGCTCGGGGACGAAGGCGTCGTGGTAGGAGACCTCGCCGCCGAGCTCCTGCAGGCGCTCGACGATCTTCAGCGCCGGCGATTCGCGGGTGTCGCCGACGCCGCCCTTGTAGGCGACGCCGAGGATCAGGATGCGGGAGCCGTTGACCGGCTTGCGAACGCCGTTCAGCGCCCGCTCGACCCGTTCCACGCAAAAGCCCGGCTGGGCCTGGTTGACCTTGCCGGCGAGCTCGATGAACTCGGGGTAGAAGTCGTGCTGGCGGGCCTTGAAGGCGAGGTAGAAGGGGTCGACCGGGAGGCAGTGGCCGCCCATCCCCGGACCGGGATCGAAGCGCATGAACCCGAACGGCTTGCTGGAGGCCGCCTCGATCACCTCCCAGACGTCGATCTCGAGCCGATCGCAGAGCTGGGCCAGCTCGTTGACCAGGGCGATGTTGACCGAGCGGAAGATGTTCTCCAGGAGCTTTGCCAGCTCCGCCGCCTCGGGGCTGGAGAGGACGATCACCGTGTCGCAGATCTCCGCGTAGAGCTGGCGCGCCCGCTCGGTCGAGGCATCGGTGACGCCGCCGACCAGCTTCGGGGTCGTCTGCACCGTGTAGTCGGTGCGGCCGGGGTCGATCCGCTCGGGCGAGAAAGCGAGGTGGAAGTCGCTGCCGGCGGTGAGGCCCGAGCCCTCGAGGATCGGCAGCAGGCGGTCCCGGGTCGTGCCGGGGTAGGTGGTCGACTCGAGCACGACCAGCTGGCCCGAGCGCAGCACCTGGGCCAGCGCCTCGGCCGACTCGACCAGGTAGGTGAGGTCGGGCTCGCGCGAGTCGCTGAGCGGGGTCGGGACGCAGAGGATGACCGCGTCGCAGGAAGCGAGCTCGGCGTAGTCGGCGGTGGCCCGCAGCCGCTCGCCGAGCGGCGCCAGCGTCTCACTCGGCACGTCCTCGATGTAGCTGCGGCCGGCGTTCAGCGCTTCGACCTTGTTGCGGTCGACGTCGAGGCCGACGACCTCGCAGCCTGACTCGGCGAAGGCGACGGCCAGCGGCAGGCCCACGTAGCCGAGGCCGATGATCCCGATCTGCATCGCGAGGAGTCTAGATCGCCGCCTCGGATGAGACCGGCAGATAGCATCCGGCGCCGCCAAAACTTCCAAGGAGACGAACCCGAGAATGACCGAGAGTTACGAGCTGACCACCGACCAGGCCGAGCGCGAGGCGACCGGCGCCCACAGCTACGGCCGCTACCTCGAGGAGTTCGAGGTCGGCGCCAACTACAAGCACTGGCCGGCGAAGACCGTGACCGAGGCCGACGACCATCTCTTCTGCCTGATCACGATGAACCACCACCCGCTGCACATCAACGACGTCTACGCAAATGGCTCCCAACAGGGCCAGAACGTCGTCGTCGGGCCGCTGGTCTACTCGCTGGCGCTGGGGATGTCCGTCTCCGACATCTCGGGCAAGGCGATCGCCAACCTGGCGACCGAAGAACTGAGCCACCCGAACCCTGTCTTCCACGGCGACACCCTCTTCTGCGAGACCGAGGTGCTCGACGTCAAGCCCTCGAAATCGAAGCCCGACCGCGGCATCGTCAAGGTCCACACCCGGGTGCTGAACCAGGACGGCGTTCTCGTCGCCGAGTTCAAGCGGCTGGTGCTGGTCCCGAAGAAGAACCCGGGCGCCTCACCCGAAGCCGCCGCCGACAACGTCGACTGAACGGCTCAGCCCGATTCCGGCCGCGACGCGGCCGGAATCGCCAGTGACTCGGTCGTGTGGGTGCCGACCGGTCCGCCCGGCTTGAGGCCGGGACAGTAGCTGCCGCCGATCGCGTAGACGCGGTTGCCGACCGCGGCGACGCCGCCGCCGCGGCGTTCGAACTTCATGTCCGGCAGCCGCGTCCAGCGGTTCGTCTGCGGGTCGTACTCCCAGGCGCTGGGGGTGACCCAGCCCTTGCCGTCCTCCCATTCGTTCTGGTCCTCGCCGCCGACGATCACCAGCTTGCCGTTGACCGCGACCAGGCCGGGGGAGGCGGCGCCGAGCGGCAGCGGCGGCAGGCTTTCCCACTCTTCCGTGGCGGAGTCGTAGCGTTCGAAGGTGTCGAGGGAGTGGTCTTCTTCGCCGCGGCCGCCGGCGACGTAGAGGTCGCCTCCGAGCGCGGCGGCGCCGACGTGGTGGCGCGGGTTCGGCATCTCGGGACCGAATGACCACTCGCCGGTCTTGAAGTCGTAGATCTGCAGGTCGGCGTAGGGGGAGACCGGGCCCGTGTTGAACGTCTGGGGGGCGCCGCCGGCGACGTAGAGCTTGTCGCCGATCACGACCGAGGCGCCGCCGGCGGTCGGCTGCGGCAGCGATGCCAGCTTGGTCCACTTCTTCGTCGCCGGGTCGTACTGCCAGAAGTTCCCGGTTGGGTCCTCGCCCTCGAGGTAACCGCCGGCGAGGTAGAGCTTGCCGTCGTAGGCGGCCGCCTGCACGTGGTTGAGCCCGGTCGGGAGCTGGGTCGGGTCGCTGAACTTCTGCGTCCGGGTGTTGTAAGCGACGACCCGGTGCAGGTTGCCCGGTGGCGTGCCGCCGACGACGTAGATCGTGTCGCCGATGGCGATCGCGCTGGCCTCGATCTGGTTGCGGGGGGTTTCCGGCTCGAACTGCCAGTGCCCGGCCGGGGAAGGCGGCGAATCGGGACTGTTGCGGTAGAGGCCGATACGGCAGGGCGGGTTCGGCGTTTCTTCCTCGAAGCCGAGCTTCTCCTTCCAGCTGCCGGGCAGGTTGACGACGTCGGCGGCGGCGAGCACACCGACGACTAGGAGGACCGACATCGCGACACCGAGGGCGGCCAGGACCTTCATCCCTCTGCCTTGCATGAAGCGGGCAGTATGGCGCAGCCGCTTAAGGCAGGCGAGGGGATCGCCGATGAAGGGAAACGCCGTGCACTGGTTGAATCAAGCGCCGATGTCCCCCTCCGAAACCCAGACCCCGATCCCCGTCTTCGACGTCCAGCTCGAGGAGTCGCACGTCGAGGCCGTGGCCGAGACCCTGCGCTCGGGCTGGCTGACGATGGGGCCGCGGATCCAGCAGTTCGAGGCCGACTTCGCCGAGCACATCGGCGCCCCGCACGCGATCGCCGTCTCCAGCTGCACTTCGGCCCTCCATCTCGCCTATTTGGCGGCTGGGATCGGGCCGGGGGACGAGGTGATCGTCCCCGGCATCACCTTTGTCGCCTCGGCCGCGGCGGTCCGCTACTGCGGCGGCGTGCCGGTCCTGGCGGAGGTCGCCGGCCAGCACGACCTTGGGATCGACCCCGAGGACGTCGCCGCCAAGATCGGGCCGAAGACGAAGGCCATCTGCGCGGTCCACTACGGCGGCTACGCGGCGCCGCTGGAGCCGCTGCGCGAGCTCTGCGAGGAGCACGGGCTGGCGCTGATCGAGGATGCCGCCCACAGCCCCGAGGCGACCCCGGTCGGCGACGAGCGGAAACTGGGGACGATCGGCCTCGCCGGCACCTTCAGCTTCTTCTCCAACAAGATTCTCTCCTGCGGCGAGGGTGGCCTTTTGGCGACCAGCGACGAGAAGGTCGCCGAGCTGGCGCGGAGCCGCCGCTCGCACTCGATGACTTCCGGGACCTGGGACCGCCACCGCGGCCACGCGATGGGCTACGACGTGGTCAACGTCGGCTACAACTACCGCATGGACGAGCCGCGGGCGGCGCTGCTCTCGGCGCGGTTGCCGGGCCTGGCCGAGGACATCGCCCAGCGGCGGGCGCTGACCCACCGCTACCGCGAGCTGCTCGGCGAGATCGAGGGGATTGTCCTCCCCTATAAGGACGAGGAGGTGGACGTCAGCTCCTGCTACGTGATGCCGGTGATGATCGAGAACCCGGAGCTGCGCGACCCAGTGCGGAAACTGCTTTCCGAGAACCACAAGGTCCAGACCAGCGTCCTCTATCCCTCGATCAACGAATTCACCGCCTACGGCGCGGGGGAGCAGGAGCTGCCCCGCAGCGAACTGGCAGCGCGCACCCAGCTGACCCTGCCGCTCTACCCACACCTCGGCGAGGAGCGACTGTTGCGGGTAGTCGGGGCGCTGCGCGAGAGCCTGGCCGAAGCGGCCGCTTAGCCCTCGCGCGTCGCCGCGACTGCGGCGAGGAAGTCGGTCCAGTCGGCGGCGATCCCCTGGAGGAGATCGCAGAGGCGGCGCAGAGAGGCGAAGTCGTCTTTCAGCTCCCAGCCCCAGTGCAGGGTGACCGGCGCCCAGATATTCGCTTCCAGGTGGAGCAGCTGTTCGACCCCGGCTGCGGCCTCGGCCGAGGTCCCGTAGAGCGGCGCGTAGGAGGGCAGGTAGACCGCCTCGCCCTGCCAGACCGGGGTCGGTTGCCAGCCGAGCAGGCGGACGCTCTCGGGCCCTCCGCAGACGACCTCGAACCGCTCGGCGAGGAGCCGGTAGTGGCCGGCGTCGAAGCGGTTGAAGGGAGGGACAAAGACGGGGGTGGGGAGGTCGTGGCCGTCGAAGACCTCGCGGGCGCCGTCGATCCGGGCCGCCGCCTCGGCATTCGACAGCCCGCAGAACTCGGAGTGGCGGCGCGGGTTGGCGTGGCGGGTGCGGTGATCGGCGCCGTGGAGGCCGAAGACGACCCGGTCGCTTGCCAGCGTGGACATCGTCTCGATCTCGCCAGGGTCGAGCGGGCGGCGCTCGTCGGTCTCCGGGTCTAAGTAGTCACGAGAGACGTTGGGCGTGATCGCCAGCAGGTAGGGGATCCCGGCTTCGGCAAGGACAGCGTGAAAGCGGCGGAAGGCCTCGGTCCCGAACTCGCCGCTGGGGTCGAAGCCGCGGGCGTGGGGGAACTCGTCGACCCGGACCAGGACGCGCGGGCCCCCCGGCGCCCGCTCGCCGAGCGCCTCGCTGCGGAAGCGCAATAGCGGCTCGACCAGGCTCTGCTCCCACCCGAGTCGCCCCGCCTTCTGCGCCAGCGCCTGTCCGAAGCGCAATGGCTGGTGGGTGGGAAGCCGCGGCGCCAGCCGCCGCGGGACCTTGGCGTCATCCGGCAGCCGATGCGGCCAGAGGTGGAGGGCAGCGCTGCGTCGCGAGTCGCTCACGCCGCGCATGATCCCGCAAAGAGCGGCGTTCCCCGGTCGGCGTTCGTCCTTTGTCGCCCTATAGCCGACAAAGGACGAACGCCGCGGGGGGTTAAGCGCCGGGGGCGTGGTTAGGCTGCACGCCGTGAAACGAGCGGTTGTACTTGCCGGCGGGCTGGGGATGCGTTTGCGCCCCTACACGACGGTGCTGCCGAAGCCCCTGATGCCGATCGGCGACCGGCCGATCCTCGATGTGATCGTGCGCCAGCTGCGCTATCACGGCTTCGAGCGGCTGACGATCGTCACCGGCCACCTGGCGGAGCTGATCGAGGCCTTCTTCGGCGACGGCGAGAAATACGGGATCGCGATCGACTACTACCGCGAGGACGAGCCGCTGGGGACGGTCGGGGCGTTGGCCCTGCTCGACGACCTTGACGATGACTTCTTGGTGATGAACGGCGACGTTCTCACTGATCTTTCCTACGGCGACTTCCTCGAGCAGCACAGCGCCTCCGGTGCCGCGGCCAGCGTCGCCGCCCACCAGCGCGAGGTCCAGGTCAGCCTCGGCGTGCTCAAGTTCGACGACGGCGACGACCCGGATCGGCTTACCGGCTATATCGAGAAGCCGACCTACCACTACGAGGTCAGCATGGGCGTCTACGCGTTCTCGCCGCGGGCGCTGAAGCTGATCGAGCCCAACCAGCGGCTCGACTTCCCCGACCTGGTGCTGAAGCTGCTCGATGCCGGTGAGACGGTGCGGGCGCGAAGGGCCGAGGGCGACTACTGGCTCGACATCGGCCGCCACGACGACTACGAGACGGCGATGGAGGAGTTCGACCGCCTGCGGGATCGGCTCTTGCCCGAGTCGCCCGCTGGATGAGGCTGGCCGGTCGGGACATCGTCTGCATCGGTTCCGCCGACTGGGCGACCGAGCTGCCGATCAACCAGCACCAGCTGATGGGCCGCCTCGCAGCGGAGAACAACGTCCTCTTCGTCGAGTCGCTGGGCCTGCGCCGGCCGCAGCTTGCGGGGCGCGACCTGAGTCGGCTTTGGCGGCGGCTGAAGCGGGGGCTGCGCGGCGCCCGCCCGGCCCCCGAGGGCTTGCACGTGCTCTCGCCGCTCGTCCTGCCGCTGCACAGCAAGGCGGCGGTGCGGGCGCTGAACCGGTGGTTGCTGCGCCGACAGGTGAAACGAGCGGCGCGCAAGCTGGGGATGGCCAAGCCGATCCTCTGGGCCTACGTGCCCCAGGCCGAGGCGCTGGTCGACGTGCTCGATCCCTCGCTGGTCGTCTACCACTGCGTCGACGACGTCGCCGCGCAGAAAGGGGTCGACGCCGACAGCTTCCGCGCCGCCGAGGAGCGCTTTGCGCGGCGGGCGGACTTGGTTCTGGCCTCGGCGCCGGCCCTGGCCGAGCGGATGCGGACCCTCTCCGACCACGTCCTCTACGCCCCCAACGTCGCCGACACCGCGACCTTCGCGACGGCGCTGGAGCCGGGCCCGGTGGACCCGGTACTGGCGGCACTGCCGCGCCCACGGCTGGTCTTTCAGGGCGCGATCGTCGCCACCAAGCTCGACGTCGAGCTGTTAGAGCAGGTGGCCCAGCTGCGGCCCGAGTGGAGCATCGTCCTCGTCGGCCCGCGCGGCGCGGGTGACCCGACCGGCGACCTCTCGCCCCTCGACCGGGCGTCCAACATCCACCTGATCGGCCCGCGCCCCGCCGATGACCTGCCCGAGGTCCTGCGCGGTGCCGACGCCGGCCTCATCCCTTACGCGATCAACGACCTCACCCGCTCGGTCTTCCCGATGAAGGTCTACGAGTACCTCGCCGCCGGCCTCCCGGTCCTCGCCACCCCGCTTCCAGCCCTCGAGGGGGTCGCGGCGATCGACACCGTCGCCTCCGCTCCAGACCTGGTTGCCGCCTGCGAGCTCGAGCTGGAGCTGGACTCGCCGGAGCGCCGCCGCGAGCGCTCCGATGCCGCCGCCGCCCACTCCTGGGAGGCGCGGATCGAGGAGATCGAGCGGGCGCTGGGCTGAGGGGCGGGGCCGACCGCCGGTTGTAAGGTGAGGCGGTGAGCGCTAGGCACCGTTCGAAATCGGCGCGCGCAGGCTCGATCAGGGAGGTTCGCTCCGAGCTTGCGGAGCGTCTGCGCGAGCGTTTGCCGGAGCTGCGGACCGCGATTGCCACTCGCATTTACGCGATCTCCGATCCGCACGAGGTCTCTGATCCCTCCTATCCCGAGGGCCTGAACGATGCCCTTGCGGCCGCCGTCGAGCAGCGGCTCGCGGTGCTTGAGGTTGGTGAGCGGCAGGCTCCTGTGGTGCCGCCGGTTTTGCTCGCCCAGGCCCGCCTCGATGCCCGCGATGGGGTTCTGCTCGACACCGTCCTGCGCCGCTATTTCGCCGGCAACGCCCTCTTCGGCGACTTCCTGGTCGAAGAGGCGGAGCGGGCCGAAGTGTCGGGCTCGACCCTGAGGCGGCTGCTCGCCGAGCAGGCGACGCTCGGCGATCGTCTGCTTGCCGCGGTCAGCGCCGAGCACGCCCGCGAGGTGGAGACCCGCCCCCGCAGCGGCGCCGAGCGGCGCCGTGAGGTGGTCAAGCGCCTGCTCGCCGGCGAGCTCGCCGATCGCTCTGAACTTGACTACGACCTAGATGCCCACCACCTCGCCTTGATGGCAAAGGGGGAGGGGGTGGAGGAACTGGTGCGCGGGCTCGCGAAAACGCTCGATCGCCGCTTGCTCGCCGTCAAGCGCGAGGAGGAGCCGATCTGGGCCTGCTGGCTGGGCGGCAGGCACGAACTGGCAGCTGAGCGAGCAATGGAGGCGCTTGCCGATCTCGCCGCCGCCGAGGTCTTCGTCGCCGTCGGTGAGCCAGGCGAGGGTCTGGCGGGATGGCGGTTCAGCCACCTCCAGGCGAAGGCGGCGCTGCCGATCGCCGAGCGCCAGGGCAAGTCCGTCCTCCACTACGCCGACGTCGCCCTGGTCGCGACGATCGTCCGCGACGATCTGCTCGCCGGCTCGCTGCGCCAGCTCTACCTGGAGCCGCTCGAACAGTCGCGCGACGGGGGCAAGGTCTCCCGCGAGACGCTGCGTGCCTACTTCGCCGCCGAGCGCAACGTCTCCGCCACCGCGGCCGCACTCGGCGTCGACCGCCGCACGGTCCGCAATCGCATCAGCGGCATCGAAGCGCTCCTCGGTCGCTCGCTCAAGGACTCGGCCGCGGACCTGGAGATCGCCCTGCGGCTCGACGCTTAACCCGCGTCTCAGTTTGATCAATCACCGGCGGGCAAAGCCCCACATCGGGGAGGCGGTTGCCCCTTGCGGGCGCGACGATCGGGGCATGAAAAAGCTCCCGATTCGCCTCATCGCGCTTGCCGCCGGCCTTGCCCTGATCTTCGCAACGTTCGCCCTCGCCAGCAGCAACCGCAAGGTCTGGTGCGCCGGGAACATTTGCGTGACCGACGACGGCGGCATCTCCCCGTCGAAGCTGCCCAGGCACGGCAAGGCTCCGGTCACGGCGCGTCTCAACGCGGAAATCAGCACCCGCGACGGCAGCCATCCGCCGCCGTTCGAGGCGATGGACCTCGAAGTCGAGAAGACGATCGGGATCGATGCCGTCGGCCTGCCGACGTGCAGGAAGGGAGAGATCGTGGCGAGGACCAGCGCCGAAGCCAAGCGCGCCTGCGCCGACGCGATCGTCGGCTCCGGTGAGGCCGAAGTAGAGGTGGCCTTCCCCGAACAGGCACCGTTCCGCTCGACCGGGCCCCTGGTCCTCTTCAACGGCGGCGTGCAAGGACCGACCACGACCCTCTTTCTGCACGCCTATGTGAACGTGCCGGCGCCGACCGCGATCGTCGTCAAGGCGACGGTCACCCGCATCCACCGCGGCCGCTTCGGCCTGCACATCCTGGCGAAGGTCCCGAAGATCGCCGGCGGCGCCGGTTCGGTCACCAACTTCAACCTCAAGGTCGGTCGCCGGTTCACCTACGAGGGCAAGCGGAAGAGCTTCCTGGTCGCGGGTTGCCCGACCGGCACCTGGCTGACCAAGGGCGACGCCCGCTTCGGCGACGGGACCAGGCTCTCCATCCTCCACGCCTTCCCCTGCGTGCCTGTGGGGTGAGGGTCCGGTTGGTTGGCGCTACGGACCGACTTTGGCGTTCATGTCGGCGCCAATTTCCGTCGCGCTCAGGACCCGGTTGTAGATCCGGACCTCGTCGATCAGCCCGGAGAAGTACTCGCCCCAGACCGCGTTGCCGCCGATCCGCAGCGGGTTGGCGGTATTCGGCATCGAGCCTGAGGTCGCTTTGGTCGTGACCAGGACGCCGTTGACGTAGAAGCGCAGATTCGTCCCGTCGTAGGTCGCGGCCAGGTGGCTCCAGGCGTTCAGCGCCAGCGCCGCGGTTCCGGCGGCGGTGTTCTCGGCTCCGGTGAAGTTCTCCGCCCGCGGTTTGGAGCCGTTTGACGAATACAGCGCATAGACGAGGTCGTTGGTGCCGCGCTCCTTCAGCATCACCGTGCGCCAACTGGCATTGGTCGTCGGTTTGACCCAAGCCTCGAGAGTCATGGCGTTGGTCAGATCGAGCGAGGCCGCGTCGGGAACGTCGACCCGGTCGTTGGTGCCGTCGAAGCTCAGGGCGCGGCCGAATTTGCCGCTCGCGGTACTGGTCGCGCCGTTGATCGTGCCGTTGTTTTTCAACGTCGAGACGTCGTTGGCGGTCGACCCCGAGGTCTCCTCGAAGCCGTAGCCGAGGACGAGACCGGTGACCGGCGGCGCCGAGTTGCTGACGGTCACCGTCACCTCGCTCGAGGTCGTCGTCTGGTTGGCGGTGTCGCGGGCGCGGGCGCTGATTTTGTAGGTGCCGTTGGCGACCCCGGTGCTCGGCCACTGGTATTCGAAGGGCGAGCTGGTGTCCTCGCTGCCCACCGGCGACCCATCGACGAGGAACTGGACCCCGGCAAGGCCCGCATCGTCGGTGGCGGTGGCTTTCAGCGTGACCGTGCCGGAGACGGTGCCCGCTGACGGTGCGGTGAGCGAGACGGATGGCGGATTGTCGGGTAGCGAGGCGCCAACCGCCTCGCCCGAGGCGAGGCTGAGGTTGGTGGCGGCATCGGTCGCCTTCACCCGGTAGTAGTAAGTCCCCGGCGCGACCGTGTCGGAATAACTGGTTCCGCTCGGGGTGGCGATCCGGTTTGCGGGGCCAGGCGTAAAGCCGGAGACGGTCGAACGGTAGACCTCGTAACCGGTGACGCCGACGGCGTCGGTCGAGGCTTCCCAGCTGAGGCTGACTTTGCCGATTGCGCCGACCGCTTTCAGGTTGCCGGGCGCGGTGGGCGCGGTCGTGTCGGTCGGCGGCGGGTTGGACCCGACCACGGCCGAGTTCATGTCGGTCCCGATTTCCGCCGCGCTCAGCGCCCGGTTGTAGACCCGGACCTCGTCGATCAAGCCGGAGAAGTACTCGCCCCAGATGGCGTTGCCGCCGATCCGCAGCGGGTTGGCGGTGTTCGGCATCGCCCCCGAGGTCGCTTTGGTCGTGACCAGGGCGCCGTTGACGTAAAAGCGCAGGTTGGTTCCGTCGTAGGTCGCGGCCAGGTGGCTCCAGGCGTTCAACCCGAGCGCCGCGGTTCCGGCGGCGGTGTTCTCGACCCCGGTGAAGTTCTCGGCCCGCGGTTTGGAACCGTTCGAGGTGTAGAGCGCATAGACCAGGTCGTTGGTCCCGCGCTCCTTGAGGATCGCGGTGCGCCAGCTGGCGTTGGTCGTTGGTTTGACCCAGGCCTCGAGGGTCATCCCGTTGCTGAGGTCAAGCGAGGACGCGTCGGGAACATCGACCCGGTCGTTGGTGCCGTCGAAGCTCAGGGCGCGGCCGAATTTGCCGCTGGCGGAGCCCGTTGCGCCGTTGATCGTGCCGTTGTTTTTGAAGGGGGAGATGTCGTTCGCCGTGGTCCCGGCGGTCTCCTCAAAGCCGTAGCCGAGGACCAGGCCGGGCGGGCTCACTTCGGGTTTGAAGGTGGCGGTGTAGGTCGTGGCCGTCGCCGGGGCGATGATCTCGTGGGTGCGGTCGCCGCCGTCGGACCAGGAGGAGAAGCCGTACACCGTGCCGCTCAGCGATTGCGGCGAGGGCGCCGCGAGCGAGAGTTTGGAGCCGACGATCACGGTCTCGGCGAAGGGCGCCGGGCCGCTTTTCTCGCCCGTGGTCAGGTCCAAGCCAGCCGGATCGGATTTGAAGGTGAGGTCGACCGTTTCCGGGTCGAGCCGCAGCGTCTCGGTGTCGCTGAGACCGCCGCTGTCGGTCACGGTCAGGCGCAGTTCGAGGTGCGAGGGGAAATCGTGGTCGGGCGCCGTGAACGACCCCGAGGTGACGCCGGGGAAGGTCTGGATGTTGTGCGAGTGGCAGTCGTTTTCGGTTTCGCAGTGGCGCATCACCAGGGCCCACGACATGCTCGACGCGGCGAGGGCGCCGTCCTGGGGGTCGCTGCCTTTGCCGGAGAAGGAGATTTTGTCGCCGACCGCCCAGCGCAGGGCCGCCGTCGGCGAGTCGATTTGAGCCTGCGGAAGTTCGTTGCCGGCGCCGATCAGGAGCGAGGCGATCGAGACCAGACCGCCTTTGTCGGTCACTTTCAGTTTCACGGTGACGTTTTCGGCCTGGGTGTAAGTACGGCTCGGTTTGACCGCGGTCGAGTCGTCGTACTGGCCGTCGCCGTCAAGGTCCCAGGCGTAGCTGAGGACGTCGCCCGCGTCGGGGTCGGTCGACCCGCTGCCGTCAAAGTTGACCGCCAGCGGCAGCGGCCCGGCCTGCGGAGCGGCTTTCGCGACCGCGGTCGGTGCCCGGTTGCCGCCGGGGTAGTGGATGCGCCGCAGCGAGCCGTTGAAGTCGACCAGGAAAAGGTCGCCGTTGGGACCCATCTCGAGGTTGACCGGGTCGTTCTCGTTGAGGAAGACCGCCCGCGTCGAGGGGTCGATCTGGCCGTTTTTCTCGAACATCACCCAGGTGCAGCGTTTCGAGTAGTCGGCGAAGAAGAGCGCGCCTTTGTAGGCGGCGGGGTAGCTGCCGCCTTCGTAGAAGGCGAGGCCAGAAACCGAGGCGCCGGCCTCGGTGCAGTCCTCGCCCGCGACCACGTCGCCGCTGTGCGAGTAGGTGTAGAGGGGGGAGGTAGCTGACCCGGTTGCCGAGTAGAGCGATTTGCAGAGGTTGAGTCCGGCCCCCGCGTAGGCCGGGGACTGCCCGTTGCCCTCGTAACAGGGCCAGCCGAAGTTGTCGACCGTCGTGTCAGTCGGGACGGGGAGGCGGTTGATCTCCTCCCACGCTCCCCAGCCGACGTCGCCGACGTAGATTTCGTTCGTGCCGGGGCGGAAGGCGAAGCGGAACGGGTTGCGCATCCCGGCGGCGACGATCCGCCGCGCGTTGGCGTCGGCGCTCGCGCTCAGCGGGTTGCCGGGGGCGGCGGCGCCGGTGTCGGGGTTGATCCGGATCAGGGATCCGTTGAGACCGGTCGGGTCGGCCGTGGTGCGGAAGTCCTGCGAGCGCAGGGCGCCACCTTCGGCGGTCGGGGCGGTGAGGTTGCTCCCGACCGAGCCCGGCGGATCCCCGCACGGGTTGCCTTTCTGGCCGTAGTCGGTGAAGTTGAAGCTGGCCCCGTCGCCGCCGGAGGCGTAGAGCATCCCGTCGGGGCCGAAGACGAGGCCGCCGGCCGAGTGGCTCGGGTACTGCTGGCACCAGTCCTGGACGAGCGTCTGTTCGGAGGTGACGACGTTGCCGCTGACGGTGAGCTTGACGAGGCGGCTGCTGACGATGCAGCCGGCGTCGGTGGGCCCGGGCGGGCTCGGGCAGTCGTCGGAGCTGGCGCCGGGCTGTCCCCAGCGCGGCGCGGTCTCGCCGACTTTGCCGTCGTAGGTGTAGAAGGCGTAGAGGTAGGGCCGAATCGGGAACTGTGGGTCGATCGCGAGGCTGAGCAGGCCGCGGTCCCAGAAGTTGTGGACCTGGGTGCGCAGGTCGGCGGCGATCGTCGGCGTCGTCGTGTTGAGCCCAGAGAAGACTTTGATCAGCCCGCTTTTCTCGGACATGAAGACGCGCCCGTCGGGGGCGAAGGCGACGTCAGTCGGTTCGCTCATGCCGCTGAGGACGACCGATTCGGTGAAGCCCGGCTGCAGGGGTTGCGCCGGCGCGGCGGGGGACCAAGCAGCGACTAGCGCAAACGTAAGTGCGCAGGCAAGGGCAAGCGGACGAATTACGGACGAGCGGGCGATGCGGCGTATCGTCATCAGGACAGACGCGCCATGTCAACTACGACACTTGTCTAAATGGCGAGACTCTCCACGTTTTCGAGGAACTCGTCCATCGCTTTTAGGTAGGGCTGGACCCTGAAACCCTGCGCTCGCTCCCTCGCCCGCTTGGCGCGGGTCACGCTCTCCTCCCGCTCGCTCAGGGTTCGGCGCAGCGCTGCAGCCAGTGCATCGACGTCTTCCGGGGGGCAGAGAAGGGCCTCATCGGGGTCGCGCACGATCTCCGGGATGCCGCCGACGCGGGAGGCGACCAGGGGAACGCCGGCCAGCGCTCCCTCGACCAGAACCAGCCCCGCTGGCTCCTCCCAGACCGAGGGGACGACGAGGGCATCGAGGCCGGCGTAGAAGCGCTTCAGGCCGGCGGTGTCGACCGGGCCGAGAAAGCGGACGCGGTCGCCGATCCCGAGGCTGGCGGCCAGCGCATTCAGCTCCCGCAGGTACTCGTCAGAGCCGCCGCCGGCGATCTCGAACTCCACCTCGAGGCCCTGCTCGCGCAGTTGCGCCAGCGCTCGCAGGGCGACGTCGATGCCCTTCTCCGGTGAGAGGCGACCGACGTAGCCGATCGTTGCTTGCTCGCGGGGACGCCGCTCGAGTCCGACCAGCTCCTCGCTCTGCTGCGTTGCCGGCAGCCGCACGTGCTCCAGCGCCGCGGCGATCAGCGGGGGCGTCTCCACCTGTCGCCGCAAAGCCTCGCTGTTCCAGCTGATGGCGACCGTGGCGGTCTCCGCGTAGTCGACCCGCAGCGCTGGCAGCCGGTTCAGCAGCCGCGCCGATCGCCGCCAGCGTCCCCCCGTCAGTCCGCGCATGAACGGGTCGTAGCGGCTGCGGTAGAGGGAGCCAAACCAGTGCTCGCAGACCCGGTAGGCGACGTTTGCGTCGCTGGTCTCCAAAACCCGGATCGCCGCTTGCGGCAGCTGCGCTCCGTTCCAGATGTAGACGAGGTCGGGCTTGAAGTCGCGCAGCGCCCGCCGGGCGACCTTCGCGCCCCGCACCGCGTAGAGCGGGCTGAGCAGGTCATGGATCCGCCGCCGCGGCAGGAACGGCAGCGCTCGCAAGACCCCCGGCTCGGGTGATGCTCCCTCTCGGTCTTTGACCGAGGTCAGGACCAGCACCTCGTTGCGCTCGCGTAGGTGCTCGACCACTCCCTGGCACTCGACCTCGTAGCCGCCGTGGGCGACGGGCGGGTAGAGGTTGGTGAGAACGAGGATCCGCCTCCCGCTCGGCCCCGGGTCGCTCATGCCGGCGCCTCCTTGCCGCGGCTGCGGACCAGCCGTTTTAGCTGTTCGAGGTCAAGGGCCCGCAGCACGATCAGCAGCACCGGGTAGAGCGCCGTCATCGCCAGGATCAGGACGATCGCGCCGGCGCCGGCCTGGCGCAACCCCCAAACCGCGAGGGCGGCCGCCGTCGCGGCTAGCAGGGCCAGCGCCAGCCGCCGCAGCGAGAGTCGCATCTCGATTTTGCGCAGGACCATGATGGTGCTGAGCGCGACCACGATCACCTCGGTGCCGAGCGTCACCCAAGCGGCCGCCTCGATCCCGTACTCGGGGATCAGGACCAGGTTCAGGCCCACGTTCAGGACCAGCCCCAGCGCCGCCAGCCAGATGTAGCGGCGTTGCAGGTCCATCGCCACCACCATGTTGCCGGCGACGTTGCCGATGCAGATCGGGATGAAGGCGGCGACCAGGATCGTCAGCACGGTGGAGCCGGAGGTGAACTCGGCGCCGTAGAGCAGCTCGACGATCGGCTCGGCGGCGACGATCGTCAGCGCCAGCCCGCCGAGGGCGACGAAGCTGAGGTAGTCGATCGCGATCTGCATCATCCGCTTCAGCCGCGGCGGGTCGGCGGGGAAGAGGCCGGCCATGATCGGGAACAGGGTGACCATCACCGCCATCGGCACGAAGCCGGCGTTGTCGAGGATTTTGTACATCGCCGCATAGATGCCGACTTCCTCGGGGTTGGGTGCCAGCTCGTAGACGAGGATCTGGTCGATGCGGCCGTAGGCGAAGGTGAGGGTGGCGGCGATCCCGACTGAGATTCCGATCCCGAGCAGCCGCGGCCAGAGCTCGCGGGCCCCCTTCCAGCGCACGTGGATGGTGCGTAGCGCCACCACAGCGAGGGCGCCCTGGACGATGAAGGTGATGACCACGAAGGCGACGGCGAACTCGACGATGCCGCCGCCGGTGGCCGCGATCGCGATCACCGACCCCGCCCAGAGCACGCTGTTGAGGGTGGTGAAGATCACCGTCACGTGGTTGCGGACGTGGAGGCGGAAGATGATCCGCAGGGTCGAGAGTGCCGAGGCGACGAAGCCGAGCGAGAGGATCAGCCCGGCGATCAACATCTCCTCGTCGTCGGCCATTACCGTCAGCACGACGGCGAAGGCGATCAGCGCCGGGACCGCGATCGCCATCCGCAGGCTAGCCGCGGCGCCGATCCAGGCCCCCTCGCGCTCGGGCTCCTGCGCCGCCAGCCGGATCGCCACCGTTTCCAGGCCGAGGTTGCCGACCATTGCGATCAGGTCGATGACCGCCATGATCGTCGCCCACTCGCCGTAGCGGGTCGCCTCGAGAGCGCGGACGAGGACGACCGTGGTGACGATCCCGAGGGCGATGTTGAGGACCTGGCCGCCGATCTGGGCGCCGACGTCGGCGACGACGCGGCGGGATCCGACCCGCGTCGCGCGGTGGGTGGTGGGCTCGGTCATCGCTCAGGGGCTCGCTGCTGCCCGCCGCCCCGGCACGTCCTGCCAGGCGGCGGCGAGCCAACCCAGCAGAGAGCCAAGCAGGATCGTGAGGCGGGGCTCAATACCGGTGAAGGTTGCCGTCAGCTCGACCACGCCGAGGCCGACGATGCCGCCGAAGACGGCGATCGCGCAGATCTGGACGGTCGGGTCGGGGTGGAAGCGCCAGATCTGCCGCCCCGTCCACAGCGCGCTGCCGAAGAGGAGCAGGTAGGCGATTGCCCCCAGGATTCCCAGCGCCAGCCAGTACCAGAGGAAGGCGAAGTGGACGTAGCGGCGGTCGTGCGCCTCGGCCAGCGGCCGGTGGACTTCCCAGTCGACCCCGAGGCCGACGCCGGTGAACGGATGGCGTTCGATGTTTTCGATCACGTTGCTGCGCTCGTCCACCCGGTAGCGGTCGCCGCGGTTGCTGCCGATCCCACTTGGGGTCAGCGTCTGCGCCCGTTCGGCGATCGGGCTGGGAGAAGTGGAATCGGCCGGCCCGGAGATCGAGTTGGTGGCGACGAAAGCGAGGGCGAGGGTGACGGCACCGATCGCGAAGACCGCTCGGCCGCGGCGGCGGCTGGCGATGATCACCACGAGGACGATGGTGAGGATCGCGGCGATCCAGAACGAGCGCCGGTAGGAGAGCAGCAGGGCGAGGAGGGTGATCGGCAGCCCGACGAGCATCCAGGCGGGGAGCTGTATTCGCCGCACCAGTGCCGCGATCACGCCGAGACCGAAGATCAGCATCAGCAGGTTCGGGAATGGGTTGAGGAAGCTCGCCACCTCCTCTTCGACGCCACCGCCGAAGCCGCCGAGGCTGGCGTAGAGGCCGGTCACGCCTTTGAGGCAGGCGAGGATCGCGAGCCCGAAGGCGAAGATCTTCAGCGCCCGCGTGTCGCGCAGGACATTGACCGCCAGCAGCGGGATCAGGATCAGGTGCCCGATCTGCATTCCCCGGTGGAAGAGTTCGGGCGGACTGACGCTGCCGGTGCTGAAGGCGGTCGCGGCTCCGGCCATCGCGGCGAGGCCGAGGAGGATCAGCGGTGCCGTCAGTGGATTGGGCAGCCGCGGCCGCAGGTCCTGGGCGACGAACCGGAGCAGGACCCCGGCGAGGCCGAAGAGGATCAACATGTCGGGAGCGGTGAAGCTGGAGAAGACCTGGTCGTAGAACCTTTCGCCGGAGGGGATCGCACCGACCGGTTCGGCTTCGGCCATCGCGGTCCCGAACAGCAGCAGCCCGAGGCAGGCCTCGGGGAAGCGGAGCAGAACGACGCAGAAAAGAAGGACCAGCGGCGCCAGCGCGCCCTGCGGGCCGGCTTTTTCCAGCCCAGCCGAGAAGGCGATCCCCGCGAGGACGCCTGCCACCGTGACCGCGAGCCCGGTGGTCAGGGCAGGCATCGCGAGGTCCCGACGACTCAGACCCGCGCCTCCTGCGAGGGGCGCGACCCGGATTGACGCGGATCGTGCGGCCGGTAGGCCTCGTACGTGTTCTGTTTGGTGCCGGAGCGGTTGAAGGCGAAGCCGAGCAGCGGCGCGCCGGTCGCCCGCAGCGCCTCGATCGCCCGCCGTGCCTCACGGCGGCGGGTGTGGCGCGAGTCGATCACGAAGACGACACCGTCGGCGTAGCGGGAGAGGACCACGGGGTCGACCACCGCCAGAGCTGGCGGGCTGTCGAAGAGGACGATCTCGTTCTCCTCCTGCAGCGCGTTGACAACCTTCGCCATGCGCCGCGAGGAGAGCGACTCGACCGCCTCTTCGGTGTGCGAGCCGGCGGGGAGCAGGCGCAGGCTGCCGGCGTCGGAGCTGCCGCGGGGGGTGCGGACGTTGACGACTACCGAATCGACGTCGGGGTCTTCGTCGCCGACCAGCAGGTCGCTGAGGCCGGGCGAAAGGTCGGCTTTGAAGATGTCGTGCAGGGTCGGACGGCGCAGGTCGGCGTCGACCGCGGTCACCTGGCGGCCCTGGGTGGCGAGGGTGCGGGCAACGTTGGAGGAGACGTAGCTCTTGCCGCAGCCGGATTCCGGCCCGGTGACGAGGATCGTTCGCCCGCCTTCGGCGTTGAGGTTGATCGCCTGCGCGTCGGTTCGGTCGAGGGCGAAGACGATCGCGGTGCGGAGGCTGCGGAAAGCCTCCAGCGGGGTGTCTTTGCGGGCCCGCGGGATCTCGCCGAGTAGCTGCAGGTCGAGGTCGCGGGCGGCGTCCTGGGCGGAGCCGTAGCGGTCGAAGAAGAGGTCGCGCAGATAGACCGCGCAGGCGCCGAGCAGCAGGGCGACGATGAAGGCGAGGATCGCGTCGCGTTTGGGCTGTGGCGAAACCGCATTGGGGTCGGGCGCGGCCTGCTCGACGATCCGCAGTGAGTCACCCGGGTTGGAAGTCTGGGAGGCGATCTGTTCCTGCAGCGTCCCGAGCTCGATCTCGAGGCCGGCCCGGTCGGGGTCTCCGGCCGGTATTTCGAGCAGTTCTTCTTCGATCGCGTTGACCCGGTCCTGTAGCGGCCCCAGGGTTTTTTTCAGTTGCTCGACCTGGAGCCCGCCCAGGTAAGAGGCGAAGGCGCGCGCGTAGGCGTTGGCGAATTCGGCTGCCACCTCCGGATCGTCGGTCCGCGCCTTGAAGCTGAGAACGCCGATCCGCGATTCGGGCGAGACGTCGACGCTTTCGTCGAATTCATCCGGCCTGTCTTTGACCTCCGGGTCCTGGTGGGCGATGTCGAGGACGGTGCGGGTTGCGGCCAGCTCGTCATAGACGTTGGAGAGGCTGAGCAGTTCTTCCTCGTTCAGTACCTCGCCCGAGGCTTGGCTGGTGGAGACGATCTGGCCAAGCGCGTTGCTTTCGAATTCGTCGGTTTTGGAGGTCGAGAGCAGGTAGACGGCGACCGCGGCGGCGACGGCGAACAGGGCCAGCCATTTCTTGGCTGCCCAGATGAGACGAAGTTGAGGGTTTGGTTCCACGCTGCGTGTACCTATCGGGAGGGTCCTGGCTTGGCTTGAGTCTACGGGCGCCGGGTTGCGGCTAAAGGCGCCGGGTTGCGCTTTGCAATTGGCTTCGCGCCCGCCTCGGAGAATCCTTGCTGGAGAGTGGTGGGCCCGCCCCGCGGAGGGCTCGCGGCGCCAGGTGCAGACCGATTCGCTCGCGGCGGCCAGCGGGCAGTAGGGCGTCGACTGGGCGCAGCTGGTCCTCGGCGTCAAGCGCTCTGACCAGGCGTCCGGGACCGAGCCGGTCCAGCGGGCGGTGGGTGATCCCCGACCCCTCCGGCGGTGCTGCCCCGATCAGGGCGACGTCGGCTCCGGCAACGGCTGCCTCTTGAAGCCAGGCGGCGAGCCGGGCGGCGCTGCGACGGCTGTGGGCGATACCGACGATCCGCACCGGGCCGAGCCGCGGCGGCTCCTGGCCAAACCCGCTCGAGCCCGCGTCCGAGCTGTGGCGCAGGCGGTGCACGGTCGCAAGCGAGTCGGCGCCGCACTCAAGCGCGAGCTTGGCGAAGCCGCGGACGCCGTCGCGCCAGCCGCCGTAGAGAAAGAGCCGGTAGGCGAGCTTGGCCAGCGGCCGCACCACGATCCCGGTCAGCGCCTCGGCGGCGCCCGGCCGATTTCGCTGGGCGGCCTCCAACCGCGCGTAGGCGCGGGCGTCGGCGAGCGCCTCCCCCCACGAGGAGGCGAGCAGGTGGCGCAGCTCGCCGGCGAAGGGGTGCACCGGCCCATCGGGCCAGAGCCCCTCGTGGACGCTGCGTTGCTCGTCGTGGCGAAAGGCGCCGCGGCGGAAGAGACGGTGGCGGTAGCGCGGGTAGCGGATCGAGGGCCCGAGGGCCTTGCCGAGGAAGACGTCGCGCATCGGGATCGCGCCCATGGTCACCTCGGGCGGCGCGGTAAGGAAGGCGCGTAGCTCGGCGGCCAGTTGCGGGCTGACCCGCTCGTCGGCGTCGATCTCCAGTACCCAGTCGCCGCTGGCGTGGTCGAGGGCGACGTTGCGTTGGGCGGAGAAGCCGGGCCAGGGGTTCTCGACGACCACCGCCCCCGCCGCTGCGGCGAGCTCGCGGGTCCGATCCTGGGAGCCGCTGTCGACGACCACCACCTGGTCGCAGAACTCGAGGCTGGCGAGGCACTCGGGGAGGCGCTCCTCCTCGTCCTGGGCGATCACGCAGGCGGTGATCGTCTCGCTCACGCTGCCTCCCGCGCCAGCAGCTCGCCGAGGCGCAGGGCCAGCGCCGCGATCGTCAGCGTCGGGTGGACCGGGGCGTAGGTGGGGAAGGCCGAGGAGCCGGCGACGAACAGGTTCTCGACCTCCAGGTGGCGCAGCTCGGCGTCGACCACGCCCTCGCCGCGGCGGCCCATCCGGCAGGTCCCCATCAGGTGCCCGCCCTGGGGGCCAGGCCCGGCTGCGATCGCCTCGACGCCGAGTGGCGCCAGACGCTCGCGCAGGGCGTCAACGGCGGCGTCGATCCCGGCTCGCTCGTAGGGACCGGGCGGGGGGTAGGCGGTGCGATTGAGCGGCAGGCCGAAAGAGTCGCGGTTGGGCGAGAGCGTGACCCGCCGGTCGGGCCGCGGTACATCCTCGGTCAGCATGTCGAAGGGGACGGTGCGCCGCCAGCGCGAGAGGGCGTTGGCGCGGGCGTCCTTGCCGCTTTCGCGGGCGACGATGCCGTCGCTGAGCAGCGGGGAGATCGGGGCGCCCGGGTTGTAGGGGCTGAGGATCGCGGCCGAGCGCTCGGCCCGGAAGCTTCCTTCGCGGAAGGCTTCGACCAGGCCGGTGGAGAGGCTGTCGCCGACGCCCGGTTCGAGCTCCTGCCGCAGGGTGACGGTCACCGTGGTGTGACCGTGGTCGAAGAGGTACTTGCCTACCGCTGGACCGTCGAGCCCGGAGCGCAGTAGCAGGCCGGGGTTTTCGATTCCGTTCGCCGCCAGCACGTAGCGCTTGCCTCGCACCAGGGTGCGGGCGCCGCCGGGCTCTACCGTCTCGACCCCAGCAACCGCACCAGCGGGGTCGAGCCGCAGGCGGGCAGCGACCGTCTGCTGGCGCAGTTCGAGGCCGGGGTGCTCGAGCACCGCCGAGAGGCCATTGAGGGGGGAGAAACGGGAGTCGACCGGGCACAGTTCGCAGACCGCCGAGCCGCAGCAGGGAGGGCGCCCTTGGATCGCCCGCGAAGGCCGCGCTTGCGGCAGCGGCGCGAACGGCTGCAAGTGTTTTGCCACCGATTTGTCGATCGGGCTGAGAGGGTGTGGCGGAAGAGTTCGGGCGCCCGGAATCCCTGGTCCGGGCTGTCCCGTTCCTGCCGCGGGTGCGCCGGCGACTCCCAGTGCCGCCTCCGCTTGCGCGTAGAACGACTCGAGCTCATCGAGCGAGAGCGGCCAGTCGACCATCACGCCGAAGCTGGAGCGCATCTTGAAGTCGGCGGCCGCGAAGCGCGGCGTGGCGCCGGCCCAGTGCAGGGTCGAGCCGCCGACCCCGTAGACGTAGCTCCACGGGTAGGGCGGGGTGCCCGGTGCCGTTTCGTTGTTTGGCTCGGCGCCGGGGACCGCGGCTGCCCACTGACCGTCGGCGACCTGCTCGGCGTGGGTCTTCAGCGCCCCGCGCTCCAGCATGGCCACCCGCAGCCCCTGCTGCAGCGGTCGCCAGGAAGCCAGTAGCCCACTGACCCCGGAGCCGATCACGACCAGGTCTGCCTCGACGGTCTTCACGCGCGCCGCACCAGGCCGGCGCAGGCGGGGCTGCCCGGGTCGTTTCCAGTGGTCGTGTAGGCGAGGTTGGAAGCGGGTTGAGAAAGCATCGGCTCCAGCAGGCTGTCGACCGCCTTGCGCCGCGCCGATTCCGGCATCACCGCCGAGATCGGGTCGCGGACGGCAAGGGCAAAGGCGGCGGCCCGGGCGTCGTACTCGGCATCGCCGTACTGCTCCCGCGCCCGCGCCAGCAGCTGCTTGGCCAGTTTGGCGTCGATCCCGAGCCGGTCGGCGACCAGCTGCTCGAACTGATCGTCGGGGACGAGCGCCGCGTAGGGGGCGGCGACCGCCACCGCGGCGGCGCCGGTGCCGATCGCAAGGACGGTCCGGCGGCGCAGTCGCCGGCCGCTCGAGCCGCCCTCGGCGACCGCTTTGGCGAGGGCGAGGATCCGCGGCGTTTGCAGGGCGTTGTCGTAGTTCTCGTGCACGCGTTCGCGCCCCGCCTCGCCCATCTTGCGACGCCGCTCGGGGTCGCTCAGTCGCCGCAGTGCCGCAGCCAGCGCCTCGGCGTCGCCCGGCGGCACCGTCTCTCCCGAGGTACCCAGCATCTCCGGGATCGCGCCGACGGCCGAAGCGACCACCGGCAGGCCGGCGGCCATCGCCTCCAGCACC
>DATDLJ010000034.1:0-84899 GCA_036519395.1 Solirubrobacterales bacterium | reverse complement strand
GCAGCACCTCGTCGAGCTTGTGCAGGTAGCCGATCTCACGCACGAAGTCGGCTTTTTTTGCCCCATGTGCGGCGGTGCGCACGATCAGGCCACCGGGGCCTTTGTAGGTGCGGTCGACCATCTTGCGCAGGCGATCGCGCTCGGAGTCGCCGAGGCGGCGGCTGACGCCGACGCCGCTCCCGTGCGGGGCGAAGACGAGGTAGCGACCGGCAATCGAGACGTTCATCGAGAGCCGGGCACCCTTGCTCTTCAGCGGGTCCTTGACCACCTGGACCAGGATCTCCTGGCCGGGCTTGATCAGCTCGTTGATGCGGCGGCCGTGGCCGCGCCCGCGCTTCGGCGCCTGTTCGCCGTTGGGCAGCAGAATCTCGTCGACGTGAAGGAAACCGTTGCGCTCGAGGCCGATGTCGACGAAGGCGGCCTCCATGCCGGGAAGGACGTTGTCGACCTTCCCCTTGTAGATGTTGCCGACGATCGAACGCCGGCCGCGCCGCTCGATGTAAAGCTCGGCGACGTGGCTTTTGCCGCCTTTCTGCTTTGCCTCGAGGACGGCCACTCGGGTCTCACCGCGCTCGGCGGAGACCAAAATCGTTTTTTTCATTTGTTGTTCAGCTCAGTTCGGATAGGTACGCAATGCCGGACCCCTTTCCAGAGATCACCAGGCGAACCTTCCCTTCTGACTGAGATGCGCTTGGACGTTGATGCTCTGAAGAACGCCGACCGCTAGGAAAGTAGCGACGACGGAGGACCCTCCGTAACTCATCAACGGCAGGGGGATGCCCGTGATCGGCATGATGCCGAGGTTCATCCCCACGTTGACGAAGGTCTGGAACAGCAGCGTGATGGCAATGCCACCCGCAACCAGGGCTCCGTAGGAGTTCTTCGAAAGCGTCACAATCCGCAGCGCCCGCCAGAAGAGGAGGGCGTAAAGGGATAGGACTAACGCGGCGCCCATGAATCCGTAGCGCTCACCGATCACCGCAAAGATGAAGTCGGTGTGCCGCTCGGGAACAAAGTCGAGCCGCGTCTGGGTGGCTTTGTCGCCGCGGCCGGTCTCTTGACCGGAGCCGATGGCGACCACTGATTGGTTCTGCTGGTAGCCGGCGCCGCTCGCGTGCTCGTCGGGGTTGAGGAAGGACGTCAGACGTTCCTCCTGGTACCCCTTGAGCAGTGGGAACCCGGTCGCCGGAGCGACGACCAAGACCAACGCGACCAGCGCGGTCAGCACACCACCGATTACCGCGAAGTGCGTCCAGGGGATGCCCCCGAAGTACATGACGGCAAGGGTGGCTGCCCCGAACACCAAGGAGGTGCCGAGGTCGGGCTGCAGGAAGACAAGCGCAGCCGGTGCCAGGCCGAGGCAGAGGTAGCGCACGGTGCGCTGGACCTCCGATCCGCGCCTGGCGCCATCGATCACGAACCCGGCAAGCGCAAGCACAAGCAAGAGCTTGCCGAGCTCCGATGGCTGGAAACTGAAAAAGGGAAGTTCAAAGGCACGCCGCGAACCGCGGGCGGCGAAGCCGAAGAAGAAGACGAGCGTGATGCTGGCGCAGAGGAAGGTGTAGATCCCGACCCGCAGCTCGCGGAAGCGCGAGTAGTCGATCCGGGTCAGCAGCACCATGCCGACGATGCCGAGGAGCGCGTAGATCGCTTGCCGCTCGACGAAGTAGTTGGGGTCACCGGGGACGTCGTTCTGGGTCGCCTGCCCGAGGGTGAAGACGCTGCAGGCGATCAGACCGACGGCGGCGATCGTCAGCGGCCAGTCCATGTGGGCTAGCCCGAGCCGCTCGCCGAGGCCGACGTGAACCGCGAACGGCTCCGGCCGGGTGTTTCTGGTTCGGGTGGCGTAGGTGTTCATTCAGATCCACCGGCGCTCGAGACTTCCGAGGCGCGTTTGTCGTAAATCGCTTCGAGGAGTCGAAGGACGACCGGCGCGGCAGATTCGGCGCCGAAGCCTCCTTCCTCAATGGTGGCAACCGTCACGATACGCGGGTTGGGGTACGGGGAGAGCGCCGCGAACCAGGACTGGTCGGCGTGGCCCCGCCGTTCCGCGGTCCCGGTCTTGCCCGCAATTGGGATCGGAAAGCCGCCGAAGACACCGGCTCCGGTGCCGTCCCCCTCCTGCGCCGCCAGGTGCAGGCCTTCGAGGATCGCCGACCGATAGCCGGGGTCGATGTGGAACTGGCGACGGATGCCGGGGTCGAATTCCTTCAGCACGCGGCCGGCAGCATCCTCCACTTCCATGCCCACATGTGGGGCGACGATCTTGCCGCCGTTGCCAAGTGCGGCATAGGCGATCGCCATCTGCAGCGGGTCGGTCTGCAAGTCGCCCTGCCCGGTCGCCAGCTGGATGTTGTCGCCGGCGCTCCAGGGCCGGTCCGTCAGTTTTTCTTTGAAGAGCTGGTTGCGCCACTGCTGGGTCGGCAGCAGCCCTTCCGCTTCCTCCGGCAGATCGAGTTCGGCCGGGCGGGCGATTCCCATTTTGTGCGCCCATTCCTGCAGCTCACCGGTGTTCCACATGTCCAAGCCGAGCAGGTAGAAGTAGACGTCGGAGGAGACCTGCAGGGCGCGGCGCAGTTCGACCGCGCCGTGGGCTTCGCCGCCGGCGTTTTCGAAGGTGTCGGTGCCAACTTCGATCTGGCCGTTGTCCTGAACCACCGTGTCCGGGGTGATCTTGCCGTTTTCCAGGGCCGCCAGGGCGGTGATGATCTTGAAAATCGAGCCCGTCGGATAGGCGCCTTCGGTGGCCCGGTTGACCAACGGAGCCAGCACCGGATCCCGATACAGCTGGTTGACCTGCTGCTGGGTCATGTCTTCGGTGAGGACGGTCGGGTCGTAAGTGGGAAACGAGCCGAGCGCGAGGATCTGGCCATTCTCGATGTTCATCGAGACGAAGGCGCCCGGCAGACCCCTCGAGGCAAGACCTTCCTCGCCCGCCCGCTGGGCGTCACCGTCGATCGTCAGCTTCAAGCTGTCGCCCGGCGTCGGCGGGGTCGAGACCAGCTGCCCACCCGGCGTCGGCTGGCCGAGGGCGTTGACCTGGATCCGGGTGCGCCCTGGGACGCCCCGCAGGTAACGGTCGTAGGCCGCCTCGGCCCCGGCCTGACCGATTTCGTCGCCCGGTTCCAGGTTGCGGTAGCGGGGCTCTTTCAGCTCGTCTTCTTCGATCTCGCCGACGTTGCCGAGCACGTGGGCGGCCAAGCTCCCGTTCGGGTAGTGACGAACGAAGACGCGCTGCACCGCCACACCGGGGAATTCGTCCTGGTTCTCTTCGATGTAGGCGATCAGGTCGTAGCCGACGTCGGTTCGCAGCGTCACCGGCGCCCCCGCGGCGACCTCTTCGCTTTCCGCGATCGTCCGCCGCACCTTGCGCAGTGACATGTGCGCGAGCTCCCCCAGCCGCGCCAGCTCGGCCCGTTCTTCGGCCGGGTCTTCCGGCAGTTTCGCCGTGTTCAACTGCAGCGCCAGGCTGGTGCGGTTGTCGACCAGGACCTCGCCCTCGCGGTCGAGGATGTCGCCGCGCGGGGCGATCACTTTGAACTCGCGGGTGCGGTTGTTCTTCGCCTCGGCCAGGTACTCATCGCCGGAGAGAACCTGCAGGTTCCAGAGCCGGAAGAAGAGGATCGCGAAGAGAGCGACAGCAAGGCCGCCGGCGACGGCCACTCGCAGGTAGAGGCGGCTGCCCTGGGGACGATCGTCGTTCCGCAGGTACATGGTTCTAGGTTCCCAGGACGGTCGGGCGTCTGCCACGGCGCAGCATCGACTCCTCGACCAGGGCCGGGCGCAGCGCTCGCCGCACACCGATGTAGACGGCCCAGCCAAGGAAGAAGGCGAAGATGCTCTTCAGCAGCATGTCGCGAATTACCAGGGCGCTAATTGGGGCATCTACCCCCAGCATCAGCTCAACCGCGCCGAAGCCCAGCTCGGCGAAGAAGGTCAGGCCCATGCAAAGCAGCGGCGGCACCAGCGCGCTGTGGATCTCGAAGCGCTCGCGGAACAGTCCGGCCAAGTAGCCGGTGGTGAGCAGCACCAGCGAACCGCCTCCGAGGGGAGCAATGAGCAGGCAGTCGAGCAAGAAGCCGATCGAGAACCCGCAGACCGCGCCGGTCAGGCTGCCGCCGAGCAGGCCGAGGACGACGACCAGCGCCGGCAGCACATCGGGGCTGACGTGGAAGAGCGAGATCTGCGAGAAGAAGGAGAGCTGCAGGATCACGCCAGCGATCACGATCGCCACCAGGCGGGCAAGGATGTTGGGGGTGAGGATCACCCGCGCGAGCCTCCGGTCAGGACTTGGACCAGATCGAGGTCGCGGAGGTCAGCGTAAGGGCGGATGTGGACCTGCCCCTGGGCCTCCTGCTGGAGCAGCGAGGCTTCGGCCACTTCGCCGATCGGCAGGTTGGGCGGGTAGTCGGACCCGATCTCCTGCGCCCGCCAGCCGGAGGTGACGACCGATTGCCCTTTGCCGACCCGCTTTTCGCTGTCGAGAAAGTCGAGGATGAGGTCGTCGGGATCTCCGACCACCGGCTTCATCACCCCTTGGATCCCGCTCGGCACGATCTTCGCCGAGACGGCGCTGGAGTGGTCGGCGATCAGCGTCACCCGGGCCGAGCCACCGGTCACCGCGCTGACGGTGCCGATCAGGCCGTCGCCGTTGACGACCGGGTCGTCCACCTCCACCCCGTCCCCGGAGCCGACGTCGATCGTCACGTCGGCGTACCAGACGGTCGGCGAGCGACCGATCACGCTGCCGGTGACCGGCGTGTAGCCGGAGGGGATCGCGCCACTGCGGTCGAGGTCGAGCAATTTGCGCATCTGCGCGTTCTCGGCCAAGGCGGCCTTGGCGCCGACCGCCTGCTCGCGCGCCACCTCGAGTTCGCTGTGCAGGCGCTCGTTGTCGCCCTTTGCGTCGAAGGTCTCGTCGAACCAGTTGACCAGGTCGCGGGCGGGCTTCAAAGCCCGGTCGGCGACGTCCTGGAGGGGGCTGAAGATGGTGCTGACGCCCCGCTGCATGCCGTCGGAGCCCTGGCCGTAGGTGACGGTGAGGAGGGCAAAGGAACCGACTATCAACAGGGCTAAGACCGCCCTGCGGCGGCGTACTTGCTTTCGATACACGTGGGGGACCTAAGTTCGCTGATTCGCATGAGCAACGGCTAAAGACGCGGCCGGGCTCCGTTGTTCTTTCCGGCGCGGTGGATCGTCTCGACCTCCTCGAGCGAGATGCCCGAGCCGACCGCCACGCACGTCAATGGCGACTCTGCCAGTTGACAGGGCATCTGGCACTCGTCGCGCAGGCGTTGCTCCAGTCCTTGCAGCAACGCACCGCCGCCGGCGAGAGTGATGCCTCGATCCATGATGTCACCCGCGAGCTCCGGGGGCGTGCGGTCGAGGGTCTCCTTAACCGCGGCGACGATGTGGCTGACCGGCTCCTCCAGCGCCCCGCGCACCTCCTCCGAGGTCAGCTCGATCGTCTTCGGCAAGCCGGAAACGAGGTCGCGGCCGCGGATCTCGGTTCGCACCTCTTCCGGCAGCGGCGAGGCCGAGCCCGCCTCGAGCTTCACCTCCTCCGCCGTCTGGGTGCCGATCGCCAGTTTGTAGCGCTGCTTGCAGTGGGCGACGATCGCCTCGTCGAGCTCGTCGCCGCCGACCCGAATCGATTGCGAGACGACGATCCCGCCAAGGCTAATTACGGCGACCTCGGTAGTGCCGCCGCCGACGTCGACGATCAGCGAGCCGGTCGGCTCGCCAACCGGCAGGCCGGCGCCGATCGCAGCCGCCATCGGCTCCTCAATCAGGTACGCCTGGCGAGCCCCAGCCGAGAGACAGGCCTCCTCTACCGCCCGCTTCTCGACCCCGGTGACGCCAGAGGGAACGCAGACGACCACCCGCGGGTGAGCGAAGCGGTTGGAGTGTACGGTGGTGATGAAGTGGCGGAGCATCTGCTCGGTGACCTCGAAGTCGGCGATTACCCCGTCCTTGAGCGGCCGGATCGCGGTGATCGTGCCCGGCGTGCGGCCCAGCATCCGCTTCGCTTCGACGCCGACGGCGTGGACCTGGCCAGTATGCGAGTCGATCGCGACAACCGAGGGCTCGGAGAGGACGATTCCCCGACCGCGGACGTAAACGAGCGTGTTAGCGGTACCGAGGTCGACGGCCATGTCGCGGCCGCCAAGGCGGATTACTCGGCTGAACAAGCCCATTTGCGAGCACGGGTGGTTTCCAGAAGAGAAATGATTCCAAACGAGTGTAAGCGGTCGGAGAAACCCGCTAGGAGCGCGAAAAAAGCGCCGGCGCCAACTCGGCCAACAATCCGACCGGCAGCCCGACCACGTTGGAGACACTCCCCTCCAGCCGCGCGACCAAGCTCGACCCAAGCGTCTGGATCGCATAACCCCCCGACCGCCCCTCCCACTCCCCGAATGCCACATAGCGCTCCTTCTCGGAGTCGGACAGCTCCTTGAAGACAACAGTCGTCTGCTCAATCCCACTCCGCACCTCGTCACCTTCCACGACGACGAGCCCACTCATCACCGTATGAGCCCGCCCACTCATCCGATCCAAATACGCCCGCGCCTCCCCCGCATCGGCCGGCTTCCCCAGCACCTGACCACCCAGAACCACGTCGGTGTCACACGAAATCAGAAGGCGATTCGGGGGGGAGGGCGGGGTATCCAGCACGACCCCGCGCGCAGATACCCCGCCCTCCCATAGCGCCTGGGACTTCCGGAGCGCGTTCTCGACAACAAGCTTTTCGGGGTCCCCGCTAGTCAGCTCCTCAACACCAGGAACCACAACTTCAAACTCGACTCCGAGCTTCTCGAGAATCTCCTTCCGCTGAGGAGACCCAGATGCAAGGACGACCTTCAGGACAGCTCGGGAAACCAGATCCCGATCTCACGCTCAGCCGACTCATCCGAATCGGAGCCGTGGACCATGTTGAAGGTCACCTCGAGCGCGAAATCACCGCGGATCGAGCCGGTTTCAGCCTCGACCGGGTTGGTCGCCCCGATCAGTTGGCGGGCGGCCTTCACCGCTTCGGTCCCCTCGAGGACCATCGCCACCAAGGTGCCACCGGTGATGAAGGAGACAAGCTCGCCGAAGAACGGCTTCTCGGTGTGCTCGGCGTAGTGCTGGTTCGCGATCGACTCGTCGGCGCGCATCGACTTCAGGGCGGCGATCCGCAGCCCCTTGCGCTCGAAGCGGGCGATCACCTCTCCGGTGAGGGCGCGTTCGAAGGCGTCAGGCTTGACGAGGATCAGGGTCCGGCTCACGGCGGGGGCTCCTTTGCTCTTTGGTTGGCTGTGCCCCTTCTTGCGTCTCCGGCGATTGCGGCTGCGCTTTGCGGCGCCGTGGTTGCGCCTGACGTGGCGGCGCCTGGCGCTCCTCGGGGTCTCTACGTTTGCGGCGCGGCCGCTCGCCGCCGCCGCCAAGATTGGTCTCGCAGTAGGGGCAAAGGCCCCAGCGAGGATCGACCGGCTTGTTGCAGGTCGGACATGGGTCCTTGAGGCGACGCTGGCAGCTGGGACAGCGCAGATAGTTCTTCTCGATCGGGGACTCGCAGTTGGGGCAGCTCTGATCACGCAGGTGCCGCACCCGCAGCTCGGCCGCCTTGATCTCCAACTCGCGCTCGTGCGCGTCCTCCAAGTACTCCGGCGGACGCACGATCGCGTAAACGGCGGTGCCGATGAAGGGGAAGAAGGAGGCGACGGTCGCGCAGGCGATCAGGAACGGATCGGAAATCCGCCGGCGCGCGTCGAGGTACGTGTAGACGATCAAGGCCAGCCAGAGGACCACCATCATCAGAAGGAAGAGGGTGGCGACCAAGTTGAGGCCGTCGTTGGTGATGCCGAAGATCGCTAGGGGCATAGGCAAGAAAAGTGGGGTGACAGAGCCGCGCGGGAGCGGCAGTCTACTTCGCCGTGGGCGACGCTAACCCTGTTCTCAGAGGAAGAGTCTTCCAAACAGGTAGCCGACGCCAAAGAAGACGAGGATCACGATCGCAACGACGGCGGCAACCAGCCCCATCATCGAGAGCAGTTCGGAACCGGCGCTACGAGGACGATCCATGGCCGAATCCTCGCACAGTCAGGTTCCAATCAGGGCCCGCGCCGGACCGATTGCATAGTGGGATCCGGCGACCAGCAACAGCCCCGCAGGCTCCGCGGCCGTCAGATCTCGTGCCCGCTGGAGTGCGATCTCAAAGTTCGGCTCGATATCTGCCGACAGGCCCGCTGCAGCGCAGGCAGCGGCCAGCTCGGAAGCCGGGCGCGAGCGGGCGCCAGGGCGGCCGTGGCCTGCCAGCGCCGCCGCTGGCAGCTCGGTGCAGACCGCCTGGTCAAGGGTCGGCGCCAGCGCGGCGATCATCGCCGCCGCGTCCTTGTCGGCGAGGATCGCCAGACAGGCGACCACCCGGCGCCCTTGGGCCAGCTCCGGTAGCGACAGCGCCAGCGCTGCCGCTCCGGCCGGGTTGTGAGCGGCGTCGATATAGGTCGGCGGGTGCTCCGCGATCGGCTCGAGTCGACCAGGAACGGTGACGCTGGCGGCCACCTGGGCCACCCGCTCGCGGTCGAGGTGTCCCAGGAATGCCTCTGCCGCGGCAAGGGCAAGGGCAAAGTTGCGGCGCTGGAATTGACCGGGAGCGCGGAGGTGTACGTCCGGGCCCGGGTCGGCCGGGGCGCGAACCAGCGCCGCGCCCCGCTCCCGCACCGTCGCCTCAGCCAGCCCATCGACCTGCGGCGAGACCTCCCCCAACACCAGCGTCGTCTGGTCGCGCAGCACCGCCAGCTTCTCGGCCGCAATCTCAACCTCGGTCTCGCCCAGCCACTCGGTGTGGTCGAGCCCGATCGAGGTGAGGACCGTGACCTGCGAGGGGATCGTGTTGGTCGCGTCGAGGCGGCCGCCAAGACCCGCCTCGATTACCGCAACCTCAACCTTGGCCCTCGCCAAGGCGACAAAGCTCGCCGCCGTCGCCGCCTCGAACTGGGTCACCGCTTCACCCTCCTCGAGGGTGCGATCGACTCCCTCGGCGGCGCGCGCCACCTGCTCCACCGCTTCCGCCCAGCGCACCTCGTCCACCTCCTCGCCCTGGACCAGGGTCCTCTGCGACCAACTCTCGGTGTGGGGCGAGACGCAGGCGCCGGTGCGCAGCCCGTGAGCCTGCAGCAGCGCCGCGGTCATCCGCGTCACCGAGGACTTGCCGTTGGTGCCGACGACGTGGATCGAAGCGAAACGGTGCTGTGGCAACCCCAGCGCCGTCGTCAGCTTGCGCATCCGCTCGAGGCCAAGTCGCCAACCGACCGGTTCCAGCGAGTCGAGGTAAGCGTCCGCCTCGATCAGCTCAGCTCAGCGAGTTCGGCTCGGTAGCGCTCGAGCTTGCCGCGCTCCTCCTCGACAACCTCGGCCGGGGCCTTAGCGACGAAACCCTCGTTGCCGAGCTTGCGCTCGCCGCGCTCGACCTCGGCCCGCAGCTCCTCGCGGCGCTTCTCCAGCCGCTCGGCGACCGCGGCGGCGTCGAGCTGGTCGGAATCGAGGACGCGAACGGGGCCGATCGAAGCCACCGGCTCGGAGCCCACGCCGTCGAACTCGAAACGCGAGAGACGGGAGACAAAGTCGGGCGGCTCGACCCCATCGATCACCGCCGGTAAGGTCGCCCCAACCGGCACCCCCGCGAGGTCGCGCCAAGCGCGCAGCCGCTGAGTAAGCCCGATGCCGCTCTCGACATCCACCTCGGCAGCCTCGTCGAACAGCGACTCATCGGCCACCGGGAAGGCGTGGACGGCGAGGTGTCCCGCGCTCGCTGGGTGGTACCCCCAGATCTCCTCGGTCACGAACGGCATCGTCGGGTGCAGCAGACCGAGCACCCGCTCCAGCGCGTAGAGCAGGGTCGCCGAGACCTCTTCCTCGCCGTCATAGAGGCGCGGCTTGACGATCTCCAGGTACCAGTCGCAGAGGTCGCGCCAGAAGAACGAGTAGGCCTCCTGAACCGCGTGGGCGAAGTCGTAGGTCTCGAGTTTCTCGGTCACCGAAGCAACCGTGCGCTCCAGCCGCGAGAGGATCCAACGATCCTCGACCGCGGTCGGCCGCGGCGCTGGTTCAACCTCGGCGGTGTTGAGCAAGATCAAGCGGCTCGCGTTCCAGAGCTTGTTGGCGAGATCGCGACCCTGCTGCACCTTGGCGTCGGAGAAGCGCACGTCCTGGGTCGAGCTCATCGCCAGCAGGCCGAAGCGCAGGGCGTCGGCGCCGTGGACGTCGATTTCCTCCAGCGGGTCGATCCCGGTGCCAAGGCTCTTCGACATCCGCCGACCGTCGCGGGCCTGGATTACCGAGTGGACGTAGACGTTGCGAAACGGGATCGCGCCGGGGAACTCGAGCCCGGTCATGATCATCCGCGCCACCCAGAGGAAAAGGATCTCCCGCGCCGTGGTCAGGAAGCTGGTCGGGTAGAAGGCGCGCAGCTCGGGGGTGTCGTCGGGCCAGCCGAGGGTCGCGAAGGGCCAGATCGCCGAGCTGAACCAGGTGTCGAGGACGTCCTCCTCCTGGCGCAGCTCACCGCCGCAGGCACCGCAGCGCTCCGGCTCGGCTTCGGCGACGATCGTCTCGCCGCAGGCGTCGCAGTACCAAACCGGGATCCGGTGCCCCCACCAGAGCTGGCGCGAAACGCACCAAGGGCGGATCTCCCGCATCCAGTCGAGGTAGACCCGCTTCCATTGCGGCGGCGTGATCGCCACCTCGTCGCGTTCGACGACTTCGATCGCCGGCCGCGCAAGCTCATCCATGCGGCAAAACCACTGCAGCGAGATCAGCGGCTCGATCCGCTCCCCGGAGCGGTGCGAGAAGGGAACCGAGTGGACGTAGGGCTCCTCGGCGCGGAGGCGGCCCTCGTTGCGCAATGCCTCGACCACGGCCTTCTGCGCCTCGGCCGCGGTGAGACCGGCGAACTCTCCCGCCTCCTCGGTCATCCGCCCGTCGGGGCCGATCACCCCGATCTCCTCGAGCTTGTGCTTGCGGCCGATCTCGAAGTCGTTGGGGTCGTGGCCGGGGGTGATCTTCAACGCCCCGGTGCCGAACTCGATGTCGACGTGCTCGTCGGCGATGATCGGCAACCGCCGGCCGACCAGCGGCAGCACAACGTGCTTGCCAACCAAGTCGCCGTAGCGCTCGTCGTTCGGGTTAACCGCAACGGCGGTGTCGGCGAGCATCGTCTCCGGCCGCACCGTGGCGACGGTCAGCACCTGGTCGGAGTCCTCAACCGGGTAATCGATCGAGTAGAGGACGTCCTCGACCTCGCGGTTCTCGACCTCGAGGTCGGAAATCGCCGAGTGCGAGCCGGGATCCCAGTTGACCATGTAGTTGTCGCGGTAGATGTAGCCCTTGTCGAAGAGCTGCTTGAAAACCCGATAGACGGCACGGACGTAGCCCTCGTCGAGGGTGAAGCGCTCGCGCTCGTAATCACAGGAGGCGCCAAGCCGCTTGTACTGCTCGACGATCCGCGAGCCGTACTCGGCTTTCCACTCCCAGACCCGCTCGACGAAAGCCTCGCGGCCGAGGTCGTGACGGCTCTTCCCTTCTTTCTTCAGCTCTTTCTCGACCACCGCCTGGGTGGCGATCCCGGCGTGATCGGTGCCAAGGATCCAGAGCGAGTTCCGCCCCCGCATCCGGTTCATCCGCACCAACGCGTCCTGCATCGACCCGTTCAGCGCATGCCCCATGTGCAGGGCGCCGGTCACGTTCGGCGGCGGAATCGCAACCGAGAAGTTCTCCTCCGGCGACCCCTCCGCCTCGGGATGAAAGTAACCCCCGTCGATCCACTCACTGAAGATTCGCCCCTCAACCTCAGAGGGGTCATACCGAGTCGTCTCCTCCAGCTTCTTCCGCTTAGCCGCGTCCACGCGGCGAGTCTAGATTGCCGCTTCCGAGTTTGTCCCCACTGGGGTGTGGCGAAAGTCGGAAGCGTTAAGCGGATTCCTCGGAGAGGCCCGTGTCGGCAGGTCCGATGTCCTGTTGAACGGCCTCGGTCACCAGCGTCGGCCGCCGGCCCTCGGAGATCGTCTCCTTGGTGACGACGCACTTGGTCACGTCGCGCCGCGAGGGCAACTCGAACTGGACGTCGAGCAGCGTCTCCTCGAGGATCGAGCGCAGGCCGCGGGCGCCGGTCTCCCGCTCCAGGGCTTTGTCGGCGATCGCCTCGAGGCTGTCCTCGGCGAAGACCAGCTCGATGTCGTCGAACTCGAAGAAGCGCTGGAACTGGCGGGTGAGCGCGTGGCGCGGCTCGGTCAAGATCGTGCAGAGGTCGTCGCGGCTGAGCTGATGGATCGCGGTGATCACCGGCAGACGGCCGATGAACTCGGGGATCAGGCCGTACTCGACCAGGTCCTCGGGCAGCACCTGCTCGAACCACTCGCCCGTGTCTTTTTTCTGCCGCGAGGAAATTTCGGCGCCGAACCCGATCCCGCGGTCGCCCACTCGCCGCTCGATCACCTTGTCGAGTTCGGCAAAGGAGCCACCACAGACGAAGAGAATGTTGGTGGTGTCGATCGTCAGGAACTCCTGGTGCGGGTGCTTGCGCCCACCCTGCGGCGGCACCGAGGCAGTCGTCCCCTCGAGGATCTTCAGCAGCGCCTGCTGGACGCCTTCGCCGGAGACGTCGCGGGTGATCGACGGGTTGTCGGCTTTGCGCGCGATCTTGTCGATCTCGTCGATGTAGATGATCCCCGTTTCGGCTTTCTTGACGTCGAAGTCGGCGGCCTGGATCAGCTTCAAGAGGATGTTCTCGACGTCCTCGCCGACGTAGCCGGCCTCGGTCAGCGCCGTCGCGTCGGCGATCGCGAAGGGGACGTTGAGGATCCGCGCCAGGGTCTGGGCAAGCAGCGTCTTGCCGCACCCGGTCGGGCCCAGCATCATGATGTTCGACTTCTGCAGCTCGACGTCGGTCTCGTCGGACTGGGCGATCTGCACCCGCTTGTAGTGGTTGTAAACGGCGACGGAGAGGGACCGCTTGGCAGCCTCCTGTCCGACCACGTACTCCTGCAGAACGTCGTGGATTTCCTGCGGTTTGGGCAAGTTCTCCAGCTCGAAGGCAGGCGGCGCCGTCAGCTCCTCGTCGATGATCTCGTTGCAGAGGTCGATGCACTCGTCGCAGATGTAGACGCCGGGGCCGGCGATCAGCTTTTTCACCTGGCGCTGCGACTTGCCGCAGAAGCTGCAGAGGAGCTGCTCGTTCGAATCTGAAGGCCGTGCCAGCGGAATCCCCTCCTAACGGGATGATCGGTTGCTCCCGGCGGCGCCCCAAAAGCTTAGACAGGGACCCGCACCGGTTCGTGGGTCCGTTTACGTCGCCCAGGCGACTGTCCCTGCTCGTGACGCAAGCCTTGCGTGCCGCTACCGTGCAGCGATGGCCGAGATCGAGATCGCCCCGATCGCCGTTGAGGAGTTCGAGGAGCTGCTGCCGCTGATCGCCGCCTACCAGCGCTTCTACGAAGTGACGGAGATCGACGAGAGCCGCAACCGCACCTTCTTCCGCCGCTTCCTCGCCCCCAGCGAGGACGGACTGCTGCTTGGCGCTCGCAGTGCAGGCCAGCTGGTCGGCTACGCCTGCCTCTACTGGCACTTCAGCTCTACGCGGGCCACGGAGACCGTGCTGATGAACGACCTCTACGTCGTGGACTCGGTCCGCGGTCAAGGGGTAGGCCGCGCCCTAATCGAGGCAACCGCCGAGGTCGCCCGCGAGCGCGGCGCCCCATCCATCGAGTGGTCCACCGCCCCCGATAACCGCACCGCCCAGCGCCTTTACGACTCGACCGGCGCCGAGCGCTCGGAGTGGTTCAGCTACGAGCTGCCGGTCTGAGCGGCTTCAGGCCGAGCGGAGATTGGGCGGCGGTGGGGACTGCTGATCCAACCGGTCCATCACCCTGAACAGCGCCTCCAGAATGGCTCGCCGCTCGTCCCGCGCATCGTCAAACTCAGAGACGATCCGGTCGGTCTGGCGAGCGTACTCCTGCACCATTTTTTCCTGCCGTTCGCCTGCTTCACGCACCGCGACCCGTTCCTCCTGCCAGCGGGCATCTGCATCAGCCCATTATGTCTCCAGCTTGGCGGTAAGCGCCTCCTGCTGGGCGATTGCCTCCTCCTGTTTGAGCCTCGCCACCTCTAAGCCAAGTCGCGACACTTGGATGTCCGAGCGCGCCGCTTCGGCACGCGCCACGGATTCCTCGACCGAGGCCGCCGCGCGTTCACTGCGCGCAGCGCATTCGGCGACGACAGCAGACAGTTCCTTCCGGGTCACGAACCAAATTCTGCCAGGGGTGACCGTACGCGTCGCGCGTAGATCGGAGAAATTCTGCAACGCGTTAGCGTCGTTCCGTGACTTTCGCCATCGAGCCGATCGACCGGGACGATCCACGGGTCCAGGACCTCTACGCGGACTTCATTCGCGAGGCCGACGGGCCGCTTGTCTACGACCGCGAAGAAGCGGGGATCGACCTCGACGAGGAGATCGCCGCCGGCCCGCCCACCGACCTGGTTCCACCGAGCGGACTTCTCCTGCTCGCGCTTGCCGACGGCGAGCCGGCCGGCCT
This sequence comes from Solirubrobacterales bacterium, assembly GCA_036519395.1. Lineage (GTDB taxonomy): Bacteria > Actinomycetota > Thermoleophilia > Solirubrobacterales > 70-9 > VAYN01. The sequence continues at coordinate 70,329 of DATDLJ010000034.1, read as the reverse complement.
CGGCGGCGTCCGCTATCTCGACACCGAGATCGCCGAGGTGAAGAGCATGTACGTAGCGCCGGCCTACCGCGGCACCGGCCTCGGTCGCCGGATTCTCGCCCGGCTGGACGAGATCGCCCTCGAACACGGCTGCCGGGCGGTCCGCCTCGACACCTCCGACTACCTAACCCCGGCCGTTGGCCTCTACCGCTCCGCCGGCTACCGCGAAGTCCCTGCCTACAACGAGAACCCGAAAGCCGACCTCTGGTTCGAACGAGACCTGCGGCCGAACGCCTAGCTGTAACGGTCCCAGCGACGCAGTTCGGGTTCCGGATTGATCGGGAGGCCGCGGACGTGGATCTCGAAATGGAGGTGACAGCCGGTCCCGACCGCGTTGCCGGTTTCGCCGACCACACCGACCCGCTCACCCTCTAGGACCGTCTCGCCACGGCGCGGCGCTGCTGGCCGCGCAAGGTGCGCGTAGAAGTAGCTGCGCCTCTCCCCTTCGCCGTGGATCAAGACGAAATTGCCATAGAGGACGGGATCAAAGCCGCGGCGCAGAACCCGCCCGTTGCGAACCGCCACCAGCTTCGTCCCGCAGCCCGCGGTGATGTCAAAACCTTCGTGGATGCGGCCTCCGCTGCGCGGCGCGTGGTAAGTCCCGATCGCGCCACGGACGCCATGGGCTCCCGCCACCGGGAAAACGTGCCCGTAGTAGGCAGTGCCGCCATTACCGCTGGTGATCTGGGCTGGAGCCGGCACGGCGAGCGCCGCGAACAAGGCAAGAGATAAAGCTGCTGCGCGCCTCAGTGGTGCTCGATCACGCGGTCGACGATGTTGTACTCCCTCGCCTCCTCCGCGCTCATGAAGTAATCCCGCTCGGTGTCTTTGGTGACCTTGTCGAACGGTTGACCGGTATGACCGGCGATGATCTCGTCGAGCCGGCGGCGGACGTCGATGATCTCTTTGGCGTGGATCTCGATATCGGTCGCTTGACCTTGGAAGCCGGCCGAGACCTGGTGAATGAGGATCTTCGAGTTCGGCAAGGCCATCCGTTTGCCGGCGGTGCCGCCGCTGAGCAGCAGCGCACCCATGCTCATCGCGACGCCGACGCAGATCGTCTGCACATCCGGCTTGATGAACTGCATCGTGTCGTAGATCGCCAGGCCTGCGTAAACCGAGCCGCCGGGCGAGTTGATGTAGATGCTGACGTCCTTGTCCGGGTCCTCCGACTCCAAATGCAGGAGCTGGGCGACGATCAGGTTGGCGATGTCGTCGGTAACCGGCGTGCCGAGAAAGACGATCCGCTCGCCCAGCAAGCGCGAATAAATGTCAAACGCCCGCTCGCCGCGGGACGTCTGCTCAACCACCATCGGAACCAGAGGACTCATCGCCCGGGACTCTATAGATGCAGGGGGTCCGGTCGCCCATGGAGGAGGGTGCCGGTGTCCCTCTCCGGAATTGATCTCCCCTCCTTCGGTCGGGGAGAACCTGGTGCGCGGCTCCGCCGCGCAAACACCAGATTGCATATCGCCGACCATTCCTCCGAGGGACACCGGCACCCTCATACGACAGCGCTCAGCCAGACGCTGATCTCGCGAGACCGCAATAGGGGTCGTTAAGCGACCCCCTATTGCGGTCTCGGTGAAAAGAGCTGTCCTGAAAATGCTGTCGCCAGGAGGGACGGGTGTCCCCTGGCCGACCGGCGTCCTGATTTTCGCCCTGGCTACTTAGCGAGAGACAGGGAGTTCACGGCGAAAATCCCAGGAAGGTCAGGGGACACCCGTCCCTCCCTACCGGTGAGCAACTAGCTGCCCGGCGTCCACAGCTCGCTGGGTTTCCCCTGCCCCTCCTCGGGGGCCAACAGTTTCTCCCGTGCCTCCGCTTTCTCCTGGCGCGCGTCGGCCTCCTCTTTGGGGATCGGCTTGGCAGCGTCGGCCACCAACTTGATCGCCTTCTGCGCCTGCAGGTCTTCGCGGAGCATCGCCTCGCGGCCGTTGTTACGCAGCCGCTCGAGCAGTTTCTCCGGCGTGGTCCGTTCGTGTTCGGCGCTGTGCTCGAGGGCCTCGACCATCTCCTCCTCGGAGACCTCGATCGCCTCGGCCTCGGCGATCGCCGTCACCACGGCCTCGCGCTTTAGCTCTTTTTCCGCGTCCGGCTTCGTTTCCTCGATCAGCTCGTCGCGGGTTTTGCCCTGCATCTGCAAGAAGGCATTGGGGTCCATCCCGCGGCCGGCCAGCTGCCGTTCCATCCGCTCCCAGCGTTCGGTCGCCCGCGCCGTCGCCAGCTCCTCGGGCACCGCAACGGTTGCTTCTTCGACCGCGGCGTCGATCGCCGCGACGCGGAAGTCTTCCTCAGCCCGGCTGCCCAGCGCCGCGCCAACTTTCTCGCGGATGTCGTCGCGCAGCTCCTCCAGGGTGTCGAACTCGGAGGCGTCGGAGGCAAAGTCATCGTCGAGCTCGGGCAGGACTTTCTCCCGCACCTCTTTGACCTTGACCTTGAAGACCGCGTTTTCACCGGCCAAGTGCTCGGCCTGGTAATCGGCCGGGAAGGTCACCTTCACCTCGCGCTCCTCGCCGGGCTTAGCGCCGACGAGCTGCTCCTCGAAGCCCTCGATCAGCTGGTTGGAACCCAGCCCCAGCAGGTAATCCTCGGCCACGCCCCCCTCGAAGGCCGCGCCATCGAGGAAGCCCTCGAAGTCGATCAGGACCGAGTCGCCCTCGGCGGCAGCGCGATCTACCTGGTCCAGGCGCGCGAACCCCTCGCGGATCCACTCGACCTCGGTGTCGATGATTTCGTCGGGGACGTCTTTCTCATCCTTGCCAACCTCGAGGCCTTTGTAGGTGCCGAGCGTTGCTTCCGGCCGCACCCCCACCTCGAACTTGAACTTGAGCGGCTCCCCTTCGTCCTCGGGAACAGAGACCATGTCGATGCTGGGATCGCCGATCGGGCTGACCTTGGCGTCGAGCAGCGCCAGTTCGTACCACTCGGGTAGCGCCTCGCGGATTGCCTCCTGCAGGACCGGGCCGAAGCCGAGCCGCTGGATCACCAGTGACGGCGGCGCCTTGCCGGCGCGGAAGCCAGGCATCCGCATTTCCTTCGCCATCGCGCGGGCGGCGCGGGCGGTTGCTTTCTCGACGTCGCCGGCGGGAACCTCCGCCTCGACCTCGACACGGGAATTGGGCAGCTCTTTGAGGGTGGTCTCCATGGGCGCCTGACCCTAGCGAGAGCGGCGCTGCGCCAGCATCGTCCGCAACGCCACCACAAAGTCAAGCGCGAAGGAAACCCCCCGCCCGACCGGTCCGGTGACCAGCCAGGCGCGCAGACGCTCGCCGATGCCACCCCTGCCGCTGCCTTCACTCATTCGCGTATTCCAGCAGGGAGGAGTCGACCAACCACTCGACCGGGGCGTGGTCATCGGTGTAGACCTCTCCCCCAGCCAAACGCGGTTCCAGCGCCGCGGCTGCGCTCCGCCCCTCCTCGCGCAGCGGCTGCGGCAGCGCAGCCAAGTTCGCTTCCAAGCGCGCCGCCGAGAACGCCCCCTCGCCGGCGACCAGCAGCGTGTTCGTCTCCTCGATCGGATAGCGCAGCACCCGCGGGAAGGCCGCCGCCATCGTCCGCCCCAGCACCCGCTCCAGCTCCCGCGCGCCCTCGGGATGACCAACGTTGACGATCACCAACCCACCCGCCGCCAGCCGCTCGCGGCAGAGCTCGAAGAACTCTCGCGTCGCCAGGTAAAAGGGGATGTAGGGCTGGCGGTAGGCGTCAACCATGATCACGTCGTAGCCCCCGTCGCTGCGCTCCAGCCAGGGTCTCGCGTCCTCGGCGTAGACCTGCATCCGCGGGTTGCGGAGGTCGAGGTAGCGGCGGCCGAGTTCGGTCAGCTCGGGGTCGATCTCGACCGCGTCAACTTCGGTGGCCGGGAAGAAGTGGCCGAAGGAGCGAGCGACGGTGCCGCCGGCGTTGCCGAGGATCGCGATCCGCTCCGGCGGCTGAGCCCTTGCTGCCGCCCCAAGAACCAGGTGCCCGTCCCAGTAATCGCCGGTCAGGTAGGAGCCGGGCTCGTACAGCGAGTGGACCGCCTGGCCCTCGTTCAGCTCCAGCACCCGGGTGCCGTCATCGCGTTCGATCACCCGCGCGTACTGGTGGGTGGTCTCCGCCTCGTACAGGATGCGCCCCTCGGCGTCGGCCTTGATCGTCCCCACCGGGACCGCAAACACGGCCAACAGGCAGACCGGAACGAAGGCAGCTCGGGCCCCAATCCCGACCATCGCTACCAGGGCCAAAGCCAGGGCAAAGACGAGAAACGTGCGCTGCGTCCCCAGCAGCGGGATCAGGACCAGCGCCGAGACCATCACCCCGACCAGCGAACCGGCGGTGGAGATCGCGTATAGCCGCCCGACCACTTCCCCCGAGCTCCCGACCTCGCCGACCGCTAGCCGCACCGCCCAGGGCGCCGCGGCCCCCAGCAGCATCACCGGCACCGCGACCAGCACCAGGACCCCGAACAGCGAGCCGGCGAATCCGCCGACCGAGACGGTGTCGAAAGCGTCGACCGAGAAGCCGAGGAAGGGGCGGGCCGCGAAGGGCACGATCGCGATCAAGACCGAGGCCACAAGAACCACCAGACACAGCCCCCGCAGCTGGGGATGGCGATCGGCGAAGCGACCGCCGAACCAGTAGCCGACCGAGAGGGCGACGAGGACAACCCCGATCGTGTTCGCCCAGACCACAGTCGAGGCGCCGAAGTAGGGCGCCAGCAAGCGCGCCGCCGCGATCTCGACCCCGAGGCTGGAGGCGCCGACGACAAAAACCAGCGCAGCCAGCAGCCCCCGCTCTCCTTTAGCGGTCGTCGTGATCATCCCCGGCTGCGATCAGTTGTCGCTCGAGGCGGTCGCCCTGCCCCGCCGCGACCGCGCGTTGCGCCCTCGCCTCGTCGAGCTCGACCCCCTGTTCCATTGCCAGATCAAGCAAGCGCTGCTTCTCGATCCCTTCCCGCGCCACCTCGAAGAAGACCCATGCTAAGAGACCCAAACCGAGGAAGGTTCCCTCGATCATCATCACCACCCCAGCCGTGCTCTGGTCGGCAAGCGGCGAGATGTTCCAGTAGGCCTCCCCCGCCGCGTACTTCGGGTAGAGCACGCTTCCCGACCACATTAGGACGTTGCCGAGAATCGCCCCGGCGAAGCGCACCGCGATCACGTAACCGACCTTCCAGGCGGCGGTGAACCAGGTCGGCTTCGGCAGCGGACCGAAGATCGGCATCCACATCAAGCAGCCGAAGAAGATGAAGCTGCTGTGCTCAACCAAGTGGAGGAAGGCACCGCCGTAGGCAGCGTCGTAGAGCGCCGGGATGTGCCAGAAGTAGAAGTTGAGCGCCCAGAGCGGAAAGGCGACCAGCGGGTGAGCGAGGATCCGCAGCCGGTCGAAGACGCGAATTGCCAGGATCGGCTGTAAGAGCGGTCCGGTCAGCCCCAGGACCAGCAAAAGCGTCGCGATGTCGCCCAGCATCAGATGCTCGACCATGTGGGCGATCACCAGCTCCTCGGCGATGTGGGAGACCGGCGAGACGGTGGCGACGACGATGACCAGCAGCCCCGCGGCAAAGCAAAGCTGGCGCCAGAGCGGCACCGACCGACCCTTCTCCGCCAGGGTCAGGGACCGCTTCGCGTAGAGGACGGCCGCCAGCAGCAAAGGCAACAGCTCCAGAGGGGCGAAGACCGCCTCCACGTGGCCGAACGGCAGATTCATCGGTTTCAGCGTAGCCCGCTGCTAGCTTGGCACCGCCCGTGAGCCGCCAAGACAACCGCTTCCCCTCGATTGGGAGCTACGGCTTCCTCTCCGACTGTCACAGCGCCGCCCTGGTCTCCTTCAGCGGCAGCGTCGAGTGGCTCTGCTTCCCCCGCTTCGATTCCCCCAGCGCTTTCGCGGCCCTCCTCGATCGCGGTGCTGGCCACATGCTGCTGCGACCGCGCGGCGTGGTCGTCCCGATCAGTCGCCGCTACCAACCCGGGACGCTGGTGATTGAGACGACCTGGGTCACCGATAGCGGTTGGGTCGTGGTCAAGGACGCCTTGACGATCGCCGAGTGGGCCTCGGCCGGCGGCGGCAACCCCCATCGGCGTGGCCGCCCCGAAACCGCCCACGAATCCGATCGCTCGCTGCTGCGAACGATGACCTGCATCGACGGCGAGGTCGAGATGGAGATGGAGTGCCTTCCCCGTTTCGGTTACGGGATCGAAGCGGCGCGCTGGAGCGGTGGCGAGCTCGGCGAAGCCCGCGCCGCCGACGCCGACGGCAACGAGCTGTTGCTGACCAGCGACATGGATCTCCAGCTCGCCGACGGCGCCGCCCGTGGCACCGTCACCCTGCGCGAAAACGAAGCCGCCTTCTGCGCCCTTACCTGGAGCGAAGGTGACCTCGGTGGTCCGCGCAGCGCCCCCGAGGCGCTGGAGCGGATCGACTCGACCGAAGAGTTCTGGCGGGAATGGCTGCGCGCTGGCGACTTCCCCGACCATCCCTGGCGGATGCACCTGCAGCGCTCGGCCCTCGTCCTCAAGGGGCTGACCTACGCCCCCACCGGGGCGATCATCGCCGCCCCCACCACCTCGCTGCCGGAGACGCCGGGGGGCGAACGCAACTGGGATTACCGCTTTAGCTGGATCCGCGACTCGACCTTCAGCCTCTGGGCCCTGCACACGCTCGGCTTCGACCAGGAGGCGCGCGACTTCATGCGCTTCATCGTCGACGTCTGCCAAGACCATCCCGACCTGCAGATCATGTACGGGATCGGGCACGAGCGGAACCTCGATGAGAAGACGCTCGACCACCTCAGCGGCTACGGCGGCGCCAAGCCGGTGCGGATCGGCAACGGCGCCTATGACCAGCGCCAAAACGACGTCTGGGGATCGCTGCTGGATTCCATCTACATCCACGAAAAGGCGCTGCGCGGGCGCGGCACTCAGACCGACCGCGAACTGATCCGCTACCAGGTGGAAGCGGCGATCGAAGCTTGGCCCCACCCCGATCAGGGGATCTGGGAGTCGCGCGGCGAGCCCCAGCACTACGTCTCCTCAAAGCTGATGATCTGGGTCGCGGTCGATCGCGGCGCCCGCCTCGCCCGTGGCGCCGGCATCGAGACCCTCGCTGCCGAGTGGCAGCAGAAAGCCGACGAGTTCAAGGCGGAGATCCTCGAGCGCGGCGTTCGCGACGGGGTTTTCCGCCAGCACTACGAGACCGATGCGCTCGACGCCTCGCTGCTGCTGATCCCCCTCTTCCGCTTCCTCCGGCCCGACGATCCGCGCGTGCGGGACACGGTTAACGCGATCGCCTCAGACTTGACCGAGCACGGCCTCGTCCTCCGCTACAAGGTCGACGAAACCGATGACGGCCTTCAGGGCAAGGAGGGGACCTTCTTGATCTGTTCCTTCTGGCTGGTCTCGGCGCTCTCGGAGATCGGCGATCGCCGCCGCGCTCGCGACCTCTGCGAACGCCTGCTCGAGGCGGCGGGTTGGCTCGACCTTTTCGCCGAGGAGCTGGAGGCCGAATCCGGGCAGCACCTCGGCAACTTCCCCCAGGCCTTCACCCACCTGGCGCTGATCAACGCGGTCTCCCACGTGATTGCCGACGAGCAGCGCGAAGACGGCGGCTACACCGCCGTCTTCACCGAGATGGGCGGCGTCCGGAAGGAGTTCTGAACACCGGTCCTGAGTTCTCCGTAGTAGACAAAAGATCTACAGACAACAGGTTTCTACTTCTCTATAGTGGCCGACGGTCATGGCACCACTCGATCGCTCAAAAGAAGACAACCTGCTGATCGCCCTCCGGCACCCGCTGCGCCGCACGATTCTGCGCGAGATGGCGGACGGCAAACCGATCAGCCCGCGAAAGCTGTCAACCAGGCTGAGCCAGCCGCTCAGCAACGTCAGCTACCACGTCCGAGTCCTGGTCGAGTGCAAAACCTTGACGCTTGTAAGGACCAAGCCTGCGCGCGGCTCAATCGAGCACTTCTACCGCAGCACGGTGAAGGCTCCATGGGCGCAGCAGGTCCTTGGGCTAGGGGAAAGCAACATCGGTGGCGCCGGGGAGAACCCCCGTGGCGCCTCCACTTAGTCATGGGGAGGGGCAATGAACAACAACGAACACAGCGGGACCACCTGGGCGGAAGACCAAAACGTCGAGTCAGTCGTCCTGCGACAGCTGCTCGAGCTGCACCCGATGCGACTGACGATCACTGAGCTGGTTCGCGAGCTCGGCAGCAATAGCGGCGGCTTCGCCGAACGCGACGCAATCGAGCGGGCGGTCCGCGACCTAGCAGCAGCCGGCCTCCTGCACCAAGGTGAGGAGTTCGCCGAGCCGACCAGAGCGGCGCTCCGCTTCAGCGAGCTCCTCGATCACTAGCAATCCAGCGAAAATCCACCTGAAGCCGCGTCCGCAGCTCCTCAGCAGCGGCGGACGCGGCTTTGTTCTCGCTGCCGCCGGGGCTAACCAAGATCACCTCGGTGGCGGCAAAACTGCCCAACTGGTCTTCAACCGCCTGCACCACATCCTCGTCACCGACCCTGGCCTCCGCCTCGATTCCCGCGGCGGCCAGCGCGGCAACGCTGACCACCAGGCGACGCTGTGCATCGCTGCGAGCCGCCTCAACATCAGAGGCCCAGCGGTCAAGAAAGCCGATGTGGGCAGGAGCAAGAACCAGCACTTCCGAGTGCGCAGATGCGACACGCCCGGCGACTTGCTCGACCACGGCCGGATCCTCGAGTGCCTCGACAACAACGAGTAGGAGCCGTTGCGACGGGATCGTCGCCGGCGCCGCTGAAAGTGCCCCGCGTGGCCGCTGTCTCACCGCCACGTAAACGATCGCAACAGCGACCAATGCCCCCACCGCGACCCCTACCGCGGGACCAGCAGCCAGGAAAGCGAGGGCAATCGGAACGGCGATCGCGGCGACGATGAAGGGCAACTTCCAAGAGGCCACCCAAAAAGACTCTCAGGCGCGCGACCGCCGTTCCATCCCTGGGCTCAGCTGCCCTTGACGAGCGCCACTGAAGTGACGCGGCTTTGCGTGTTCGCGATCTTCACGATCACACCTCCCCTCTCCCTCGAATTTGCTGCGCCGCCCATCCGCGGCGACCGCTCTAAAGCGATTGATCAATTATTACTCGAATTGATTCCAGCAATCAAGGTGCCACCAGTAAACCTCGTCAATAATCGGAAAACGCGGGAGCGTTGTGAAAATCCTGATCGACAAGATGTAAAGTCTTGTAATCGGCCAATACCGCTGGAAACCGATCTAAGGAAAAGGCCTTGCCCAAGACCAAAAATAAGAAAGAAGGCGTCGAACAGATAGTCGCGAAAGCCTTCGCGCACCCCTTGAGGGTGCAGATTTTGATCATTCTGAACGAGAAAGTTGCGAGCCCGAACATGCTTGCTCAGCAGCTCGATCAGAGCCTCAACCTCGTCGCCTACCACGTGCGCGTGCTCGAGAAATATGACTGCATCGAGCTCGTTGACACGAAGCAGCGGCGTGGCGCCACGGAGCACTTCTATCGCGCAACCCGCCGGCAATTCCTCAGCGATGACGAATGGTCGCGGATGCCGGAAAGCCTGCGTCCGGGCATGGCCGGTGCGATGTTGAAGTCAGTCTTCGAAGACATCGAGAGCGCATCGAAAAGCGGAACCCTGGATGAGGTCGAGGACATCCACCTCAGCCGCACCCCGATGGTCGTCGACAAGCAAGGGTGGTCGGATATCTCGACCCTCCTCAAAGGCGCGCTTGACCGCCTGCTTGAGATCCAGACGGAATCCTCCGAGCGGATCGCCGCGAGCGAGGAGGCGGGAATCCTCTCCAAAGTCCATTTGTTGCATTTCAAATCGCCCCAGACGGGCGCTTTCAACAAAGAGGCCGGTTCCCCCGCGGGCGAGGAAGAGAAGACCGCTTCCTGAACGCACCTGACACCAGCCGCGGCGCCGCTGCCACTCTGCGCGGCGCCGCTAGCAAGGTTTCCAGCGATGACTACGAAGGGCCGCCTGAGGCGGCCTTTTCGTAGTTGTACGCGCCTATCGCTATCGTTGCCGCGACGGCGACGCTGCCGTCGCGCTGCACAGCTTCGGACTGATGCTCTCAGGGCAGCGACGTTGGATGAGTGTCGCCGTCTAACTGATCGATGCTGTGAGCGAGGAGATCTCCAACAGGGAGCAATCAAGTCCAGGCCCGGATGAGGGCCTGGCCAACGAGCGCGTGCTCTGGGCGCGGTACGTCAAGGAGCGCGACCCGGCGATCCGCGAGGAGTTGGTGCGCCGCTACCTGCCATTCGCGAAAAACCTGGCCTTGCGCTATCGCGGCGCCAGCGAGTCCTTCGATGACCTCTTGCAGGTGGCCAGCCTCGGGCTGGTCAACGCAATCGACCGCTTCGACCCCGACCGGGGCGCCCCCTTCACCGCTTTCGCTTCGCCCACGATCCTCGGCGAGCTGAAGCGGCATTTCCGCGACCGGGTCTGGACGGTACGGGTACCTCGCGGCCTGCACGATCGGATGGCTGAGGTCGATAAGGCGATCTCCGAGCTGACGGTCACGCTTCAGCGCTCCCCATCGGTCGGGGAGATCGCCGAGCGGCTCGATTGCGACCCGACCGACGTGCTCGAGGTGCTCGAGGCAAATCACAACCGCCGCCCCCTCTCGCTCGATCGCCCGGTTGGAGGCGAGGATTCGGAAGAATCGCCGGCCTCAGAGTGGGTCGGTGACGAAGACTCCGGCTACGAGCTGGTCGAGGACAAGCTGGCGCTGGAAGGGGCCCTCCCCCACCTCGATGAGCGTGAGCGCCTCGTTCTCCAGCTCCGCTTCGTCGAGGACCTGACCCAGTCGCAGATCGCCGAGCGGATCGGCCACTCGCAGATGCACGTCTCCCGCATCCTGCGCCGAACCCTGGAGCGGATCAGGGCCGAGGTGGCGGAGCAAAGCAGCGCCGCCAAAGACCCCGAGTAGCGGGGCCCGCCCTACCCGAGACGTCTACTTCTTGGAGAGCGAGGAGATGCCGACGACGAGGAACTCGCCGTCGTCTCGCTCCTCGATGCGGAGCTCGTCGGTCAGTGCCTCGAGCGAGCCGCCGACCTCTGGCAGGTCGAAGCTGGCCCGCAGTCGCTCGGCTCCCCCGTGGGTCATCGGGCCGACCTTGAGCTCGATCCCCTCCGCCGACTCGATGATGCTGAGGGAGACGTGACCGTCAGTGAAGCCCTGCGGCGCGCGGGCGGAGATCGCATCGCTGAGCAGCATCGTGTCGGAGAGGCGGTCGACGCTGATGTCCTGACGCGCAGCCAAGGCAGAGAGCGCTCGACTCAGGACCGGGCCGACGATCTCCGGCGGCCCAACCCGAATCCGGGTCTCGTCATCGGCGGCGACAGTGAAGGTCGAGCCGGCCGCCAGTTCCTCGTCGCGGGAGCGCAACGGCAAGTGCATCCGAATCTCGGTTCCTTGATCGGCTCCTCCTTTGATCTCGAAGCTGCTGGAGAGCGCCGCAATCAAGGTCAGCCCAATTCGCAGGCTCGGGTGCTCGATATCGGGACGGGGGCGAATGCCGCCGCCGTGATCGCGGATCACCACGGTGATCCCGTCGAGCTCGCTATTCGCGTCGACCTCGAGCGGCCCGGGCTCAGTGCCCACGTAGGCGTGGACGACGACGTTCATGCAAGCCTCGGTGACGACCGTCTTCAGATCAGCAAGCGAGGCCTCGTCCATTCCTAGACGTTCGGCCAGCCCAGCAAGCGCGTGACGAACCACTGCCACGTTCTCCGCGCGGGCGGGGAGGGACATTTGCAGCCCCGAGCGGTCATTGGTTGAGCTATTCAAAAGTTCCAGCCTGCCCCCAGGAACGTCGAGGCCCTCAATCGGAAGCGCGAGCATAACCGGCTATCTCGCATCAAGACGTGCCTACCCCTGGGGAAGGAGGGCAAAACAGCGTGCGGCAGCAACGGTCTGCTGCGGTAGCATCGGCCCGGTGAGTCCCACCCCGTTCGAGGTAAAGATCGGAGATCTCGAGCACGATGTTCGGACGATTGCCGTCCGGGGCGAGCTCGATCTCAGCACGGCGCCCAATCTCGAGGGCCCTCTGGACCAGGCGCTTGAGAGCGAAAAAGGCTCGGTACTGATCGATCTCTCCCAGTGCGAGTTCATTGACTCCACCGGTATCGCCCTGATCGTTCGTGCCTGGCAGCGACTCAACGGCGGCGAAAACGGGCGCGTGCTGGCGATTTGCAGTCAGAACGAGCAAGTGCTCCGCGTTCTCGAGATCACCGGTCTCGAGCTCTCGATCCCGGTCCACACGAGCCGGGACGAGGCGTTGGCTGCAATCGGCAGCTGAACCAGCTGCATATGAGCTGCGGCGCTCGGGTACCCAAAGGGGGTGTCCCCCGCGCCCCGTCGTCCTCGGCTCCCCCGGGAGCTGTTCGAGACTCGCAGCCATGCCTGGCACTCGCTTGGCCTCGGCGAGGAGCTAGCGCCAAAATTTTCCCGGCGCCAGTTCGGGGGGTTACTGGCCGCGCTGCTGGTGATCGCGGGGACCCTCTTCGTCTACTACCAGCGCCAGGAGATCGCTCCGGGCTACGGGCAGTGGATCCGATTCGGGACGGTCGTCGTCCTCATCGTCGTCGGTTTAGCGGCAACCCACTGGTTGGTGAGGGGCCTCTCGCCCCGCCTCTACCGCCGGCTCGATCCAGCCACGGCGGGAACCACCGGCTTCGTCATCCGCCTCCTAGCGACGGTCGCGGTGGTTGTCCTGGCCCTGCGGATCGCTGGTGTCAACGCCAGCACCCTGGCCCTGGGCGGCGCCTTCACCGCAGTCCTCCTCGGACTCGCAGCCCAGCAAGCGATGAGCGGAGTATTTGCCGGCATCGTCCTGCAGAGCACGCGGCCGTTCCGAGTCGGTGAACGAGTGCGCTTGGTCGGCGGCGCGCTCGCCGGCTCGCTCGAGGGGACGGTCACCTCGCTCGGGCTCTTCTACACGACGCTGAGCCAGGGGGCCGACCGACTGCTGGTTCCCAACAACGTCCTTCTCAGCCTCGTTGTCGTGCCCCTGCGCGAGCCGGAGAAAGTCGACGTCCGGGTGCGGTTCCCAGCCCAAGCGAGTCCGAAGGAGATCGAGGATCGACTGCTGCAGGCGATCACCGTGCCCACCCGTTACAAACCCAGCGTCTCGCTCGAGGAGCTCGACGGCGAGGGCGTCGTCTTCCGCGTCAACGCAACCCCGTTGCGTCCCGAAGACGGCTCGCAGCTAGCCGAGGAGGTGCTGGAGGCGTTGCGGCGCTCCGAACCGGCCACGGCGGAATCCCACGCCCCTGAGACCGCCGGCGGTCGCTAGCTGCCGGCGAAGAGCAGGATCGCGAGGTTGATCACGATCGCAGCAGGGGTCGCTACCAGCGCCAAGGAGCGGAAGAAGACGGCGAAGCCACCGCGATAGCTGACCGCCTCGAACAGGGTCAGCCCGACGACGTGGGCGAGATTCGCTAGCGCGATGCCGATCGCGATCAAGATCGCAACCGCTTCCCAGCCCGTCTCGTGACCGCTGCCGCTGGCAACGGCCGCGGCAAGGACGGCGACGACGATCGTGCCGGCGACCCCAGCGACCATCCCGGCGAAGTCAGACCGGGTCATCCCCGGCACGTAGGCGCCGCCGCCAATTTCCTTATCCGCCATGGGGTTGATGGTCCCCTGCCCGGTCTCCTCGACCTCGACGACGTGGTCGAGGTGATCCTTGTCACCGTGCTCGAGCACGATCATCCGAAGCGGCGGCTCGATCGCCTCCTGGGCTCGCTCCAGCAGCCCGTTCTCGAACCACTTCGCCTGCCTGTCGCAGTGCTCGAAGATCAGGACCTCATCCGCCGGCGCTTTCAGCAACGCGTCCTGGGCGGCCTGCACCGGATCGGGATCGCCGACCTCGCCGCTAACCAAGATCCCGCTCTCGCGCAGGGTTACCAGCACCTTCTCCAGCCGCGCCTGCGCCTGCTCCAAGGGCTCATCGACGTCGCCGAGGGTGTGTCGCAGGGGGCTGGCCTCGACCGCCGGGACGACGACCCGGACCTCAACGCCCTCCCCATTGGCGTCGAGCTGTCGGGCTGGCTCAGAGCCATGCAAATCGTCGGTGACGATGGCGATTACTTGACGGGGCATGCGCTCTCCTACTCGTCTTGGCCGATCTCCTGATCGGCTTCGCCATAGACGGCGTCGCTCTGCTCCTCCGCCGGCGGGACGTCGCTGTCGGGGAAGTGCCGCTGGTCGCCGTGCGAGGCGTGGTCGATCAGCTCCTCCTCGGCCAGCTCGAACCCCTCTGCCTCGCCCCCGCCGCCCTCGACCACCGGCCGCTGCGCGGGGTCCAGGGTGTCTTCAGGGGCCGGGCCGCCGATGCGCGCCGCTTCGGCTGCCGCTGCCTCCGACTCCTCGTCGGCGATCGGGTCGCGTTTGGGGTCGCTCTCGCTCATGAGGGCTGGGTACCCCTGCCCGCCGAGCACAAAACTCGCCCGGCGACGAAACCGACGGCAACGCCGATGCCGAGCAAGGTGAGGGCGCGCATCGGATTCCGCTTCGCCTTCGCTGCCGCCCCTCGGGCGCTGTGCTTCGCGGTCGTCTTGACCGCCTTGCGGGCGATGGTGCTCTTGATCGACGACATATCGCCTAGCTCGCCCCCGCCACTGCCTTCTGCAGTTCCTTCTTGCTCATCTTCGACCGGCCTTCAATCCCCAGCTTCTTGGCATCGTTGTAGAGCTGTTCGCGGGTGCGACCACCGGGGCCATGACCGGACTGCTTGCCGCCCCGACTGCTGGCGGAATTGCCCCGGGTCGAGCTGCGGGAGGAGGATTTGGATTCGCCGGATCGCGCCTTTTCCTTGTTGACCGCGCGCGCAGCGATCTCCTCAGCGCGTTTCGTTGACCGCCCTGCCTTTTTCTCGCTGGCTTTGATGTGTTTGTACTGGCGGTCCCGTTTGCTGCCTTTTTTCACTCCGCGCGGTGGCATCGCCCTACCTTAAGTTGGCTGGTGATCTCTCACCTGCCGACTACCCTCGGCCTGGAGGGGCAAATCCTCGATCTTCACCCCTCGCCAGCCGAGTTCGAAGGTCAGCGGGACCTGGATTTTCTCCCGTGCCAAACAGCGTGGGCAAGCGCTCCACGAAGATGCTGCCTGGGCCGAAAAACCGCTTCCACAGTGATCACACCGGAACATTTTCTCTTCTCCTGTTTGTCTAACCCTGTTGGCTCGATCACTACCCCCGGGCCAAGGCGGCAAAACTCAAGCCGAACCGGATTGAGGTAGATCCGGGAATCGGTTGCATAGGCCTTGAAGGGGGTAGCTTTGGAGCGGATGCCAGGGCCACAGGAACTGGAGCTGTGGCGCTACCTGCGAAGCCAGCGCGAACTTGCAGCGCGGCTGATCGAAGGCGAGTCGCTCGACCAAGTGGCGCCGCGTTTCCTCGAGATCGTCGCCAACCTGTTGCGTTGGGAGGCGGGGGCGCTGTGGGATGTCGTCGGCGAGGAGGAGCCGTTGCGGCTGGTCTCGGGCTGGAGCACCGCCGAGCTCGACGCGAGGCCACTTTGGCGGCGCAGCCGCGAACTCAGCTTCAAGCGGGGAACCGGCCTCCCCGGCGATGCCTGGAAGACGGGTCAGATCGCGCTTGCCCCCGATTACAGCGCCTACCCGACCTCGGCGCCGCGCTTTGACGTCTCCGCCGAACTGGGGTTGGAGGCGGCCCTGGCGATCCCGGTCCCAATCGGTCCAGCGGACGAGGTACTCGCCGTCGCCGAGTTCCACACCACCTCCTTCAACCCCCAGTCGGAGGAGCTGATGGCGCTGCTGGCAGCTTTCGCTGACCAACTGGGGACCTTCATCGCCCGGCGCCGAGCTGAGGCCAAGAGCGCCGAAGCCGAGCGCTTTCGCCAGCACCTGGCCGAGGTCGTTCGCGGCACCCAGGACGCGGTCCTGAGCAAGGACCTGGACGGGATCGTCACCAGCTGGAACCCGGCGGCCGCCCGCCTCTACGGCTACAGCGCCGAGGAGGCGATCGGCCAGCACATCTCTTTCATCATTCCTCCCGACCACAAAGACGAGGAGAAGGTGATCCTCGACCAGATCAAGCGCGGGGAACGCCTCGAAACCTACGAGACCGAGCGGATCCGCAAGGACGACACCAGGATCGCCGTCTCACTGACGATCTCCCCGATCCGCAGCCCGATGCGGGGGCTGATCGGCGCCTCGGTCGTCGCCCGCGATATCACCGCCGAGGTCCGCCGCCGCCGTGCCCAAGAGTTCCTCGTCGCCGCCAGCCGCCTGCTCGATAGCTCGCTCGATTTGACCGAGACCGCGCGCACGATCGTCTCCACCGCGGTTCCCGAGCTGGCCGAGCTCTGCTTGATCGACTTCTGCCGTGCCGACGGCTGGCTCGGCGACAGCGTCGTCGCCGGGGCCAACCCGGAGATGGCCTCACGACTGGAAAAGATCCGCCACGCACAGCCACTCGATCCCAGCGGCGAGCACCCGGCGGCGCAGGTGCTGCGACTGAACCAACCGATGATCTGGCGTGACCTGACCGCGCCGGAGGTAGTTGACAAGGTCTCCCAAAGCGATGAGCACCTGCAGCTGATGCAGGACGCGGGCTACAACTCGGCGGCGGTAGTGCCGCTAGCGGCCCGCGGGCGCACGATCGGCGCCCTCTCCTTCCTCCACGCCCACGCCGACATGCGCTACGACAGCGGCGACCTCGAGTTCCTCGCCGAGCTCGGTGAACGGGCGGCACTCGCCCTCGACAACGCCCGCCTTTACCAAGAACGCGACCGGATCGCCAAAAACCTGCAGCGCGGCTTGCGACCGCCGCGACCGGCAAAGGTTTCTGGCTTAGAGGTCTCGGTCGTCTTTGAGGCCGCCGGCGAGGGGATCGAGGTCGGTGGCGATCTCTACGACGTCCTGCCGAGCGCAGACGGGTGCTGGCTCCTGGTCGGCGACGTCGCCGGCAAAGGCAGCACCGCGGCCGGGGTCTCGGTCGCCGTCCGCCACTCGGTGCGCGGCCTGACCCGGGAGATCGCCGAGCCCGACGAGGTCCTGCGACGGGTCAACGAACTGCTGGTCGGGGGCGAAAGCCTCAACGACTTCGCAACCGCGATGCTGGCGCACCTGCGGCGCGAGGGCTCTGACTGGCACCTATCCCTCGCATCGGCCGGACACCCGCCGGCGGTCCTGGCAGGCGAGGCCGAGTCGGAAATGCTGGGTGGCGGCTCGGTTCTAGGCGCTTGGGAGAAGGCGAAAGTCGAGCGGCACGAGCGCACCCTCGCCGCCGGGGAGACCCTCGCCCTCTGCACCGACGGCTGGCTCGAGGCCGGACCGGTCGCCTCCCACCAGGGCCCCGAGGCCTTCGCCGAGATGACCCAAGCGCTGTCGGGGCTCGAGCTCGACGAGTTGACCGAGCGGCTGCGCGCCGATGCGGTCGGGCGCAGCTCCGGAAAGCTGCGCGACGACCTAGTCGTACTCGCCGTTCGCCCGGCCGCTAGCTAGCTTTTTTTCGTTCGCCTTTTTTTCGCTTTCGCTTTGCGTTTCGGCGCCCGCCGCTGCCCGGCTGGGATGTCCTCGCGCACGACCGCGCCGGTCAGCTGCTTGATCTGACCCTGGAGGAAACTCGCCATCCGTTCCTCCTCGCGGCGGATCGCCCGCGCCAGTTTCGCCGTCTCCGAATCGTTGACCTTTTCCGCGAGGGTCTCGATCGCGAGGTAGGTGGCGATCTCCTCGTGCTCGTTGAAGTACTCGGTCTTGGCGTTCTTGAGCATCTTCTCCGGCTCGCTGTCGCCGCGGATCGCGTGCAAAGGACCCTTCGCAGCTGCGGTCAGTTTGCCGACCGTGCCCTGCAGGGTCTGGGTGCCGCCGCCGAGTTTCTTGATCCGGCGCTCGACCTGTTTCGCATGCGCTTTCGTCTCTTTGAGGTGTTGCTGTAGTCGTTTTTTGTAGGGGCCTTTGCTGGTCATCCCGATGTGGGCCTGCAAGGCAGCCTCGAGTTCGCGCTCCTTGCCGTAGGCCTCACCCAGGTACTGGACCAACTTGGTGTCTCGCTCGTTCATGTCCGCCATCGCGGTTAATGCCTCCTCGTCTCGTTCGATGCGCACAGCTACCCAGCGCGGTAGGGGCGAAACTGCGGAGAGGGCGATAGCGGCGAGCCTGGGTGGCCTGCGAGGCGGATCTACCATCACTCCATGAAGCTCGCGCTGACCGCGCTCGTGGCGGCCCTTCTCCTGCCCGCCCCACAACCGCCGCCGATCAAGGCCTGGCCGATCCCCTTCGGAGAGAAGCGCAAGCGGGAGATGGCGGCCTACTCCGCCCGGCACTACGGGGAACGCAGTTGGCACTTACGACATCCGCGGGTGATCGTCCAGCACATGGCCCAGGCCGGCAGCGCTGCCGCCGTCCACAACACCTTCGCCAGCGACGGGCCGGATCCGGAGCTGGGCGAGCTACCCAACGTCTGCTCGCATTTCGTCATCGCCGACTCGGGGAGGATCTTTCGCCTCGTCAACCTCCGCACTCGCTGCCGCCACACCGTCGGCCTCAACTGGACCGCGATCGGGATCGAGCACGTCGGCTACGGCGACGGCGACCTAATGGGCGACCGCCGCCAGCTACGCGCCTCTCTGCGCCTCACCCGCTGGCTGCGTTGCCGCTTCGAGATTCGGGTGCGCGACGTGATCGGGCACGCCGAGAGCCTCACCTCCCCCTACCACCGCGAGCGAGTGCCGAGCCTGCGGCGGCAGACCCACGGCGACATGCGGCGTGCCTCGATGCGCACCTACCGGCAGAAGCTACGGCGACTCGGGCCTTGCCCAGACAACTAGACTCCGGCCGATGAGCGACGAGGCGATTGAGCACGGGTTCCGCGAGGGAGACAAGGTCTGGGTTCAGGACGGCGACGGCAACCGTCACCCGGGGGTCTTCGTCGGCGACAACGAGGCCTCCGGCTGGTTCGGCGGCGGTCCCAGCGCCTACGTCGCCCACCCCGAGGCCCACCAGGCTGAGGTCGTCTCGATCTTCCGCATCACCCCCCGCGACGAGTAGTCGCAGCCGCCTGTCGATTTTGCCCCCGCCCGTTCGTCGTTGAGGTAAAAGGGCAGAACCGCTGCCCGCCGACGAAGGAGGACCGGATGCGTTTCATGATGTTCATGTATCCCGAAATCGAGGAGAAGGACTGGGTGCCCAGCGCGGAGGGAGTGGCGGAGATGGGCCGCTACAACGAGGAGCTGCGCAAGGCTGGACTGCTGCTCTCGCTCGACGGGCTGCGCCCGCCCAGCGACGGCGGAGTCGTCAGCTTCGACGGCACCGGCAAGGCAGCGGTTACCGACGGCCCCTTCGCCGAGGCCAAGGAGGTTGTCGGCGGCTACTGGCTGATCCAGGCCCGCTCGAAGGAGGAGGCGCTGGAGTGGGCGAGCCGCTGCCCCGGCCGCGACTGCCGGATCGAGGTGCGGCGGGTCTTCGAGATGGACGACTTCCCGCCGGAGGTCCAGGACGCGGTCGAGGCCAACGAAAGCTCCTGAGGCCGGGGTGAGCGACGCCACGCGCGCGATCGAGGCGGTCTGGCGGATCGAGTCCGCCCGCCTGATCGCGGGCCTGGCGCGGATGGTCGGCGACGTCGGGCTCGCCGAGGACCTGGCCCAGGACGCGCTGGTGGCGGCGATGGAGAAGTGGCCGACCTCAGGCGTCCCGGAGAACCCGGGCGCCTGGCTGATGGCGACGGCGAAGAACCGGGCGATCGACCGCATGCGACGCGAGCAGACCTACCAGCGCAAGCGCGAAGAGATCGCCCACGACGCCGGCGGGCTGTTTGCGATCGAGCGCTCCGAGTTCGAGGCCGCGGCCGACGACGAGATCGGCGACGACCTGCTGGCGCTGATCTTCACCTGCTGCCACCCGCTGCTCCCACGCGAGGCGCGGGTGGCGCTAACCCTGCGCCTGCTGGGCGGGCTGACGACCGCGGAGATCGCCCGTGCCTTTCTTGCCTCGGAGTCGACGATCGCCCAGCGGCTGGTGCGGGCGAAGCGCACCCTGCGCGACGCCAAGGTCCCCTTCGAGGTGCCGCGCGGGACCGAGCTCGACGAGCGCCTCCCTTCGGTCCTCGAAGTGATCTACCTCGTCTTCAACGAGGGCTACGCGGCCAGCGCCGGCGAGGACTGGGTCCGGGCCGACCTCTGCGAGGAAGCGCTGCGGCTGGGACGGATCCTGGCTGAGCTGGCGCCGAAGGAGACGGAGGTGCACGGCCTGGTGGCGCTGCTGGAGATTCAGGCTTCCAGACTCTCCGCCCGCCGCGGGCCCGGCGGTGAGCCGATCCTGCTGCTCGACCAAGACCGTGGCCGCTGGGACCCGCTGCTGATCGTGCGAGGACTGCGGGCGCTGGAACGCGCCGAAGCGCTACCCGGTCCCCTCGGGCCCTACGGGTTGCAAGCGGCAATCGCGGCTTGTCACGCCAGGGCGATCGAGGCCGACGACACCAACTGGATCCGGATCGCCGCCCTCTACGACGCCCTCGCCCAGATCCAGCCGTCGCCGATCATCGAGCTGAACCGCGCGGTGGCGATTGCGATGGCATTCGGGCCGGAGGCGGGTCTGACGCTCCTGGAAGAAATCAAAGACGACCCCGCCCTCGCCAACTACCACCTGCTGCCCAGCGTCCGCGGCGACCTGCTGGCCAAAGCGGGGCGGCCGGAGGAAGCGGCATCTGAGTTCAAGAGAGCCGCGGCATTGGCCGGCAACGATCGTGAGAGAGAACTCCTATTACGACGTGCAGAGGGGGATGGGTGACCCTCGCCGGACACTCCCCACCGTCCGCCGAGGGTCACCCATCCCCCGCCAACCGCCGAATCCCGTCCCGCTCCAAGCGCAGCATCCGCCAGTCGTCGAGGCGGCGCGCTCCCAGCTTCTCGTAGAAGTTGAGCGCCGGCTCGTTCCACTCCAACGCGCACCATTCGAGGCGGGCGTAGCCGCGCTCCTTGGCGACTCGGGCGAGGTGCTCCATCACCGCCAGGCCGATCCCCCCGCGGCGGTGCTCGGGCCGCACGTAGACGTCCTCGAGCCAGATCCCCGGCCGGCACTCGAAGGTGGAGAAATTGGTGAAGAAGATCGCGTAGCCGACCGCTTCCCCGTCTGCCGTCTCCAACAGCAGCGCCTCCGCCGCCTGCTGCTCGAAGAGCGAGCGGCGCAGGGTCTCGGCGTCGCCGGCGACCCCCTCGGCCAGTTTCTCGTAGGCGGCGAGCTCGAGGATCAGGTCGAAGAGGAGCGGGGCATCGGCTTCGGTTGCGGGCCGAATCTCGAGGTCGTTGGCGGTGGCGCTCATCTCTCCCCCACCGACCCCAGCACCGGCTTCAAGTCGAGGACGGGAGTGCCGTCGATCGCGCGCAGCTCGTCCATCAACTCGAGCCGACGAGGCGGGGCAGGACTGAGCTCTTGTAGACGTCGATCGCGGCCATCGGGTCGGCGCCGGAATTATTCATCAGCGCCACCGTGGTTGCGCCCATCTGCTCGACCTCGCGGATCCGTTCGAGGTGGACCTCCGGGTCGGAGGAGATGATCAGCGACTGCTTCAGCTCCTCGTCGGAGACCCGGCGCTTGCCCTCCTCGTGCATCGCCACCGGGTCGTGCCACTCGTCGCGGTAGAACTCTTTTGGCTGCGAGCCCTTCCAGACGCGACAGCCCTCAAGCGCGGCGTCGTCGTCCTCGGCCCAGGAGAAAGCCGCCTGGAGGACGATCTCTCCCGGCTCACGCCCGGCGTCCTCGGCAGCGCCCTTGTAAGCGTCGATGATCTTCGGCACCGATTCGGGATCGGCCAAGGTCCAGACCCCATCGCCCTGCCGGCCCGCTACTGCTGCCGCCTTCGGACCGAAGGCGGAGACGTAGATCGGCGGCCGCCGGTGCTCCGGTCGCGAGTGGACCAGGGCCCGCTTGGTGGCGAAGTGCTTGCCCTCGCGGCTGAGGCGCTCCCCGTCCCAGAGAGCGCGGATCATCTCCAGCGCCTCCTCCATCCGCTCGACCTTTTCGCCCGGCGTCGGCCAGTCCGCTCCCAGCGGCACCTCGTTCAGGGCCTCGCCCGAGCCGATCCCGAGGTACGGCCGGCCGGGAAACATCAGCTCGAACGTCGCCCAGGCCTGGGCGATCAGAACCGGGTGGTAGCGCGGCCCCGGCGGCGTCACCGCGGTGCCGAAGGTGACCCGCTTGGTCGCCTGCGCCGCCGCTCCGAGCCAAACCCAAGCCTGACCCGACTCGCCCGGCTCCCACCACGGCTGCAGGTGGTCGCTGCAACCGATCCCGGAGAAACCGGCATCCTCGGCGGCGACCGCCTGCTGCAGCAGTTGCTCGGGCGGAAACTGCTCGTGGGCACAGAGGTGGAGGTAGCGCATCGGCATCTACCACCCCTGGCGGCGAGGCGCTAGGCCTTGCCTTCAAGTTCGTACTCGCGGAGGAAGCCCTCGAAGAGGCGGCGATGGCCCTGCTCGTCGCGGAGGATCGCGATCACCATGTCCTGGGTGACCGGGTCAACTCCGTCGGTCTCCTCGACGATCCGGGTGTAGTGCTCGATCGCTCCGGTCTCGGCCGCGATCACGCCGCGGATTACGTGGATCACGTCGGTCTGCTCGGCGGGCGGCTGCAGGAAGCTCTGCTCGGCCTCGAAGCCTTCCGAACCGGGGACGACACCGTAGAGCTCCTTGATCCGTCGCGCGAACTCTTCCGCGTGGCCGAGCTCCTCTTTGATGTCTTCGGCGAGTGACTCGCGGATCTCCTGGGCGCGGACCCCATCGAGGTTGGTCGAGGCGGAGAGGTAGCTCATCACCGTCTCGATCTCCATCCAGTACGCCTTAGTCAGCAGGACGACGATCCCCTCCCGGGTCGATTTGTCGCCGTCGAGGATGCCCTTGCTGATGCTGCTCGCCTCCATCGCGTCTCTCCCTTTCTCGTTGGGTTGGCCGCCTACGCTCAGCGGCTACCCCGCCACCTGACCACGGAAACGCCCGCCGGGCTAGGCTGCGACGCCATGAACACGATCGACGCGTTGCTCGAGAACAACCGGGTCTTCTCCGCCGGCCTTGCCGAGCGGCACCTCGACGTCGAACCGCAGCGCCAGCTGGCGATCGTCGCCTGCATGGACTCGCGGCTGGACGTCTTCTCGGCGCTCGGCTTGAGCGTGGGCGAGGCGCACGTCCTGCGCAACGCCGGCGGGATCATCACCGACGACGTGATCCGCTCGCTGGCGATCTCGCAGCGCAAGCTGGGGACGCGCGAGGTGATGCTGATCCACCACACCGACTGCGGCATGCAGAAGATCACCGACGACGGCTTCCGGGCCGAGCTGCAGGAGACGACCGGCGTCGCTCCCTCGTTCGCGATCGAGTCCTTTACCGACGTCGAGGGGGACGTCCAGCAGTCGATCCGCCGCGTTCGCAGCTCACCCTTCCTGCTCTACCGGGACGTCGTTCGCGGCTTCGTCTACGACGTCGACAGTCACCGCCTGCGCGAGGTCGAGGCCCCCGAGTAGTGGCAGCCGTTGCCCCCTACGGCTCCTGGACCTCGCCGATCGAGGCGGCAACGGTGGCGCGAGCTGGGCGCCGGTTGGGTTTTCCAGTGATCGCTGGCGACGGGGCGGCCTGGTGGGCGGAGGGGCGGCCGACCGAAGGTGGCCGGGTGGTGCTGATGCGGCAAGCGCCTGGCGGCGAGCCGGAAGCGGTGACGCCCGCGGGGACGAACGTGAGGACGCGCGTCCACGAGTACGGCGGCGGCGCCTGGCACCTGGTCGAGCCCGACCTCTTCCTCTTCGTCGACTTCGCCGACCAGCGCCTCTACCGGCAGCGGCTGGGCTCTGATCCGGTCGCGATCTCGCCCGCGCCGCCCGAGCCGGGTGCCTACCGCTACGCGGACATGCGCGCCGCTCCCGACGGCGGCAGCGTGGTCTGCGTGCGCGAACGAGATGCCGAGGGCGAACCGGTGAACGAGATCGTCCTCCTGTCGCTTGACGGTGGAGGGGAGCCACAGGTGCTGGCCAGCGACCGCGACTTCTACTCCTTCCCGCGGATCAGCCCCGACGGCGAGTGGCTCGCCTGGACCTGCTGGGACCACCCGAACATGCCCTGGGACGGAACCGAGCTCTGGATCGCCCCCCTTGCCGACAGCGGCGAGGAGCGACTGATCGCCGGCGGCCCCGAGGAGTCGGTCTTCCAGCCCGAGTGGGGGCCCGACGGCCACCTCCACTTCGTCTCCGATCGCGACGGCTGGTGGAACCTCTACCGGGCGCGCGACCCCGGCGCCCAGGTCAGCGGCGAGGAGGGGGCCCTGGTCCAGCTGACCGAGCAGGAGGCCGACTTTGCCCACCCGCAGTGGCTCTTCGGCGGCGCCACCTACGCCTTCCTCGCCAGCGGCGCGATCGCCTGCGTGCGGACGCAAGGCGCCGAAGAACGCCTCTTCCTGCTGCGGCCGGATGGGTGGGAACCGACCGACCTCGGGCTCCCCTTCACCAGCTTCGGCTATCCGGCTCTCTCGGCCGCGGGCGAGCGGGTCGCCTTCGCCGCTAGCAGCCCGGAGAGCGAGACCGCCGTCCTCCTCCATGACGTCGGGACCGGCGAGACCGAGGTCATCCGCACCTCCAGTGAGGAGCCGATCGACCCCGCCTACATCTCACGGCCGCGGCCAGTGGAGTTCCCGACCGGGGACGGCGAGACCGCTTATGGCTTCTATTACCCGCCGGCGAACCCGGAGTTCACGGCGCCGGTAGGCGAACTGCCGCCGTTGATCGTCGAGAGCCACGGCGGACCGACCTCCCACGTCACTCCCGCCCTCTCGCGCGAGTACCTCTACTGGACCAGCCGCGGGATCGGCGTGGTCGACGTCAACTACCGGGGGTCCAGCGGCTACGGGCGCGAGTATCGGAACAAGCTGCGCGGCGCTTGGGGCGTGGTCGACAGCGAAGACTGCGTCAAGGCGGCGCTTTACCTCGCCGCCGCGGGCGAGGCTGACGGAGAGCGGCTGGCGATCCGCGGTGGATCCGCCGGCGGCTACGCGACCCTCTGCGCG
Organism: Solirubrobacterales bacterium; assembly: GCA_036519395.1. Taxonomy (GTDB): domain Bacteria; phylum Actinomycetota; class Thermoleophilia; order Solirubrobacterales; family 70-9; genus VAYN01. Next base: position 45,287 of record DATDLJ010000034.1, on the reverse strand, counting down.
CTCACCTTCCACGATGACTTCGCCGCTGGCGCCAGTTACTACGGCGTCGCCGACGCCGAGTCGCTCGCCGGCGACACCCACAAGTTCGAGTCCCGCTACCTCGACCTCCTGATCGGCCCGTATCCCGAGCAGGCCGAGCTCTACCGCGAGCGCTCGCCGATCAACCACGTCGACCGCCTGCAGGTGCCGGTGATCCTCTTCCAGGGTCTCGAGGACAAGGTCGTCCCGCCCAATCAGGCGGAAGCGATGGCGGCGGCGTTAACCCGCAACGGCATCCCCCACGCATACCTGCCGTTCGAGGGTGAGCAGCACGGCTTCCGCCGCGCCGAGACGAACATCCGCTGCCTCGAAGCGGAGCTCTACTTCTACGGCCGGATCATGGGCTTCGAGCCGGCCGGAGATCCCGAGCCGGTCGAGATCATCAGCTGACCACACACTTCTTGGAGCCGCCTTCGGTTTCGCCTTTTTCCGGGAAGGCGTGGGCGAGCGCCTGGGCGATTAGTTGGGCGCGGGCGGCGTAGCCGGGCGAGGTGAAGTGGATGCCGTCTTCGATGAACCAGTCGTCTTTGACGTCGGAGGCCCAGTCGTAGACCCGCATGTTCGGGTAGCTGGCGCAGGCGGCGACGAGTTCCTCGTCCCACTTCTCCATGTTTTCCTTCGAGTAGGGGTCACCGGCTTCGACCAGGGAGCGGACGTTGACCCAGAGCACCGGTTCGTCGCCGATGATCGCCATCATTTTGTCGATCCGTTCGCGCTCGGTGACGGTTGAGCCGGCGGCGACGTTGGCGGCCTCGTTGGTCCCCAGGGCGAGCACCCAGCAGCCTTTGAAGCCTTCGGCCTTCCAGGCGGCGGCGACTTCCTGGGCGTTGGGGTTGCCTTCGAACTGCTCTTCGATCGAGGTCGCGCCCTGCACCTCCATGTGGACTTCTTTGGCGCCGACTTCGGCGTAGCGAGCGGGGATCCGCTGCGCTTCGATCGGCAGGTATTCGGCGTCGTCGAGGCCCTCGGAGGTCGAGTCGCCGATGTGGATCACCGCTTTGCAGGCGGCTTTGGTCGAGGAGCTCGCCTGCTCGGGGGTCAGCGGCGGCGGTTTCGTCGTCCCCTCCGCTCGCGCCTGCTCAACCCGGACGTTGTTGCCTTCGGCCGAGGTCGAGTTGAGCCCGGCCATCCCGGCGGCGGCGATCACCAGGACGATTCCCATGCCGACGATCGCGACCCGCATCGGCGGCGCGAAGGTCTCCCATTTCCAGCCGACCGCGCGGCGGCGGGCGAAGAAGCGGCCGATCGCACCGTGGCGGATCGGCTCCTCGACGAAGCGCCAGGAGAGCGCCGCGACAGCGAAGATCGCCGCCACCTGGAACAGGCTGCGCATCAGGTTGTCCTCGTGCTGCACCCCCTGCGGCGTGGTGAGAACGATGATCGGGGTCTGCCAGAGGTAGATCCCGTAGGAGCGGACGCCAACCCAGCGCAGCGGCAGCACCCCGAGCCAGGAGCCAAGGCGGCAGGCCGGATGGGTCAGCGGCATCAGGACGAGGACGGTGGCGAGCGAGAGGACAACGAAGCCGCCGCGGTAGAGGAAGGGCGAGAGTTCGCCGTTGCGCCAGATCATCAAGGCGATGACCAGGAGGCCGGCGACGCCGATCGCGTCGAGCGTGTTGCGCGCCTGCGGGGCGATCCGGCGGCTCAGTTTGCGGCTCGGCCAGACCATCGCCAACGCCGCCCCGAAGAGCAGCCCGCCGGCGCGGGTGTCGGTGCCGAAGTAGAGGCGCGAGGGGTCGAAGCTGGGCTCGTAGAGGACCGCCATCAGGATCGAGGAGGCGATCGCGCCGGCAATCGTCAGCAGGGCGAGCCGCGGGCGGACGCCGGAAGGCAGCACCCGCTCGTGGACGAGCTTGACCCCGATCAGCAGCAGGAACGGCCAGAAGATGTAGAACTGCTCCTCGACCGAGAGCGACCAGAGGTGGTCGAGCGGTCCTTCAGCTTCGAAGCGGGCGAAGTAGGAGACGTCGGCGAAGATCTGCTGCCAGTTGTTGATGTAGAAGATCGCCGAGACCACCCCCTCGCGGAACTGGTCCGGCTGGGCCGGGCCGAAGACGGTGACCCAGGCGGTGACGATCGCCAGCATCAGGAACAGGGCCGGCAGCAGGCGGCGGGCGCGGGCGAGCCAGAAGGCGGTGAGTTTGATCTTGCCGCGGGCGTTCAGCTGCGCCAGGAGGATGTCGGTGATCAGGTAGCCGCTGAGGGTGAAGAAGACGCCGACCCCGAGCATGCCGCCGGGCGCCCAGTCGAGGCCGAGGTGGAAAGCGATGACGGCGAGGACGGCTATCGCGCGCAGCCCGTCCAGCCCAGGCATGTAGCGCTGGTTGCGCTTGACGGGTTCTGGCATCGGTCGCTCGCATGCTACGGATCGGCGCTGATAGCTTTCGCCGCCGTGGGTCCCGTCCAAGCCTCCCGCCGCCGCCTTGGCGCCGCTTTCTCCCTGGCGCTGGTCGTCGCGCTCTCGTTATTGGCGCTGGGCGGAGCCAGTTCGGCCGCGGCCGCCACCTGCCCCAGCTTCAAAGTCCTGCACAACGACCGCATCGGGCCGGCGAGCTTCCCCGCCGGGAGCTACGAATTGACGACCGAGACCGGCCTCAGCTGCCAGGCCGCCTCGCAGCTCTTCGCCCGCTTCCTCCAGGACTGGGACGGCAACCTGTCGAAACCGTGGCGCGTAGTCGCCGAAGGCAGCGGCAAGGCCTCCTTCACCCGCGGCAACCAGCCCGGTTTCTCCGTCCAGCGCACGAGCGGAGGTAGTGGCGGAGGCGGCAACAGCGAACTCGGCCAGCTTTGCCCCGGCACCTTCACCGTCAACGCCGACTCGAATGTCGGGCCGCTGTACTTCGCCAAGGGCCAGTACCTGCTCTACATCCCCGCGCGTTCGGCGATCACCTGCCGCCGCGCCTCCGTCCTCTTCACCCGCTTCCTGGGCGCCGGCGGCATGCTGCCGGCACCGTGGCGGGTGAAAACGCAGACGGCAACCTTCTTCAAGCCAGCCCACCCGCTGCGCTCGGCCTTCAGGGTCGAGACCGCTGACGGCGTTTAAGCAGCGCCCGCAGGTCAGAGGCGACCGCCTCCGGTTCGTCGTCGAGCTGGTTCCAGGTGAGGCGGGTGACCGTGTAGCCGGCGACGCGGAGACGGCGATCGCGAGCCCGGTCTTCCCGGAAGGCGGTGCGGGTCGAGTGGCTCTGCCAACCGTCGAGTTCGACGATCAGGTGGTGGTCCGGCCAGTGGCAGTCGACCTGGAAGCGGTTGTCGTCCAGGAGGATCCAGTCGTTAAAGCGAGGCAGGGGCAGACGGTAGCGGCCCAGAAAGGCTCCGAAGCGCTCCTCTAGAGGACTCTTCCTCTCTCCTGGAGCCTCATCTTGCAGGCGTTCGAGAGCGACTCGCACCCTGCGCACTCCCCGCCGACGGGGATAGCGCTCGACCAGATCCCAAAGTGAGAGCCGGTCCCAAAGCTGGCGGAATTCGGTCTCGCGCAAGAGGCTCTGGACCACGTCGACCGGTTCGGTGGCGGCGAGGTCGATGATCGTGCGCGGGACGGTCGTCACCGGGATGCCCCGCTCAATCGTCACCTCATCGACGGGGAGCGGTTTGTGGTGCCGCCGGATCCCGTCCCACGAGCGGCTCTTGTGCGGGCTGGTGATGTCGATGATCGATCGCGAGTTGGGGCGGATGCCCCAGAGCGCTGCGGCAGACCAATTACTGAGCACGGCGTCGGGATCGGATGCGAGAACGGCAGCCATCCAGCGTCCCTCACGGCTGAGCAACTGATGGCCAGTTGCATATACACCCGCATGCACGGCGTGAAGCCGGCCAGCGCGCAAACGAGCGGCAATCGCCCGTCTCCCCACCCCGATAGCGGCTAACTGCCCCCGCTCGACCAGGCCGTGTTGCCGCCGAGCAAGCTCAGCGATCTTCCGGTCGTCATCGCGAGACCGCAAAAAAGCACCCTCAAGGTGCTTTTTTGCGGTCTCGGCGGGAGGAGGTGGCATTGGTGCCTGGATAAGGACTTGGGGGCTCGGTTTCGCCCCCGCTTGCGCTTGGGTACCTGCGTGCCATGTCTAGCGCCGCGCCTAACCGGCGCTGTCCGTGAGCCGGGCCTCCACCGCCACCCGACGCGGTCGTCTGCGCCGGGCCGATTGCGCCGGGCCCGGGATCAGGCGGCGCCGTCGTGGTCCCGGCTTCTCCTATGAGGACGCATCGGGCGTCAGGATCGGCGACGAAGAGACGGTGGAGCGGATCCGCCAGCTTGCGATCCCGCCCGCCTGGAAGGACGTTTGGATCTGCCCCGATCCCTTCGGCCACATTCAGGCAACCGGCTACGACGAAGCCGGCCGCAAGCAGTACCTGTACCACGAGCGTTGGCAGCAACGGCAGGCGGAACGGAAGTTCGAGCAGGTGCGCCAGTTTGCCCTCGCTCTGCCGAAGCTTCGGCGCGCCGTCAGCGCCGACCTGCGCCGCCAGGGAATGCCGCGCGAGCGCGCCCTCGCCTGCGCCGTTCGCCTGCTCGACCTCGGGTTCTTTCGGGTCGGCGGCGAGGTCTACGCCTCCGAAAACGAGAGCTTCGGCCTCGCCACTGTGCGCCGCGAGCACGTCACTGTCAAGCCGAGCGAGATCGTCTTCGACTTCCCGGCGAAGAGTGGTCAGCGGCGGGTGCAGTCGATCCGCGACGCCGCTGCCCGCCGGGCGCTGGAGACGATGTACCGGCGCCGCAGCGGCCCCGACGATCTCCTCGCCTACCGCGCCAGCGGCGAGTGGGTCGACCTGCGCTCCGAGGAGATCAACAGCTACATCCACGAGAAGATCGGCGACGAGTTCTCCGCCAAGGACTTTCGCACCTGGCACGGCACGGTCCTCGCCGCTGTCGCCCTCGCCGCCGCGGACCCACCCGCGTCCGAGGCAGCGGCAAAACGGGCGATCTCAGGCGCCGTCGACGAGGTCTCCGCGGCGCTCGGCAACACCCCGGCGGTGTGCCGCGCCTCCTACATCGACCCGCGCGTGCTCGACCGCTTCCGCGACGGGGTGACGATTCAGCCGGCGACGAGCGGCAACGGACGCCTCACCAACAAGCAACGCCGGCAGATCGAGCAAGAAGTAATCGACCTCGTCTCCTAGCAGCAGCTTTCCCAAATTCGGGGAAGGTTCTCGGTTTTTACGTCGAATGCAGGGGTAACGAAGATCCATGGCGAGCCCCAACGTCAAAAGCCTTCCCAAGCCCGGCGAGCTGTGGCTCGGCTGCCCGCCATACCTGTTGGTCGCCAAAATCGTCGCGGTCAACCTCGAGTCCTCGCCGCCAGTCGTCAGCTATGAGCTCCACGACGACGACGGGTCCCTGCTGCAGACAGTCGAGCACGCCAAACTCGACCGCGGCTGGTGGCGCAGCTTTCAGCGCCTAAAGCCGCGCTTCGGTTGAGCGATCAGCAAAGCTTGCGGAACTGAGCGGAATCCGCAAGGATGCGCGCATGCGTCTCCGCTCGAAGGTCTTGGGTCTTGCCGCACTGCTGGCAATCGTTGCCGTCACGGCGTTCGCTCCGGCGACGGCTACCAGCCAGGGAGGCTTCCACTCCTGCGGGGACATGCCCCGCTACTACACCCAGAACATCGAGGCCAAGGGCGTCGAGTGCCCTAAGGCCAAGCGGGTCGTCTTGCGCTACGCGCGGATCACTATCGACAACCTCCAGCACGACTGGTCGGTCACCGTCCTCGGCTTCAAGTGTGACCTAGTTAAGAAGGACTACTACGGCGACTCCCACCGCTGCACTGACAACGGTCGCGTGATCCGTTGGCGGCGCGGCACCCACTGACGAGCGTCGTTCTCTAGGCGAGGGCGCTACTTGGCTGCGGCAAGCGAGGCCATGGCCTCCTCGGCGCTGTCGAAGACCAACCCGTTAGCGGTCAGCCCCGTCATCGACAGCACCCGCTGCACCTGAGCGGACGGCGCGTAAACGGCGAGCCGGTTTCCATCGATCCGACCCTGGGCGCGAAGGATCACGGCGATCCCGGAGGAATCGATGAACTCGCAGCGCTCGAGGCCGACGAGGACACCGCTGCACTCCGCCGCCGCCGTCGTCAGAACTTCATCGAGTTGACCGGTAACCGCAAGGTCCAGCTCGCCCTCGATCTGGACGTCTCGCCAATCGGGCTGCAGATCCCGGACTTTGATTTTGAAGCGCTGCATCCGTCTGATCGTAGTCAGTTACGCCAGGCGCGGGTACGTGCAGCCGCACCTTCGTCCCGGCGGCGCCGGAGCGGATCTGGACGAGGTCGCAGAGCTGGTTGGCAATCCAGAGCCCGCGGCCGCCCTCCTGGGACACCGTTGGGCGCAGCCGGCCGACTAGGGGATCCTCAATCCGGCCGTCATCCTCGATCTCGACCAGGAGGCTCCCGTCCCCTCGCCACATACGCAAGGTGCCGCTACCGCCTCCGTGTATGACGCTGTTCGCCGCCAGCTCGCTGGCGGCGGTGACGAGGTCGGCGACCCCGCTTCGACCGATTCCCGCCCGTTCGGCCTCGGCGACGACCAGACGCCGGACCACGCCAAGCTCGCCTAGCCCAAAGGTGAGCATGTCCGCGGGCGCCGGCGGTGGCGGCAACTCACCCGCGATGCAGTCGGGATCCGCCTCGAACGCGGGGCTCTCCTCGACCCCACCCCGCCAGTGGATCTGGCGATGGGAGTAGGCAACCTTCGCGATCGTCTCCTGGTCAAGTGAGCAGGCGTCATAAGGGCAAAGCAGCTGCCAGGCCGGCGGCGAAGCGAAAGCGACGTTCAGCAGCGCCTCGTGTCGGTGGCACTCCTCCAGGGCCGCAGGGCTGCGGTCAGCCCAGACCGGTTCGCCGATACCGCACACTTCCCGCCCCTGGTATTCGTCGACGAACTCGCGCCAGAGCGGGATGATCGCGGCGGGATTGCGCCCCGCCTCCCACATGTCGACGAACCGGATCCTGGCCGCATCGCCGCCCAGCTCCGCTAGCAGCAGCTCGGCCTGCACCTGCCCCACCGCAACCATGGTCGGTTTCCCCGCCTCCAGGGCCGCCCGCAAAAAGGGCATCGTCCCGCCAAGGTAGTCATCCGCGCCCTCGTAGATAAGGGCTTGGTGTTGAAATGGGAGGCGTTCCATGGCTCTTGCTCTTGCGAGCTTCCTTCCCCTATGAAGATGCGATCAAACTGTTTAGTAGCGGAGGATCGCGGCAACTCCTTGCGCCTCGGCCAAAGGCCCCGCCACCCCGTCGCGGACGACGGTGACGCGGGCGCCGCTGCAGAGAGCGCCACGGACCAGGACCTCAGCCTGCTCGCCGCCGACCGCCGCGTCGAGGACGAGATGGTCGACTCGTCCTTCGGCGAGTGCCTCACCCGTCTCCTGGCGGCCACCGGAACCGCGGCTGCCGCCCTTGACCTCCGCCAGGACCCGCTCGACGAGCTCCCGGCTGCGTTCCTCATCGAGGCGAGCGATGGCCTGGGCGACGACCTCGCCGACCTGACCCGTCGGGACGGAGATCAGATCGAGCTCGCCGCCAAGGCTGAGACGTGCCTGGGAAGAGTTGAAGCCGGCCTCGAAGCCCTCAACGTCGCGGGACGGACCGAAGACGATCACCTCGCCCAAGCCATCCTTCTCCAGGCGACGCGCCGTCAGCCCGCCGCACTGGGAGAGGAATCGCTGGCGGTTGTGCTCAAGGCGCTCATCGAACTGATCGTGCCCGGAAGAGCTGACGCCTTGGGCGCGGGCGGGGTTGGTAGTGCTGTGCGCCTTGCGCTCGCGCCAGTCGAGACTGGTGATGCTGAGCTCCCAATCCGCAAGCTCCTCCAGCACCCCGGCAGTGCAGCGAAGTAGCCGCACCCGCTCGGCGGAGAGCAAAGCGACGGCCAGGGGCACGCCATGACCGCAGAGCTCCAAGAACGGCGCCACCACCGGGCTCGGGCCAAGCTCGACGCAGGCGTCGGTGAACGGTTCGGCGCTGGTGCCAAACCAATGCTCTCCTCCGCCCTTCTCGGCAACCTCGACAAATCCGACTTCTCCCCTCGGCGGTGGTCGCAGGTCGCCATCTTCGAAGCGCTCCGCGAGTCGTTTCGCCGTCGCCCGCAGCGCGATCCGGCGCTCGTGCTCGGCCTCCTTCTCGGCCTCGAGGATCGAGTCGAGCCCGTTGCGGAGCTCGGTCCGCCAGGCACCGCCGCGATCGGCGGGATCGAAGCCGAGGTAGACCGAGAGCACGCCCAAAGGCGGGCGCCACTTGGTCAGTTCGCGGGCACGCTCCAGGGTCGGTTGGGTCATCGACTGGCCTCCTCCTACTCGGGTGCGGTTTGGCTACCCGAGAGCCGGGCCGCCGAACCGCACCCGCGAAGATCTAACCGCCAGCCGCCCCCGAGTAGCGGAGCGAGCCCGGAGTGTCGAGGTCCTCGCCCGTCTCCAACAGCGTCTTCAGCCCGGAGAGGATCATCGGCCAGCCGCCCCAGAGTTCGTTGTTGGCCCCCTCGCCGAGCTGGTCGTGGGTCACCCGCAAGCGACAGGAGGTGCCGACCGGCTCGATCTCCCAGGTCACCCGGGACTCGCCTTCGCGCTGCACGTCCTCGCTCCACAGCGCGGTGAAGCTCTGCACCAGCCGCCGCGGCGGCTCGACCTCGAGGTTCTTGCCAGCGGCGATCTCGACCACGCCCGGGACCGACGATTTGTACTCCGAGCCGGGGGTCCACTCGGAGGCGGTCCCAACCCCGAAGCTATAGCGCTTGCGCATCTGCTCGCTGGTGATCGCCTCCCAGAGGCGCTCCGGCGTCGTCTTGATGTAGATCTCGAACACGGTCATCGTCCCGCGCCCGCCGACCACGGTGTAGGCCTGCTCATCACTCATCTTGGTCCTCCTCCAGTTCCTGTTTCAGCTCGCTGAGCGCGGAGGCCCAGGGCTGCGCGTACTTGCTCACCCAGCGGTCATGGATGAGCCGGATCGGGACGGGGTTGAGGAAGTGCAGCTTCTCGCGGCCGCGCCTTCTCGTCGTCACCAGGCCCGCTTCCTCGAGCACCTTCAGGTGCTTCATCACGCCGAAGCGGGACATCGGCAACCGCTCTTCCAAGGCACTCAGCGACTGCCCGTCCCGCTCAAAGAGCCGGTCGAGCAGCTCGCGGCGGGTGGAATCCGCCAGCGCCTTGAAAACCGCGTCCATGGAGGGATTATAGGTGACTAAATAGTCACATGTCAATTCTTGGAGGTAGACCGAGCTTCCTGCTCCGACCTGTGGGGCTCAGATGCTTGCGTGGGCGGTGCAAACCTCACCGGAGGGGCTTACCGCCCGCGCCGAGATCGAGTCGGATCCCTGGCCGTCGGCGAGCACGCGGCGAATCTCGAACGAGCCGCTCGGGCCACGGGTGGTCCCCTGGGTCCGGGCAGCGACCGCTCCGTTGCGGCGAAGAACGACTTTCCAGGTGACACCGGTGCGGTTCTGGTCGACCTCGAACTCGGTCTCGATCCCACCGTCCTCAGGGCTCAGCTTGATCTTCGCCGAGGTGTTCCCCGTGCAGGAGCCGCCGCGCCTAACGTCGCTGTCGTTCGCGGTCGCCGTTGCCGCGAGCGGGACCAAAACCGCGAGGCTGGTCGCGATACCAATCATCAAAGTGCGCTTGCTCATCTTTCTCTCCTTTGGTTGCGTGGCGAGTGCAGTACCCGCCAGTCCAGTTGTCAAATTCACGCTTAGGGGAAGACGCTCTCCCCCGTGGCCTCGTCGACGATCGAGATCGCCACGGCGGGACAGGCTTCCGCCGCCTCGATCATCAGCTCCGGGGTATCGGCGCCGATGACGACGGCGGTGTCGTCGAGCCGGAAGACCGTGGGGGCGATCTCGACGCAGTCGCCATGGGCGCTGCACTCGGCGGGGTCGACAATTGCTCGGTGGCTCATGCTGCCTCCTTCTCGGATTGGAGGGCCAGGCCGGCCCCCTCGATCTGCTTGCGAAGGGCCGGGAGCGCGCGAGGGCGGCCGACGGCGAGTCCGGCGACGGGAACGCCGCCGCGGCTGAAAAGGGCTTCGAAGTCGCGGGCGGTCGGATCGCCCTCGAGGGCGACGGCGTCGGCCAACTGCGGGTGGCCGACGCACTGGACGCGTACCCCGTATTGGTCGCTCCAGAAGCTCGGCAGCGGTGGTCGGCCCGGCTCCTCGCCGAGGATCGCCTTGGCGACGGCGGCGCCCTGCCAGGCCGCCGCGTCCCAGTGCTCGGTGCGGAGATGGGCGCGGCGGCGCGGTTCGAAGCAGAGGCAGGCGTCGCCCGCGGCAAAGACCCCGGGGATCGCCGTCCGGCCGGCAACGTCGACGGGGACGCCGCCGCTTCCCAGTCCGCTCCCCTGCAGCCACCCCGTTGCCGGCACCGTGCCGATCCCGACGAGGACGGCATCGCAGGCGACGCGGCGGCCGTCGGCCAGGACCAGCTCCTCGACGCGATCGCCGCCACCGCGGGCGCTCTCGAGCGCCACGCCGGCAATGATCCGCACGCCCTCCTCGCGATGCAGCTCGGCGAACCAGTGGCCGAGCCGAGGGCCAACGATCGGCTCCAGCGGCACCGGCAGCGCCTCGACGACCGTCACCTCGGCGCCGAGGGAGCGCGCCGTCGCCGCCACCTCCTGGCCGATGAAGCCGGCGCCGACGATCGCCAGCCGGACGCCGGGGACGAGCTCCTGGCGAAGCAGCCGCAGGTCGGCAAGCGTGCGCAGCTCATAGACATTGGCCCCAGCGAGGAAGGGCAACCGCCGCGGCTCTCCGCCGGTGGCAATCACCAGGTTCTCGTAGGGCAGCGAGTCGCCCGAATCGAGAATGACCTGCCGCCGGCCGGGATCCAGCGCCTCGGCCCTCAGGCCGAGCGAAAGCTCGATCTCCGCATCCACGTACCAGTCGACCGGCCGGTAGGCGACGTCGCCCTCCGCGGCCGTCCCGGCCAGCACCTCCTTGGAGAGCGGCGGGCGGTCGTAGGGCAGCTCAGGCTCGCCGCAGACGAGCCGGACCGGGCGGTCATAGCCGCGCCGGCGCAGCCCCTCGGCCACCCGTTGCGCCGCCAGACCGCCGCCGACGATCACGGTCCCCGCGCGGCTCATCCGTCCTCCATCGCGGGTCTCGCTGCCAGCCCCTGACGGGGCTTTGGCTTAGGCGCCTGGCGCGGTTTCGCGGCCTCTGGCCGCGGCTCAGCCACCTCGCCCGCGGCTTTCGCCGCTTTGGCGCGGGCTTTGGCCCGCCCTTCCAGCACCCGGTAGACGAAGAGGCCGCCGACGATCGGCGTCGTCGCCATCACCCACCAGCGGAACCAGATCGCCGAGGTATCGGTGCCGGCGCCAAGCGCGTGCACGAGCCCCAGCGCGTAGACCAGCACCGTCGCCCGGTGCGCTTTGCGCCAGGTCTTGACGCCGATCCGGCGGCGCGCGTAGTAACTCAGTCCGAGCAGCAGCGCCAGGTAGGCGGCGATCACGCCGAGCCCAGTGAAGAAGGTCTCGAACTCCATCGCGAAGGGGACGGTGACGCCGGTAACGCCGGGGTCGAGGAACGGGTCGCCGAGCAGGGTGATGACGTGGACCGAGATCGCGATCAGGCCCGCCAGCGCGGTCTGCTCGTGGACCGCCATCAGCTTGCGTGAGAGGCCCGGGACCCGCAGGACCTTGCCCGCCATCGCCAGGCCGATCATCACCGAGACGGTGACCAGCACCAGCGCGACCACTCCGGAAGCGCGGCTCGCCAGCCACCAGCCGTGGCTTTCCAGCGTGCGGGCAGCCTCGGTCATGCGGGCACCGCCTCCCGCCCGACCGGCCGCGGCAGGCGCACACGGGGCGGGGCGGCCAGCCGGCCGACAAACTCGACCCGGCCGCTGTCGTGGATGAGCAGGCCGCCGCTGGCGGCGATCAGCTCGCGGGCGCCGGCGGGGCCAGCCAGGAGCGCCGCCTTCGAGAGGGTCTCGGCCTCCAGGGTGTTGGCGCCAAACGCGGTGACGCCGACGAGGCCGGTCCAAGCCGGCCGGCCGGTCGACGGATCGAGCAGGTGGTGGGCGAAGGTGCCGTCCTCACGCCGCCAGATCCGCACGTTGAGGCCGGAGGTGGCGATCCCGCCGGCGTGGAGCGAGACGACGTAAGGGCGACCGCCGCTCAAGGGGTGCTCGACCGCGATCGTGCGGGGTTGCCGGTCCGCGGCGGGGCCACCGACCCGAATGTCGCCGCCGCAGTCGACGACGAAGCGGCTGTAGCCCGCGAGCGAAGCCGCGATTAGATCGGCGGCGAGCCCCTTGCCGATGCCGCCGCTGTCGAAGCGCAGGCCCGGCGGGCGAACGATCTCCCCCCGGGTCTCGTCGACCTGGAAGCGGCGCCAGTTGGCGGCTGGGTCGGGCCCGGCCGAACGCCGCTCGGGGGCTACCGCGAGCGCAGCGCGCAGCGGCGCCGGCCGAGCGCCGGCGCGGCTCGAGGCGTAGCCGGCGCGCTCGATCTCATTGACCAGCGTCGGGTCGACGAGGCCATCGGTGCGCTCCGCCGCCCAGAGGCCCGCGCGCACCGCCTGGCGCAGCAGCGGTGAGGCTGGGACGCGCTCCCGCCGGTCGCAGTTGAGCGCGGAGAGCTCGCTTGCCGGGTCGAACCGCGAGAGCGCCGCCTCGAACTCGGCGACAAAGCTCCGCGCTTGCTCGGCGGCCGCGGCGGCCGGTGGCAGGCCCGGACCCGGCTCGCCGATCAGGAGCCGAACGTGGCTGCCCATCGCCTCGAAGCTGAGGTCGTGTTCGGCCGTCATGAGGAGCTGGTCACCGGTTCGGAGACGGGCACGGCTTCGCTTTCCGGCGGCGACGCTTCGCCGGCGGGCGGCGCTTCGGCGCTTGCTCCGGACGACGCTTCGCCGGCGCCGGCCGGGACCACCGTCGTCACGACCCGGCGCACGATCACCTTGCGGGCCGGCACCGGCGCGGCGGCGCTGGGCGCGACTCCGGATGGGTCTTGGCCGATGCTGAAGCGGTAGGTCAGCACCCCGAGCAAGGCGCAGAAGAGCAGCAACGAGGTCCAGAGGACCGGCGCGGCGCCGGGGCGACGGCTGGCGCGGGCCTCAGTCATCGTCGCCGCCGCCGTGGCCGGAGTTGTCGTCGTCGAAGTCCTCTTCGTAATCGGCCAGGTCCTCTTCGTAGTCCTCGCGGGCGTCTTCGCGGTCCTCCAGGGCGTCTTCGCGATCGTCGAGGCGATCCTCGTATTCGTCGGCGCGGTCGTCGTCGAAGTCGTCGCCGCCGCTGGAACCGGAGCCCGAGCCGGAGCCGCTGGACCGGGTCACGGGCGAGGAGCCACCGCCGGAGCCCGAGGGCCCCGAGGCGTGCGAGCCGCTGCTCGAGCTGACCGGCTCCGACCCGCCGCCACTGCTCACCGGGGCGGCCGAGCCGCTGCTCGAGGTGCTCACCGGAGCGGACCCGCTGGCGCCACCGCCGGAGCCGCTGCTGGCGCTGGCGAGCGAGGCCGCCCCTGCCGGCGCCGCCGCTGCAGCTGCCGTCGCGGCATCCGCCCGCTTGGTCACGTGAATCGTCCGCCGCACCACCTTCGGCCGGGTCGCCTGCTGGTCCGCGGTCGCCTTGCCGGCATCCTCCTCGCCGGAGCTCATCGCGACCCCGGTCAGGCCGGCAAGGACCGCAACGGTTGCCGCGGTGGCGATTTTCGTCTTGACCTCTTGCATGCTCTGAACCTCCGACTCGAAGTGGCCGGGCCATTCTCGGAAGGGGACGTGCAAGGGCCGCCCAGGGGCAGGTAAAGAGCTGGCAAAGCCTGCTCCGAGCAGGGCCAAACGTCCAGTCGCCGCCGCTACAGTGGCCGCATGCCAGCCCAGGCGCCGAGCGGCAGGATCCTTGTCGTCGAGGACGAGGAGTCGATCTCCCAACCCTTCGCCGAAGCGCTGCGGCGCGCCAACTTCGAGGCGGTGGTGACCGCTACCGCCGCCGGTGCCCTGGAGCTTGCCGACAGCGAGCAGCCCGACCTGGTGATGCTCGACCTGGTCCTGCCCGACGGCGATGGCCGCGACGTTTGCCGGGAGCTGCGGCGCCGCTCCGACGTGCCGATCATGATGCTGACCGCGCGCGGTACCGAGCTGGACAAAATCGTCGGTCTCGAGCTGGGCGCCGATGACTACGTCGTCAAGCCCTTCAGCGCCGCCGAGGTGATCTCCCGGATCCGCGCCGTGCTGCGGCGCAGCCGCCCGCGCGAGGTGGATGCGCAACCGCTGCGGGTCGGCGACCTAGTGCTCGATCCCGCCGCCCGCATCGCCGAGCTAGGCGGCGAGCGGCTCGACCTCTCGCGCAAAGAGTTCGACCTGCTGGCGGTGCTGATGCGCAACGGCGGTCGGGTCGTCACGCGCGAGGACCTGATGGCCGAGGTCTGGGACAGCAACTGGTTCGGCTCGACGAAGACGCTCGACGTCCACGTCGGTTGGCTGCGGCGCAAGCTCGGCGACTCCCCCTCGGACCCCACCTACATAGAGACCGTTCGCGGGGTCGGCTTCCGCTTCGCCGCGCCGGAGGTCGAGGCCCCGTAAGCCTCCGGACCACTCTCCTGCTGGCGCTGGCCTACGTGCTGCTGCTGGCGCTCATCGCCCTCGGCGTGCCGCTGGCGCTGAGCTTTCGCGACCGCGTCGACTCCGAGGTGCGCAGCCAAGCGAGCAGCCAGGCCGCGGTCGTCGCGACCTCCGCCTCCGAGCTGCTGGCGCCGCCGCGGCCGCGGGTGCTCGACCGCCTGGCGCGGGTCTCAGCGGCAAGCGTCCGCGGCCGGGTGATCGTCGTCGACGCCCGCGGCCGCCTGCGCGCCGACTCCGCCGGAACTCCCGCCGGAACCAGCTACGCCAATCGTCCCGAGGTGCGCGCCGCGCTGAGCGGCCGCCGGGAGCAGATCAGCCGCCACAGCCAGACCCTCGACGCCGAGATCCTCGCCACCGCGGTCCCGGTCCGGCGCGCCGACCGCACGGTGGGCGCGGTGCGGGTGACCCAGAGCGTCGACTCGGTTGACGACGCGGTGCGAACCTCGATCCTCGACGTCGCCGCCCTGACCGCCGTGGTCCTCGCGCTGGGGATGATCGCGGGCGCCCTGATCGCCCAGCAGATCGCGCGGCCGATCCGCCGCCTCGACGACACGGCCCAACGGGTGGCCGACGGTGACCTCGATGCCTTGGCGCCGGTCGAAGGCAGCAAAGAGCAGCGCTCGCTCGCTCGCAGCTTCAACGAGATGACCGCCCGCCTGAAGCGTCTCTTGCGGGTGCAGCAGGACTTCGTCGCCGACGCCTCGCACCAGCTTCGGACGCCGCTGACCGGCGTGCGGCTGCGCCTCGAGGGCCTGTCGGATCGCTTCCGGGGAGAGCCGGAGGTGAAGGCCGAAGCCGACGCGGCGATGCGGGAGATCGACCGGCTCTCGGCGATCGTCGACGAGCTGCTGATCCTCAGCCGCGCCGGCGAGCGCGAACTGCCCGGCGACGTGGTCGACCTGCGCTCTGCCGCCCAGCGAGCGGCGGAGAGGTGGCGGGCGGCGGCGGCCGAGCGGGACATCGAGATTGCCGTCGAGGCGAGCAGGGAGGCGAGCGCTTGGTGCGCCGTCGCCGACCTCGACCGCTCGATCGACGTGCTGCTCGAGAACGCGATCCTCTACTCGCCGTCGGGCTCGACGGTGACGATCGCCGCCGCGCCCGAACGGATCGAGGTCTGCGACGAGGGGCCGGGCCTCGCCTTCGGCGAGGAGGAGGCGGTCTTCGAACGCTTCAGCCGCGGCAGCGCCGGGCAGCGAGGGCCGCGCGGGACCGGCCTGGGCCTGCCGATCGCGCGCGAGCTGAGCCGTCAGTGGGGCGGCGACGTGACCCTGTCGAACCGCGAGCGAGGCGGCCTCCGTGCTGTCATTCAGTTGAGCGTATGAACTTCTCGGCGACGGCAAAATGGATCGCCCTTGCCCTGCTCGGCCTGGCGATTTCCGCGGCGGTGGCGGTGGCCGCGAGCAACCTCGTCAGCCGCCAGATCGGGATCGCCTCCGAGTCGATCTCGGCCGGTGACACGCTCGCCCCGGCGGTCGAGTCAGCTGCCCGCCAGAACGGGGCCGGTGGCAATGGGCCTGGCAACGGTGCACCGGCAAGCGAACCTGAATCGGTTGCCAGCGACGAGGACAGCGGCGGCGATGATGGCGGCGGAGGCGGTAGCGCCAGGGCGGAAGAGGATCGCCTGGACGAACTCGAAGACGCCCAAAAGGACCGCGAAGACACTCTCGAGGACGCCCTGGATGAACGCGAAGACGCCCGCGAGGATGCCTTGAAGGAACTCGAGGACAACAGCGGCCACGGCTCCGACGACTGAGCAGAGAAGCCGGCGGGCTAGATCTCGACCGAACCCTCGATCAGGGTTTCGCTGGCGCCCCCGACCCAGATCGTCCCCTCGCCGTCCTCTGAGATTTGGATCCGGCCGGCGCGGTCGATCGCGCCGCCCTGGCTGGCGATGTAGGGCGCGGTGATTTGGCCGCTGCCCAGCAGCCACTGGGCGACCGAGGCGTTGAGGCTGCCGGTCACCGGGTCCTCGAAGGCGAGGCCGTTGACCGGGGCGAAGGCGCGCAGCTCGATCGCGGTTGGCGAGCCCTCCGGGTGGAAGCCGACAACGCCGAGGTCGAAGTCGAGTCGGCCCGGTCGCAGCTCCAGAACCCGCGCAGCGCTCTCGAGCTGGGCGACGATCCAGCCCGGTCCGTTGTCGACCCACTCGACCGCGAGCATCTCCTCCGGGTCGACTCCCAGGGCGGCGGCAACTTTGGCCGCGTCCTCGGGCGAGGCGGGACCCGACCGGACCAGCGGCGGCGCCGCGAAAGCGAGGTCGTCCCCGTCGCGCCGAATCCGGACCAAGCCAGCGTCGCACTCCTGGACGATCTCCTCTGAACCACGGGGCTCTCCCCCGCCCTGCAACCAGGCGTGGCAGGTGCCGAGGGTCGGGTGGCCGGCAAAGGGCAACTCGAGCACAGGGGTGAAGATCCGCACCCGGTAATCGGCCTCCGCCCCTCTCGGCGGCAGCACGAAGGTCGTCTCGGCGAGGTTGGTCCAGCGCGCGAACCGCTGCATCTCCTCCGCGCTCAGACCCTCGGCGTCGAGCACCACCGCAACCGGGTTGCCCGAGCAGGGGCCGCTGCCGAAAACGTCGACCTGGCTGAAGCGGCGGGGCACGGGGTGAGTCTCGCAGCCGTGGCTAACGGGCGACGTTGAGTTCCAGGGCGTGGATCTGGTCCTGGCCGTAGGAGCCGGTCTGGACCGGGCCGGCGGCGCTGATCAGGTCGCCGCGACCGGGCAGGGGCTGCGGGCGCAAACCCACGCGGACGTCGATCGCGGTCAGTCCCGGGAGGGAGATCCCCTGCGGGTCGGCGATCACGAAGTGGGCATCCCCGTCCCCGTCAGGATCGACCCGCTCGACGTAGACGATGCGGCCGGTGGCGACCCGGCAGGCGGGGTGGCCAGCGGGACAAACCGCGGGCGTGATCGTCTCCTCGCCCTCACCTCCCGCGAGTCCGCGAGAAGGTCCGCTATTCGGACTCTCTCGCGGACTCGCGGTTTCGCCCCGCGTTGGTGAGCCGTCATCGGCCCCGCAGCCCGCGATGGCGGCGAGGAGACACAGAGGCACGAGCAGCCACGGGCGCACCTCAGACCACCGTCGCCTGGAGGACAGCACCGATCGCGCCGCAGCCGAGGACCACATAGAGCACCGTCATCTTCCCGTGCCAGCGGTTGAGGGCGAGGAAAGCGCCGATCGCGAGCAGCGCGGTGTAGACGTCGACGACGCTGGCCTGGACGATTTCGACGGTGACGGCGGCGATCAGCCCCACCACTCCCGCTGCGACGCCAAGCAAGAAGAGATGGAGGCGCGGGTTGGCGGCGATCGCGACCAGCTGGCGGTGGAAGAAGATCGGGAAGACGAAGGCCGGGATGAAGATCCCGAGCGTGATCAGCAGCGCCCCGGCGAGCCCGCCGGCGATGTAGCCGACGAAGGTGGCGAAGATGATCAGCGGCGCCGGCAGGACCCCGCCGATCGCTAGTCCGTCAATGAACTGGCTCTCGGTCAGCCAGTGGTGGTTTTCGACGGCGCTGCTGTGGAGGAAGGGGACGACGGTGTAGGCGCCGCCGAAGGTGAGCAGTCCCGCCTTCAGTCCCTCCCAGAAGATCTGGCCCGCCAGCGCGGTGGTGATCGCGCCGGTGGCGACGATCAGCAGCGCCACCGGCCCGAAGGTGAACGAGCTGGCGCGGCCGATCCAGCCGCGGGTGTTGCGCCAGACCTCGTAGGCGATGCCGCCGCCGAGCAGGACGAGGACGAAGCTCGCCCCGGCGAAAAGCGTCAGCACGAAGCCGGCGACCGCGATCAGGGCCAGCGGCAGGTCGGTGATGAAACTCTGGCCGAGGCGAACCAGGGCGCGGGCGACGAGCGCCCCAACCGCAGCGCTGAGGCCGTAGAAGAGCGCATCGAGTTCGCTGGCGAGGTCGGTCTCGACGTAGAGCGCCGAGATCCCGAGCATCAGCAGGAAGCCGGGCAGCATGAACCCGAGCCCGGCGAGGAACCCGCCCCATTTGCCGCCGCGAGTGCGGCCGAGGTAGACGCAGAGCTCGTGCGCCTCGGGCCCGGGCAGCACCTGGTAGACGGCGAGCAGCCGTTTGAAGTTCTGCTCCGTCACCCATTTCTCCTCGTCGACGCACTCGCGCTTGATCATCGCGATCTGTGCCGCCGGCCCGCCCCAGGCGAGGCAGCCGAACTTGAGGAAGCGAACGAAGATCGCGCCGAGCGATTCCTCGTGCTGGGTGGAGGGCGCGTGGCTCAAGGGCCGCATTCTCCCTTTTATGACCTATTAGGTCGGGTTACATCCGGTAAACGGGCGCCGCGCGCTCCTCCAGCGGCGCGGCAGCGCAGGCAGCAAGGGCGAGGGCGAGCACCCGGCGGGTGTCGCGGGGGTCGATCACGCCGTCGTCCCAGAGGCGGGCGGTTGAGTAGAAGGGCTTGCCCTGCTCCTCGTACTGTTCTTTCAGTTCGGCGGCGGTCTCGGGCTGGCCGACCTCTTTCATCACCGCCGCCGCCATCTCGCCGCCCATCACCGAGATCCGCGCGTTCGGCCACATGAAGAGGAAACGGGGCGAGTAGGCGCGCCCGCACATCCCGTAGTTGCCGGCGCCGAAGGAGCCGCCGACGATCACGGTCAGCTTCGGCACCCGCGCGGTCGAGACCGCGGCGACCATCTTCGCCCCGTCCTTGGCGATCCCGCCCTGCTCGTATTTCGAACCGACCATGAAGCCGTTGATGTTCTGGACGAAGACGAGCGGGATCCGGCGCTGGTCGCAAAGCTGGACGAAATGGGCACCCTTCAGCGCGCTCTCGGAGAAGAGGATGCCGTTGTTGGCGACGAGGCCGACCGGGTGGCCGTCGATGTGGGCGAAGGCGCAGACCAGGGTTTTGCCGTACTTCTTCTTGAACTCGCGCAGCTCGCCGCCATCGACGACCCGGCGCAGGACCTCGCGGATGTCCCAGGGGGCGCGGGAGCCGATCGGGACGACGTCGAGGATCTCCTCCGGGTCGGCGACGGGCGGCCGCGGCTCGATCCGCTCCCAGGGAGCCGCCGGCGTCGCTGGCAGCGTGGCGACGATTTCGCGCAGGATCTGGAGCGCCTCGGCGTCGTCGGCCGCGAGGTGGTCGGCGACGCCGGACTTGCGGGCGTGGACGTCGCCGCCGCCGAGCTCCTCCGCGGTCACCTCCTCCCCGGTCGCCGCTTTGACCAGCGGCGGGCCGCCGAGGAAGATCGTCCCCTGGTGGCGGACGATCACGGTCTCATCGCTCATCGCCGGCACGTAGGCACCGCCGGCGGTGCAGGAACCCATCACCGCCGAGAGCTGCGGGATCCCCCGCGCCGACATCGTCGCCTGGTTGAAGAAGATGCGGCCGAAGTGCTCGCGGTCGGGGAAGACTTCGTCCTGCAGCGGCAGGAAGGCGCCGCCGGAGTCAACCAAGTAGATGCAGGGGAGCCGATTCTGCAAGGCCACCTCCTGCGCCCGCAGGTGCTTCTTGACCGTGATCGGGTAGTAGGTGCCGCCTTTGACGGTGGCGTCGTTGGCGGCGATCACGCACTGGCGGCCGCTGACGGTGCCGACCCCGGCAACGATCCCGGCGCCGGGCGCGGCGCCGTCGTACATCCCGTGCGCGGCCAACGCTGAGAGCTCGAGGAAGGGCGTGCCGGGATCGCAGAGACCATCGATCCGTTCGCGGGCGGTGAGCTTGCCGCGGCCGCGGTGGCGCTCGACCGCCTTTGGCCCGCCGCCGCCGTGGACCCGCTCCAGCTCCGCCTGCAGCTCGGCGATTAGCTCCAGGTGCTGCTCGCGGCTGGTCTCGACAGTGCTGCTCATCGCGGCGGGTTCTCCTTGAAGGGATCGTGCTCCGGGTGCCACTCAACCGGGCCGGCGACGAGGACGTGGGAGCCGAGCCGGCGGCCGAGGACCTCCTGCGCGGCCGCCGCGGCGGCGACCAGCTTCTCGAGGTCGATCCCGGTCTCGATCCCCATCTCGTGCAGCATCGAGACCAGGTCCTCGCTGGCGACGTTGCCGGTGGCGCCAACTGGGAACGGACAGCCGCCGAGCTCGCCGAAGCTTGACTCGAAGGAGTCGACCCCGACCTCGAGTGCGGCCAGCACGTTGGCCAGCGCCTGGCCGCGGGTGTCGTGGAAGTGGGCGGTGCGTTCAATCTCGGGCAGCTCCTCGGCGGCGCGGCGGAAGAACTCGCCGACCTGGGCTGGGTTGGCCATCCCGGTGGTGTCGCCGAAGCCGATCTCGACGGCGCCGGCGGCGGCGAGCCGCTGGGCGATCTCGAAGACCCGCTCGACCGGGACGTAACCCTCATAGGGACAGCCGAAGCTGGTGCTGATCACGCCCTCGCAGCGCAGCCCCTCCCCGCTGGCGCGGGCGAGCACCTGCTCGACCCCGACCAGCGATTCCTCGACCGAGCGGTTGACGTTGTGGCGGTTGTGGGTCTCCGAGGCGGAGAGGAAGACGTTGACCTCGTCGATCTTCTCCCTCACCTCGAGCGCCGCCTCGAGCCCGCGCAGGTTCGGGACCAGGACACTGACCGAGACCTCGTCCGGGATCCGGGCCCGTTCCAGCACCTCGCGCCCGTCGGCCAGCTGCGGGATCACGTCGGCGCGGACGAAGCTCGTTACCTCCAGCCGTCGCAGGCCGGTGGTGGCCAGCATCTCGACCAGCCGCACCTTGTCGGCGGTGGCGATCGTCTCCGGCTCATTCTGGAAGCCGTCACGCGGGCCGACCTCGCGGATCCGGACCGATTTGGGGATCACGCGTCCACCGCCTAGGCCCCTAGCGATCGCGCGATCACCATCTGCTGGATCTCATCGGTGCCCTCGCCGATCGTGAGGATCTTCGCGTCGCGGTAGAAGCGGCAGACCGGGTACTCCTCGATGTAGCCGTAGCCGCCGTGGATCTGGACCGCCTCCTCGCAGCAGCGGACCGCCAGCCGGCCGCTCTTCAGCTTCGCCTGGGCGGCGGTGAGGCTGAAGTTCTCGCCCGCGTCCTTCTCCCGGGCGGCCTTGTAGACGAGCAGCCGGGTCGCCTCAATCTCGGTCGCCATATCGGCGAGCTTGGCCTGGATCGACTGAAAGCGGGAGATCGACTGGCCGAAGGCCTGGCGCTCCTTGGCGTAGGCGAGCGCCTCGTCGAGCGCGCCCTGGGCGAGCCCGACGCCCATCGCGGCGACGCCGATGCGGCCGATGTCGAGCACCTGGAGGAACTGGCGGAAGCCCATCCCCCGCGGCCCGAGCAGGTTCTCCTCGGGGACGCGGCACTCGGTGAAGGTCAGCGGCCGCGTGTCGGAGGCGTTCCAGCCCATCTTCCGGTACGGCTCGCCTTGCTCGTAGCCGGGGGTGCCGTTGGCGACGATCAGGTTGGAGATCTCGTCCTCGCCGGTGCGGGCGGTGATGCAGACCAGTCCGGAGATCTCGGTGCCAGCGTTGGTGATGAACTGCTTGGCGCCGTCGATCACCCATTCGCCGCCGTCGAGCCGGGCCTTGGTGCGAACGTTGCCGGCGTCGGAACCCGCCTCGGGCTCGGTCAGGCCGAAGGCGCCGAGGACCTCGCCGGAGGTCAGCCGCGGCATCCACTCTTCTTTCTGGGCCTCGTTGCCGAACAGGTAAACCGGCTGGGTGCCGAGCGAGGTGTGGGCGCAGAGCGTGATCGCAACCGAGGAGTCGACCCGGGTCAGCTCCTCGACGGCGAGCGCGTAGGCGAGCGAATCACCGCCGCCGCCCCCGTACTCCTGCGGGACGGGGATCCCCATCAGGTTGAGCTCGCCGAGCTTGGCGACGATCTCGTAGGGGAACCGCTTCTCGCGGTCGAGCTCCTCCGCGACCGGCGCCACCTCCTGGGTGGCGAAGTCGCGGACCGTCCGCTGAATCAGGCGATGCTCGTCGCCGAGGTTGAAGTCCATTCCCGCAGAATACCGAATCAGCATTCGGTTTTTCGCTACCGTTGGTTTCGTGCCAGTTCCGTCCCCCCCGACCCGCCCGGCGCTGCGCGCCCGTTACGACGCTCGCCGCCGTGAAGTCATCGCGACGGCGGCGCAGCTGTTTGCCGAGCGCGGCTACGACGGCACCTCAATCAGCGAGCTGACCGAGGCAACCGGGCTCGCCGCCGGCGGCCTCTACCACTACATCGAGGGCAAGGACGACCTCTTGATCGCGATCTGCGACGAGCTGCTGGAGCCGCTGCTGGACCAGGCGCAGGAGATCGTCGCCACCGAGGCTCCCCCGGTCGAGCAACTGCGCGAGCTGGTGCGGGCCTGGGTCACCCACGTCGTCGCCCACCGCCACCACATGCTCGTCTTCACCCAGGAGCGGCAGGCGATCGAGCGCGAGCGGCGCTGGCGCCGGGTCCGCTCCCAGCGCAAGGAGTTCGAGCAGATCCTCGACGACGTCCTCTCCCGCGGCGAGACGGACGGCTCGATGACCTTCGCCGACCGCCGCCTCTCCCTCCTCGCCCTGCTGGGGATGGTCAACTACACCGCCCAGTGGGTGCGCCCCAGCGGCCGGCTCTGCGCCGAGGAAATCGCCGCGGGCTACTGCGCGATGGTGCTCTCGTCAGCTTGAGCGGCCAGCACTTTGAAGACCCCTTCGGTACCGAATGCCATATAAAGCCCTGAATGCCGAGATCCCTCTGCACTGCCGCCTCACTGTTTCTTACCGCCCTCGTCGCACTACTGGCCCTGGTCGGTCCCGCCGGGGCGGCCAACGAGGCGGCAACCGGGCAGTGCGCCAGCGGTAAGGCTCTCTACGAAACCGGCCGCTTCGGGGCGGCCGAAGGCTCGTACACGAAAGCGCTCGAGAAACCTGAGACCCAGGCGTGTGGACAGGCGGGCCTCGCCCAGCTCGACAAACTGGAAAGTGAGTGCAAGGCAGCGGCGGCCCTGAAGAGCGGCGGGCGGACCGCCGAGGCCCGCAAAGCCTACGAAGCGGCGCTCCAGAAACGGCCCGAAAGCAAGTGCGCCGCCGCCGGGCTCAAGGACCTCGAAGAGAAGCCCCTGGACGATCCAGCTGGGATCGCCGAGGACGCGCTCGCCTGGCTCGGCCTGGCCGCATTGGCCATCGGCGGGTTGGCCGTCCTCGTCGCCTTCCTGGTCTGGCTGATGACCCACACTCCGAAGCTCAAGGACCGCGGGCCCGCCAAACGCGTCCGCGCGGTCCGGGTCAGTATCGAGGCCTTCGAGAACGGCCCCCACGAGGGGCTGGGCGGGCCGGTGGCGGCGCTCGCCCGGAGCAAGATCGAGAGCTTTGGAGCGAAAAGCGCGAAGCTCTCGATGATCGATTCCCAAGCGGCAGCCGAGGAGACGATCTGGACCAAATTCGGCGCGATCAACGACCAGGCGAAAGCTTTCTCGGCCGTGGTCGAAGCGATCGGAGCCCTGTACCCGCGCCGGCGATACCAGGTCAGCGGCAGCCTGCAGGGCGACGGCGGCAGCGGCCCGGGACTGAGCGTCTCCCTGCGCAAGCAAAAGAAGATCGAGGGCGCGACCACCCTCTGGGCGGCGAGGTTCGGACTCGAGCCCAAAGCGGATGACGCACCGGCAACCGAACGCTTGCAGAAACTGGCGGTGCCGGCCGCTGCCTGGATCAGCCACGTGACGACCACCGCCGCCGGCGAAACGCCCGGTGGCGCCAAGGACCCGATCAGCTGGGCGCTGTACAAAACCGGTCGCGAGTGGGAGCGCGACAGCAATGCCGAGAAGGCAAAGGGCCTCTACAAAGAGGCAATCGTTATCGACACCTCCAATTGGGGAGCGCTGGCGCGGCTCGGGGCGATCGAGAACGAGGCGGGCGACTACCCGGCGGCGATCAAACACCTGAAACAGGCCCTGGCAGTACTGGAGGAAGAATGAACGCTGAGGTCGTAACCCCTCCGCACCGGGACAACCCCGACTGGTACCGGGTCAAGTACCGGCTCGCCTCGACCCTGACCAACGACGCCCACGTCCACAAAACGAGCTACGAGCCCGCCGCAAAGGAGATCGACGAGCTGCTGCAGGCGTGCTGGCAGCAGATGCTCGACCTGGAAACGACGTGGCCGTGGCAGCGCAAGGACAAGGAGCTGCGGAAGTTCATCGTCGAGGGTGTCGAGCCCGCCGCCCTGGACCTGAAAGCGCTGATCGAGCTAGGACTACAGAAGTCCAAGCCTGGGGAGGCGCTGGGCTGGGACCTCGCCACGGTGAGGAAGCAGTTGCGCGAAGGAAAACCGGTGCCCCCCTTGACGATCATCGAAGCGCTGCTGAAGGCAAAGAAGCCTGGACGCAGCCTGCTCTTCGACCTCGCCTGCTTCTTCCAGCTGAGCGGCGACAGCAAACGAGCCCGCCAGTACGCCGACGAAGCCTTCGCGACAGTTCCCACCGCCGAACTGGCCCGCGTCCGGGCACAGGTGGCAGCCGACCCGATGTTGAAAGTCATCCCCGGCGTGATCGCACCGACGGATCAGCCGGCGAAGGGCCGCTCCTGCCGCTGGCCGTGGCAAGAGGCCAAGGCGAAGGAGCCGGCAGCGCCGGCGCGGCCGTGGATCTAGTTACAAGCTGAGTGCGGCGACCGAGACGGCCGGGCTGATCAGCAGCGCCACCACGAGGGCGATCGCAAACGTCAGCAGGGCGGTCTTCAGAGGCGCCGGTGGGGCTGATCTGAACATGGGCCGGAAATTAGGTGCCCAGCCGCCGAATTCCTGTGCGAAGAAGCACAGTTGTACACCCGTCACATTTAGCAGGGATTTCACACCTGCCGACGAGTGGTCGACAATGGCCTAATGCCCACCCTGTGGACGATCGGCGTCTACGGCTTTGACCGCGAGTCCTTCCTCGCCGCGCTGACTGCAGATGGCGTCAACCTCCTGCTCGATGTGCGCCAGCGCCGCGGCGTGCGCGGCAGCGAGTACGCCTGGGCGAACGCGCAGCGCCTGCAGGCGGCGCTGGAGGAGGCCGGCATCGGCTACTCGCACCTGAAGGAGCTGGCGCCGACGACCGCGATGCGCCAGCTCCAATACGCCGAGGACGAGCGGCGCGGCGAGGGCAAACGCAACCGCTCCGTTCTCGCCCCGGCCTATATCGAGCGCTATACGGACGAGGTGCTCAACCGGGTCAACCTCGATCCGGTCGTCAAGTGGATCGGCAACTCAAAACCGGCGCTCCTCTGCGTCGAGCGCGACCCGGAGGCCTGCCACCGCTCACTGATCGCCGAGCGACTGCAAAACGAGTTCGATTTCGAGGTCGAGCACCTGCGCCCGTAAAGGCGCGGCAGAGGTTATGTACCTATAAGGGCTAAAAGCTCTGCCGCGGTCAGCTCATCGAGCGCGCGATCACTACCCGCTGGATCTCGTTCGTGCCCTCGTAGATCTGGGTGATCTTGGCGTCGCGCATCATCCGCTCGACCGGGTACTCGTTGACGTAGCCGTAGCCGCCGAGGACCTGAATCGCCTCGACCGTGGCTTTCATCGCGTTGTCGGAGGCGAAGAGCTTGGCCATCGAGGTCCACTTGCCGAGGTCGGCGGGGCGCTGCGGCTTGTCAGCCATCGAGCAAGCTTTGTAGAGGAGCTCGCGGGCAGCCGCGGTGCCGGTCTCCATGTCGGCGAGCTTGAACTGGATCGCCTGCAGCTGGTTGATCGGCTTGCCGAAGGCGATCCGCTCTTTCGCGTACTCGTTGGCGAAGTCGGTCGCCCCCTGGGCGATCCCGACCGCCTGGGCGGCGGCGCCGAGGCGGGTGCGCTCCAGCGTGCCGAGGGCCACGGAGAGACCCTTGCCCTCCTCGCCGATCAGGTTCTCGTGCGGGACGCGGACGTCGGTGAAGCTCGGCGAGCCGGTCGGCGAACCCTTGATCCCGAGCTTGTGCTCGAGCTGGCCGGGGTCGAAGCCGTCGCGGTCTTTCTCAACGATGAAGGCGCTGGTGCGGCGGTTCTCGCGATCGGTGGTGGCGAAGACGACGTAGAAGTCGGCGATCGTCGCGTTGGTGATCCAGCTCTTCTGGCCGTTGATCACCCACTCGTCGCCGTCGCGGACGGCGCTGGTCCGCATCGCCGCCGGGTCCGAGCCCGCCTCGGGCTCGGAGAGCGCAAAGGCCGGCGTCCACTCGCCGCTGGCGCACTTCGGCAGCCACTGCTGTTTCTGCTCCTCGGAGCCGAACAGCTGGATCGGCAGCGTCCCCAGCTCCTGCACCATCAGCATCAAAGCCGAGGAGGCGCAGGCCTTGGCGATCTCCTCGACCGCCATCTGCAGGACCAGGGTGCCGGTGCCGGTGCCGCCGTACTCGCTGGCGAACGGCAGGCCGAGGATGTCGTGGGAGGCGAGCAGCTCGCGGATGTCCCACGGGTATTCGCTCTTGCGGTCGATGTCACCGGCCCGCGGCGCGATCTTGTCCTGGGCGAGCCGGCGAACCATGTCGCGCAGGTCGAGCGCCTCCTGGGAGATCTCGTAGGCGGGGGCGAGTGCTTCGACGCTCATTCGTTCCTCTCGGTTCGTGCTGTTCGGTTTAGAAGACGGGTGACTCGGTGTAGGTCCCGAAGACCTCCTGCATCGCCGCGATCATCTCGCCCTCGGTCGCTTGCGCGCGGGCGGCGGCGATGATCGGCGGCATCAGGTTGGCTTCGCCGGCGGCGGCGCCCTTCAGCTCGGTCAGCGCCGACTCGACGGCGGCGCCGTCGCGGGCAGCGCGGGTGGCGGCGAGGCGATCGACCTGCTTGCGTTCCAGCGCCGGGTCGATCTTCAGGATCGGCATTGCCTCCTCGCCCTCCTGGACGAAGTCGTTGACGCCGACGACGATCCGCCGCCGTTCGTTCAGCTCTTGCTGGTACTGGAAGGACGACTCGGCGATCTCGCGCTGGGGAAAGTTGCGGCGGATCGCCTCGACCATCCCCCCCAGCTCGTCGATCCGGGCGAAGTAGCCGTAGGCGGCCTCCTCCATCTCATCGGTCAGCTTCTCGACGAAGTAGGAGCCGCCGAGCGGATCGGCGGTGTTGGGGACGCCGGTCTCGGTGGCGATGATCTGCTGGGTGCGCAGCGCCACCCGCACCGCCTCCTCGGTCGGCAGCGCCAGCGCCTCGTCGTAGGAGTTGGTGTGCAGCGACTGGGTCCCGCCCATCACCGCCGCCAGCGCCTCCAGCGCGGTGCGGACGATGTTGTTGAGCGGCTGCTGGGCAGTGAGGGAGACGCCGGCGGTCTGCGTGTGGAAGCGCAGCCGCATCGACTCCTCCTTGGTCGCCCCGTAGGTCTCTTTCATCTCCCGCGCCCAGATCCGGCGCGCGGCCCGGTACTTGGCGATCTCCTCGAAGAAGTCGATGTGGGAGTTGAAGAAAAAGGAGAGCCGCGGCGCGAAGTCGTCGACGTCGAGCCCGCGCTCGATTGCCCGCTCGACGTAGGTGAACCCGTCCTTGAGGGTGAAGGCGAGCTCCTGCTGGGCGGTCGATCCGGCCTCGCGGATGTGGTACCCGGAGATCGAAACAGGGTGCCAGCGCGGCATGTTCTCCGTGCACCACTCGATCATGTCGGTGACCAGCCGCATCGCCGGCTCGATCGGGAAGCACCACTCTTTCTGGGCGATGTACTCCTTGAGGATGTCGGTCTGGATAGTGCCGCCGAGCCTGTCCGCCGGCACCCCCTGCTTCTCGCCGACCAGCACGTAGTAGGCGAGCAGGATCGCGGCCGGGGCGTTGATCGTCATCGAGGTGGTGACGCCACCCAGCGGGATCCCCTCGAATAGCCGCTCCATGTCGGCCAGGGTGTCGACGGCGACGCCCTCGCGGCCAACCTCGCCGAGGCTGCGGGCGTGGTCGGAGTCGTAGCCCATCAGGGTCGGCATGTCGAAGGCGGTCGAGAGCCCCGTCTGGCCGTGGTCGAGCAGGTAGTGGAAGCGCTCGTTGGTCTCCTCGACGGTGCCGAAGCCGGCGAATTGGCGCATCGTCCACAGCCGCCCTCGGTACATCGAGGGGTAAGGGCCGCGGGTGAAGGGGTAGGAGCCGGGCTCGCCGAGCCCATCGGCCGCGTCGGGCGCGAGGTCGTCCTCGGTGTAGAGCGGCTCGATCTCCTTGCCGGAGATGGTCGAGAACTCGGCCTCCCGTTCGAGGCGCTTGTCGCCTGAGATCTGGCTCACGGACCTGAGTCTGACAGCAGCTTCAGCCTGCCGCCACGGCCCGCAGCTTGGGGGCCCAGACTTCCTCCAGGAACTCGCTCAGCTCCTGATTGAGACGCTCGGAGTTGAAGCGCCACTCGAGGATCGAGTTGGCTTCGACCAGGCGCGCGTTGGGCAGCTCTTCGAGCAGCATCCCGGAGTCGCTGAAGGGATGCAGGGGGTCGCGCGGGTGGCCGACGACAAGGGTCTGGTGGTCGATCTTCTTCCGCTCCTCGCGATGCGGCGCCGTCTCACCCAGCAACAGCCCCTCCAGGACAGCTTGCGAGGGCCCCGGGCGCTGGCGGACCCAGTCGAGGCCGATGTCGACGAGGAAGTTCGTGCGCGGGATCAACGAGGTGGCAACGGAGACCCCCTCGAACAGCGGCCGCCCCAATTTGAGTCCCAGCAGCAGGGGCGTGAAAAAGCCGGCAACGAAGGAGAGCGCGTTGTCCAGCACCGGCATCTCGATGAACAGCGCCTGCGCCCGCTTCGGGTTGTGGACCGCCAGCTCGAGGGCGATGTTGGCGCCGAGCGAGGTGCCGCCAATGACCGCCTTATCGGCCTCCAGGTGGTCGAGCAGAGCGACGACCTGGCGCGCGAACAGCGGCATCGAGTAGAGGCGAAGGTCCTCGGGCCGGTCCGAGCGCCCATGGCCGAGCATGTCGACGGTGATGACCCGGTTGCCGCGCTCGGCCAGCTCCGGCCCGAGGCGGTCGAACATATGGCGGTTCATCAAGAGTCCGTGGACGAGCACGACCAGGCGCTCTCCCGCCCCATATTCGTCGTAGCAGATCCGGTGCCCCTCGTAGCGAAACTCGCCCATGGCGGAGATCCTACCGAGCCCTGGTTAACGAACTTAACCGTTGCGAGAACAAACACACTCGCGTTCGCTTATCGCCTGTTACGGTCAGCCGGAAAAGTTCCCCTAAACAATCAGGCGAGATCGGGAGGTGCGGTGTGTTCGTACGGCGTGAGGTGCGCAGTCTCAGCGATGACACCTTGGCGGAATACGCCGCCGGCGTCGGGGTGATGAAAAAGCGGAACCCGGCCGACAAGACCAGTTGGTGGTACCAGGCCGCAATCCACGGCAGCCAAGAAGCCGCGGATGACCTCTACAACCAGTGCAAACACGGCAGCTGGTACTTCCTCGCCTGGCACCGGATGTACCTGTACTACTTCGAGCGCATCGTGCGAGCGGCGGTGGTCGAGGCGGGCGGCTCGGAGGATTGGGCGCTCCCCTACTGGAACTACGCGATCGACCGCAACCACTCCACCCTCCCAGACGGCTTCCGCAAACCCGACGACGAAGCGACCAACCCGCTCTTCGTCGCCCTCCGCCGCCCGCCTGAACTCGGAATTCCGGGGATCAACGAAGGCGCTGGCCTTCCCTGGGAAAAACTCGCGGAAGCTGAGGCCAAGGCACTCGCCCGCCCGCAGTTCATCGGCGACACCCAAGTCGGCGGCTTCGGCGGCGGCCGCGGCCCCGCGGAACCGAAGCTCTACAGCCAGACCGGGGTGGTCGAGCTCCGTCCCCACAACAACGTCCACAACCTGGTCGGCAAGGAAGGCTGGATGGCGGACGAAGACGCTGCTGCCAAAGACCCGATCTTCTGGCTTCACCACGCCAACATCGACCGCATCTGGGCGCAGTGGCAGAGCGACGGAAATCAGAACCCCACCGAAGGCGCCTGGAGGGACGAGCCCTTCGCGTTCTTCGACGTCGACGGCGGCGAAGACCACAAGACCCCCGGCCAAGTGCTGGACACGGTCACGGATTTGGAGTACGCATACGACGTGGTCCCGAGCGCAGGCGGAGGAGGCGAACCGGAGGAAGCGGCGGTGCCGGCGGGCGCGGCCGAACCCGATCCAAAAGTGGTCGCCGCCGGCGACGGCCTGATCCTGACCGGTGGCCCCGAAGACGTTTCCGTCCCCTTCGAGCAGCGGGCCCAGGCCGAGGTCGAGGAGGCCTCGCGCGAGACCGACCCGCGCGACCTCTACCTCAACATCGAGGACATCGAAGCGAAGATGAACCCCGGGACGGTCTACGCGGTCTACGTCAACCTGCCCAAAAACCCAAACCAGGAGACGCTCGACGCCCACTACGCCGGCAGCATCTCCTTCTTCGGGATCGAGCGCACCAACGATCCGCGCGCGGACGAACACCCGCACGGCCTGCGCTACAGCCTCGAGATCGGCGACCTGCTGCGGTCGCTCGGCGACGGGGAGCGCTACAAGGAGGAAGGGGTCCACGTCACCTTCCGGCCGGAAACGCTGGAAGCGCCGGAGGGGATGGCCGAAACGGAGGCGCTGGCGATCGCCGAAGCACCGAAAGAAGAGTCGCCGGTCCAGATCGGGCGGGTCAGCCTCTCGGTCGGCTGATCGCGTGACGGCGCTGCGGGCAACCCGGCAGCGACCCGCCCTCTGGGTCGAGGCCGGGGCTGTCTTCAGCTGGCTGCTGCTTGCCGTCGCCATGGGCGAGGGCCGCGGGGACGCAAGCGGCGGCAGCGGGTCGTTCTGGGGCGAAGGGCCGCTTTGGATTTGCACGACCGGTCTCACCCACGTCGCCACCGCTGGCCACGGGGGCGAAGGGCCGACGCTGCAGGTGGCAGCGCTTGCCACCGGGGCGCCGATCCTGGGGCTGATGACGGCGGCGATGATGCTGCCGACGGCGATGCCAGTGGTCAAGCACGTCGCGGTCAACAGCCTCTACTGGCGGCGGCAGCGCGCGACCCTGGAGTTCCTCTGCGGCTACCTCGGCATCTGGCTTGGCTTCACGGCTCTGGTCCTGCTGCCGCTCAGCGCCGCGGTGCCAGCGACGGGAGTAACCCTGGCGGTGGCGCTGACGATCGCCGCGGCGTGGCAGCTGACCCCGCTCAAGTGGCGGGCCCTGCGCGCCTGCCACCGGCCCTCCCCCCTCCCCGCCCACGGCTGGCGGGCAACGGCCGGCGCGGTCCGCTTCGGCCTCCGCAACGGCGCCGCCTGCGTCGCCTCCTGCTGGGCGATGATGGCCGCGGTGGCGCTGGTCAGCTCCTCGATGCTGGTCTGGATGGCGGCGGTAACCGCGATCGTCACCCTCGAGAAGCTCAGCCAGAAGCCCCGGCAGACGGCGCGCCGGGTGGCGCTGCCGCTGGTGGCGGCCGCGATCGGGGTCGCACTGGCGACCGTGGTCGGGTAGCTCAGTCGCCGGGCGGCGGCGTGATCAGCGCCGCCGGCAGCGAGAGACCGGCTGCGCGGCGCAAGGTGGCGATCTGACGGCCGGGTTGGACCGCGGCGCGAACCTCGCTCACCCGCTCGCCGAGGAAGGCGACGCTCCGCTCCAGGTCGGGGGCCGAGAAGGCGAGCCCCCAGAAGAAGGCCGGTCGATCGCCGCCGGCCCGCTCGGTCGCCTCCGGCGGCTCCTGAACCACCTCGAGGATCACCCCGCCGAGGCGGAAGAAGGCCTGACGCGGGGCGCCGGCCGGGGTCGGCTCCTCGCGGATGCGGCGCAGATCGAGACCGGCAGCCTCAAGCGCGGCGACGGTGCGATCGAGGTCGGAGGAGATGACGACGACGTGGTCGAGTGCAGTGATTCCGTTCGGGTGCGCCGGCACCGTCTCCGGGGGTGGCTGCTCGGAGCGCACGGTCGTCAACCCATCGAGATCGCCAGCGTCAACGCCGCGCAGTGACCACCCGACGATCCCCCGCTTGCCCTCCACGGGAGTGAGCCTGATTCGGGTCTCGCCGACGACACAGAGGTCACCGTCGACCGTAAACCCGCAGTCGCGCCACGCCTGCGGCGAATCGGCAACGGTTAGCTCGTCGAGGGTTGCGGGCACGAACCAACGGTATCCAGCGCCGGCACGACCTTCTCGGCGAAGGTCTTGACCAGGTCGGGATCGAACTGCGTGCCGGCGGTGCGGCGCAGCTCCTCCAATGCCTGCTCGCTACTCATCGGAGCCCGGTAGGGGCGGCCTTCGGTCATCGCGTTGTAGGCGTCGCAGATCAGGATCGCCCGCGAGCCGAGTGGAATCTCGCGCGCGGAAAGTTTGTCGGGGTAGCCGGTCCCGTCCCAGCGCTCGTGGGTCGAGCGCACCAGGCTCGCCACCGGCCCCAGCGCCGGCGCCGCCTCCAGCACCCGCTCGCCGATCTTCGGGTGCTTGCGGACCAGCTTCCACTCCTCCTCGGTCAGCTCCCCATTCTTATGGAGGATCTCATCGGGGATCGCGATCTTGCCGATGTCGTGCAGCTCCGCCGCGCGGACGAGGACGTCGATCTCCTCGGCGTCGAGGTTGAGCTGGCGTCCGAAGACCGAGGCGAGCCGGGCAACGCCGTCGAGGTGGTGCTCCAGCTCCGGCTCGCGCTCGCGCAAGACTCGCAGCAGGACGTCGCGGGTCTGGCTGCGGGCCGAATCGGCGCGACGGCCCTTTTTCGCGTACATGCGGCGATCGGCGAGGCGCAGCGCGTCGGTCGGAGTGACGACCTCAACCGGGATCAAAACCTTGCCCCACGAAGCGCTAATCGAGAAGCCAGTGCCGCGCTCGGAGAGCGCCTCCTCCGCCGCCTCGCAGATCGCTTCGGCGGAGTGCCCGCGGGTTGCCGCGAGGATGCAGAACTCGTCGCCGCCGAGTCGGTACCCGCGCCCGTACGGCTCCATCGAGGCGGCCAACTGCTTGCCGAGCCGACGCAGCAGATCGTCGCCGGCCGGGTGGCCGAAGGTGTCGTTGTAGGTCTTGAAACCGTCGAGGTCGAACAACGCCAGGACCGTTGCCTCGGGAGGGCTGGCGGTAGCCACGCGCTCGAGGTCGACCATCAGGGCGCGGCGGTTGGCGAGACCGGTGAGGTCGTCGGTGACGGCCTCCTCTTCGCTGGAAACCAGCATCCGCGTGTTCTGGTCGAAGGTGATCAGCAGTCGCGCCAGGACCGCAACCAGGCAGGCGACACCAAGCACGACCGCGGTCGCGTCGATCGCGACGAAGCTGCCGGCGGCGAGCAGGGAAAGCGCGATCGCCGCCATCGCCAGCGGCACCGCAATCCGAGGGCGACCGGATGCCGGGGCAGTCGCGGCCCCAGCGGCTGGCAGCCAAGAGGCAACGGCAAGAAGCAGGAAGGCAAGCGGCCAACCGACGCTGGCGAGGTTGAGCGCCGTGGTCGATTGCCCCCCGACCGAGAGGTAAACCACGTCGCAGACGACGAAGAGGAGCAGGGCGCCGGCGATCGGCAACCACGCTCCCTCTGTCCTCCATCCGGAAGTGGCGAAGGCGCCGCTGAGGAGACCGAGCAGGACCAGGTCCATGCAGGGGTAGGCGAGGCTGACAGCCACCCCAAACGGGCTGCCGCCGAGCGCTTCCAGAACCGGCGGGAAGACGAGTGCGGCAGCGACGGCGGCGACCGCCAGTGCCCCGATCAGCCCGTCGACCCAGGCCAGCGGATCTAGGTGCGTGACCCGGGCTCGCAAGAGCAGCGCCAGGGCGAGGAAGCTGGCCGGGTAGAAGGCGAGGAAGAGGGCGTCGGATGGCGAGGGGAACGGCGCCGGACTGGCGTAGTAGAGGACGACCGAGTAGTAGGTCTGGCCCAGCGCCCAGAGCAACATCCCGGCGCCAAGGGCGAGCCAGGCCCGCCGCTCCACCGCCGCCGTGGCAGCGCGCCAGAGGACGATCAGCGCTGCGCCGAGGACGACCGCGTCGTAGACCCAGCGCCCGACCGCGTCCTGGAGCGGTTCGCCGCCGAGCTTGCCGAGGATGACGACGGCATAGAAAGCCAGCAGGCCAGCCAACAGGCCTATCGCCGCGAACGCAACCTTCCGTGAGCGACCGGGTCGTTTAGACGATCTGTCCACTCCTGGTACATCGGCCCCTTTTTCCAATCACTTGAGCCTTACGATCCGCCGCCGATGCCCTTCCTCTTCTTCGCCGCGATCGCTGTAATTGGCGCTGCGATCCACCTCCACCGCGACGGCCAGCCGCGCAGCCGAGCCCGCACGCTGGAAATCTTCCTGATCTGGTGGATGGTCGTGGCGGTTGGCATCGCCGCAATCTTCGGCTCGATGTTCCACTTCTTCGACGGTCCCGACACGGCCCGCGAAATCGGCTACACCAACGGCGACGGCGGCTTCCAGACCGAGGTCGGGTTCGCCGATCTCGCGATCGGGGTCCTCGGCCTCCTCTGCGCCCGCTTCCGGGATGGCTTCCTGCTCGCCGCCGTGATCGCGGTCTCGATCTGTTACCTCGGCGACGCCTACGGCCACCTGCACCAGGCGGCGATCCACGACAACCACGACCCCGACAACACCGGGCTGCTGCTCTGGGCGGACTTCATCACCCCGCTGGTCGCGATCGCTCTCTACGCGGCTAGCCAGCGGAGCCAGGCCGGGCGAACTCGTCCTTCCGCTTGATCAGCAGCCACTGCGGCTGATCTCCCCGACGGGTGCGCTGCAGGGCGAAGCCGCCCTCCAGCCTCTCGCCGTGGAGGACGAAGACGGCGTGGCCGCGCTCCAGCGCCTCGGGCCAGGGAACGCGTCCGCCCTGCTCATAGCTGCCCCGGTCCCAGACGCGTGCGCCGTCCTCGGCGACGGTCTCGACCTCGATCGCCAATCGCTTCGCCGCCGGATCCATCGATGGTTCCTTCGGCACCGCCCAGGAGCGCATCTCCCCCTTGACCTCGAGGCTGAGGTTGTAGTGGCGCCCGGTCTCTTCAACGACGAAGGCGCCGGCGCTGATGCCGCGGATCGCGAACTGCTCGTGCCCCTCGACCTTGGTTGACTCGATCGCCACCGACTCGACAGCGGCGGCCGGCGGCCCCGCTTCCAGGAACCCGGCCAGGCCGTCGACCGCCGCCGCCGCTCCCTCGGCGTGGACCAGCACGGTCCCGTCCTCGCCATTGCGGACCCAGCCCAAAACCCCCAGCTCCTCGGCTCGCCGCACCGTCGCTTCGCGGAAGCCGACCCCCTGGACTCGACCGCGGACGACCACCCGCAGCGCTTTAGCTTTCTCGGACACTGGGCAAATATCTCACTCGACACCGGTCGGTTTAGGCACAACGGCAGAAAGGTAATGAGAGGGTGTCGATTCATCTAGTGAGGACGGGGGAATGAAGGTCCTGATTAGCACCGACGCGGTCGGCAGCGTTTTTGGGTACACGCGGGAGCTGGCGGTAGAGCTGAACGCCCAGGGGGTCGAGGTCGTCGTCGCCACGATGGGTGCCCGCCTGCGCCGCGATCAGCGCG
The DNA here is from genome assembly GCA_036519395.1 of Solirubrobacterales bacterium. Classification (GTDB taxonomy): domain Bacteria; phylum Actinomycetota; class Thermoleophilia; order Solirubrobacterales; family 70-9; genus VAYN01. The sequence goes on along the minus strand of DATDLJ010000034.1, from coordinate 9,413 downwards.
AACAGCTGCCGGGCCGGGTCCACGAGAGCGGCTACCGCCTCGAGTGGATGGATGACCCCTGGGACGAGGTTGCCGCCGCCGGTCGCTGGCTTCTCGCCCTCGAGGAGGAAGAGCAGCCGGACATCGTCCACCTCAGCTCTTACTCCCACGCCGCCCTACCCTTCAAAGCCGCCAAGGTCCTCGCCGCCCACACCTCGGTGCTCGCCTGGTGGCGGGCCGTGCACGGAGCCGAGGCACCGCGGGAATGGGACCACTACCGCGAGCAGATGGCCGCGGGGCTCGACGGCGCCGACGCGGTCGTCGTCCCCACCGCGGCGATGCTGCGCGAGCTGGAACACGATCACGAGCTGCGACCGCAAGCGGTCACCGTCATCCATGCCGGCTCATCGACCCCGCTGGCGCCAGCGGGGGTGGAGAAGCGCCCGTTGGTGTTGGGCTCGGAGCGCCTCTGGGATCCGGCCAGGAGGCTGGAGACCCTGGATTTGGCGGCGGCGAATCTTGCCTGGCCGGTGACCGTCGCCGGCGAGCTCGGGCCGATGAGCAAGGTCCATCACGCCGAGAGCACCGGCGCCCTCGCCCCCGCGGCCTTGGCGGAGCTGCGACGCAGCGCCTCGATCTTCGTCTCACCGACCGTCTATGAGCCCTCCGGGCTGGGGATCATCGAGGCGGCCCGGGATCGCTGCGCGTTGGTCCTCGGCTACACCCCCTCCCTGCGCGAGCTTTGGAGCGGGTCGGCGATCTTCATCCAGCCCGACGACGAGCACGCATTGCACGAGGTCCTGAAGACGCTGATCGATACCCCGCGCCTCCGCAACGAACTTGCCCGGCTGGCCCAAGACAGGGCAACGGAGCTCTCGATCCACCGAACCGCCCGCTCCTACCGTGAGCTCTACGGGCAGTTGGCAGGTGACACCTCGACTGAGGTGAAAAGACCAAACTCAGCCGCGGCGGTCAGGCCCCTAGTCAGAGCCGGGTACCGGTGAGATACTCGCCCGGTGAGGGCGCATGGGTGCATCCACTCGGGGAGTGACCTAGGGGTTAACGATCACGCCTGCTGGGGCTTCGAACGGCGGGAGGAGTTCATCGACGCCGCCCTCGATTACCTCACCGATGGTCTGCGGCTTGACCAGCGTCTCGCCTACGTCGGCAGCGAGCCGGTCGCCGAGCAGCGCGAGTTGCTTGCTCCGCTCGGAGACGTTGGCGGAATGATCGACGCTGGGATGCTGCAACTGCTGGAGCTGGACGACCTTTACCGGGTCGGCGAGCCGATTGATCTGGAGGCGCAACTGGCTGCTTACTCGGCGGCAACCGACGCTGCCCTCGCCGACGGCTTTACCGGCCTCCGCGTCGCCGCCCAAGTCACCGACCTTGTCACCGAGCCGGAGACCTGGGATACGCATGTCCGTTGGGAGAGCACAGCCGACCGCGTGCTCTGTTCGCGGCCGCTCTCGGCGCTCTGCGGCTACCAGCGCGACCGAGTCCCGGAGGAGTTGCTCAACGACCTCGCCGCCGTCCACCCGGCGTCCAACCTCGACGACGAGGCGGTTCCCTTCCACCTCTTCGGCGAAGCCGGCGGGCTCGCCCTCAGCGGCGAAGTCGACCTCTTCTCCAGCGCCGCCTTCAACCGCGCCCTCGCTTACGCCGGCCCCGATGGCCAGCATGTCTCGCTCGACCTCGGGGCGCTCGAGTTCATCGACCACCACGGGATCGAAATCCTCGCCGCCCACGCGAAGCGGCTCAACGGGAGCGGCGGCTGCGACGTTCGCAACCAGCCGCCGGTGGTCGAACGCCTCTGCGACTTGCTCGAGTTGAAGCTCTGATGGTTGAAACCCTCTCGGGCGACGCGACGCTGCAGCTACCGGAGTTCGATGCCCCACCCGCGGACCCGCTGCCGCTGCTCGATCGTTGGCTACAGACCGCCGACGAAAAGGGGGTGCGGGAGCCGCGGGCGCTGGCCCTGGCAACCGCCGACGCCGACGGGCGGCCGTCGAACCGGATCCTCCTCGTCAAGCAGCTCACCCCCACCCTCGTCTTCGCCGGCAGCTACGACAGCCGCAAGGGACAGGACCTCGCCGCCAACCCACGGGCGGCGGGCACGCTCTACTGGCGCGAGACCCTGCAGCAGATCACGATCGAGGGGCCGGTGGAAAAACTCAGCGAGGCCGAGTCCGACGCGCTCTTCGCGGAACGGCCGACTGTCGGACAGGCGACCACCGTCGCCTCCAGTCAAGGCGAGGCACTCACCGATCCTGCGGCGCTGCGCCGCAGCGCCGACGAACTGAACGGCGAAGAGCTCCGCCGCCCGCCGAACTGGGGCGGCTTCCGCTTGGACCCCGACCTAATCGAGTTCTGGCACGGCAGCCCAACGCGGCTCCACCGCCGTCTGCTCTACATAAAGGGCGAGCGCGGCTGGACCCACAAGCGTCTCCAGCCCTAGGGTCTGTCGACTTACCCCCGGGTGCCGCCGCCGGTCCCGTCCGGCGACCAACCGGGGCCGCGGAAGAGGTAGCCGCAGCGCTCGCGCCAGCTCTTCGCCTGGCGCACGTCGTGGGCGATCGCGATGAACTCGTGGAAGGCGACGCGGGTTGGCTTGAAGCTCCTGATGTTCTGGGTCAGCCCGTAGCGGACCTTCTCGGTCTCGCCCTGGAAGGTGCCGAAAAGGCGGTCCCAGATGATCAGGATGCCACCGTAATTGCGGTCGAGATAGACCTCGTTGGAGCCGTGGTGGACGCGGTGGTGCGAGGGCGTGTTGAAGAAGAACTCGAACCAGCGGGGCATCTTCTCCACCCGCTCGGTGTGGATCCAGAACTGGTAGATGAGGCTGATCGCCTGCTGGGTGAGGATCATCCAGGGCGGGAAGCCGAGGAGGGCCAGCGGCGCCCAGAAGGGCAGCGCCGTCATCGGCGTCCAGGTCTGGCGCAGGGCCGTCGAGAGGTTGTAGTGCTCGGAGGAGTGGTGGACGACGTGGCTTGCCCAGAAGATCCGCATTTCGTGGTGGATGCGGTGGAACCAGTAGTAAGCGAAGTCGTCAGCGAGGAAGAGCAGCGCGTAGGTCCACCACATGTCGGCCGGCATCCGCAGCGGCGTCAACTCGTAGAGGCCGGCGTATACGGCGACTACGACCAGCTTCCAGACGGCGTTGATGGCGACGTTGCCGCCGCCCATCGTCAGGCTGGTGCGGGTGTCCTTCGCCTCATAGCCGACCAGGTCATCGTCGCGGGCGTATTTGAAGGAGAGCAGCTCGACGACAAGCAGCAGCACAAAGGCAGGAATCGCGTAAAGAATCAGCTCCGCCATGACCCAAAACCTACAATCGACGCATGCCGAGCGAGGGACGAGAGAAGATCACCGAGGAGCTGGGAACGCAACTGGGCGGCGCTCCCGACGATTTGCTCGACGTGATCGTCGAGCTGTCGCCCGACCCGGCTAGCGAATCGGAGAGCATGGCGGCGGAGAAGGAGTCGTTCGAGAAGGCGGCCGAGCCGGTCGACGAGGCGATCTCACGTCACGGCGGCGAGGTCATCGACAAGGCCTGGATCAACCGCACCCTGCTGGCGAAGATACCGGCGGCGAAGGTGGCGGAGCTGACCAGCCTGGACGAGATCGTCGCCCTCGACGCGCCGCGCCAGATCGAACTCGAGTAGCCGGTCCTAGAGCGCAGAGGGAGTGACGAGGCCGGCGCCCTGTTCGTCGACTTTGGCGCCGCGGAGTTTTTTACAGGTGGCGACGATCCTGTCGCGGACCTGATCGGGAGTGAGGGCCGGTTCGCGCTCGATCAGCAGGGCCGCCATGCCGGCGACCTGAGGGGCGGCGAAGCTGGTGCCTGGTTCCGGCAGCGTGCCGATGAAACCGCCGGCCGCGATCCCGCCGATCCCGGCTCCCCGCTCGCCGCCCGGGGCGACGACGTGGGGGCGGTGGCGGCCGTCGAAGGTCGGCCCGTGGCTGCTGTAGCTGGCGATTTTGGTGCCCCCGGCGTTGGTGGCGCCGACGGTCAGCACCCCCTCGGCGTCGGCCGGGGCGGTGAGGGTGCCTGGGCCCGGGCCCGCGTTGCCGACGCTCTTGACGATCACCATGCCGCGCCGCCAGGCTTTGTCGCAGGCTTTGACCTCACGACTCTTGCCGTCGGGCTTGGCGGGGCTCTTCCACGAGCAGTTGGCCACCCGCACACCGTCTTCGAGCGCGTGCTGGATCGCCAGCCATCCCTCGAAGTTGGTCCCGTTCAGGGCCTTCTGCAGGGCGAGGATCTTGTAGTTGTAGATCTGCACCCCGGGCGCCACCCCGGTGAAGCCCTCGGCGGCGGCGGCGAACTCGCCGGCCACTGCGGTCCCGTGCGGGCTCGGCGTCCCCCACGGCTCCTGGGTGTAGTTGCGGCGGTGGACAACCCGGCCGGCGAGGGCTGGGTGGTCCCGCTGGACCTCGGTGTCGATCACCGCGACCAGGACCCCGGTGCCGCTGAGGCCCGCCTTGGCGCGGAACGCCGCCGCGTCGTCAATGGTGACGTCGCCACCCTCGGCTTCCAGACGGTGCGGCAGGTCGATCCGTTCGACCGCGCCGTGCTCGGCGACTTCGCCCAGTACCGAGGCGTGGGCCTCGGCCCGGATCGTGCTGTTCAGCCAGCAGGCCTGGACGGGCGCCGCCGCGATCCCGATCCGGGGAGGTGCGGCGCTACCGGTGGCCAGGGTCGCGGCGCCGCGCTCCACCTCGTCCCTGATCGCGCCGAACTGATCGTAGAAGCGGTCCCGCTCCGCTCGGATCGCCGCCTCGCGGGCGGCGGCGGCCAGCGCCGCCTCGGCCCAGCCGGCATGCTCGCCGAGCGCCTCGAGCGCCTGCTTGACCGCCTTCGCCCGGCCCGGGTCGGCCTCGGGCGCCGCGGCCTCGACCCCGGCCTCCTCAACCGGGTCCTGCAGCTCAATCACCGCCGTGGTTTCGGGCGCCACTGCGGCGCCCAGCCCCTCCACGCCCCCGAACCCCTCGACGCCGCTATAGGCGGCCGCCCGCGCCAGCCCCTGTGGCAGCGGTGGCGGAGCGGCGGCCAGCGCGAGGCAGAACTCGTCGCTCGCCTTCTCTGCCAGGGCGCCCCCAAGGCTTTGCTTGGCCGCCTCCCGCGCGCGCTTGACTATTTCCCGAGCGCGTTTGGTTGCAACCCGAGGAGGCTTGGCCGCGACCCGAGGGCGTTTGGTCGCTGCATCCGAGCGCTGACCGCGCGCTTTCGGTGGCATGGCTCAGCAGCGCCTTGGCGTCTGGTTCGAACCCAACATCGGGCGACCCTCCCCCATTTGTCAGAGGGAGTCAAGTAGTTAATTTCTCTACAGGAAAGTTCTTTAAAAGCCGGCTTAGAGGTAGCCAAGCGGATCGGTCGGGGCGCCGTTGATCCGCACCTCGAAATGGAGGTGGGCCCCGTAGCTGTGGCCGGTGTTGCCCACGTAGCCGATCAGGTCGCCTTGGCTGACCGAGGCGCCGGTCGAGGTCGCGAAGCTCGACTGGTGGGCGTAGCAAGTCGAGAGACCGCCGCCGTGGTCGATGCAGGTGTAGTTACCGTAGCCGCCGCTTTCGTACTCGGACTGCATCAGGATCACGGTGCCGTCAGCCGCGGCGCGGATCGGAGTGCCTTCAGCGGCGGCGATGTCGATCCCCTCGTGCATCCGCCCCCAGCGGTAGCCAAAGCCCGAGGTCAAGGTTCCTTCGATCGGCCAGATGAACCCGGCCGCGCTGGGCGAGGGGAGCGGGCCGGCCGGCAGCGGCAGGCCGCCGGTCGCTTCGGCGATTTCCTGGGCGATCTCAGCGCGGAGGTCGGCGGCGACCTCCTCGTGCTCGTGCAGCTCGCCCTGGACTCCGTTCAGCGTTTGGCGCCGTTTCGCGCGGGCGGCGACCAGCGCCCCCTCGCGCGACTCCAGGGTCGAGCGGGTGACTTCCAACCGCTGCTCCTTGGCGGCGATCTGATCGCGCGCCTTTTCGATCGTCAGCTTCGAGGTCTTGCGAACCCGGACCAGCTTCTTCGCTTCGTCGCGCAGGCTCCGCACCCGCTCCGCCAACGCCTCGTCGCTGGCGTTGATCGCGTCGAAGTACTCGGCCCGGGCGACCATGTCGCCGTAGTCCTCGGCGCTGAGGACGACCGCGGTGATGTCCTCGGTTGAACCGTAGGTGTAGATCGCGACCAGTCGCTCGCGCAGGTTGATCAGCGCCCGCTTGAGCCGGCCCCGCAGGGTCTCGAGCCGGTCCAGCGCCTCGCGCAGTTCGGCTTCGGCCTGGTCCAGCTCGGCCTGCTTGGCGGCCAGTTCTTCTTCGGCCGCCGCCTCCTGGTTGCGGAGCGCCGATACCTGCCCTTCGAGGGCGGAGATTTCGTCTCCCATCGCGGCGACCTCGGAGGTGAGGACGCCCTCGCGTTCTTCGACGGCGCCGATCTTCTCTTCGACCGATTCCAGCTTCTCGGAGTTGCTCTTCGCCGGCGCGTTGGCGGCCGCGAAAGCGGCGGAAACAAGCAGGGCAAGCCCAATCGCAAGGAGCGACGAGAGCCGGCGCCGGCGCGTGTTCAAGGTCGGATTCGGCATGGCTACAAGAGGAAAGCCGGCAAACGCGCCGGCCTTCCATAAACCGTAGGCGGGACGATCGACTCGCGCCTGCGGTGGAACCGGCCTGCAACCTCAGTTGCGCAGGTACTCGCAGTGACGCCCGCGGTCGGCGCCGCGACCGCCGATGCAGCGGTCCTGGCCGCCCCGCCCGTCGAGCTCGTCGGCGCCACCGCGGCCGAGCAGGACGTTGTCGCGGGCAGCGCCGATCAGCACGTCGGGGCCGGGCGATCCCTCGATCTTCTCGGTGCCGTGGGCGATGCGCCCGGGCACGCAGCCCGCCAGGTCGGGGTCGATCACCTCGCCGCCGATCCGGGCCCAGACGAAGGTCCCTTCGTTGCGGACGCGGGCGAAGGAAGCGCTGTCGTTGGCGCCGGGGCCACCGACGAACCGGTCCCCCTCGCAGGGCTGCCCGCCGATCAGGAGGTCGTCTCCGGATCCGCCGAGCATCGTCGCCGCGCCGCTCTCGCGACGGGGGTGAAGGATGTTGACGCCGAAGAGGGCATCGTCGTCGCCGCCGCCCTGAAGCAGGTCGGGATCGGCGTCATCGCCCGCGTAGAGCGTGTCGCCGGCAGGCCCACCGCGCAACCAGTCGCTGCCGGCGCCGCCGTCGACCGTGACCGAGACCCCCGGCCGCAGCGAGCGCTCGATCGCGACGCTGTCGTTGCCGGGGCCGAGGGAGATAAGGATCAGGCTGGCGCGGGCCGCGCAGACGACGGTGCCAGCGGGAGCACCGCACCCGTCGGCGTACCGGGGGTCGCCGAGGCGGACGGGATTCCCCCCGGCCGCGCGGACGACAAAGCGACCGTTCCGTTCGCTGATGGCGATGGCATCGGCCCCGGCATCGCCGGCGATCGCGAGACTGGGGGCACCGGTCAGGCTCTCGTACATCTCCACCCTGGTACCGGCACCGCTGGCCGACCCACAGGACTCAGCGATGGAGAAGGACCCGAAGCACTGGTCGCTGCCGGGGCCGCCGAAGGCTTCGTCCCGCCGCAGGGTGCCGAGCAGCCGGTCGTCTCCGGGGCCGCCCTCCAGCCGGTTCGCCGTCACTTCGGAGGTTGCCATCAGGTCGTCACCGGTCCCGCCGACCACGTCCTCGATGCCGATCAGCCGCTCCTGCTCCGCGCCGCTGACCTTCCCACTCGCGAGGTCGACCTCGAGCGGGCCGCCGGCACTCCGGTAGGAGGCGATGTCGTGAGCGCCGGCGCCACCGTCGATCCTGTCCCGGCCGATGCCGCCGGCGACAACATCGAAGCCCCCACCCCCTCCTCCGACGTCGTCGTCGCCGCGGCCGCCCCCGACGTCGTCCCGGCCCGGCCCGCCGCGGACCGCGTCGTTGCCACTACCACCGCGGACGTTGTCGCGGTCGGCGCCGCCGGAGACGTCGTCCGAGCCGCGGCCGCCGTGGACCAGGTCGGCTCCCCGCTTGCCGTCGATCGTGTCCTTGCCGCGGCCGCCCTCGATCCGGTCACGGCCGGGGCCGCCGCAGATCACGTCGTTGCCGCGAGCGCCGAAGATCCTGTTGGGGCCGCGGCCGCCGGCGATCACATCGGGGCCACGGCTGCCGTGAATGACGCGGTCGTCGGAGGCAATCGTCGCCTGCCGGCCCTGGCACAGCGCTTGCAGGGCTTCTGGCGAGCTGACGGCGATGACGAGGCCGAGGCCGCAGAGCGCAGCCAGGGCAACGAGAGCGACCAGAAGGCGCCGACCGTCCACTGTTCGCACGCACTCACCTCCCCTGCCGAGAAAAAGTCGCTTACCGACTCCTCCATCGACTACCCGCCCGGGGCAGATCCGGAACGGCCGTCGCGGTTGCGCTCAGGCGGGCTGCTGCCGCGCTGCCAGCTCGGCGGCGGGATCGGGGTAGGCGAAGGTGCTGAGTCCGAGCCACTCGGGCAGGCTCCTGACCAGGTGCTCGGGACCGGTCACGCGGACCTTCTTCGAGCGCATCGCCGCCCCCAGCTCCTGCTGGCCGACCCAGACCTCGGCCATCGCCTGCGTCTCGGCGTCGACCTGGAGGTCGATCCCGAAGCCGGGATCGGAGAAGCAGAGGTCGGCGTTCGCCTCCTCCGCGACCAGCCACCAGGCGCGCTTTCCCTCTTCGGCGTCGCGGAAACGGAAGAAGACCCCCACCCTCTCCTGCGGTAGCCGATCGAGGCGCACGCTGCGCCGCAGGTCCCACATCAAGAGCGCCGGATCAGCCTCCTCGGCGCTGATCTCGCGCTTCAGCCAGTCGCGACTCCAGGTTCCAAGCGAGACGACCAGCGGGCCCAACGCCTCGCCGGCCGGGGTGAGGCGGTACGAGTAGCCCCGCTCCCCCTGCAGCGGCTCCCGCGTCAGCAGGTCCGAACGCTCCAGCTCACGCAGCCGTTTGCTCAGCAGCGAGGAGGACATCCGCGGCACTCCGCGTTGAATCTCGTTGAAGCGGGTGCTGCCCATCAGCAGCTCGCGGAGGACAAGCAGGGTCCAGCGCTCGGTCAAGACCTCAGCCGCCTGGGCGACAGGGCAGAACTGTCCGTAGCTCTCCGGCATCTGGCTCTGCAGCGAGTCTACGCGCCTAACTGCAGATCTTGAAGTTGAACGGCCCGTGGGGCAGGCGTAGAAAGGGATCATCAACCGATCCAAAGGAGATGAGAAGCAGTGAGCGCGACCACCAACACTGACAGCGGCACCCAGGGCCCGAGCCCGGAGCTGCGACAGAAACACCGCAAGATGTGGGCCTCCGGCGACTACCCCTCGATGGTCGAGACCTTCCTCACCCCGCTCGGCCCGCGGCTGGTCGAGTTCGCCGGGATCGGCGCCGGCCAGCGCGTCCTCGACGTTGCCGCCGGCACCGGCAACGCC
>DATDLJ010000033.1:0-3543 GCA_036519395.1 Solirubrobacterales bacterium | reverse complement strand
GTTAGCGCCCCGTCAGAACTCGAGGGGCGCAGGAGTATGCAAGGAACTGATGGACTTGCGATCCTTGGTCGCTCGAGGGTTGACACTTGAGCCGACTTTCAGGCGGCGATCCAGGCATCGATGTAGTCGGTGACGGCTTGGTCGAGCATCCGCAGGGCCTGTCGGACGGGCAGCGCGTGCCATAACGGTTAGGAGACGAGTGTCAAGGTGGCGATCGCGTTCCTACGACTGGTAAACCCAGGTTTGATGAATGCGGACTCGAGCGCGCGCCCGGCGATCCAGGATGGTTTCGAGGTTGAATGCAGAGGTGGTCCACCGCCCGGCCGACCGACGTGCCAATCGAGCACCATTCACAAGTTCTGCCCGAGTGCCCGACCCGCCGAGGTATATGAATCGCATGCTGCAGGCCTGTGCCGATGTTTACAGCGAATACCGCTCGGGTGATCGGGCGTAGTGTTCCAGTCATGGAGGGTGCGGAGCTCGATGGAGCTCGGCCGGACTCGGACGCCGCGCCCGATGTCGCGTCGCTGTTGCCGATGCTGCGGCGGATCGTCTTCTCTCGGGTGGGAAATGAAGCGGCTGCTGAGGATCTGGTCCAAGAGACGCTCGTCAAGGTGCTGGCTGCCGCAAACCGCATCGAGCCGGGGATGCTTGAGCCGTACGCCATTACGACGGCGCGGCACGTGATCGCTTCGATGTGGCGGTCGCAGGACACCCAGCGGCGAAACCAGCACCGCGTAGTGGGGATAGACCAGGTCGACGCTCCGGATGAGCGACTCCTCAAAGAAGAGGAGCGCGCGGCGGTCTCCGCTGCGCTCGAGCATCTTTCTGAACGGGAGCAACAGACGCTGCTGGCCCATGAGGTGTCCGGGCAGGACATGAGATCCCTAGCGACTGAACTCAATACGACAGCCGGCGCCGTGGCGGCCCAGCTCAACCGGACGCGGGCCCGTATGCGGGTGGAGTATTTGCTGGCTCTGCACGACGCCGAACCGCCGACCGATCGTTGCCGTCCCGTGCTGTATGCCATATCGGGGGGCGATCGGCGTCGTCAGCGCGAGGTCGATGCCGCCCGGCATGTCTTGGAGTGTGAGTTGTGTGCCAAGCTCAGCGAGCCGCTTCTCGAACGACGGCCGGAAGGCGAGAACGAGATCACGATTCGCATCCAGCACGATGCCGATGTAGTGCGGGCCAGGAAGAGCGCACGGGAGCTGGCAACCAGGCTCGACTTCTCGCGGACCGACCTGACCCTGATCGCAACTGCCGTGTCGGAGATAGCTCGGAACATTGTGCGCTTCGCCGCCAAGGGCCAGGTGTACATCGAGCTCGTAGACCAGCCGCGGCCGGGTATCCGGATTGTTGCCCGGGATAGTGGGCCTGGCATTCCGGACATCGACCAGGCGCTCGCGGACGGCTACAGCACCTACAACGGTCTGGGGCTGGGCCTGCCCGGTGCCCGCCGCCTGATGGATGAGTTCACGCTCACATCTGAGATCAACGTTGGCACGACCGTGACGATGACCAAGTGGCGAACGGAAGGATGACCATGACCCAGGATTCACCCACGGCTGAGCGTTTAGCGGATGCTTCCCCTGCCATCGATCGCGTAGACGAGGACGAACTGCTACCCCAGCTGGTCGCGCACCTGCGTGAGCATCGCAGCCGGCTACGTGAAGAGTGGGCGAACCGGATCCACAGGGCCCACCTCCTCGAAGCGATGACGCCGCAGGAGACGACCGACGAAACGACCTCGGTCTACGATAACTACGTCGAGGTCCTCGAAACGGGCAGCGTGGAAGCCCTGCAGGATTATGCCCGCGATCTCTCCGAGCGCATCATTCCCCGCGGCGTCGAGACGCACGAGGTCGTCAGCATCGTGCTGCTGCTACGCGACGTACTCGCCCGATCGCTGTTCGAGAAGTACCAAAGAGACTTCGATTTCCTGAACCGGGTACTCGATGCTTACGAGCCCGCGGCGAACCGGATCGCCAACACCGTGGCCGTCAGTTTTGTGGAGGAACGGGAACGGATCATTCGACAGCAGCAGGACTCCATCCGTGAGCTGTCCACGCCGGTCCTGCCTGTCCGGGAGCAGCTGCTGATCCTGCCAATCATCGGAATCCTCGACACCGAACGCGCGCGTCAGCTGACCGAGCAGTTGCTGACCGGTATCCGCACTCACCGGGCGAGGGTGGTGGTGATCGACGTCACCGGGGCGCCGGAGGTCGACGAGGCAGTAGCCAATCACCTTGTGCGGACCGTGGATGCGTCACGTCTGATGGGCGCCAGCGTCATCATTACCGGGCTGTCACCGAAGATTGCCCAGACGCTGGTGACGATCGGCGTCGACCTCAGCAAGATGCACACGATCGGTGATCTGCAGGGCGGTCTCGAAGAAGCCGAGCGCTTGCTCGGTTACAACTCCGAGCAGGACGGAACAGGCGGATAGTGGACGAAGGGCCGGGGCTGGTCTCGATTTTGCGACAGGGCGACAACCTGATCGCGTCAATTCACACCGCCCTCGATGACTCCGAGATGGTGCGATTCCAGCGGAATTTGATCGAGCAGATAGGCCGGGATCGCGCCCGCGGCGTGATCATCGACGTGGCTGCTCTGGATGTTCTCGATTCCTTTGGTGCGCGGACGCTCCGTACTCTCGCCGAGATGGCGCGACTGCGCGGGGCCGAAACCGTGATCGTCGGCATCCAGCCGGACGTCGCCTTCTCAATGGTCGCCCTTGGTCTGGGTACCGGCACCGTACACACCGCACTCGACCTCGAAGAAGGCCTGGCCTACCTCGGCGGAACGCATAGCCTGCCTGCGCCGGACGGCACCGAACCACACTTCCGCCCGTGAACGCCCTAGAGCGCCTACGCCGCAACTACCGGGCGGCCTTTTTGCGGTATCTCCCGAACCGGGATGAGGCTGCGCTTGATGCCGGCTACCAGATCGGCCGGTCCGCCGTCGTGGACGGACTAACCATTCTTGATCTTGTGCAAGTGCACCATGACGTCCTCCGCGAAGTCCTCGGCACCGGCAGCCCCGAGGAGCTCGACGGCTTGACCGCCACTGCCGGCGACTTTCTGGTCGAGGTGCTGGCCACGTACGAGATGACGCGGCGCGGCTATCTCGCAAAGTCCTGAGTATCGACGACCCACGTCACGCCCCCCAAACCGAAGCGTCTTCAGTCTTGGGCTATGGGGGCGGAGTGGATTGCCCTTGCGCGCCCCTCAATAGATCCGAAGTCGGTCTAACGACGGAGCAGATGCGACAGAATTGGATGCTGGTCTGGTGCGGGGTGGGCCTGAGCCTGGTAATCGGCGAGTCCATTGAACGTCGAGTGGGCTAGCAGAACCACGTGGCTAGTTGGAGAACGGGGAGAGCTGGTTGTGAGCGGCAGCGCTATAGATCGAGGCTACGTCGAATGGCTACAGCAGGAGTCGATGCTGGCACGCGGCGCGGCGGTTGCTTCCCAGTTCGCCGGCTCGGGTGGTATGTCCCAAAGATCATTCGCTCAATCGAATCCCCGGGCTGCAACCCAAA
>DATDLJ010000032.1:0-39743 GCA_036519395.1 Solirubrobacterales bacterium | reverse complement strand
GTGCGGTAGCGGTGCCTCGCCCCGCTTCTTGCGGACCCGGTTCAGCTCGACCAGGTTGCGGGCGCGGGCCTCGCTCATGATCCCGTAGCGGCTCTCCATCTCCCCGATCAGGTTGGAGAGGACGTTGGCGGCGAGCCGCGGCGAGGTCACCACCGGGGTCAGCAGGTGGGGGACGTTCTCGTAGTGGTTGAGCTCGACCTGCTTGGGGTCGACGAGCACCAGGCGGACTTCGTTGGGCGAGGCCTGCATCAGGATCGAGGAGAGGATCGCGTTGACGCAGCCGCTCTTGCCCGAGCCGGTGGTGCCGGCGACGAGGACGTGCGGCATCTTCGCGATATCGGTCCAGACGGCGTTGCCGTCGATCCCCTTGCCGAGCCAGGCGACCAACGGTGAAGTCTTCTCCGGGCGGCCGGCGTAGATGTCGCCGAGGCGGACCATCTTCCGGGTGCGGTTGGGAACCTCAACCCCTACCGCCTGCTTGCCGGGGATCGGAGCGAGGATGCGGATGTCGGTTGAAGCCAGCGCGTAGGCGATGTCGTTGGCCAGCTCGGTGACTTTCTTAACTTTGGTTCCGGGCGCAAGGCGCAACTCGAAGCGGGAGACGTGCGGGCCGCTGACGACGCCGACGATCTTCGCCTCGACCCCAAAGTGACCGAGCGTCTCAACCAGCTTGCGGCCGACGGCTTCCTGGTCGCGCGGATCCGGGCCTTTGTCTCCTTTACCGCGCTCCAGCAGCTTTCCGGGCGGCGGCCGGTAATCGATCTCCTCCGACATCGTCACCCCGCGCTTGGAACCCATCGGGGTCAGCCCGGCGTGCGCCCGATCGCCGGGATCAACCACCGCGACCGCATCCTCGGAGTCGTAGTTCTGCAACTCAACCCCGGCATCGGACTCCTCCTCGGCATCGTCCGCCGGAAGCACATGGGTCTCGGTCTCGGCATCGGCGTCCGCGTCGAAGATCTGGGCGTCGAAGTCGTCCTCCTCGGCCAGCGCCACGGTCGGTTCGAAGTCTTCATCGTCCTCGGGGTAGCTGCTCATCACGTCGGTCGCCCCGGCGAGCGTTGCCGCCTCGGCCCGGGCCTCGCGGTGCTCGCGCCAGTCGGCATGGGTCTTGGCGACGGTCCGGGCGGCGGCGTCGCCGCCGGCGAAGAGGCCACGGAAGACCCCCCGCAGCCCTCGTCCGATCCCGCGGGCCAGCGAGGAAACCGAAGTCCCGGTCAGCAGCATCCCGCCCGCCGCCAGCAACAGCACGGTGAAGATCCGGGCGCCGACCTGGCCGAAGAGATAGGTCAACGCCGTTTCGGTGCCGTAGCCGACCTTGCCTCCCTCCCAACCGAAAAAGAGGACGAAGACCAGGTAAACGCCGAAGGCGACGAGAAAGAGGGCGATCAAGTCGAGGTGGCGCTGCTCGAGGCCGGCGGGCAGATGCAGGCCACGCTTCCCGGCTTTCGCTTTCGGTTTGCGTTTGGCAGCCGCTTTCCCCCGTCGCGCCGAGCCGGCGCGCTTCTTACGCACGAACATGGTCCCCCGTTCGACATCGGCGCCCGCTCCCCTGCGAGCTAAATTCGCCCTAAAAGTCGCGCCTAGCGGCGATTTCGCCGGCTACCATCGATTTCGTGCTCTCCGAAGCGGACCAAATAGGCGGTCGGGTGTTGATCGTCGAGGACGACGTCGACATCGCCGACGTCCTGCGGCGCTCCCTGCGCAATGAGGGCTATGAGGTCCGAACTTCCGCCGACGGCTTCGAGGCACTCGACATCGCCGCCGGCTTCGTCCCCGACCTGGTCGTGCTTGATCTCGGACTGCCGGGGATGGACGGGGTCGAGGTCTGTCGCCGCCTGCGTAGCGACGGGGACGTCCCGATCCTGATGTTGACCGCCCGGGCGGAGACCGAGGACCGGGTCACCGGGCTCGACAGCGGCGCCGACGACTACCTGGTGAAGCCGTTCGAGCGCCAGGAGCTGCTGGCCCGGATCCGGGCGCTGCTGCGGCGCCGTCCCCCGCGCGGATCGGCCTCGATTGAGGTCGCCGACCTGACCTTGAATCCCGACCGGCGCGAGGTGCGGCGGGGTGAGCGTGAGATCGAGCTGACCAACCGCGAGTTCGAGTTGCTTGAGTTCCTGATGCGAAACGAGCGCCTGGTCGTCTCCCGCGAGCGCCTGCTCGACGAGGTCTGGGGCTATGACCCAATGGCGGCCACCAACACGATCGACGTCTTCATCTCCAACCTTCGCCGCAAGCTCGAGGAAGGTGGCGAGGGCCGGCTGCTGCACACCAAACGTGGAGCCGGCTACGTCCTCAAGGCCTGACGTGCGGTCGCGCTTGCGCCGATTTGACCCCAACTCCTGGCCGGTGCGCTGGCGCCTGGCGCTCGTCTCCTCCGGCCTGACCCTGGCGATCCTGCTCCTCTTCGGTGGCCTGATCGGAAAGATCGCAACCGAACGGATCCGCGACGACTTCAACGCCGAGGTGACCAGCGCGGTCAAGATCCTCGCCGGTCAGACGCAGATCGTCTACCCGGCCTTCGGCGAGCCGGAAGCCAGGGAAGTCCCGCAGCTGAACGCCTTCGTCCTCCCCGACGACGCCTCGGCCCGCATCTACGACGTCGAAGGGAACTTGGTCAGCTCAAATACCAACGCTGTCCCCCTCGGCCCGGTGCAGAAGGGGTTGAGCGACTTCCATGGGATGCGCGTCGCCACCGAGGTGATCCTCAACGAAAACGGCTCTGTCACCGGCTTCGTCCAGTACGGGCGCAGCCTCGACCACGTCAACGAGACGATCGGCCGGGTCTGGCTGCTGATCGTCGCCGGCATACTCGGCGGCACCCTGCTGGCTGTCTTCGCCGGGGTGGCGATCGCGCGGCGGGCAATGCGGCCGATCGCCTCCTTGACCGAGACCGCCCAGGAGATCGCCACTACCCGCGACCCCTCGCAGCGGATGCCCGAACCAACCGTCGACGATGAGGTCGGGAAGCTGGCGCGGACCCTGGAGGAGATGCTGCGGGCTCTGGACGCGGCGCGGACCGAACGCGAGGCGGCGATGCAGAAACAGCGCGAGTTCGTCGCCGATGCCTCGCACGAGCTGCGGACGCCGTTGACCTCTGTCCTCGCCAACCTCGAACTGCTGCAGGCCTCGCTCGACAATGAGGACCAGGCCGAGGACCGCGAGATCGTCGACTCGGCGTTGCGCTCCTCAAAACGGATGGGACGGCTGGTCGGCGACCTGCTGCTGCTGGCCCGCGCCGACGCCGGCCGGCTCAACGCCCACCACCGCGTCGACCTCGCCGAGATCGCGGGCGATGCCGCCGCCGAGGCGGCGCCGCTGATGGGCGACCGGCAACTCCTGATCGACAACGAGCGGCCGCTGCGGGTAGAAGGCAGCCGCGATGAGCTGCACCGCATGGTCCTCAACCTGCTCGACAACGCGATCCGCCATACCCCCGCCGGCTCCTGCGTAGAGCTAACTCTGAGCGAACGCGACGGCGCCGCCGTGGTCGAAGTCGCCGACGACGGCCCCGGGATCCCCGCCGAGGCGCGCACCAACATCTTCGATCGCTTCGTCCGCGGCCAAGGGCCGGCCGATACCGCGCGGGGGACCGGCACCGGACTCGGACTGGCGATCGTCAGCGCCGTGGCGGAGTCGCACGATGGCAGCGTCGAGGCGGCCGAATCGAAGAGCGGCGGCGCCCTCTTCGTGGCCCGCATTCCGCTCGCCGACAGGGACTCCACCCCTGCCACGAAACCTTTAAAGGCCCTTTAGAGGTACCTCCTAGATTCTGTTGCGGACGAGACACATTGCCCGTCGGAGCGTTCTCCCCAGATTTTGCTCCGGCGGGCTTTTTTCATACTCCAAGCTCCAGCTGACGGGGTTCCTCGCCGCCGAGCAACTGCCTGAGCTTCCTCTCATCGATCTCGACGCCGCTGGAGCCAAGCCTCGCAGTAACCACACGGTTGCTCAACCTTTGGGGCAACTGGTCGACGCGGTCGAGCCCAGGGGCGAGCCAGACTGATTCCACACCCTTGGATCGGCTCGCGTGATCCTGAACCGGCAAGAAAAATGAGCCCGCCGGTCCCCCAAGGCAGTACAAGTGAACCGGGGGCCCTTGGGCCCTCTCGATCGCGAGCCTGTGGTGAAAGTCGGGCACGGGGGATTCGCCCAAGACCGCCACTTCTTCCGCAACCGGGTATCGCTCACCCACCCATTTGGCAAGTCTCTCGGCAACACGCGCCTGCTCCTGATCGTGCTCGCGGAGGTCCTGACATAGGCCCCGTTCAGCGTCGAGACACCAGTGACGGGGGATGCCCCAGCTCAATTCTTCTCTGACCTTGATCTCGTATCGCCGGGGAAGCCGAACCGGTCGGACCGGGCCGATCGGTTCAAGCCTCTTCATCACAGGGACGTCGCTTCCCCGAAGGCAGGAGCGGCATTTTCCCGGCCACTCGAGCCAGTCATCCTCAAATGCCCCGACCACATCGATGGGCTCTCCAAGATCGCGGAGCAACCAGACGATCGCCTCCTCCAGGTCTCCCCCGAGCCAGGACCGAGAGACGACGCCGCAGCGACTGCGCAGCCGACTTTTGACCAACAGACAGCAAGCGGTCCGTCCGCACTCGAAACAGCGACCGGTCGCAATAAGAAGCTCACCCCCGGCCGCGGGATTGAACGACACGGATTCGTCGCAGTGCCGAATCCGGCCTTCGAGAAACGCCGGGAGCCAGGCAGCAATCGGAAAATGATTGGAACCGAGGACGACCTCTGAGCGGGTGGCGTCTTTACGCTCTTTTCGCCACGCAGATGAGGACTGCCGGGGCGTGGAGTGCCACCAATCCCCTGGGCGCGCCAGCGTGAAGGCTGGCAAATCAGGGAAATCTTCCAAGTATCGAAAGGGCCAGGCGAGTAACCACACGGCCCGGACCCCGTCGTCGGCGAGCCTCAGCGTCCGCTCCGCGGTCTTTCTCCAATGCTGCTCGCTGAGCTGCACTTCGACCGCCCAGCGCTCATCCCCCTGCTCTCCCAGTACATCGATTCGCGAACCACCGGGCAAGGCGACCTCTTGCCTGGCCTCCCAACCCGAATCCCCGAACGCCCGGGCTATGACCTGCTTGAGATCGCGATGCAGCTCGCTCTCAGCCATCCAGTCATTGGTACCGAGGAGTACTCAGCGGGGCAAGTGGTCCGCTAGCAGCTTGCGAGAAAAAATTCAGACCTCGATCACGACCGGCAGGACCATCGGTCGGCGGCGGAGGCGCTGCCAGACGAACTTGCCGATCGCATCGTGGAGGTCTTCCTCGACCAGGTGGCTCTCGCGTTTACCCGCCTCGGCCGAGTCTTCGAGCTGGTCTTCGACCAAGTCCTTGAGGTCCTCGACCAGGCCGTCGGCCTCCTCGAGGAAGGCGACGCCGCGGAAGATCACCTCGGGGTCGGCGACAACGCTGCCGTCGTCGCTGGAAATGGTGGTGACGACGATGAAGATTCCATCGGCGGAGATCTCGCGGCGATCGCGAAGGGCGGCGTCATCGGGCTCGCCGATGTTGACCCCGTCGACGTAGATAACGCCGGCGTGGATGTCCTCCCCGAAGCTGGCACCGTCGGCATCAAGCTCCAACGGCACCCCGTTGCGGCCCTGGAAGATGCGGTCGCGATCGATCCCCACCGCTTCCGCCAGCTCGGCGTGCAGCCGCAGGCGCTTGTGATCGCCGTGGACCGGCAGCACGTATTTGGGCTGGGTCAGATTCAGCATTAGCTTCAGCTCCTCCTGCCAGCCATGGCCGGAGGCGTGGATTGGCGCGTCTTTTGCGGTGATCACCGTGGCGCCGATCTCGTAGATGCGGTCAATCGTCTCGTTCACCGCGCGCTCGTTGCCGGGGACTGGGGTCGCCGAGAAGACGACGGTGTCGCCGGAGTGCAAGCGCACGTCGCGGTGGTCGTTGTTGGCCATCCGCCGCAGCGCCGAGAGCGGCTCCCCCTGGCTCCCGGTTGAGATCACCACGACTTTCTCGTCGGGGAAGTCCTCGATCTCCCGCGGCTGGATGAAGATCCCGTCGGGCGCTTTTGCCAGCCCGAGGTTGGAGGCGATGTTGAAGTTCTTGCGCATCGAACGGCCAACCAGCGCCACCTTGCGATCGAGCCGGTCGGCGGCGTCGATCACCTGCTGCACGCGGTGGATGTTGGAGGCAAACGAGGTGACGATGATCCGGCCCTTACAGCGGGAGAACTGCTGCAGCAGCGCCGGTCCGACCGCTGACTCCGAGGGTGCCACCCCTGGGCGGTCGGCGTTGGTCGAGTCGCCGCAGAGCAAGGTCAGCCCTTCCTTGCCGAGTTCGGCCAGTCGCGAAACGTCCGCCGGCCGCCCGTCGACCGGGGTCTGATCGAACTTGTAGTCGCCGGTCATCAGGACCGAGCCAACCTCGGTCTTCAGCAGCACCCCCCGCATGTCGGGGATTGAGTGGGCGAGGTGGATCAGCTCGATCTCAAACGGTCCACGCTTGACCTTCTCTCCCGGCGGCAGCTCCTGGAGGGGCGTCGATTCGCCGAGCTTGTGCTCGTCGAGCTTCGATCGCACCATCCCGATCGTCAGCAGCCCGCCGTACACCACCGGCGGCGTGCCGATCTCTCGCAGGACGTAGGGCAGCGCCCCGACGTGGTCCTCGTGGCCGTGGGTGAGGACGATCGCCTCGATGTCGTCGGCGCGGTCGCGCAGGTAGGAGAAGTCCGGCAGCACGAGGTCGATCCCGTGCATCTCAGCGGTCGGGAACATCAGGCCGGTGTCGACGACGACGATGCGGCCGTCGTACTCGATCACGGTCATGTTCTTGCCGATCTCGCCAAGGCCGCCCAAAGGCAGCACTCGAAGTTTGCTTGGCACTAGTTACTCACTCTCTCTTAAGTCGTGTCTAACTGGCAACGGCGACACCGGCGGCGTCGAGACCGGCCTTGATGGCGGCCCTCTGCTCAGCGTCGGCGGACACCAGGGGAAGTCGAAGTCGGTCCGCGCACAGCCCCAGCATCTCCAGGGCCGCCTTCAGCGGAATCGGGTTGGTGGTGACGGAGGTCGCCTCGTAAACGGGCGTGATCTCGGCATCGATCTGCCGCGCCCGCTCGAGGTCGCCGCTCTGCGCCGCCTCCCACATCTCTCGCATCCGGTCACCGACGAGGTGCGAGGCGACGGTGATGCCGCCCCCACCGCCAAACTCGAGGACGCGGAGGAAGGTGTTGTCATTGCCGGCCAGCACCGTGAGCCCGTCGATCGGGCCGAGCTCGGCATCGTTGGCCTGCTTGACCGCGACGATGTTGTCGACCTGGCCCAGCTCTCGCAGCAGCTCGGGGTCGGCGTTGATGATCACCCGCGACGGGATGTTGTACATCACCATCGGCAGCTCGGGGACAGCCGCGGCAACCGTCTCGAAATGAGCCCGGATCCCGGCCTCATTCGGCTTGTTGTAGTAGGGCACGACGACCAGCGATGCATCGGCACCGGCATCAGCCGCCATCTTCGTCAGTTCGCAGGAGTGGCGGGTGTCATTGGTCCCGGTGCCGCAGACGAGGAGCGGCTCGTCCCCAACCTCAGCGCGCACCGCTTGCAGCAGCTCGATCTCCTCGCCGTCGGTCAGGGTCGGGCACTCGCCGGTAGTGCCGGCGATTACCAACCCGTGCGAGCCGTGCTCGAAAAGATGCGCAGCCAAGCGCCGCGCCGCGTCGTGGTCCACGGAACCGCTCTCGGCGAACGGCGTCGCCATCGCGGTGATCACGCCCTTAATCTCCTTCATTACGGGGAGCCTAGCGCGGCAGCCCCCCACGGGCGACGAGGCTTTTAATCGTTTGCCCTGGCTCGAATAACAGGCAAGCACCGTGAATTCTCGGTAAGTGCCTCGTCCAGACCTCCGAAGGAACTCATAGGCTATCTCCGCGAATGTTCCTAACCGGTCGCAGTACGCGACCCGATTCAGAGGAGAAGTGATGTCAAAAGCATGGGCCAAGCGCCCATCCCCGGCCATGATCGTGGCCCTGATTGCGCTGTTTGCCGCTCTCGGTGGCTCCGCCTACGCTGCCAAGAAGATCGGCACGAAGGAAATCAAGGCCAACGCGATCACGACCGGCAAGATCAAGAAGAATGCGGTCACGACGGCGAAGATCAAGAAAGAGGCCGTAACCGGGGCCAAAATCAAAGAGTCGACGTTGGGGACTGTTCCCTTCGCGACCAACGCCGATAACGCGACCAATGCGGTCAATGCGACCAACTTCAGTCGCTTCCATTCCACCGGGCTGGTGAAGCTCTCGGTTGGTCAGACGGTGCAGATCCTTGCCGTCGGCCCGATCACGTTCTTCACCAAATGCACCGATAACGCTGGCACGTACGAAGTTGAATCGTACGCCACGACCAGCCAGCCGAAATCGAACATTTCCAGCTACGAAGAGGAATACTACGAATCCGACTGGGAACCGGGCGAACAGTCCACGGTCGGCTACGACGAAAGCAGCAGCAGCACGCCTTACTGGGCCGTTTACGGCTACGGCGGCTACTACACCGGTTTCGCCGCATCCTCTGGCGATGGCAAAACCATCCTCAGCGGAGAAGTCATCAACTCGGTGCGCAGCTTCGGCGCCGACTGTGCAGTCTCGATGTACGCCGTCAATATGGGCTAACCCCATTTGACCTGCGGTATGAAAAGGGCGCGGCTTCGGTCGCGCCCTTTTCTTTGTCTAGATTCTTTATCTAGAGCAGCTTCTCGAGCCCGACCGTGAAACGGTCGGACAAGCCCGATACCTTGCGGCAGGCGAGGACGACGCCGGGCATGAAGGAGCGGCGGTCGATCGAGTCGTGGCGGATCGCGAGGGTCTGCCCCACGCCGCCGAAGATCACTTCCTGGTGCGCGACCAGGCCGGGGAGACGGACGGAGTGGATCGGCTGGTGGACGTTGCCACCCGCCGCGTCGATCAGCTCTTGGGTCCGCTTCGCCGTCCCCGAGGGGGCGTCGAGCTTTTTGTCGTGATGCAACTCGACGATCTCGCACTCGGGCATGTGCTTGGCGATCGTCTGCGAGACCTCCATCAGCAGCACCGCCCCGATCGCGAAGTTGGGGGCGACGAAGCAGTTTGCCTGGCTCGCCTCGGCTGCCTCACGGGCGGCGCCGAGATCGAAGCCGGTGGTGCCGACGACTGCGTGAACGCCCGCCTCGAGACAGGCGCGCACGTTTGCCAGCGCCGTATCCGGGACGGTGAAGTCGACGACCACATCCGCATCCGGCAGCACCTCGCTCAGCTCGGTCCCGAGCGCGGGGTCTGCGCGCCCGGTCAGCTCGAGGCCATCGGCCTCTTCGACCGCCTCGCAGACGGCCTGGCCCATTTTCCCGGCGGCGCCGGCGACGGCGACTCGGGTCATGCGGCGACGAGGGCTTCGCTGACCGGCGCCAGCGCCTTGCGGAAACGGTCTTCGTCGGCCCCGACGCAAGCGGCGGAGAGGCGATCGGCCCCGTAGAGCTCCTGCGCCAGCTCGGTCAGGTCGTCGACCTTGATCGCGTCGACCTTGGCCAACATCTCATCGAGGCTTTCGATCGGAAGACCAAAGAGGGTCGCGCGGGAAATTCGCGTCATCCGCGCCGCGGTCGACTCGGAACTGAGGACCAGCCGGCCCTTGACGCTCTCCTTCGCCCGCGTCAGCTCCTCCTCGGAGACCGGCTCCGAGCGCAGGCGCGCGAGCTCGGCGCCGATAATCGAGCAGGCCTCCTCAACGTTGTCCTCGCGGGTGCCAACGTAGGTAGCGACCAGTCCCTGGTCGGTGAACTGCTCGTTGTAAGAGCCGACCGAGTAGGCCAGACCACGCTTCTCGCGCACCTCGCGGAAGAGGCGGGACGAGGTCGAACCGCCAAAGATCGCGTCGAGGACGGCAAGTGGATAGCGCCGCTGGTCGTCGCGCTTCAGCCCCGGAGCCCCAAAGCAGATGTGGTATTGCTCGGTCTCCTTGCTGAGGAAGCAGAGGCGGGAGCCGCCGTTGAGGCCGGTGTCGGAAATCGCCCCGTTGCCCTCAGCGGGCGGATTGACCAACCGCTTCGCCAGCTCGACGATCCGCTCGTGATCAAGGTGCCCGGCGGCACCGACGACGATCTGCGGCGCCACGTAGTGGGAGCTGCGGTAGTCCTCGATGTCTGGAACCGGGACGGAGGCGATTACCTCGGGTTCACCCAGCACCCGCCGGCCCAACGGATGCTCGCCAAAGACCGCCTCGGCAAGGACGTCGTGGACGCGATCCTGCGGCTCGTCGTCGTACATCGCGATCTCCTCCAGCACCACCTGGCGCTCGGAGTCGATGTCCGGGTACGTTGGCGCCAGCAGCATCTCCGCCAGTAGGTCGAAGACCGCCTCGGTGTGCTCATCAAGGAAGCGGGCGTGCAGGTGCGTCGTCTCCTTGCCGGTGGCCGCGTTGACCGCTGCCCCGAGCCCGTCGAAGCGCTCGGAGATCTCAATCGCCGAGTAGCGCGCCGTTCCCTTGAACAGCAGGTGCTCGAGAAAGTGCGAGACCCCAGCCTGAGCCGGGGTCTCGTTCCTGGAGCCGGTGCGGACCCAGAGCCCGAGCGCCACGGACCGAACCGAGGGAACCTCCTCGGTTACGACCCGGACGCCCGAGTCCAGCTCAGTGAGCTTGGCGCTCAATTAGTCGCGCCGCTCGCGTTCGCGCCGCCGACCGCCGCGATCTCCGCCGCGCCCACGGTCGCCACCGCTCCGACCGCGATCGCCGCCGTTGCGCCGGCCGCCGTCACCGCCGGAGCCGACCGCTGCCAGCTCCTCCGGTGATTTGCCGGCGATCGAGGGATCGTCAGAGAGGCGCAGACCGATTCGGCCGCGCTCCTTGTCGACCTCGACCACGGTGACGTCAATTTCCTCGCCCGCTTTGAGGACATCGTCGACCGAGTCAACCCGCTCGCCCGGCTTCACATTGGAGATGTGAAGCAGGCCATCGGTGCCCTTGACCAGCTCGACGAAGGCGCCGAAGGTGGTCGTCTTCACGACTTTGGCCGCGTCGTAGCGGTCGCCGATCTCGGCCTCCTTGGTCATCGAGTTGATGCGGGCGACGCAGGCGTCGACCAGTTCGCCGGTCGGCGCGTAGATCCGCACCGTGCCGTCGTCCTCGACGTCGATCTCCGCTTCGAACTCCTCGCAGAGGGCGCGGATCGTTTCGCCGCCTTTGCCGATGACCGCTCCGATCTTCTCCGGATCGATCTTGATCGACTCGATCGCCGGCGCGTGCTGGGAGAGCTTCTCCCGCGGCCCGTCGATCGCCTCGGCCATCTTGCCGAGGATGAACTGACGGCCCTTCAGCGCCTGCTCCAGCGCGTCCTCGAGGATCTCGAAGGTGACGCCGGTGATCTTGATGTCCATCTGCAGGGCGGTGATGCCCTCGGCGGTACCGGCGACCTTGAAGTCCATGTCGCCGAGGTGGTCCTCGACGCCGGCGATGTCGGTGAGGACGATGTAGTCGTCGCCCTCCTTGATCAGCCCCATCGCCACTCCGGCGACGGGAGCGGTGACCGGAACACCGGCCGCCTGCAACGCCATCGAGGAGGCGCAGACCGAACCCATCGAAGACGAGCCGTTGGACTCGAGCGTCTCGGAGACCGCCCGGATCACGTACGGGAACGACTCTTCGTCCGGGATCGTCGCCACCAGGGCGCGCTCAGCGAGAGCACCGTGGCCGATATCGCGGCGCTTCGGGCCGCGCATGAAGCCAGCCTCCCCGACCGAGAAGGGCGGGAAGTTGTAGTGGTGCCAGAACCGTTTCGTGGTCTGCAGGCCGAGGGTGTCGATTCGCATGTCCATCCGCGTCGTCCCGAGGGCGACGTTGGAGAGAATCTGGGTCTCTCCGCGGGTGAACAGCGCCGAGCCGTGGACGCGCGGGGAGATGTCGACCTCGCACTCGATCGGCCGGATCTCATCCTGGGCGCGACCGTCGGGGCGCTTCTTGTCAACGGCGATCGCCTTGCGGATCGTGTCCTTCTCGATCGCGCCGAAGGCGGCCTTGACCTCAGCGACGCGGTCGTCGTCGACCTCGCCGTCGTCGTCGGCGAGCGCGTACTTGCCGACGACCTCGTCCTTGACTTTGTCGATCGCCTCGTAGCGCTCGAGCTTGCCTTCGGTGGCGATCGCGTCAACCAGGGCCTGGCCGTGGGATCCGCGGATCTCGGCGAGCAGACTCTCGTCGATCTCCGGTGCCTCGATCTCCAGCTTCTCTTTGCCGACCTTCTGCTGCAGCTCCTCCATCGCGGCGCAGAGCTTCTTGATCTCGGCGTGGGCGATGTCGAGGGCGTCGAGGATCTCGGCCTCGGTGACGCCGGTGGCGCCAGCCTCGACCATCAGGATCGCCTCGTCGGTGCCGGCGACGATCAGGTCGAGTTCAAGCTCCTCGTGCGTCTCCTCCTCGGGGTTGACGACGAAGTCGCCATCGAGTTTGCCGATGCGGACGGCGCCGACGTGGGCGGCAACCGGAACCGGCGAGATCGCCAGCGCCGCGGAGGCGCCGTTCATGGCGAGGATGTCGTAGGGGTTGACCTGGTCGACCGACATCGGAATCGCGACGAGCTGGGTCTCGTAATGCCAGCCCTTGGGGAAGAGGGGGCGGATCGGGCGATCGATCATCCGCGCGGTGAGGGTCGCCTTCTCGCTCGATTTACCCTCCCGGCGGAAGAACGAGCCGGGGATTTTGCCCGCGGCGTACATCCGCTCCTCGATGTCGACGGTGAGGGGAAGAAAGTCCACGTCGCGCAGGTTGCCGACGGTGGCGGTGCAGAGGACCATCGTGTCGCCGCTGCGGACGACGACGGCTCCGCTCGCCTGCTTCGCGAGTTTGCCGGTCTCGAAGGAAATCTGGCCATCGCCGATGTCCGCCGAGACGCGGGTAACGTCAAACATGCTCATTTAGTTGTCTACCTCCGGCCGCCCGGTTGGCGACCCATTCGCTTTCAGAACTCTCGTTCTCTAACTGGCACAAGGGTACAGGCATCGAAAACCGCCGGAGTGCCCGCTACTCCAGCGCGGATGCCGGATTGGAAGTCGCGCTTGATCCGCTCCTCGACCTCCGGCGAGCGGCGATCCGCCTGGAAGCGGTCGAGATCAAGCCCAAACCGCACCGCTCGCTCCCAGAGGTGGGGATCGTCTACCCGGCCGCGGTCGGCGTAGAGCGAGTCGACCATCTCGAAAAAGCGCCCTTGCCTCCCCGCCGCCTCGGCGGCGGCGTGAAGCGCCGGCGTGCGCGGGTACTTGCTGGCAACCGGGAAGTGGCGAAAGACAAGGCGGCCGGGGCGCTGGCGCAGGCGCTGCCAGGAGCCAGCGCAGTGCGGACAGGCGAGATCGGCGTAGACGACCAAACCCTCCTCCCCCTCGCCGACGGCGTGGTCGTCGGACCCGACCGCGGGGATCGGAGCGGAACTTAGGTCTGCCATCGCGCTAAGAGAGCGCGTCGAAGATGATGTTGGCGCCGGGGAACTCGCCGGGATTGGCCGCTTCGTGGGTCCAGGCCACCTTGCCCTCCTCGTCGATCAAGACAAGGGTGCGGTTAGCGGTGCCGACGCGGTCGATGTAGGAGCCGTAGGCGCGGGAAACCTCGCCCTTGGGCTCGAAGTCGGCGAGCAGGGTGAACTCAAAACCGAGCTTTTCCTGGAAGGCGCGGTGGGCGAAGGCGCTGTCGACGCTGATCCCAACCAGCTCGACCCCGGTCTCGTCGATCTGCGGCTTGACCTCCTGGTAAATCGAGAACTGGTCGCCGCAGACGGGGCTGAAGTCGGCCGGATAGAACACCAGCATCAGCTTGCGACCGCGGAAGTCGGAGAGCGAAACCTTCTCCCCTTCCTGGTTACGAAGGGTGAAGTCCGGCGCTTGCGCGCCGACGGCGATCATCGACGCAGGCCGAGCTCTTTGACCAGGGCGCGGTAACGCTCGAGGTCGGTGCGCTCGAGGTAGCGCAGCATGCGGCGGCGCTTGCCGACCAGCATCAGCAGTCCGCGGCGCGAGTGGTGATCCTTCGCGTGGGTGCGCAGGTGCTCGGTGAGCTCGTTGATCCGCTCGGTCAGCAGTGCGACCTGGACCTCGGCGGAACCGGTGTCCTTGTCGCCGCGGCCGTACTTGCCGATCAGCTCACTCTTTTTCTCTTTGGTCAGGCTCATATCGCTAAAAAACCGTGCACCCAGCGGGTCACGGCTCGCTGGAAGCTAGCACAGAGACCTAGGGTTGGCGCAGCACGATCCGGCGGCTGTCGCGGCGCCCACCGACGACGCTGGTGGTCGCCCTGAGGACAACTCGCCCCCGCTCGGCGAGCTGTTGCTTTGCCGCGCCCGAGAGCGGCAGCGCGAGCCGCTGGCCGCGACCGATCCGCAACCCGAGTCGCCGCTGCGCCGGCTTGCCAGGACCTTGCAACTGGAGGCGACCCTTGCAGCGACTGCCGGCCGGGGTAAAGCGACAGCGAACCGGCAACAGCAGCGTCTCGCCGCGCAGGCTGGCGTCATCGAGGATCTTCACTTCCAAGGGCGGCGGCGCGTAAGTGCCGATCGTCCCCGGGGTGGAATAGAGCGCGTTGCCCTCCACCCCGGCTGCGAACCAGAGCTTGCCATCGGGGCCTTCGGCGAGGTCGGCGATCGGTGAACGGCAGGAGCTGATGCAAGCGGGGTCACCGGTGACGACGCCGGGCATGATCCAGCCGATCCGGCCGCCGCCGTTGCTGTACCAGACGTTCCCAAACGGACCACTGGAGAGGGCGAAGGTCTGGCGGCCGCCCGGGACCGGGACCTCGGAGATCTGCCCGTCGGTCGTGATGCGACCGAGGCCGGGCTCGGAACCCACCCCGAACCGGCTCTGAAGGCCAAACCAGAGCGCCCCGTCGGGTCCGGCGACGATCTCGCCCGGGTATTCGATTGAGGGAGGAAGCTGGAAGGAGCTGCTGGTGCCATCGGTGGCGAGCCGGGAGATCGTGGTCGCCCCCGTCAGCCAGAGGGCGCCATCAGGGCCCGCCGCGAGGCCGGAGGAATCACGGAGCGGGAATTCGGTGATCTCGCCGCTGGTCGTAACCCGGCCGGCCTTGCCGCCCCGCCACTCGGCGAACCAGAGGTTGCCGTCGGGGCCAGCGGCGATCGAGGATGGACTTGCCTCCGGGTCCGGCAAGCTGAACTCGGTGATCTGCCCAGCGCTGGTGATCCGCCCCACTTTCGGGCGACCTCCCTCGGTGAACCAGAGGTTGCCGTCGGGTCCAACCGCGATATCGCTGAGCCCGACGTTGGCGGGATGGACGCCGACCGTGTATTCGGTCACCTGGCCGCTTGGCGTCACCTTGCCAACCAAGTCGGCAAAGCCGCCGCCGCCGAGATAACGGATTCCGGCGAACCAGAGGTTGCCGTCGGGACCCGAGACCAGCGCCTCGGGCCTACTGCCGGGAGCGAGCTCGTATTCCCGCACTTGCCCGATCAGGTCTTTAGCCGCAAACGCCTGTCCCGCGCCGGCGGCGAGGACGAGCAGGGCGAGCAGAGATGAGAGGACGAGCCGGCGCATTCGCCGCACAAACCCCCCTCAGCCGGAGAAGTTTCGGGTGAACTCGGCGCAGGCCCGCCGCGCATCCTCGACGTCGCGGTGCATCTGGGCGATCAGCTCGTCGACCTCGTGGTAGGCGCGCTCGCCGCGCAGGCGCTCGACGAAGGCAACCCGCAGGGTCGTGCCGTAGAGGTCGCCGTCGTAGTCGATCAGGTAGGTCTCGATCAGGACCCCCCTCCCGCTCTCGAAGGTCGGCCGAACGCCGACGTTGACGGCGGCGGGGACGCCGTTGGCAAAAGCCGCGAAGACGCCGTGTCCCGGGATCGCCAGGCGGTCGTCGGGGACGAGGTTGGCAGTCGGAAAGCCGAGTTCGCGGCCGCGCTGGTCACCCTGAACCACGGTCCCCTCGACCATGAATGGCGCTCCCAAGCAGTGGCGAGCGCCGACCATGTCGCCAGCGGCTACCAGGGCCCGGATCCGAGTCGAAGAGACGGTCTCGCCATCTATTTCGATCAACGGCACCACTCGGGTCTCAAACTCCGGGTGGGCTTCCAGCATTGCCGGATCGCCTTTGGCTTTGGCGCCGAAGCGGAAGTTCTCACCAACCGAGACCTGCTTGGCGTCGAGCTTCTCGACCAGGACGTGGTCGATGAACTCTTCGGCGCTCTGCTGGGCGAAGTCTTTGTCGAAGGGGATCACCACCAACTCCTCGACCCCGAGGCCCTCGATCACGTCGCGCTTGACCCCGAACGGCATGATCAGCTTCGGGGTCGCGGCCGGGTGCAGGACTTCGAGCGGGTGCGGATCGAAGGTGAGAACCGTGTCGGCGCCCTCGATCACCGCCTGGTGGCCGAGGTGGACGCCGTCGAAGGTGCCGATCGCGACGTTGCGGGGCCGCGGCTCGGCTTCGGGAAGCGAGGTGACCTTGATGCTCACCGCAAAGCCTCCGCCACCGCTGGCACCAGCTGCGCCACCTGCTCGGCGGTGAATTCCTCGCCCGCGTCCTCGATCCGGAAGGGGCCGACGGCGGTCCGACGCAGGTCCGAGCAGTAAGCGTCCTCGAGGGTCTCGATCAACGTGCGCACGTAGGTTCCGGCCGAGCACTCGATCTCGTAGTGGGCGTACTCGCCATCGCTGGAGAGGAGCTCGGCCCGGTGCACCTGGACGTCGCGCGCTGGCGTCTCGACGACTTCACCCCGGTGGGCCTTCTTGTAGAGGCGCTCGCCCCCGACCCGCACCGCCGAGGTCATCGGCACCCGCTGGCGCACGATCCCGGTCGGCAACTCAAGCGAGTCCGAGAGGCGGCCGGTCTCAGTCAGCTCCCCATCCGGGTCCCCCGTACTCGAGCACCAGCCGAGGCGCGCGGTCGCCAGATAAGTCTTCGGCAAGCCAACCAGGAATCGCTGCAGGCGGGTGGCCGGGCCAAGCAGGATCAGCAACAAGCCAGTCGCGAAGGGGTCGAGGGTGCCCGCGTGGCCGGTCTTGGCGCCGCGCTCACGCCGCACTTTGGCAACCACGTCATGCGAGGTCACGCCAGCCGGCTTGTCGTAGAGCAAAACGGTGCCGGTCTCAGCCATCAGCTGCCGAGCTGCGCGGAGACCTCGCCGGCAAGAAACTCAGCCAGCTGCTCGTACTCAAGATCGGTGGAGAATCCGGCGGCTCTTTTGTGCCCGCCTCCCCCATGCACCCGGGCGATCGCCGAGACGTCGATCTCGCCTGCACTGGAGCGGAGACTGACCTTGCGCGCGGCCCTTCCTCGATCGCCAAGGTCACGAATCACGGCTGCGACCTTGACTCCGTCGATCGAACGCAGGTGGTCGATCAGCCCCTCGGTCATCTCCTCGCCGGCGCCGGTCGCCTCGTAATCAGCTGAGGTGATGTAGCTGATCGCCAGCCGGCCGTCGCTGAGACTGGAGATGCCGTCGAGGGCGCGCGAGACCAGCCGCAGCTTCTCGATCGGGACGTGCTCGTAGAGGCGGCGGTAGGTGTCGTCGACGTCGACCCCGGCGTCGATCAGGTCAGCCGCGACCCGGTGGGTGTGGGCGTTGGTGTTCTCGTACATGAACTTGCCGGTGTCGGTGATCAGCCCGACGTAGAGCGCGGAGGCGATCTCAGGAGTGATCTTTGCCCCCAGCAGCTGCGCCAGGTCGTAGACGATCTCGGCGGTACAGGAGGCCCCGACCTCGACCAGGTTGATGTCACCGAAACGGGTGTTGTCGTGATGGTGGTCGATGTTGATCACGTCGTTGCCGCCCGCGGTCAACCAATCAACTGGCATCCGGTCGATGTTGCCGCAATCAAGGAAGACGACCGTGCGGTCGGCCATGTCAGCCGGCGGCTCATGGAAGACCTCCTCGAGGGGCAGGAAGCGGTACTCGATCGGCAGCGGGAACTCCTTCGCCGCCATGAACATCACCGAGTCCTTGCCGAGTTGGGTGAGGACTTCATGCAGTCCCAGGAGCGAGCCGAGGGCATCACCGTCGGGCCCCTCGTGGGCGGTGAGCAGGAAGCGGTCGCGGGCGCGCAGCTCGGCGCCGACACGCTCGAGGTCGGAGGTGGCGATCTCGGGGACGGAGCTCATCCCTCTTCCCCCTCCTCGAGTAGTTCGGAGATCCGAACCCCTTGCTCGATCGTGTCGTCGTAGTGGAAGGTCAGGGTCGGGGTCCGCTTCATCCGCGTCTCGGCGGCGATCCGCGACTGGATCACGCCATGGGAGGAGCGCAATCCCTCCAGGGTTGCCTCCCGCTCCTCGTCTGAGCCGAGCACGCTGACGAACACCTTGGCGGTGCGCAAGTCGGGGCTGGTCTCTACGGAAGTCACAGTCACGAAGCCGATCCGAGGATCACTCAATTCACCTGCAATCGCCGCCCCCACGACCTCGCGAAGCACCTCGTTGATGCGCCGCATGCGGGAGCCGGCCATGCTACTCCAGGGTCTGCTCGACCTGTTTCGTCTGGAAGAACTCGAGCACGTCGTCCTCCTTGACGTCGGCGTACCCCTCGAGGACGATGCCGCACTCCTGGCCCTCCTCGACTTCCTGGACGTTGTCTTTGAAACGGCGCAAGGAGCCGAGCTCGCCGGTCCAGATCACCGTGCCCTCGCGAATCAAGCGGACGCTGGCAGTGCGGACCGCCTTGCCCTCGGCGACGATGCAGCCGGCGATGCGGCCGACTTTGGAGGCTTTGAAGGTCTGTTTGACCAGCGCCTCACCGATCGTCTCCTCGACCTCGAGCGCGTCGAGCAGGCCCTCCATCGCGTTGCGCAGGTCTTCGGTGATTTTGTAGATGACCGAGTAGGTGCGGACGTCGACACCCTCGCGGGCGGCGGCGCGTTTGGCGTCGAGCAGCGGGCGCACGTTGAAGCCGATGATGATCGCGTCGGAGGCCGAGGCGAGCATCACGTCGGACTCGTTGATGCCTCCCGTCTGCGAGTGGATGATGTTCATCGCCACTCGCTCCTGCGGCACCTTCGCGAGCTCGTCCTGGAGCGCCTCCAAGGAACCGGCGACATCGGCCTTGAGGACGATGTTGAGCTCCTTGATTTCGCCCTCTTGGGCGCGGGCGAAGACCTCATCAAGACTGACCTTGCGGCCTTGGCGTCGGGCCAACGCCTCGGTTTTGAGCCGGTGGGCGCGCTCCCCCGCCATCTGGCGGGCCTGGCGATCGCCGTCGACCGTCTGCACGAACTCGCCGGCATCGGCGACGCCGTCAAAGCCCAGCACCTCAACCGGCATGCCGGGCACCGCCTCGGCAACCGCCGTACCGGTGAAGTCCTGCATCGCTCGTACGCGGCCCCACTGCGGCCCGGCGACCAGCGAGTCGCCGACGCGCAAGGTGCCGCGGGAAACCAGGACGGTGACGACTGGGCCGCGGCCGGGATCGAGTTGGGACTCGATCACGTGGCCGGAGGCCGTCGTGTTCGGGTTGGCGGCGAGCTCCTCAAGCTCGGTGACGAGAAGGATC
The DNA here is from genome assembly GCA_036519395.1 of Solirubrobacterales bacterium. Classification (GTDB taxonomy): domain Bacteria; phylum Actinomycetota; class Thermoleophilia; order Solirubrobacterales; family 70-9; genus VAYN01. Next base: position 20,277 of record DATDLJ010000032.1, on the reverse strand, counting down.
ATGTCGAGCAGGTTGTCGAGACCCTCGTGGGTCTTGGCCGAGACCTCGCAGAAGACGGTGTCGCCGCCCCACTCCTCAGGAGAGATCCCCTCTGAGGCAAGCTCACTGCGGACCTTTTCCGGGTTGGCGCCCTCTTTGTCGATCTTGTTGACGGCGATCAGCATCGGCACGTCGGCGGCGCGGGCGTGGTCGATCGCCTCCTTGGTCTGCGGCATGACGCCGTCATCGGCGGCGACGACGACAACGACGACGTCGGTGACCTTGGCGCCGCGGGCACGCATCGCCGTGAAGGCGGCGTGGCCGGGGGTGTCGAGGAAGGTGATCGTCTTCTCGTCGTGGTGGACCTGGTAGGCGCCGATGTGCTGGGTGATGCCGCCGGCCTCGCCCGCGGCGACCTCGGTCTCGCGGATCGCATCCAGGAGCGAGGTCTTGCCGTGGTCGACGTGACCCATGATCGTCACCACTGGCGGGCGGTCGACCAGGTCCTCGTCGGCATCGGCGAACTGCGGCTCCTCGGGCTCCTCGTCGGCGGCGTGGACGATCTCGATCTTGCGGTCGTACTCGTCGGCGATTGCCTTCACCGAGTCATCGGTGAGGGTCTGCGTCAGGGTCGCCATCTCGCCCATCATCATCAGTTTTTTGATCACCTCAGCCGGGGCAAGCCCGAGCGACTCGGCGACCTCGCGCACGGTGGCGCCGGAGTTGACCTTGGTCGCCTCGAGCTCCGCGGGCGTATCTGGCTGCGCCGGCGGCTCCTCGAGCAGGGGTCGGCGGCGGCGGCCACCACGGCGGCGCGGCGGGCGCTGTGGCGGTGGCCCGCCGGACTGCTCGCGACGCGAAGCTTGGGAGTCGATCACCACGCGACGTTTTTTCGAGGAGGCCCCGCCGCCTCCGGCGCCGCCCTGCGCAGCGCCACCGGCGCGGACAGGTTTAGTCGAAGTCGGCGACCCCTTCGAGGCCGCCGGTTTCGCCGCGGGCTTACCCTCGGCCGGCGCTTGCTGCTGCGCCGCTGGAGCTCTTTTCTCGTCTTTCGGGGCGGCTTTCGCCGGCGCTTTTTTCGTCGCCCCGGCGCCGCCGTTCCCTTTGGCAGCCGCAATCGCTTTCAGCGCATCAGCCTCCTCGACGCTCGAAGCCGCCGCTTTCGCCTCTACACCGGCGGCTTTCAGCGCCGCCAGCAGCTCTTTCGAGCTGACGCCTTGCGCTTTCGCGATCTCGTGAACCCGTTTCTTTGCCACTAAGCCTGCTCCGCCTCCTCGGCGACGGGCTCTGCCGCTTCGTCATCGTCGCCAAGCGTCTCACCGTCGACCGCCTCGGCTTCGGTGGCCTCCTGGGCGATGTCCTCTTCGATCGCCGCCTCGGTGGCCTCCTCATCGGCGGTCTCCGCCGCCTCCTCGACGACCTCCTCGGCCTCAGGCTCCGGCTCGACGAAGTTCTCCAGCGCGCGGTTGACGATCTCTTCGACTTGGCCTTGATCGGCATCGGGGTCGGCGAGGATCGCCACCTCGGTCTCGGAAACGTCGCCCAGGATCGCGACCTGGCTGGTCTCGAAGCGCGAGAGCGCTTGGTGTCCGGGCAGACCGCAGTAAGTCGAGCCGGGCAGCGCCGCATTCGGACAGCGACGGCCATTCGAGAGCACCGCCATGCAGCGTCCGTCGAACTGTTCCTCGCCCTCGATCTCGATCTCCTGATCTTCGGAGGCGAACTCGGTCTCGGACTTAATGTCAACCCGCCAACCGGTGAGACGGGCGGCTAGGCGAGCGTTCTGACCGTCGCGGCCGATCGCCAGCGAGAGCTGGTCATCGGGGACGATCACCGTTGCCTGACGCTCATCGTCATCGACGATTACCTCGCGCACACGGGCCGGCGACAGCGCTTTGGCGACAAAGCGGGCGGGCTCGTCGTTGTGGGGGATGATGTCGATCTTCTCGCCGCGCAGCTCGGAGACGACCATCCGCACCCGCGAACCGCGCGGGCCGACGCAAGCGCCGACCGGATCGACCCCATCCGCGTGGGAGACAACGGCGATCTTCGAGCGGTAGCCGGGCTCGCGGGCGACGCCGACGATCTCCACCAGCTTGTCGGCGATCTCCGGTACCTCGAGCTCGAACAGGCTTTTGATCAGCTCTGGGCTGCGGCGGGAGACGACGATCGCCGGCCCTTTGGTCGAATCTGAGACATCGGTGATCACAGCCTTGACCCGCATCCCGTGGTCGTAGCGCTCGTTGTAGACCTGCTCGGACTTCGGCAGCAGCGCCTCGACCCGCTCGCGCAGCTGAACCAGCGTGTAGCGCTTGTCGGACTGCTGGATGATCCCGGTGATTAGCTCGCCGACCCGGTCCTGGTACTCGTCGTACATCATCTGCCGCTCGGCCTCGCGGATCCGCTGCAGGATCACCTGCTTGGCGGTCTGGGCTGCGATTCGGCCGAAGTCCTCGGGGGTGACGTCCTCGGTCTCGATCTGATCCTCGTAGGGGGCGATCATCTCCGGATCGAGCTCAGGGTCCTCCGGCTCTTTAAGTTCGCCGGTCTCCGGATCGACTTCAGGCTCCTCCTGCAGCTCGGCCGCCTCGGCCAGCAGCTTCTCCTCCAGCTCGGGAGGCAGGATCAGTTCGAAGACGCGGAAGTCGCCGGTTTCGTGATCGAGATCGACGCGCGCGTATTTCGCCGCTCCAGGCGTCTTCTTGTATGCCGAGAGGAGGGCATCCTCGAGGGCGTCCATCAGCTTGTCGGCTGAGATTCCCTTCTCCTGCTCGAGCGCTTTGACTGCGTCGACGATCTCTTTGGTCACTGCGCGGACTCCTTGGTTTCGGAAGCGGTGGCGGTGCGGCGGTACTTGGGGCCGGGCGAAGAGACCTCAAGTGAATAATCGACCAGCAGGTGGGTCAAATGCCGCGTAACTCTTTCGCAAAGTGCGAGATCCACCCCGTCAGGGTGGTCAATGAAGAGTCGCAGCATGTCGGTCCCGGGCTGCTCGATGGCAACCAGGTCGATGCCGCTGTCCAGGTCGGACAGCTGCTGCTGAATGTTCTGCTGGAGGTCGTTCATGCCTGGTGTTGGGCGTAAAAAAAGTGGGCCAGGCCCACTTCTCGACACACATAGGGGACAGAAAAGCTTGAAATCAGTATAGCCCGCTCAGCTCGCCGGCCGGCCCGCTTTTGCCCGCAAGCGGTCGACTTCGCCCAGGATTGCCTCGGCGACCTCGTCCTTGGAAGCAATCGATACCTCTGCCTCGCCGGCAGCGGTGATCAACGTCACCGCGTTGCGTTCGCTCTCGAAACCGATCTCAGGATTGGAGACGTCGTTGAGGACGATCAAGTCGGCGCCCTTGCGTTGCAGCTTGCCCCGGGCGCGCTCCACTGCATCTCCGCCGTGCTCGGCGGCAAAGCCAACCACCGTCTGTCCCTCGCGCCGGCGCAAGGAGAGCGAGGCGAGGATGTCCTCGGTCGGTTCCAGCGAGAGCTCGAGCGGGCCGGAGCGCTGCATCTTTCCTGACGCCGGCTCGGCGGCGCGGAAATCAGCTGGGGCTGCGGCCATCAACAGCACTTGGGTCAGGGGGAACTCCTGCTCGGCAGCGGCGGCAAGCTGGGCGGCCGTCTCGACGTCAGCGCGGCGCACCCCCGGCGGCGAGGGCAGCTCGACATTCGCCGCGATCAGGGTCACCTCTGCCCCGCGCTTCGCAGCCGCGCCGGCGAGAGCGATCCCCATCCGGCCGCTGGAGCGATTGCCGATGAAGCGGACCGGGTCGATCGGCTCCCGGGTGCCGCCAGCGGTAACCAGGACCCGCAGCCCGTCCCAAGGCCGGTCACCAGTCGGCAGCGCCGCTTCAACCCGGGCGAGAAGGTCCTCGGGGGCGGGCAGGCGTCCGCGCCCGAACTCACCGCGCGAAGCAAGCTTGCCCTCCTCGGGCTCGATCACCACAACCCCACGCTGCTGCAGCAGGTCCAAGTTGGCCTGCGTCGCCGCGTCGGCATACATCCGGTCGTTCATCGCCGGCGCGATAAGCCGCGGGGCGGTGCAGGCGAGGAACGAGGTGGTCAGCATCGAGTCGGCGGCGCCGATCGCCAGCTTCGCGATCGTGTTGGCCGAAGCCGGGGCGACCAGGTAGGCGTCGCAGCGACCCGCCAGCTCGAGATGTCCGATCGGGTCGTGGGCGGACTGCTCGTCACCGGGGAAGGCGCCGCGCATCGGGTCGCGCTCGAACTCCGAGATCAAGACCGGGGCGCCGACGATCCCCTCAAAGGAGGCGGCGCCGACGAAGCGGGTCGCGGTCTCGGTCATCAGGACCCGCACCCCGTGCCCTTCGAGCGTTGCCAAACGGGCCAGCTCGAGGGCCTTATAAGCGGCAATACCGCCGCTGACGCCTAGAAGAAGTCGGGACATCGACTCCAATACTGCCGGTCGGACCGCCCCGACGGGGCGGTGCCGCTAGGCGCGGTACTCGTATTTCAGTTTGCCCTGGGCGAGCTCTTCGAGCGACATTGAGAGGTAGTTCCTCTCGCCCGTGGTATCGACCATCGGCGGTGGGTACTCGCCGAAGCCGCCCTCGCCGAGGTTATGGAAGTAGCTGTTGATCTGGCGAGCGCGCTTGGCCGACACAACAACGGCGGCGTAATGCGAATCGGCGTTCTCCAGAAGCTTGTCTACGCGTGGTTTGATCATCGGCGACCGAGTCTAGAGGATCAGGTCGGTGGTGCCTGTCCAAGCTCGGAGCGGACAGTCGAGATCAACTCCCTGGCAGCGCTATCGACGTTGTCATTAACAACCCGGTAGTCGAAGTCCCCCTGCGCGGCGAGCTCCTGGGCAGCCACTTTGAGCCGGGCGTCGATCGCCGCCGCGGAATCGGTGCCGCGGGCCGAGAGTCGATCCCGCAGTACTGCGGGATCGGGAGGCGCGATGAAGATCTGCACCGAGTCCGGCTTCGCGGCGCGGACCTGCTGGGCCCCCTGTACCTCGATCTCCAGCACGACCGAATGGCCCGCGTCTAAGCGTCGCTCGACCTCGCTGCGCAAGGTGCCGTAGCGGTTACCGCTGTAGGTGGCGAACTCGAGAAAGTCCTTCTCCTCGATCCGCTGCTCAAATTGATCGGGCGTGAGGAAGTGGTAATCGCGCCCGTTCTCCTCGCCGGCGCGCGGCGAGCGCGTCGTTGCGGAGACGGAGAGCTCGAGGTCGGGAACCGCCTTTAACAACTCGCGGATCAGCGTCCCCTTGCCCACTCCAGACGGTCCGGTTATGACAAAGACCTTGGCCATGCGGGCCGAGATAATGACCGGCGCCGCGGTCGGCTAACGGCGGAGCTGCGAGATCAGCTCTGCGCGCTGACGCTCAGAAAGGCCGCCGATCGTCTTCGACGGCGAGATCCGACACTGGTTGAGAATCCGGTTGGTCTTCACGCGGCCGTACTTAGGTACGGCGAGGAGCATGTCGAAGACCTTTGCGGTCAGCACGTACTCAGGCGGGTCGAGCAGGATCGTCTGGATGCTGGCGCGATTGGCCTTCAAATCCTTCTTCAGTTTGGCCCGCGCGGTGCGGATGTCATTCGCCCGTTTGAGGGCCTCCATCCTCTGATCGAGGGACCGCTCGGGGGCCGCAAGTGAGGATTTGACTGGTGAGGCCGTCATCTGAGGCGGCGAGTATAGCCGCGGTCAACGGCCGTGCAAGCCGAGGAGGCGAAATGCCCCAAAATTCGTCTCAACCTCTACTCGAGGTCGAGCGCCGGCAGGCGTGAACGCTGTCCCGGCGAGCTGGCCTCCAACTCATTTGCGATCCGCAAACCGGCACGCGGATCACGGAAATTCTCGGTTCCCACCGCTACGAGAGTGGCTCCGGCGGCAAGAAACTCGGCCGCATCGGCCCCGCTGGAGATCCCTCCCATGCCGACGATCGGCAGCTCAACCGCGGCCCGGACGGCACGCACCTGCTGCACGGCAATAGGTCGTACCGCGGGGCCTGAGAGTCCGCCGTGACCGGCGGCCAGGGCTGGCTCTCCGGTCGCGGGATTAATCGCGCTGGCCTTCAGGGTGTTGATCAGGGAAACCGCGTCAGCTCCTCCGTCCTCAGCGGCAATCGCGACCGCACTTGGGTCAGCGACGTTGGGGGTCAGCTTCACGATCAGCGGCTTCTCCGTCAGCGGCCGCAGCACTTCGAGCAGCGCCTCGGTCTCGGCAGGTTGCTCGCCGACGATCAGGCCGGAGTGAACATTGGGGCAGGAGACATTGAGCTCGATCCCGGCGACCTCGTCACGCTCGCCGACAGCCTGGACCAACCGCGCGAACTCCTCCCGGTTCGTCGCCATCACCGAGACGATCAACGGCACCGGCAACTCGGCCAGCTGCGGCAGATCCTGCGCCAGGAATCCCTCCAGCCCCTTGTTCGGTAGGCCGATCGAGTTGATCATCCCCGCCGGCGTCTCCCAAATCCTCTGGGGTTCGTTGCCGGTTCGCGGCTCAGGGGTGATCGTCTTCGAGACGAAGGCAGAGAACGGAAACTCCTCCATTAGCTGGTCCCCGAAGACCTTCCGGGCGGCGATCGCGTCATAGGTCCCGGAGGCATTGATCACCGGGTGCTCCAGCTCGATGCCGCAGAACTCGGTGGTGGTTGGGCCGGCGGGTCCTGTCCCCGATTTGGAACCACCACCCCTATCGGGGTGGTCCCCCAAATCGGCGCCACCCCCCGGCAGAGTCCCGGTTATAGGACCGTCCACGCACAGTCGGAGATAGCCGCCGCCGGGTTTCGGCACAGCACAGCCGAAGCAGGCGCCGAAGCCGCAGGCCATCGGAGACTCCTCGGCCAGCTGATAGCTGATGCCCTGGGAATCGCAAAGAGAGCTAACCGCCTCCAGCATCGCTGGCGGGCCGCAGGAGTAGACGACTGCCGATTGGGCGTCGTCGCCGGCCAGCATCGTTGCCAGCAGGTCGGTTACGTACCCCTGGTGGCCGGCGTGGCCGTCCTCGGTTGCGAGGCGGACGTCGGGACAAAGCGTGTCACCGGCACAGAAGAGCTCGTTTAGGCCTCCGGAGTGCTGCTGGTTGCGAAACCCAAGCAGGACGCGGAGGGGAATTCCCTGCTCGACAAGATGGCGGCGCCAGCTCGCCAGCGGCGCAATGCCGATTCCGCCGCCGACCAGGATCGCCCCGGCGGCGTCGGGGCTGACCTGCTTCGGGGTCGAGAACGAGTTGCCCAGCGGCCCCGTCACCCACACCCGCTCGCCTGCCTTCAGCTCGCAGAGCCGGTCGGTGCCGGGGCCGACACCCTCGACCAGGAAATCGAGGCGGACGCCTTCCTTGGCCGGTGCGGTCTCGGCGAAGGAGATCGCGCGGGGCAGAAAAGGTCGGCCTCCCCCCTCCCCCCAGCCCTGCTCGGCGGCGAGCATGTAGAACTGGCCGGGATCGGGAGTCGGACCCTCGCGATCGAGAAGGGAGAAGATTCGGTAGCCGCCAGAGAGTTTGTTCTCCGCTACCTCACACGGGCGCCGACCAAAGGGCGCGGTCATCGCGCTCCAGCGGCCCTGACTTGACCGGCGTGGATCTCCTGCAGGGAGCGGACCTCGGCATCGCCTTGCTTGCCAGCGGCGATCGCCCGCGCCGCGGCGGTGGCGCCGGTCATCGTCGTCACGCAGGGGATCCCGTGGCGGACCGCGGCGGTGCGGATCTCGTAGCCGTCGGCGCGAGCTCCGGAGCCGGTCGGGGTGTTGATCACGAGGTCGCATTTACGCTTGCGGATCAGATCGAGAACGTGCGGGGAGCCTTCCTGCAGCTTGTTGATCGGCGTTACAGGCACCCCCATGCGCTCGATCGCCTGGGCGGTGCCGTGGGTGGCGATCACCTCGAAGCCAAGATCGTGAAAGCGGGTCGCCAACTGAGTCGCGGCCGCCTTGTCGGTGTCGGTGACGGTGATGAAGACCGAACCCGACTCCGGTAGCCGCACCCCGGCCGCCGCCTGCGCCTTGCCAAAAGCGGTCGGGAAGTCGCTGGCGATCCCCATCACCTCACCGGTGCTCTTCATCTCCGGTCCCAGCACCGAGTCGGCGCCGGCGAAGCGGGCGAAGGGCAGGACCGCCTCCTTGACGCTGACGTGCTCAAGCGGCTCTTCCGGCAGGTCCTGATCGGCCAGCTTCTCGCCCAGCATCAGCTTGCAGGCGAGCTTTGCCAGCGGCACCCCGATCGCCTTGGAGACGAAGGGGACGGTGCGGGAGGCGCGCGGATTGGCCTCGATCACGTAGAGCTCGCCGCCGGCGACCCCGTACTGGATGTTGATCAGGCCGATCACGCCAAGCTCAAGCGCGATCCGCTCGCTGGTGGCGCGGATCCGCTCCAGCATCTCCTCGCCGAGGCTGAGCGGTGGGATCACGCAGGCGGAGTCGCCGGAGTGGACCCCCGCCTCCTCGACGTGCTGCATGATCCCGGCCACGTAGACCTGATCGCCGTCCCCGAGGGCGTCGACGTCAACCTCGATTGCGTTCTCGAGGAAGCGGTCAAGCAGCAGCGGATGCTCTTGGTCGGCCTTGACGTTGGCCGCCAAGTACTTCTCCAGGTCCGCGGTCGAGTAACAAATCTCCATCGCCCGGCCGCCGAGCACATATGAGGGGCGGACCAGCAGCGGGAAGCCGACCCGTTCGGCGACCGCGGTCGCCTCCTCGGCCGAGTTGGCGGTGCCGTAAGGAGGGGCCTTAACCCCAAGCCGGTCCAACAGCTCGCCGAAGCGGCCGCGGTCCTCGGCCAGGTCGATCGCGTCGACCGGCGTCCCGAGCAGTGGCACGCCGGCTTCTTCCAGGGTGCGGGCGAGCTTCAACGGGGTCTGGCCGCCGAACTGAACGATCACGCCCTCCGGCCGCTCCTGCTCGCAGACTGCGAGCACATCCTCAGCCGTCAGCGGCTCGAAGTAGAGCCGGTTCGAGGTGTCGTAGTCGGTCGAAACCGTCTCCGGGTTGCAGTTGACCATCACCGCGTCCCGACCCAGCTCGCGGGCGGTCATCGCGGCGTGGACGCAGCAGTAATCGAACTCGATCCCCTGCCCGATCCGGTTCGGGCCGGCGCCGAGGATTACCACCGAGTCGTTATCGCCGCGGCGGACCTCGCTTGCCGGCGGCGAGCCGTCGTGGCGCGGCCGCTCGTGGCCGGAGTAGTAGTACGGGGTCGCCGCCTCGAACTCGGCGGCGCAGGTGTCAACCGCCTTGTAGGTACGGGTGAGCCCGTCGGTGCCGTCGCCCTCTGTGGCAAGCGTCTGCAGCTCGCGCAAGAACCAGCGGTCGACCAGGCAAGCCTCGTGCACCGCCTCGACGTCGAGCCCACGCTCGAAGGCGGCGAGGACAAGGTCGAAGCGATCGGCGCTCGGTATCGCGATCGCCGCCAGCAGGTCCTCCTCGGAGGCGGGCACGTCCGGCGTCGAGTCGAGCTCGCGCGAGCGCATCGCCTTGGCGAAGGACTCGCGGAAGGTGCGGCCGATCGCCATCGCCTCCCCCACGCTCTGCATGTAGGTCGAGAGTCGGCCCTCGGAACCGGGGAACTTCTCGAAGGCGAAGCGCGGGATCTTGGTGACGACGTAGTCGATCGTCGGCTCAAAGGAGGCGGGCGTAGCGCGGGTGATGTCGTTGGGAATCTCCTCCAAGGCGTAGCCGACCGCCAGCTTCGCCGCCATCTTTGCGATCGGGAATCCGGTCGCCTTCGAGGCCAGGGCTGAGGAGCGCGAGACCCTCGGGTTCATCTCGATGACGACGATCTCGCCACTCTCTGGATCGACCGCAAACTGGACGTTGGAACCGCCGGTCTCGACCCCGATCGCCCGGATCACCTTGATCGCCTGGTCGCGGAGGTCTTGGTAAAGCGGGTCGGTCAAGGTCTGCGCCGGGGCGACGGTGACCGAGTCACCGGTGTGGACCCCCATCGGGTCGACGTTCTCGATCGAGCAGATGATCACCACGTTGTCGTTGCGGTCGCGCATCACCTCGAGCTCGAACTCGCCCCAGCCGATCACCGACTCCTCGACCAGGACCTGGTTGATCGGGCTGGCGGCGAGACCCTCGGTGACGACCTGGCGCAGCTCGGTGTCCGAGTAACCGATGCCGCCGCCCTGACCTCCCATCGTGAAGGCGGGCCGAATGATCGCCGGCAGGGTGATGCGGCCATCAGCGAGCGCCTCCTCGACCTCGGCCAGCGATTCGACCGTCATCGACCACGGGATCCGCAGCCCGGCCTCGGTCATCGTCTTGCGGAATTCCTCGCGGTCCTCGGCGCGCTTGATCGCCGCCGCGTCGGCGCCGATCAGCTCGACCTCGAAGCGGTCCAGCGTCCCGTCTTCGAACAAAGTCATCGCCAGGTTGAGCGCGGTCTGGCCGCCGAGGGTCGGCAGCAGCGCGTCGGGGCGCTCCTTTTCGATGATTTTCGTCACCGGCCCGGGCAGCAGCGGCTCGATGTAGGTGGCGCTGGCGAACTCGGGATCGGTCATGATCGTCGCCGGGTTCGAGTTGACCAGGACCACCTCGTAGCCCTCCTCGAGCAGGACCTTGCAGGCCTGCACGCCGGAGTAGTCGAACTCGGCCGCCTGGCCGATCACGATCGGCCCAGAGCCGATCAAGAGGATCTTCTGGATGTCCTCGCGTTTAGGCATTCGTCTCCTCCCGCGCCCCTGCCAGGCGCGCCTCCAGGTTTTTCCGAACCGCTGGCCACTCGTCGTCGACGACCGAGAAGTAGGCCGAGTCGCGGACACCGGTCACCGGCATCAGCATGTGCTTGCGAAAGATGCCCTCGAACCGCGCCGGCAGCGCTTCCATCGCCCCGCGCGAGCGCTCGTTGCGGGCGTCGGTCTTGAGCTCGACCCGGATGCAGCCAAGCTCTTCGAAGGCAAAGCCGAGCATCAGCAGCTTCGCCTCGACGTTGGCGCCGCTGCGCCAGGCCGAAGGCGTCAGCCAGGTGGCGCCGACCTCGACCCCGTCGTGGATCGGACGGGGCGCCAGGAAGGAGGAACTGCCGAGCGGCTCGCCGCCCTCAGCGCGGAGGGTCGCGTAACCGTGCTCGGTCCCCGCCGCTCGGGCGGATAGCCGTTCATCGAAGTGCTGGTCGAATCCGTCCTCTTCGCTGACGCGGCGATCGATCCACTGCCAGATCTCCGGATACCCGGCGACCGAGCGCAGCGGCTCACGATGGGCCTCGGTGAGTGGCTCCAAGCGCACCAGCCTTCCCTCCAGCGGGCGATCGGGCGGTGGCCAGATCACGCAGCGAGCTCCAGGAAGCGGTCGAACAGATGCTGGGCGTCGCGCGGACCAGGACCGGCCTCGGGGTGGTACTGCACGGTCGCGCCGGCAACATCACGCAGGACCAGTCCCTCGACCGTGCGGTCGTAGAGGTTCAGCTGCGAGAGCTCGGCGACGCCGAAGTCGGTGTCCCAGCGGACCGGCTCGTCGCCCTCGATCTTCGGCTCGCCACCCGGGCCGACGACCGCGAAACCGTGATTCTGGGAGGTGATGTCGATCCGGCCCGTCTCCAGATCCTTGACCGGGTGGTTGGCGCCGCGGTGGCCGAAGGGCAGCTTGTAGGTCTCGAGGCCAACCGCGCGGCAGAGCAGCTGGTGGCCGAGGCAGATGCCGAAGACCGGGCGCTTGCCGATCACCCCGCGGACCGTGTCGACGACGTAGTCGAGCGCGGCTGGGTCGCCGGGCCCGTTGGCAAGGAAGACGACGTCGGGATCCTCGGCGAGGACTTCCTCGGGGCTGCTGGTGCAAGGCAACAAGGTCAGCTGGCAACCGTGCTCACGCAGCTGGCGGACGATGCTGAGCTTAACCCCGGTGTCGATCCCGACCACATGGGGGCCGTCGCCCTCGAAGCGGATTGGTTCGGGCGGGGTGACGGTGCGGGCGAAGTCGGCGCCAGCCATCGAGGGCTCGGCCGCGACTCGTTCACGCGCCTCGGCTTCCGGCATCTCCGCCGGGAAGATGCCGCCGCGCATCGAGCCCTTGTCGCGCAGGTGTCGCACCAGCGCCCTGGTATCGACGCCGCTGACTGCCGGGACACCGCAGTCAGCGAGCCAGTCGAGCCAGCCCCCCTCGGCGGTGGCGACGTCCTCGCGGTTCTTCGCGTCGCGCATGACGACCCCGCGGGCGTGGACCGATTCGGACTCCATCGCCGCCGCGGAGACCCCGTAGTTGCCGATCAGCGGATAGGTGAAGACGATGATCTGGCCGGCGTAGGAAGGATCGGTGACCGACTCCTGGTAGCCGGTCATCGCCGTGTTGAAGACCACCTCGCCGGTGACGGCGCCGTCGTGGCCGCAGGCGAGCCCATCGAGGCGAGTCCCGTCCTCGAGCAGCAGGTAGGCGGTCATACCGCGACTCCGAGGCTGAAGCTGCGCAGACGGAAGGCAACCTGACCGGCAGCGACGGTCATCAGGACCTTGCCGGTGAGGGTGCGCCCGGCGCACCAGGAGTTGGCGGAGCGACTCTCGTAGCCGTCCTCGCCGACCGTCCACTTGGTTCCGAGGTCGCAGAGGGCGACGTTCGCCTCCGAGCCCGGCGCCAAGCTCGGCCGCTCGAGACCGAAGGGCTCAGCGCCCCCCGCCATGCGCTCGACCAAGAGAGCGAGGTCGATCGCCCCCGGCAACACCAGCTCGGTGTGGAGGGCGGCAAATGCCGTCTCCAATCCGGTCACTCCCATCGCCGCCTGCTCGAAGGGGACATCCTTTTCCTCGGACTGGTGAGGGGCGTGATCGGTGGCGATGCACTCGATCGTGCCGTCGCGCAGCCCCTCGATCAGCGCCTGACGGTCGCGCTCTTCGCGCAGCGGCGGGTTCATCTTGAAGCGGTGCGGATCGAGGCTGCGCACGACCTCGTCGGTGAGGCAAAGGTGGTGCGGGCTGGCCTCGGCGCTGATCTGGACGCCAGCCGCCTTGGCGGCCCGAACGACCTCGACCGACTCGGCGGCGGAGAGGTGCTGAACGTGGATCCTGGCCTGCTCGTAGCCGGCCAGGGCTGCATCCCTGGCGACCATCGTCGACTCCGAGACGGCGGGAATGCCGGCGATCCCGAGGGCCGCCGAGACCGGCCCCTCGTTCATGGCGCCGTCGCGCGAGAGCTGCGGATCCTCCTCGTGCAGGGCAATGTTGCCCCCGCAGAGGCGCTGATACTGGAGCGCTCGCCGCATCACCCCGGCGTCGGTGATCGGCAGGCCGTCATCGGAGAAACCGAGGGCCCCGGCTTCGCGCAGTTCGACCATCTCCGTCAGCTCCTCGCCTTCCATGCCCTTGGTGACGGTGGCGAGAAAACCAACCGGGACCGAGGCACCGGCGCGGGCCTGCTCGCGCAGGGCGGAGACGTCGGCGGCGGTCGAGACCGGCGGCTGCGTGTTGGCCATCGCCAGGATCCCGCAGTAGCCACCAGCGGCGGCGGAGCGGGTCCCCGTTTCGACGTCCTCTTTGTGCTCCTGACCCGGGGTGCGGAGGTGGACGTGGGGATCAAAAAAGGCTGGGAAGGCGTGCAGGCCCTCGGCCTCAATCACCTCGGCGCCCTCGGTGTCGGCCTCTCCGGGAGAGGCCAGGGCAGCGATCTCGCCGGCGCGGATGACGACGTCGTGGACGGAATCGATTCCCGCCACCGGGTCGAGGACGGTCGCCCGGCGCAGGACCAGGTGCGCGGGCTCGCCGGGGCGCACGTCAAGTAGATCGGTGAGGGTCATGCTGGCGTCCCGATCGGGGTCGGCTGGTTGCCCTCGCCCTCGCTGGCGGGACTCCCGCCCTCGCTCCCGGCAAGCAGCTCGTAGAGGATCGCCATCCGCACGACCAGGCCGGCGGCAACCTGCTCGGCGATCAGCGACTGCGGCGAGTCGATCGCCTCGCCGGAGAGCTCGACCCCGCGATTTACCGGACCCGGATGCATCAGCAACTGGCGCGGGCTGAGCCGCCGACTGTCGATCTGGAAGGTCGCCGCGTACTCCCGCAGCGAGGGGACGAAGCTCTCCCCCATCCGCTCCCGCTGCATCCGCAGCGCGTAAACCACCTCGGCGTCCTCGATCCCGTCGAGCGTGTAGGAGACCTCGCAGCCGAGCTCCTCAATGCCGCGGGGGATCAAGGTTGGCGGACCGCAGACGGTGATCTCTGCGCCCATCCGGTTGAAGGCGATCAGGTTGGAGCGGGCGACGCGGCTGTGGAGGACGTCACCGACGATCCAGATCCGCACCCCCTCGAGGGAGCCGAGGCGGCGACGCAGGGTGTAGACGTCAAGCAGCGCTTGACTCGGGTGCTCGTGCTTGCCGTCGCCGGCGTTGACAACGGCGGCCGGGGTCCAACCGGCGACCATCTGGGCGGCACCGGCGTAAGGGTGGCGGATCACGATCGCGGCCGGGTCGTAGGCGGAGAGGGTGGCCACCGTGTCCTTCAGCGACTCCCCCTTCTCGACCGAGGAACCCGCGGCCTTGACCGAGATTAGATCGGCCGAGAGGCGCTTGGCGGCGAGGTCAAAGGAACTCGAGGTGCGGGTGCTCGCCTCGTAGAAGAGCGAGACGACGGTGCGTCCGCGCAGGGTCGGAACTTTCTTGATGTCGCGACGACCGACCTCGGCGAAGCTCTCAGCACGATCGAGGATCGCTTCGATCTCCGCGCGCGAGAGCTGCTCGACCGAAAGCAGGTGCTTCATTGGTTCACCTCCACGGGACTGGGCTCGGAGATCGTCACCTCGTCGCTGCCGTCGATCTCCTCGAGACGGACGTTGACCCGCTCCTCACGCGCGGTCGGCAGGTTCTTGCCGACGTAGTCGGGGCGGATCGGCAACTCACGATGGCCGCGGTCGCAGAGAACCGCCAGCTGGACCCGCTGTGGGCGGCCATAGTCGAACAGGGCCTCGATCGCGGCGCGGACGGTGCGGCCGGTGTAGAGGACGTCGTCGACGAGGACGACGGTCCGCTCCGAGAGATCAAAGTCGATGTGGGAGGCGTGGACGACCGGCTGAGCAGCGGGTGACTTGGCGGCGACATCGTCGCGGTAGAAGGAGATATCGAGGTCGCCGATCGGCAGCTCTGTTCCGGTCAGCTCGCCGAGGAAGACGTGGAGGCGGCGGGCCAGAAGGGCGCCGCGGGTGTGGATGCCGACGACCGCCAAGCGCTCCGAGTCGGGGTTCTTCTCGGCGATCTCGTGGGCGATCCGCCGCAGCGTTCGCCTCAAATCGTCGTGCTCCAGCACGACCTTCTCACTCACTTCGATTGCTTCCTTCCTGGCCTCGCGGGACCGGGTTAAAGGACGGGGGCAGCGTAGCAGCGAGGGCGGCGGGGACGGGTAGGCCCTCGCCGGGGCAACAGATTGGGAGGGCCCCGTCGAGGGCCTACCCGTCCCCGTTCGGTTCTCGGGCGCCGTTTGGGATGAGCTGGGGTTCTCCTCGCTCGGGAAATGGCAGTTCGATGACGTCGAAGTCTTTGGGGGCCACCGTCGGCTCGAAGACCTGCTTCGCCTCCTCGATCACCTTGCCGACGTGGTAGCGAGAGGAGATGTGGACGAGGGCGAGCAGCTTCACGTGCGCCTCGGCGGCCACGGCGGCGGCCTGGCCGACGGTCGAATGGCCCGTTTCCGCCGCCCGTTGCACCTCCTCCTCGGCAAACGAAGCATCGTGGATGAGCAGATCGGCGTCCGCCGCGGTGGAGACCGTGGCCGGGCTGGGAGCGGAATCGCCGGTGATGACGATCGTGCGGCCAGGACGCCCCGGACCCATTACCTGGTCGGGGGCGACGGACCCGGCCTCGCCCTCCACGGTCTCTCCCCGTTGCAGAGCGGCAAAGGCGGGGCCTTCGGGAACCCCAGCGGCGACCGCCGCCGCGGGATCAAAGCGGCCCGGGCGCTCGGCCTCGACCAGGGCGTAGCCGTTGGCGCGGGCGCTATGGGCGGCGTCGAAGGGGCGGATCTCATATCCATCGTGCGCCACCGTGTCTCCGGGGCCGATCTGGACCAAATCGAGCGTGTAGCCAAGCCTGCCGATCAGCGGCGAGAAGACCTGGAACAGCTCGGAGAGGCCCGGCGGTCCGTAGATCCGCAGCGGCACCTGCCGATCGGTCAGGTCATAGGTCTTCAGCAAACCGGGCAGGCCAAGGATGTGGTCGGCGTGGAAGTGGGTGAGGTAGATCTCATCCGCCTGCACCAGCCCCAGCGAGCGCTGCATTTGGCGCTGCGTCCCTTCCCCGCAGTCGAACAGCAGCCGCTCCCCCCCGCGCGCCACCAGCACGCTCGCCGTCGAGCGCCGCGCCGAAGGCACCGAGCCCCCGGTTCCGAGGAAAGTCACCGCGAGATCCATCGGCGGCGAGCCTACGCGACGAGCACGCGAAAAGTGGATCCGACACCCATCAGGTGCTCGATCCTTATCTCGATACGACTAAGCTCCGATCTAGGCGCCCGTAGCTCAGCTGGATAGAGCGCTTCCCTCCGGAGGAAGAGGTCGCAGGTTCGAATCCTGCCGGGCGCGTCTCTCGCTGATCAGTCGCCGGCGACCTTGAAGCGGGCTCGCCACTGGTCGCGGTCGAACTCCGCCGGCTCGGTTTCGGCAAAGAAGCGTTCGAGCACAGCGATGAAGCGGCCCGGACGCTCGAGCTGGGGCACGTGGCCGGTGTCCTCGAAGACCTCCAGCCGGCTACCGGGCAGCTGGGCGTGGGCCTCGCGAGCGTGCTCGACCGGGATGATCGGGTCGTTTTCGCCCCAAAGGATCAGCAGCGGCAGGGCTTGGGCCAAATAGAGCTTGTCGAGGGCGGCGACGCGCTGCCCCTCGGTGCCGACGACCGAACGCAAGGTCGCGATAAACGCCTTGCGACGCTCCGGATCCGAGAGCGTCGCGTAGCCGCGCGCTACTTCGGCGACGTCGGTGTTGGGACGCAGCCCAACCACACCGAGACCCCGGCCCAGAACTGAGCCAACCCTTGCCCCGATCCCCGCCGTCGCCGAGATAAAGAGCCCAGCGCCCGGCAGTGCCGCCGCTCGCAGGATCGGGCTGACGTCGGGGCCGAGACCGCCGCTGGAAACGAGAACCAAGCGCTCGACCATCTCCGGGAACTGGTAGGTGAACTGCAAGGCGACACCGCCGCCGAGTGAGTGCCCGACGAGCGTTGCCCGCTCGTGCCCGAGGGTGAGCATCAGGTCGCGCAGACCGCTGGCCAGGGCGCCAAGCGAGTAATCGCCGCCGCCCGGCGCCGAGGCGCCGTGCCCAGGGAAATCGGGGGCGATCACCGTGCGGTTGATTGCCAGCGGCTCGATCACCGACTCCCAGTTGGCACAGGTCCCAGCCATCCCGTGGACGAGCAGCAATACCGGTCCCGACCCAGCTTCAATGAAATTCACCGAGCGGCCATGAACCTCAACGGTCCTATGCGTCGCCTGGGCCGTCTTCAACCGCGCCACCTTGCTTGCCATGACGAGAACGTACCCCGGAGGCCGGTCGAGGTATCGCAGCACGGCGAATCTGTGACGAATTCCAATACTGTCGCCCTGTGAACGACGCCCCGCAAGGCGCCCCCTCATCGGAGACCCGTCCCCCCCGTGGCGCCCTGATCGTGATCGCGGTTGGCCTCGTCGCCTGCCTCGTCGCCGCCCTCGCCGCCACCGGCAAGGGCGAGGGCGAAGCGGCCAGCCTGGAATGGGTCAAATCAAGCGAGCCCAGCAGCTCCAAGATCGTTGCGGTCCCAGGCGGCGAGGGCGAGATGCAGCTGACCGACGCCCGCGTCCGCGCCACCGGCACCAACGTCAGCGGCTACGCGCTCTTCGTCGCCAACGCAAACCTGACCGTTTCGGCCGGCTCGCCGCTCGGCGACAGCCGCATCCTCTGCTCGGTGCGGGCGCCGCGCGGAACCGAAATCGCCCAGAGCAGCGGCGGCTTGCGCGGCACCTACCCCCGCTCCTCCGAAGCCGGGATTTACAACCAGGAAGTGCCGGAAACGGTGCTGATGGACTTCAGCTCCAAGAGCAGCGAACTGGCTGTGCTCGAATTTCCCGATCGCCCGCCGCGCTTTACCTCCGAACGCGGGGTCAAAGTCGAATGGCCGGAGTACAAGGTGAGCGAAGAGCGGATCGAATACTCGATCGCCGGCAAACCGAAGCAAGACCTCGAACTGCCCTTTTTCACGATCTGGCGTTCGACCGACGTTCCCGCCGCGAAATTTCGCTGCCAATTGGAGACCGGCGCCGGTGCCGCGACGGTCGGCACCGAGGCGAGCCTGGCGGACCGCACGCCGCCGATCGACGAAGAAGCGGAAGACCTAAAGGCTGAAGAAAAGGAAGAAGCCGAAGAGGAAGCTGAAGCGGCCGACGAGGACTAGGCGTCGAGGCTGGTCTGCGGAGCGACCAAAAGCTCCGGACCCTCAGTCGTCCCTTTGCCGACTTTGTTCAGCTGCGGATTCGCCGGCGAACCCGCCATCCGACTGGCGTCGAGCGGCCCGCACATCGCCACCGCGTCCTCGGTGCTGAGGTCGGGGTCGAGCCAAGCCGTCTCCGCCTCGGGGTTGGGAAGGATCGCCGGCATCCGGTTGTGAACCGGAGCGACGACTTTGTTCGGCGTCGTCGTCACCAAGGTGCAGGTGTAGAGGTAGCCATCGTCGTAACCGCGGTCTTCCGGGTCGGACCACTCCTTGCGCGTGCAAAGCCCGGCGAAGGCGAAGGGCTCGCCGCCATCGACGGTGAAACGCCAGGGCTGCCGTGGTTGCTTTGGGTCCTCGGCCTTCATCCACTCGTAGAAGCCATCGGCGACGATCAGGCAGCGGTGACGGAACTTCCCCACCAGCGGACCGTAGGCCCGGCTTTTCATCAGGTTCTCTTTTTTGGCGTTGATCATCCGGTAGCCAACCTTCAGGTCCTTGGCCCAAACCGGGACCAGGCCCCAGCGCATCAGCCGCGCCTCGCGCTCTCCCTGCTTCGCCTCCTCCGGGTCGGGCGAAGCCCGCACGACCAGGATCTCCTGCGTCGGCGCAACGTTGAAGCGACCGAGCCCGGGAGGGGATTTCTCCCTCTCGCCTTTGGCCTCAGCGCCGTCCTTGGCGCTCTCTTTCGCGCCGCCACCGGCGCCGCTCCGTTCCAGCGCTTTCTCGAGCTCGACCTGGAAGCGGTCGGCGACAGTCTTCGTGTCTTTGGTGGTGACCGTGAAGCGTCCGCACATGGGACTTCAGCCTAGCCGGCCGCGCCCGTTGCCTCTGGCCGCAGCGCGACGTGATCCCGGTACCAGTCGAGGGTGCGGATCAAGCCGTCGCGCAACTCGACCTCCGGGCGCCAACCCGTCATCTCCCGCAGCTTGGTCGAGTCGACGAACTGGCGATCGATCTCGCCCTCGGGATTGCCGGTGCCGAGGTATTCGGGTTCGAGGTCGGAGCCTGAGACCGCGACGATCGTCTCCAGCACCTCGCGCACCGAGTGCGGGGTCTCGCCGCCGGCGTTGAAGGCCTCCCCCGCCCCAGGCCCGCCGGCGCCAACCGCATGCTCGACCGCCAGGTAGGCGGAGACGGCATCGCTGACATAGAGGAAGTCTCGTTCGGGACTGCCATCGGAGCGAATTTGCGGCCGGCGGCCGTCGAGCACCGCGGCGATCGCCTCGGGGATCAGCCGCGAGAAGTTGGGATCGCCGCCGCCGTAGATGTTGGCGAAGCGGGTCACGGCAACCGGCAGGCCGTAGGCGGGCCGGTAGCTGAGGGCGATCGCATCGGCCGCGGCCTTGCTCGCCTCATACGGCGAGGCGGGCTGCAGTCGCATCTCCTCTCGGTAAGGGAGTTCGTCGCTGGGCCCGTAGGCCTTGTCGGAGGAGGCGACGATCACCGCTGGCACGTCGGCGCGGCGGCAGGCCTCCAACAGCGACCAGGTACCGCGAACGTTGACTTCGAAGGTCTGGGTCGGGTCCGCCATTGCCGGTCCGACCAGGGTCTGGGCGGCGAGGTGGAAGACGACGTCGAACTCGCCGGCGGAGATCGTCGCCTCGACCGCCGGGTTATCTCGCAGGTCGACCTGAACCAGCTCGACGTCGGAGTCGATCCCCTGCAGGACGAGCCCGGAGCGCGGCGGCGGCGCCAGATCGAGCACGGTGACCGCGTCGCCGCGTTCGAGCAGCGCCCGCGCCAGGTTCGAGGCGACGAAGCCGTGGCCGCCGGTGACGAGCGCCCGCTTCAACTCGCCTCCACCGTTGCCGGGTCCCAGATCCGCCAAGGGGCGCGCCCGGCCGTCCAGAGGTCGTTGAGGACGACGGCGTCCTTGTAGGTGTCCATGCAGTCCCAGAATCCCCCGTGACGAAAGGCGCGAAGCTGGCCGTCGGCGGCCAGCCGCGAGAGCGGCTCCCGCTCGAGGATGCTGTCC
>DATDLJ010000031.1:0-86198 GCA_036519395.1 Solirubrobacterales bacterium | reverse complement strand
GTTCGGCGACTTCCTCGGGCACGTCCTCGGAGATGAAGTGGTTGGGGACGATGTCCTCGGTCAGCCCGAACCAGAAGACCGACATCCGGTTCAGCACCTTGCCCTTGTCGGGGATCGGCGTCGGCATCACCACGTCGTAGGTGGAGATGCGGTCGGAGGCGACCATTAGCAGGTCGTCATCCCACTCGTAGATCTCGCGCACCTTCCCGGAGGAGAGGAGCTTCATGTCGGCGATATTCGGCATCGGCGCCGACTCTAGCCACCTCGCAGGCCGAAAAGTTCTCCGAGCGGTGTGGGACGAAGGTCACACCCCGCATTTAGGAACCTCTGGGATGCTTGCCGTCGTGACGCTCCCTCCCGAAGTCGATCGCAACCCCCTGTCGCAGACGCTGCGTTGGGGTTTTCGGCCGGTCGCCTTCATGGAGGACTGCCGCCGCCGCTACGGCGACTCCTTCGGCGTCCGCTTCGTCGGCTTCGAGCGGCCGATGTACCTGATCTCCGACCCGGAGGCGATCAAGGCGCTCTACCGCGAGCCCAGCCACGGGCTGCCGCCGGGGCGCAACATCGTCCTCGAGCCGATCCTCGGCTCGAAATCGCTGCTGATCCAGGAAGGAGCTGAGCACCTCAGCCGCCGCCGGCTGATGCTGCCGGCCTTCCACGGTGAGCGGATGCGCTCCTACGAGGAGACGATGACCGAGATCGTCGAGGCCGAGATCGACTCCTGGCCGCTGCACGCCGAGTTCCCGATCCACGCGCGGATGCAGGCGGTGACCCTGGAGGTGATCCTGCAGGTCGTCTTCGGCATCTCGACCGGGCCGCGGCTGGAGCAGCTACGCGAGACGCTCTCCACGGTCCTGCAGGAAACCGCGACGCCGGCGCGCCAGATCCTCGGCCTGGCGCTGCAGCGCTTCGGCGGTCCCGGCCCGTTCGCCCACTTCGACACCCAGCTGAAAGAAGTCGACGAGCTGCTCTTCGCCGAGATTGCCGAGCACCGCGAGCGCCCCGACCTCGCCGAGCGCGAGGACATCCTCTCGATGCTGATGCAGGCCGAGTTTGAGGACGGCACGCGGATGGAGGACCGGGAGCTGCGCGACCAGCTGATGACCCTGCTGCTGGCTGGTCACGAGACGACCGCGACCGCGCTGGCCTGGACCTTCGACCTGCTGCTGCGCCACCCGGCGGCACTGGGTCGCCTGCGTGACTCGCTGCAGGCGGGCGAAGAGGACTACCTGCGGGCGACGATCTCCGAGTCCCTGCGCTTGCGGCCGGTGATCCCGCTGGCCGGGCGCCGACTCTCGAAGGAGCTGGTGGCAGACGGTCTGACGCTGCCGGAGGGGACCGACGTGACCCCGGCGATCTGGCTCACCCACACCCGGCCGGATATCTATCCCGAGCCGTTTGCCTTCAAGCCCGAGCGCTTCCTCGAGGACGGTCCCGACACCTACTCCTGGATCCCCTTCGGCGGCAGCGTCCGCCGCTGCATCGGCGCCACCTTCGCCGAGTTTGAGATGCGGGTCGTCCTCCGCGAGGTCCTCACCCGCTGCGAGCTGCACAAGGCCAGCCCCGAGCCTGAGACGACCGGCCGCCGCAACATCACCCTCTCGCCGAAGGACGGCACGCCGGTGGTCGTCACCGCCCGCGAGCCAGCGCGTGAGCGCGACCGCGACCCAGTCTCTGTCTGACAAAACATTTCCGAGACGTTTTGTCTACACTCCTCTCCATGGAGGCACTTCTGGAGAGGGGGACGGACGTGGAGAACTGGAACGACGCTCGGCTGGACGAACTTAGCCAGACGATGAAAGAGGGCTTTGCGAAGGTAGACAAGCGCTTTGAACAGGTAGACAAGCGCTTTGAACAGGTCGACAAGCGCTTCGAACAGGTCGACAAGCGCTTCGAAAAGGTGGACGAGCGCTTCGTTTCCCTGGAAGGTCAGATCAAAGCTGGTTTCGAGCGACTCGACGATCGGATCTTCAAAGTGATGATCCTGATGCTGGTCTTCTGCGGGGGCCTTCTGAGCGCAATAGTTCTCGCTCTTCTGGGGATCGGCGGAAGCTAGGCAGAGCCCGACTTGGCGGGGGAGTGCGGATGCTCCTTCGCCCACTTGGCGATCGTGCCGGAGCCGGAGATCACCTCGCCGTCGTCGAGGACGAGGATCGGCACCTCGGGCGTGCCGCTGAGGCGTTTGACCTCCTCGCGGTCCTTGCTGCGGCTGCCCCAGGTCCAGGGCATCAGCCGGTAGCCGCCAACGGTCTTGATCTCGTACTCGTACCCGGCCGCGTCGAGCGCCTTGCCGGCTTTGGCGCAGGGATGGGCAAAGCCCGGACCCATTTTCTTCGTGCCGCAGGTGTAGAGGATCACCGTTCGACCTTACCTCAGCGCTTCCAGCCGCTCGAAGATCGCCGGGACGTGGGTGAGGTAGGCGTTGTAGTCGAAGACGGCGTCGAGGTCGAGATCGGGAGCAGCCTTGGCCAGCAGATCGCGGAACTCGGTGCGGGTGTCCCAGGCGCGCTGGGCGTTTTCCTGGACGACGCGGTAGGCGTCGTCGCGGGTCATCCCCGACTCGACGAGGGCGGTCAGGGCCCGCTGGCTGAAGAGGGCGCCGTAGGTGATGCCGAGGTTCTCCCGCATCCGCTCCTCGTTAACCCGCATCCCGGCCGCGACCTTGGTCGCCAGGTCCTGCATGTAGTCGAGGGCGATGGTCGCGTCGGGCAAGATCACCCGCTCGGCGCCGGAGTGGGAGATGTCGCGCTCGTGCCAGAGGGCTACGTTCTCGATCCCGGCTTGCGAGTAGCCACGCAGGACGCGGGCCAGGCCGGTGATCCGCTCGGTCCGGATCGGGTTGCGCTTGTGGGGCATCGCCGAGGAGCCCTTCTGGCCGGCGGCAAACGGCTCTTCGACCTCGCGCACCTCGGTTTTCTGCAGGTTGCGCACCTCGGTCGCGAAGCGCTCCAGCCCGGCGCCGGCGATCGCGATCGCCGCCAGCAGCACTGCGTGGCGGTCGCGCGGGATCACCTGGGTGGCGACGTCCTCCCGCGCCAGGCCCAGCTTCTCCATCACCCGCGCCTCGACCGCGGGGGGGACTGAGGCGTAGGTGCCGACGGCGCCGGAGAGCTTGCCGAAGCGGAGTTGCGCGAAGGCCTCCTCGAGGCGACCGACGTTGCGGTCGGCCTCGAAGGCGAAGCCGGCCAGGCGCAGCCCGAAAGTCGTCGGCTCGGCATGGACCCCGTGGGTGCGGCCGACGCAGAGGGTGTCGCGGTGCTCGAGCGCCCGCTCGACCAGGGCGTCGCGGTAGCCGCGAGCGCTGGCGATGACGATCTTCCCGGCCCGTTGCAGCTGCACCGCCAGCGCCGTGTCGAGCACGTCGGAGGAGGTGAGGCCGTAGTGGATCCAGCGCCCGTGCTCGCCAACCGATGCGGCGACGACGTCGACGAAGGCGGCGACATCGTGGTCGGTGACCTTCTCGCGCTCGTCCACCGCCTCAACGGTGAAAGCGGCGTTCGCGCGCGCCTCTCGCGCCGCCTCCTCCGGCACGGCTCCCTCCGCCGCCCAGGCTTCGGTAGCCGCCAGCTCTACTTCGAGCCAGCTATCCAGCTTCGCCTGCGGGGTCCAGACCGCCCCGATCTCGGGACGGGTGTAGCGCGGGATCACGCGTTGATTATCCGCGCGGCGAGGACGCCGGCATTTTTTGCCCCGTCGATCGCCACGCAGGCGACCGGGATTCCCGGCGGCATCTGCACCGCCGAGAGCAGCGCGTCGAGCCCGCCGAGGCTCTTGCCGAGGATCGGTACGCCGATCACCGGCAGGTCCGTATGGGCAGCTGCCACGCCCGGCAGCGCTGCCGACATCCCGGCGCCGGCGATGATCACCTTGAGGCCGCGCATCCGCGCGTTGATGCAGTACTCGCGGACCAGCTCCGGATCGCGGTGGGCGCTCATCACCCGGACCTCGTAGCGAATCCCAGCTTCCTCCAGCGCTTTGCCGGCGGGCTGCATCTTCGGCTTGTCGTTTTTCGAGCCCATGATGATCCCGACGTGCGGCTCGTCGACGTCGATTTCCTCGAACGCTTCCTCGACCGCCGGCATCGTCGCCGTCTGCGCGGGGTCGGCTGGACCCGTCGGCGGGGGATTGGTTGATCCGGTCGGCTGGGGCTCCTCTGAGATCTCGCTCATCTCGTTCCTCTCTCGATTAGCTGGGGACCCGCTCGACGGCGCGGGCGGCGATGTCGGTGCGGATTTGCATTCCCTCGAAGGAGATCCGACGGGCGGCATCGTATGCACGATCGCGCGCCTCGGCCGGGCTCGCCCCGAGACCCGTCACGTTCAATACCCGGCCGCCGGCGGTAACGATCTCGCCGTCGCGCAGGGCGGTGCCGGCGTGGGTCACCTCGGCGACCTTCGCTGCCTCGGCGAGGCCGTAGATCACATCGCCCTTCGAGGAAGACTCGGGATAGCCGGCGGAGGCGAGGACGACGGTCACGGTCCAGTCGTCGCCGAACTCCGCCTTGATTCCTGCCAAGCCGCCGGGCTCGCGGGCGGCGAGGAAGAGCTCGGCGAGGTCGGACCGCATCCGCGGCAGCACCGCCTGCGTCTCCGGGTCGCCGAAGCGGGCGTTGAACTCGAGCACCTTCGGCCCTTCCGGCCCGATCATCAGGCCGGCGTAGAGGACGCCGTGGAAGGGGACGCCCCGGGCGGCCATCGCCGCCACCACCGGGCGGTGGACCCGCTCGACGATCTCCTCGACCTCGGTGGAGCCAAAGCTGGGCACGGGGGAGTAGCTGCCCATGCCGCCGGTGTTCGGCCCCTGGTCGCAGTCGAAGATCCGCTTGTAGTCCTGCGCGGGCGCCAGCGGGACAACGTTCTCGCCGTCGCAAATCGCCAACAGCGAGAGCTCTTCACCCTCGAGGAAGTCCTCCAGCACCACCGTGGTTGAGCCGAAGCGCTGCTCGGTAAAGAAAACGTCGATCGCCTCGCGCGCCTCGGCTTCGCTCTGGCAGATGATCACTCCCTTGCCCGCGGCAAGACCGTCGGCCTTCAGCACCGTGGGATAGGGAGATGAAGCGATCTGCTCCAGGGCCTGCTCGCGGCTGTCGAGCAGGACGTGCCCTGCAGTTGGGACCCCGGCCTCCTGCATCAACTCCTTGGCGAACGCCTTTGAGCCCTCCAACTCCGCCGCTGCCTTGGTCGGTCCGAAGGCGGGGATCCCCGCCTCCTCGAGGGCGTCGACGGCGCCGGCGACGAGCCCCGCCTCGGGCCCGATCGCGACCAGGTCGACGCCCTGCTCCTTGGCCGCGGCGACGATCGCCGCGGCGTCGTCAGCGGCCACCTCCGGCAGGCACTGGGCGTCGGCGGCGATCCCGGCGTTGCCAGGGGCGCAGAGCACGTCGCTGACCTGCGGTGAGCGCCGCAGCGCCCGCACGATCGCGTGCTCGCGACCGCCAGCGCCTACAACCAGTGCCTTCAATTCAGCGCTCTAGAGCGAGCTCGACAGATCCTCGGCCGGCATCGCCGCCAAGGTCTGGCTCGTCATCGTCCCGCGAGAGCCAAGCTCGACGGAGACCTTGGCCATCACTTTCTCGTCGGGCGCCTCGACCACGGTGACGAAGTCGTACTGCCCGAGGGTCGCGTACTGGGCCACCACCTTGGCCCCGATCTGCTCGACCTCCCGGTTCACCTCAGCAACCCGCCCCGGGTTGTTCTTCAGCGTTCGAACGCCCTCGGCAGTCAAGTTGGTCAACATCACATACGTAGGCATTTGGTCACCCCTTTGGTCGAGATCGCGCCTCCGCTTCAACCGTACTTGGTTAGGAGGGTCCGGGGTGTCCCTTCCAGGCACAGCTCCTACCGAACCGGCTCCTAGTACTCGTGGTACCCGGCGTGGATGTGATCGCAGTGGTCGGGTAGCGCGAAGGCTGGCCCGAGACCGTCGAGGTCGAAGCAGTAGATCAGCTCGGTTGGGTGCATCGGCGCCGGCAGTTGAGCGAGGGCGTAGCCGAGTTCGGCGCAGGGGGCGGTGGTGGCGGTGTCGGTGCAGGAGACGCCGTCGACCGCGGCGATGTCCATCGCCCGGCCGTAGTAGTGGTTGGAGACGTTGCCGGAGGCGGTCATCTGCGAGTGGTCAGAGCGCAGCGAGCTGATCGTGATCTGGTGATCCTGGGTCATCAGCGCCAGCAGCCCGGTGATCCGTTGGTCGAGTAGCCCGGCCTGGATGTCGCGCAGCTCGAGGTCGTTGGAGAGGATCAGGTTGTTCCAGTTGATCTGCGAGGCAACCGTGCCGGGGAGGACGATCGTCCACTCGTCGGTGGTGGCCACGCATTTGCCGGCGAGCCGGTCGGCCTCGTGAGCAACGGCGTCGACGTACCAGGCGGCCTGATTGTGGGTGAAGACCCCCGCCTCGATGGTGCCGCGGGCCCACATCATCCGCGCCAGCGTCGCCGCCGAGTCGTCGATGTCGGCGTGGCGGAGGCGGCCGTCTTTGTCGCCGTCGACCGCGAAGTGACTCCACTCGACCGGGTCCAGACCGAGCGGCCCTTCCGTCTGCAACTGCTGTTTGCTCATCGCGCGCCCGAAGTCCGACTCGAGGCGAGCGATTGCAGCCAGCGTCCAGACCCCGCGCTTGCCAAGTTCGTAGCGACCGGCCGCTGCCTCAAACGCGTTCAGGTACTCCTCTGGAATCTGTTTCTTCCAGTCGGCTGCCGGGGTGCAGCGGAAGACCTGAATCTGCGGCGTCAGGGTCAGCGTCGTGTAGTCGCTGCCGACTTCGTTGGCGTAGCAACCGGCGTTAGCCAGCACGTCTTCGACGTACCAGTCGGCATGGTTGTAAGCGAAGATCGCGCCCCAGACGTCCTCGGGCATACCGGCGGCATCGAGGTAGCGGGCGGCGGCGTAAATCGCGTCTTCGGGGTTGTTCGGATCCTTGACCCCGTCGCCGTTGGCGTCGACCCCGTACATCGCCCAGGTTTCTGGCATGAACTGCATCCAGCCTTCGGCGCCGGCGTAGGAAGGGCCGAGGTTCTGCCCGAAGCCGGTCTCGATCGCGTTGATCCCGGCGAGGATCGCCGGCCCTTGCGGTCCCAGCCCATAGGTGTCGGAGGCGCGGTGATAGATCGGAATCAGGACCGGCGGCACGCCGCTGATCGCGCAACTGGAGCTCGGCAGGGAGGGGATCGAGAAGGTGCCCGGCGGGGGGCCCGGCAACGCCCCGGATTCTGGGCTCGTTTCCGCCCCTTCGGGTTCAGAGGTTTCCGTCGCCCCACTATCTCCCGGTCCAACTCCACCGCTCGTTGGCGGCGTCTTCGTCGCCGGAGCGGGGGGTGGGGTCAGCGCATCTCCTTCCTCCACCGGGTCGCTGGCTTCGGTCGGGAAGGGGACAACTTCGAGCGTCGCGTCCGGCGCTGGTTCGGCAGCGCTCGTTGCTTCCGCCTGCGCGGCGGCGACCGGAACCACCAGCGCCGCGGTTGCCGCCGCGGCCGCCATCACCGCCTTCAGTTTCTGCGGGTGCTCCATCAGCCGAGGACGTTGACGACTCGCCACTGTTTGTTTTTCAGCTGTTCCAGCTCCAGCCGCAGCTCGCTGGTGGCACCGACCCGCAGCAGCGAAATGCTGACGGGGTAGATGCGATCGTGCGAGGGGGCTGGCACCACGTTGAGCACTTTCGCCTTCGGGACCTCAACGCCTGCGGGCTGACGCGGCGGTCGGCGCAGCAGGGCCTCGGTCACCTCGGGAACCGCGGTCGCCTTGAAGGCCTGGCGAACTTCGGAGCGCTCGCCGCCGGTCTCATAGACGACGAAGGCGTCGGCGAACTTTCGGGCCACCGCGATCGCGGCCGGGCCCGCTGGAGGCCCGTCGACGCTGGTGGTGTTTGAAGTCGAGGCCATTGCCGCTGGGGCGGCGGGCGAGGAAGAGATCGTGTCGGTGGCGGCGTTTCCGGTACTGCTGGCGGTAGCGCCGGTTTCGCTCGCGCTCGCCTTGCTGGCAGCGTCAGAGGACTCGGGCTCGGGCGGCGCTTTGAAGACCGGGGACGCTCCCTGCAGCGTCGGCTCGGGCTCGGGTTTCGGCGCGGCCTGGGTGGCGATGGGCTCCGCAGCTGGCTTGGTGGCGGCCGCAACCGGAGCGGGCGCCTGCCCATCGTCTCCGGAGGACACCACCGAATAGCCGCCGATGCCGAGCGCGAGGGCGACAACAACCGCGCCCCCCGTGACCGCTGCGCGACCGGCATCGTTGAGGCCAAGAAAGCGATCTTCGAGCGGCCAGATGACGTGCTCGCGCAGGGCCAGCGAGAGATCCTCGAAGGCCTCCGGCGAGCGCCGCTTCGGACGCGCGTTGATCGGGGTCTGGTCGTCGTTCATCTGCTCTTGGTCGCCGCTCTCCACTGCCTAGCTTGGCAGGCAAATTAAAGAGCACCTTTACCGAGAGTTGTTTCGGCAGCAAGCGGCGGGAAAATGAGCCCTGAAGCGCGCCGCTCGCGCGGCGTCCCCTAAGCGGCTGCCGCGGTTGCCGGGACCCGCTCGAAGTCGATCTCGCCCTCGCGGGCGTCGATCCGGACCGTGTCGCCTTCGCTGAACTCACCCTCGAGGATCTTCAGCGCCAGCTTGTCGACCAGTTGCTTCTGGATCACTCGCTTCAGCGGCCGCGCCCCGTAGGTGGGGTCGTAGCCGAGGTTTCCGAGCAGGGTGCGGGCATCGTCGGTCAGCTCGATCTCGATTCCGCGCTCGCGCACCCGGCTGACGAGCTGATCGACTTGGAGCTCGACGATGCGGCCAATGTCCTCCTTCGAGAGCCGGTGGAAGATCACCGTGTCGTCGATTCGGTTGAGGAACTCGGGCTTGAAGGTGGTCGCCAGTACCTCTTCGATCCCCTCGCGAATTTTCTCGTCGACCGCCTCGCCGACGATCCGGTCGGAGCCGACGTTTGAGGTCATGATCAGGACCGTGTTGGTGAAGCTGACGGTGCGGCCCTGGCCGTCGGTCAGCCGGCCGTCGTCCATGATCTGCAACAGCGTGTTGAAGACGTCGGGGTGGGCCTTCTCGATCTCGTCCAGCAGGACCACCGCGTAGGGCCGCCGCCGCACCGCCTCGGTCAGCTGCCCGCCCTCCTCGTAGCCGACGTATCCGGGGGGAGCGCCGATCAGCCGCGCCACCGTGTGCTTCTCCATGTACTCGGACATGTCGAGGCGGACGATCGCCTGCTCGGAGTCAAACATCAGCTCGGTCAAGCTCTTCGCCAGCTCGGTCTTGCCAACTCCCGTCGGGCCGAGGAAGAGGAAGCTGCCGATCGGCCGGTTCGGATCGGAGAGCCCGGCCCGCGAGCGCCGCAGCGCGTTGGAGACGGCGGCGATCGCCTCCTCTTGGCCGATCACCCTTTCGTGCAGCCGCTCCTCCATCTGGATCAGCTTCTGCACCTCACCCTCCATCAGGCGGCTGACCGGGATCCCGGTCCATTTGGCGACCACCTCGGCGACGTCCTCCTCGGTCACTTCGTCGGCGAGCATCGTGCCGCCGCCGGCGTGGAGTTCCTCCAACCGCGCTTGCTGCTCGGCGATCTCTTTCTCGAGCTCGGGGACTTCGCCGAATTTGAGTTCGGCGGCGCGTTCGAGGTCCGTCTCGCGTTCGGCCCGCTCGACTTCCCGATTCGCCTCCTCGAGCTTTTCCCGCGCCCCCTTCAGCGCCTCGATCGGCTCCTTCTCGTTCTGCCAGCGCGTGCGCAGCTCAGTCGCCTCCTCGCGCAAGTTGGCAAGGTCCTCTTCCAGCGCCTCCAGCCGCGCCTTTGAGGCGTCGTCGGTCTCCTTCTTCAGCGCCTCCCGCTCGATCTCCAGCTGCTGGATCCGCCGCTCGACCTCGTCGATCTCGGTTGGCACCGAGTCGATCTCGATCTTCAGCCGCGAGGCGGCCTCGTCGATCAGGTCGATCGCCTTGTCGGGCAGGAAGCGGTCGGCGATGTAGCGCTCTGAGAGGGTGGCGGCGGCGACGATCGCCGAGTCGGAGATGCGGACGCCGTGGTGGTTTTCGTAGCGCTCCTTGAGCCCGCGCAGGATCGCGATCGTGTCGTTCATGTCGGGCTCTCCAACCAGCACCGGCTGGAAGCGCCGCTCCAGCGCCGCGTCTTTCTCGATGTGCTTGCGGTACTCGTCGAGGGTGGTGGCGCCGACCGCGCGTAGCTCTCCCCGGGCCAGCATCGGCTTCAGCAAGTTGGCGGCGTCGACCGCGCCTTCGGCGGCGCCGGCACCGACGATCGTGTGAAGCTCGTCGAGGAAGAGGACGACCTGGCCCTCGGCCTGCTGGACCTCCGAGAGCACCGCTTTCAGCCGCTCCTCGAACTCGCCGCGGTATTTGGAGCCGGCCAGCAGTGAGCCGATGTCGAGCGCGATCACCCGCCGGTCCCGAAGGCTCTCGGGGACGTCGCCCTTGACGATCCGCTGCGCCAGCCCCTCGACGATCGCCGTCTTGCCGACGCCGGGGTCGCCGATCAGCACCGGGTTGTTCTTGGTCCGGCGACTCAGCACCTGGATCACGCGGCGGATCTCCTCATCGCGCCCGATCACCGGGTCGAGCTTCCCCGACTCCGCCTCGGCGGTCAGGTCGCGGCCGAATTTCTCCAGCGCCTGGAAGGTCTCCTCGGGATTGGGGGAGGTGACCCGGTGCGGGCCGCGGACCTCGGCGATCGCCTTCTCCAGCGACTGGCGGTCGGGAAGGACGTCGGCGATGGGGGAGTCGGTCAGCGCCAGCAGCAGGTGCTCGGTCGAGATGTACTCGTCGCGCATCGCCGCCATCTCGGTCTCCGCTTTGCGCAGGACGGCGGCCAGGTTCGATGACATCCGCGGCTCTTCGCCCTCCCCGCTCAGCTTCGGCAGCGCCGCCACCGCCTCGTTGGCGCGGGCGGCGACCGCGGCGGTGTCGGCCCCGAGCTTTTGCAAGATCGGGATGACCAGGCCATCGTCCTGTTCGAGCAGGGCGACAAGCAGGTGCGCGGAGGCGATTTCAGGGTTGCGCCGGGTGCGCGCCAGCTCCTGCGCCGCCGCCACCGCTTCCTGCGATTTGACCGTGAACCTGTCCGCCTGCATCAGCGCTCCCCGTCCTTTCCTCGCTTCGTTTCAAGTTCGCTCATCCGTTGGCGCAGTCGCTCGTTCTCGGCGCGCAGCTTCTGCACCTGGGCTTCGAGGGTGAGCACCGTTTCCACGCTGGCCAGGCTCAGTCCCTCGGCGGTCATCTCCTGGATCCGGCGCAGCCGCTCGACGTCCCGCTGCGAGTAGAGGCGGGTGTTCTTCGGCGAGCGCTTCGGCGCGATCAATCCCCGCTGCTCGTACATCCGCAGCGTCTGCGGGTGCATCTCCGCCAGTTCGGCCGCGACGGAGATCATGAACACGCCCTGCTCCTCGTTGAAGGTCGCTTTCACCCGTCGGCGGTAGGTGGCCATCAGTGCCCCGCCTTTCGCAGTAGCTCGGCCCGCGGGTCGCCGCCGTTGAGGACCTCGGCGAGCTTGTCCACCGCCTCGCGCTGCTCGTCATCCAGGTCTTGCGGCATGACGATCTCGAGCCGATAGCGAATGTCGCCGCGACCGCCGCCTTTGCGTTTCGGTGGCCCCTCGCCGCGCAGCCGCTGGACCGTCCCGTGTTTGGTCCCGGGCGCGACCTTGATCTTCTTCGTCCCCTCCAGCGTCGGCACCTCGATCGTGCCGCCGCGCAGCGCCTCGGGGACCGTGATCGGCACCGTGACCTCGAGGTTGCCGTCGTCGAGCCGTTTGAAGACCGGGGAAGAGGCGACCCGGGTCGTCACATAGAGGTCGCCGGGCGGGCCGCCGCGCGGACCGTCCTCACCCTTGCCGGCGAGCCGGATCCGGGTCCCGTTTTTGACCCCGGCCGGGATGTTGACTTTGTAGCGTTTGTTCTGCTGGGTCAGGCCGGAGCCGCCGCAGGTGGGACAGGGGTCCTCAATGACCTGGCCGGCGCCGCCGCACTGCGGGCAGGGCTGGCTGATCGAGAACAGACCTTGGCCCTGCGACTCGACCCCGCGGCCTTCGCAGCGCGGGCAGGTGACCGGGGAGGTGCCGGGTTTGGCGCCGCTGCCGTGGCAGGTGGCGCAGCGGCTGGCCTTGGGGACGGTGACGCTGACCTGGGAGCCGTTGATCGCCTGGTCAAAGCTCAGCTGCACTTCCGTCTCGAGGTCGCGCCCGCGTACCTGCTGGGCCTGGGGCCGACCGCCACCACCACGGTTGAAGACCGAGCCGAAGATGTCGCCGAAATCGACGCCGCCGAAACCGCCACCGCCACCAGGGGCGCCGCCGAACGGTCCCGGGCCGCCACCGCCAAAGCCCGCGAAAGCGCCGGCTTGGTCGTATTCCTTGCGCTTCTCGGGATCGGAGAGGACGTCGTGGGCGGCGGAAATCTCCTTGAACTTCTCCTCCGCCTCGGCGTCGCCCGGGTTGCGGTCAGGGTGGTATTGCCGGGCCAGTTTCCGGTACGCCTTCTTGATCTCCTCCTCGGACGCCTTCTTCGAGACGCCCAGCGTCTTATAGAGCTCGTCCGCCACCGGTCTCCTAGCTGCTCACCACGACTCGCGCCGGCCGGACCAGGTGATCGCCAAGCGTGTAGCCCTTCTGCAGGACCTCGACGACAACCCCGCTCTCGGTTCCCTCGACCGGCTGGGTGGACAGGGCCTCGTGGCGGTTGGGGTCGAACTTCTCCCCCTGGGGATTAACCGCTTCAACGCCGTTCCGCGTCAGCGTCTCCCGCAACCCGCCAAGCACCATCTCGACTCCAGCCGCAAGGCTCTCGCCCTCGCCAGCAGCCTCCAGCGCCCGCTCGAGGTTGTCGACGGCATCGATCACTTCCCGAACAACCGAGACCTTCCCCCGCGTCTCCGCGGCCTGAAGATCTGAGGTCACCCGCTTACGGAAGTTCTCGAAATCAGCCTTGGTCCTACGAGCCAGTTCGAGGTACTCATCCCGCTCCCGGTGAGCGTCAGCTAGCAGCGCGTCGAAGTCGTTCTCAACGGCTTGGGCCTCGGACTCCTCCGCCTCACCCGT
The DNA here is from genome assembly GCA_036519395.1 of Solirubrobacterales bacterium. Lineage (GTDB taxonomy): Bacteria > Actinomycetota > Thermoleophilia > Solirubrobacterales > 70-9 > VAYN01. The sequence continues at coordinate 73,182 of DATDLJ010000031.1, read as the reverse complement.
GGGTGGCGTCGTAGGGGGGACCCCCTCCTGCTGCGCTGGTGGGGGTGGGTCCCCTGCGGCGACAGGACCCGCGGGCCGGCGCTCGCCAGTCCTTGAATCGTCCCGCGACTCGCTCATTTGCCCTCCTCGTCGACCACCTCAGCGTCAACGACCTCCTCCTCGTCAGCAGCCGATCCGCTCTCAGCGTTGCCGTCACCGGCAGCCTGCTCGGCCGAAGCCGCCGCGTAGATCTGCTCCGACACCTTGGTCATCGCCGAGTTAAGCGCCTCGAGCTTGGAGTCGATCTCCTCTTTCGAGCCGGACTCGAGCGAGTCACGCACCGCTTTGGCCGCGGTCCGCACGTCCTCCTTGGCGGCATCGTCAACTTTGTCGCCGGCCTCCTCGACCGCTTTCTCCGCCTGGTAGGCAGCGTTCTCGGCGAGGTTCCTCGCCTCCGCCAGCTCGCGCTGTTTACGGTCCTCCTCGGCGTGGGACTCGGCGTCGGAGACCATGCTTTGGATCTCCTCGTCGGAGAGTCCGGAGCCGGATTTGATCTCGATTTTCTGCTCTTTGCCCGTGCCTTTGTCCTGGGCGGCGACGTTGATGATTCCGTTGGCATCGATGTCGAAAGTGACCTCGATCTGCGGCATGCCGCGCGGCGCCGGCGGGATCCCGGTGAGCTGAAATTTGCCCAGGCTCTTGTTGCCGCTGGCCATCTCGCGCTCGCCCTGGAGGACGTGGATCTCGACCGAGGGCTGGTTGTCGTCGGCGGTCGAGAAGACCTCTGACTTCTTGGTCGGAATCGTCGTGTTGCGCTCGATCAACTTCGTCATCACGCCGCCTTTGGTCTCGATCCCCAGGGTCAATGGGGTGACGTCGAGCAGCAGCACGTCCTTGACGTCGCCGGCCAGCACGCCGGCCTGGATCCCGGCGCCGACGGCGACGACCTCGTCCGGGTTGACGCCCTGGTGCGGGTCCTTGCCGGTCAGCTCTTTGACCTTCTCGCGGACGGCCGGCATCCGGGTCATGCCGCCGACGAGGACGACGTGGTCGACCTCGGTGTCGGCGTCTTTCAGCGCCTGCTTCACCGGCCCCACCACGCGGTCGAGCAGGTCGCTCGTCAGCTCGTTCAGCTTCGAACGGGTCAGTTTCAAATCGAGGTGCTTGGGCTGCCCCTCGACGGCGGTGATGAAGGGCAGGTTAATCTGCGTCTCCTGGGTCGAGGAGAGCTCGATCTTCGCCTTCTCCGCAGCCTCATAGAGACGCTGCAGCGAGTTCTTGTCCTGGGAGAGATCGACGCCTTGGTCGCGTTTGAACTCCGCCACCAGCCACTCGACGATCGCTTTGTCCCAGTTGTCGCCGCCGAGGTGGTTGTCGCCGGCGGTCGCTTTCACCTCGAAGACGCCGTCGCCGATTTCCAGCACCGAGACGTCGAAGGTGCCGCCGCCGAGGTCGAAGACGAGGATTGCGTGGTCGGAGTCCTCTTTGTCGAGTCCGTAGGCGAGCGAGGCCGCGGTTGGCTCGTTGATGATCCGCTTCACCTCGAGGCCGGCGATTTTGCCGGCGTCCTTGGTTGCCTGACGCTGGTCGTCGTTGAAGTAGGCGGGGACCGTGATCACGGCGCTGTCGACGGTCTCGCCGAGCTTCGCTTCGGCGTCCGTCTTCAGCTTCTGGAGGATCATCGCGCTGATCTCCGGCGGGCTGTACTGCTTGCCGCGCACCTCGACCCGGACATCGCCATTGGGGCCGGCGACGACCGCGTAGGGGACGATCGTCTCCTCCTCTTTAACTTCCGACTCCTTGCGGCCCATGAACCGCTTGATCGAGAAGATCGTGTTCTCCGGGTTCATCACCGCCTGCCGTTTGGCGACGGTGCCGACAAGGCGCTCACCGCTCTCGGTGAACGCGACGACCGACGGGGTGGTGCGCCCGCCCTCCGCGTTCTCCAGAACGGTGGGCTCGCCGCCCTCCATCACCGCGACACACGAGTTGGTCGTGCCGAGGTCGATACCGATCGTCTTTGCCACTTTTTCGCTTACCTCCAGGGGTTTCGTTATTCAAGCTCTAAAAATCTAAGTGCCAGTATGGCAGATTGTTAGCGCCGGCTCAAACGCTCTGCCTATAGTTTGTTCGAGTAAATAGGGGTCCGGGTAGCCCAAGGGGTGGCGCTCCCGGTTCGGAGGCGCCTCGAAACCGATCTCAAAACGGGATCGCGGAAGAGGAGGAAAGACTTGGCTTACCCATTGAATCGCCGGCTGTTTGCGCCGGCGCTCGCGTTAGTTCTGATCATCGGCCTGTTGCTGCCAGCTGCACTTTTCGCCAACGGCAGGGGCCATCACGGGAACCACGGCCATCACGGAGGCGGTCACGGCGACCACGGCAAAGGACATGTCGCAAACGTGATGACTCGCAACCTCTACCTGGGGGCCGACCTGACGCCGGCGATTCTGGCGCCGACGCTGCCGCAGTTCGTCGCCGCCAACGGCCAGATTCTGCGCGAAGTCACCGCCAATAATTTTCCCGTGCGGGCTAAAGGTCTCGCTCGCGAGATCCTCCGAGCTGAGCCGGACTTGGTCGGCTTGCAGGAGGTGGCGCTGTGGCGCACCGCTCCTCCCAGCCTGACGCCGGTGGTGACGGGAACCCCGACTGCCACCACGGTCCGCTACGACTACCTGCAGGAACTGCTGACCGAGCTCAACCGTGGTCCTGACCGCTACGAAGTCGTCGTCGTCCAGAACGAGTTCGACCTCGAGGCACCCGCCGACGAGAACGGTGTCGCCGGCGACGGGCCGAATCCGGCTATCGCCGATGCCGAGATCAACGGGCGGCTGACGATGCGGGACGTGATCCTTGCCCGCCGTGGTGCCGGTGTGCAGACCCAAAACCCGCAGTCGGCCAACTTCACCACCAACCTGGTGGTGCCGGTGGCCGGGGTCCCGGTGACGGTCAAACGCGGTTGGACCGCGACCGATGCCAAGGTCCGTGGCAGCGATTGGTTCCGCTTCGTCAACACTCACCTGGAGGCGTTCCAGCCGCTGATCCGCCAGGCGCAGGCAGCCGAGCTGGTCGCTCCGACCGGACCGGCGACGAGCGATCTACCGGTTGTCCTACTCGGTGATCTCAACTCCGATGACGACACGGTCGAAGGTGCCGATCGACTCGCCTACGAAACCCTGCTCGCGGCCGGGATGGTCGAGCGCAGCACCGACGATCCGCTCAGCTGCTGCCTCAAATCCAGCCTGCTGGCGGTCGGCAGCGGCGGCAGCGAAGCCGACTTCGACCATCAGGTCGACCACATCATGACCCGCGATCCGAAAGTGGTGACCTTGAAGGACTCAGACGTGAGTGGGATCCAGCCCGTCAACGGGTTCTGGAACTCCGACCACGCTGGAGTCTTCAGCGCTCTGCGGATCCGCGACTAAGGGCGCGCTTGTTGCAACAACCCGGGAAAGGGGGCGGGCAACCGCCCCCTTTTTCGTGCCTAGCCCTCGCCGGCGGTGCGGGCGACGAATTCAGAGACTTCTTTCGCCTGCTCTTCGTTGAGGATGCCGCCGGGCATCCGGCCCGGCGTGGTGGAGCTGTCGACACCGTTTTCGATCGCGTTGAGGACGCGCCCTTCGGTCGATTTGATCGTGTCTTCGGCGGTCTCGCCTTCCGGCGGGCCGTTAGCGGCGAGCAGTTCATCGAGGTCGGGCGCGTAGTTGCCGTCGGTGCCGGCGCTGTAGAGCGCGTGGCAGTTGCCGCAATTGGTGACGAAGAGAGACTGACCGTCCTTGAGGCTGGCGGCAACCTCCATGTCGCCGGTCTCGCCGTCGCCCTTGGCGCGGAAGATCGCGAAGGGGATGATGAAGGCGAGGACGACCATCAGGACGCCGAACCAGATGAAGGTGCGCTTGCTCATTTAGCGGCGCGCATATTACTGGCGGTCGCAGTTGCACGGTTTTCGCGGTACCAAGGGCACATCCGCCGCAGGCCGCACTCACCGCAGCGCGGTTTCGGCCGGCAGAGCGCGCGGCCGTGCCGGATCAGGTTCATGTGGAACTCGTAGGCGTCCTCGGGGGGCACGATTGCGAGCATCTCGTCGTGGGCCTTCTCAAACGAGGCCTTGGCCGGGAACAGTCCGAGGCGGCCGCCGACCCGGTGGACGTGGACGTCAACCGGGATCTCCGGGATTCCCCAGGTGAAAATCAGCACGCAGGCGGCGGTTTTGCGGCCGACGCCGGGGAGGTCGAGGAGGAACTCGAGCGACTCCTCGCGCGGCGCGGTCTCGGTCCAGTCGAGGTCGGGCGGCTCGCCGAGCTGTTCGAGGATCGCCTGGATCCGCGGCGCCTTCTGCCTCGCCAGGCCCCCGGGCCGGATCGCCTCCTCCAGCTCCTTCACCGGGGCATCGCGCACTTCCTCCCAAATGGGGAAGCGCTCCAGCAGCGCCGCGTAGGCGACGTCGCGGTTGCGGTCGTTGGTGTGCTGGGAGAGGACCGTCTTGACCAGCTCGCCGACCGGGTTCCGGTGCGGCTCCTGCGTGGGGATCCCGTACATCTCCCGCAGCCGGTCCCGTATCGTCCGCACCCGTCGCTTGTCCGGCCGCTTCCAGCTCACGGCCGGGACCCTAGCCATCGCCACCGTTTGGTTACCCGAGGCCGTTAACGCGCGGGCTACAATCGTTTGTTCGTGTCACGCGCCTTCGCTGCAATTACCGCGAGGCTCCCGAAGGGTTGGGGAGACCTCGGGCGTCAGGCCGCGATCCTGATCGCGGTCGATCTTGCCTACACGTTTGTGCGGGGGGTCGCCGACGGCCAGAAAGCGGTCGCGTTCACCCATGGCCAACAGGTAATCGACTTGGAGAAAGCGACCGGCACCTTCTTCGAGCCCGGCCTGCAGGCGTTCTTCCTGCCGGCACAGGGAATCATCGACATCGCCAACCAGATCTATCTCAACGCCCAGTTCTCGGTCGCGCTCGGGTTCCTGGTCTGGCTATACCTCTTCCGCAACGAGTCCTATTACTTCGTGCGCAACATGTTCGTCGCCTCGATGGGCTTGGCCTTGATCGGCTACACGCTCTACCCGACCGCGCCGCCGCGGATGTTCCCCGAGTACGGCTTCGTCGACACCCTCAACGCCTTCGCCGAGGTGGGCCACGACTCGACGATCGCGAAGATCTTCATCAACCCCTACGCGGCGGTGCCGAGCATGCATTGCGCCTTCGCGATGATGATCGGCGCCTCGGGAGTCATGGTCTGCCGCCGCTGGTGGTCGAAAGCCTGGTGGGCTTTCTGGCCGCTGCTGGTCTCCTGGGTGACGATCGTCACCGCCAACCACTACTGGGTCGACGCCGCCCTTGGCTGGCTGGTCGCGCTAGCGGCAGCCGGGATCGCCTGGCAGCTCGCCCGCGTCCGTCCCCAGGCCTGGTCCTTCCGCAGCGCCGCCCCGCAAGAGGCCGAGGCGTAATAGCCTCACGCTCGATGGGACCCTCCGCGCCGCCCCGGCGCAGCAGTCGCGGCAATGCCCGAAACGGGCAAGAGCTCCGGGCCTACGCCCGCGATCGCCTGATCGAGTCTCGCCTCACCCCGAATGCGATCTCGATGGCAGGCCTGGTTGGCAACCTGATCGCCGCCGGCCTCGTCACCCAGCGCCTCTTCTTCCTCGCCGGGGTCGCCTTCGTCGCCGGTTCGGTGATGGACACGCTCGACGGCCGCTACTCGCGGATGTCGGGCAAGGGGAGCCTCTTTGGCGCCTTCCTTGATTCGACGCTGGACCGGATCGAGGAGGGAATCGTCCTCGCAGCTGTCGCCGGCTACTTCGCCGCCGAGGGCGAAGATTTCGCCGCGGCGATGTGCGTGGTGGCGGTGCTCTTTTCGCTGATGGTCTCCTACACCCGTGCCCGGGCCGAGGCGCTCGGGGTCGAATGCAAGGTCGGTTTGGCAACCCGACCGGTCCGCGTGGTGATACTTTCGATCGGCTTGATCTTCGCCAAGGGCGCTGGCATCGGTGATTTCGAACTGCTGGCCCCGGCGGTCTACGTGATCGCTGCCTTGACGATTGTCACGACGTTCCAGCGTGTATGGCATGTGCGAAACGAGCTTTCCGGCGAGGCCCCCGGCGTCAAGAACGACGGTGGCGACGCTGGGGATGTGTAACCAGCGAAGCCGCCGGGTGTGTTCAGCCACTCAGCGCTATCCAGGAGGACTTCGAATTTCATGACTGAGAGCAACGGGGCCAACGGCCACAGCAACGGCGTCGGCCGCACCGACGAGAAGGTCCGCGTCGCGATCGTCGGCGTCGGCAACTGCGCCAACAGCTTCATCCAGGGCATCCAGTACTACAAGGACGCCGACCCGAGCGACGAAGTGCCGGGCTTGATGCACGTCGATCTCGGCGGCTACCACGTGCGCGACGTCGAGTTCGTCGCCGCCTTCGACATCGACGCCGAGAAGGTCGGTAAAGACCTCTCCGAGGCAATCTGGTCGGGCCAGAACGACACGATCAAGTTCGCCGATGTGCCCAACCTCGGGGTCGAGGTGCACCGCGGCATGACCCACGACGGCCTTGGCAAGTACCTGAAAGAGAAGATCACCAAAGCCCCGGGCGAAACCGCTGACGTGGTCGGCATTCTCAAAGAGACCAAGGCCGATGTCCTGGTCTGTTACCTGCCGGTCGGCTCCGAGGAGGCGACCAAGTGGTACGTCGAGCAGGCGCTGAAGGCTGGCGTCGGCTTCGTCAACTGCCTACCGGTCTTCATCGCCCGTGAGGACTACTGGGACAAGCGCTTCCAGGAGGCCGGGCTGCCGATCATCGGCGACGACATCAAGAGCCAGGTCGGGGCGACGATCGTCCACCGCGCGCTTGCCCGTCTCTTCCATGACCGCGGCGTGCGGCTGGAGCGGACCAGCCAGCTCAACGTCGGCGGCAACATGGACTTCTACAACATGCTCGAGCGCGAGCGGCTGGACTCGAAGAAGATCTCGAAGACCAACGCTGTCACTTCGATCATGGGGCACGACCTGCCCGACAAAGACGTTCACGTTGGCCCCTCCGACTACGTGCCGTGGCTGACCGACCGCAAGTGGGCGCACATCCGGCTCGAGGGGAATGCCTTCGGCGACGTGCCGCTGACCGCCGAGCTGAAGCTCGAGGTCTGGGACTCGCCGAACTCCGCTGGCGTTGTGATCGACGCCGTGCGGCTGATCAAGCTGGCGCTCAACAACGGCATCGCCGGCCAGCTCGACGGACCCTCTAGCTACCTGATGAAGAGCCCGCACACCCAGCGTCCCGATGACGAGGCTCGCGAACACACCGAGGAGTTCATCCTCGAGAACACGCGCGGTGGCTCCTTGCCGGGTTCGGCAGCGGAGACTCCGAGCACGGCTTCGGCCTAGACGTCCGCAGCTAGCGCAGTCTTTATAAGAGCCCGCCTCGGCGGGCTCTTATTCTGCTCCCGTGGCCACGGAACCCCTCTCGATCGCCCACGCCTTCCCGGTCCGCCGCAACGGAGACAACCCGGCGGCGCAATTCGCGAACGCTGTCTCCGACGAGCTCGAGCGGCGCGGCCACGAGGTGCTGCGGATCTCAACGGGGGATCCGGTCAAACGGATGCTGAAATCGCGGGACCTGGACATCGTCCACGTCCACGACCCGTTCGCGCCAAGTGCGCCCTCGGCGGCGCTGCGACATTCCTTCTCGCTCAACGTCGCCACCTTCCACGCGCCGCAGGAGCGGGTGCTCACGACCCAGATGGCGCGGCCGCTGGTCGAGATCTTCTTTGGGCGGATCGACGCGCGGACGGTGACTCGACCGGAGACGGCCGAGCTGTTGGAGCGCTTCTTCCCAGCGAGCTACGAGCTGGTCGGCGCCGAGGCGACCGCTTCTGAGGGTGATGACGCAGATTGGGGACGAGTCGCCAGCGAAATGGAAGCGATTTACCGGCGACTGCTCGCCCGCCGCCATGACCCAGCCGGCAATCCCGAGGTCCGCGAGCGGATCTCCTCGCGGCCGCTGATCGAGGTCGACCTCCACATGCACACCGACCACTCGGGCGACTGCGCGACCCCGGTCGACGTCCTGCTGCAGACCGCCCGCGACCGTGGCTTGGGGGCGATCGCGATCACCGACCACAACGAGGTCTCCGGGGCTTTGGAGGCACGCAAGATCGCCGAGGAGATGGACGACATCAAGGTGATCGTCGCCGAGGAGGTGAAGACCGCCGAGCAGGGTGAGGTGATCGGCCTCTTCCTCGAGGAGAAGATCCCGAAGGGGCTGACGATGGCGGAAACGATCGCCGAGATCCGCCGCCAGGGCGGCTTGGTCTATGTGCCCCACCCGTTCGACCGCTTCCACTCGGTGCCCGACTACGAGCACTTGCTGGACATGGTTGAGGAGATCGATTTGCTGGAGGTCTTCAACCCGCGGGTGGCGCTGACCTCGTTCAACGAAGAGGCGGTGCGGTTCGCCCGCAAGTACCAGATCGTGCCCGCCGCCGGTTCCGACAGCCACGTCGCCCAGGGGCTCGGCAGCGTGCGGCAGCGGATCCACGACTTCGACGGGCCGGCCGAGTTCCTCGAGGCGATGCGGGATGCCGACATCACTCGCAAGCACAAGAACTTGGTCTACGTACAGACCTTGAAGTTCCTGCAGACCACGGGTCGGCCGAAGGCGCCGAAACGGCGGGTGCCAGATGCGAAACCGGTTCGCGGCGGGCGACCGCGGCGGCGCGGGGAAGGGCGCCGGGCGAGCAAGTCCTGATGCAGGCGGGCCGCCGCAAAGGAGCCGCGCCCGCCTCGTCAAAGAAGGCCGGGATGCGCAGCATCGACGACGAGATACGTGAGAAGTACCTGGAGCGGGCGATCCGCGAGCTCAACCAGATGAGCCGCGAGATCCAGGAGTGCCCGCACTGTCCGCGCGGCAAGCTGATGCCGGTGCTCGGCTCCGGCCACCCGCAGGCCGACATCTTCATGCTCAAGCAGGCGCCGATGGCCTCGGAGATCGAGGAGGGGGTGGCTTTCTACGGCCGTTCCGGCAACGCGCTGATGAAAAGCTTCAAGCGCCTCGGCATCGATCCACTCGTCGTCTACGGCACCCTCTGCGCCAAATGCCCGATCCCCGAGCCCGACCTCGCCGCCGGCGAGTGTGTGGGCCGCCTAGTTGAAGAGATGGCGATTGTGCAGCCGAAGATCGTCGTCGTCATGGGTGAGCCAGCCCTGCGGGTCCTCAACAGCCTCGACGTTCCCCTCTCCCGCCCCATCGATCCCCGCGAGGGAGAGATCCAAGCCTTCACCCCCACCATCGACGCTCTCTACGTCCCCGACATCGATCTCTCCCTGGACGAAGAGAACGCCAAGGCCCGCTTCTGGCGAGCCTTCAAGACGCTCGGCGTCTGGTACGACGATTTGCCGCCCTACTAAGTTAGCGAGCGGCCATACTTGCTCAGGTCCCCTTGACTGTTTGCATGCTCTACTGCTAAAACACCCGCAGAAGAGGATCCGAACGGGAGACGGGGCATGAGCAAGATCGGCTTCGTTTTAGCAGTACTGATGGGAGCTTTGGCTGTTCCGCTGACGACTGCCTCGGCAACCGATCTCACAGCTCCCTCCGGCAGCGTCTACACAGGTACGCTGAAAGCGTCAAACTCGAGCAACCTCACCTTGCACGCCGTCGCCGACTTAACTTGTAAAAGCTCGACTATCGAAGCTCAAGTCGAACAACACGGCGTCGGCGTCCCAGCCAAAGGGTATGTGAGTTCACTCTCCCTCGCAGAATGCAACCACCACGTCGTGGTCTACAAATACGGCTCATTAGAAATCCATACGACGAGCAATGGAAACGGCACGGTGACATGGTCTGGGGGGACATTCACAGCATTGTTCACAACTATCTTTGGATCCGTTCACTGCACCTTTGAAACCAACAACACCGACGTTGGAGCTCTCACAGCCGCATCGAGCGATGGTAGTCACGCCACCTGGGACATCGGCAGCTCGCCGATTCCAATTGATGAAGCGTCAAGCAACTTCCTTTGTGGATCCTCAGCCGAATGGACAGGGAACTACAAATTCACGTCCCCGACAGGGCTGCGGGTAGACAGCGGGGACCCATTCAGGGGTATCACAGCCCCTGCCGGTAGCGCTTACACAGGCACTCTTAAAGCTGAAAATTCCGGCAATCTCGTCCTCCACGGGCCACTCGCTCTCACTTGCAAAGCCTCAACCTTTGAAGCCAGCCTCGAATCCCACGGCGCCGGTGTTACAGCCAAAGGCACCGTCGGCAGCCTCACGTTCGGCGAATGCAACCATGATGTTCAGGTCGTGACCAAAGGAACGATTGAAGTACATCCAAACGGCGGGGGAAATGGAACTGTGACATCTTCGGGTGTTAGAATTACAGTCATATTCACATCTTTCTTCGGTGATATCCACTGCGTGTTCGCGACCAATAACACCCAAGTAGGGACTCTTACAGGAGCTTCAAGCGAGTCCGGCCACGCCGTTCTAGAGACCGAAGCATCGCCGATCCCTATCGATCCCTCGGAAAGCGACTTCGCCTGCGGTTCCAGCGCGGAACTGACAGGTAACTACAAACTCACGTCTCCGACAGGCCTGCTGATCGACTCCGGGGGATGATCGGCGAGACCTTAGCCAGGCTCAGTAGCCCTTGACTGGTCCGGGTGGGAGCTGTTAAGTTCGCCTGGGCAGGGACATCGAACCGGGAGAGACCGATGAACCTGCGAACCCTTGCGACCGTCTCGACGCTCGTTGCTGTCGTTGTCCTTGGGGCCTGGGCTGCTACTGCTTCTGCGACCGTGGTCTATACCTCGGAAGGGGCGATCTACACAGGCCCGATCAAAGCCGAAGCGAGCGGCGCGATCACCCTTCATGGGATCGCTAGCGTGCAATGCAATAAATCCCTGCTCGAAGCGGAAATCGAAACGCATGGGGAAAGCGTCACAGCCGGCGGCAAAGTCACCAGCCTGACCTTCAGCGAATGCAATCAGCATGTGACGGTGGTCAGCAAAGGGACGCTGGAATTCCACGCGACGAGTGGTGGAAACGGAACAATCACATCCTCTGGTGCCAAAGTGACAGTGCAGTTCACAACGATCTTCGGCAACGTGCACTGCGTCTTCGGGACCAGCAATACGGACTTCGGCTCGCTGACAGCCTCGGCGAGCGAAAGCGGCAACGCAGCCTTCGACATCGATTCTCTGTCAATTCCGGTCGTGGAAGGGTCCTTCCTCTGCGGCTCCAGCGGGGAAGTAACAGGAAGCTACAAAGTAACGACGCCGACGCCGATGGCCTTGGCGCCGCCCAAAACCTTCCACTTCAGGGTAGAAAAAGAAAAAACCGAGCTTCACGGAGCCGCGGAGGCCGCACAGGTCTTCACCTTTGGTGCCGTGAGTGTGTCCTGCAAAACTCTAACGGCCTTCTGGCCTCTGGAACCGGGCGAAATAAAATTCCTGAGTTTTGGTGCGCAACTTGCATTTGCTGAATGCACGATGGGGAAAGAAAATGCATCGGTTGAACCAGGCCAATGCTTTTTCGCCTTCAATTCTGGCACGCTGACGGGAGGTATTTATACCGGGAAGGTGTACGTCGTATGTCAAAAACCAAGTCAAAGGGTCAGAGTCGAAACCAATAAATGCATATACGAAATTCATCCCCAGACTCTCGATGCACAGAACGGAGTAAGTCCAGCCACCTACAAAAATGTCAACGGTGGAAAAAAAGAAGTTACAGTTGGCCTAGCCCTTAGCAAAATCAAATACACCGAAACCGAAAACAAAAACTGTCTCAAAGAGGACGAAACGCGCGAGGACGGCACCTACGGCGGAAGTCTTGTCTTCAAGGCGGAAGTCGAAGAAAAAGGAGGGCAGGTGGACTTCTATCTCGAAGACACTGGGTGACTGTCGGCTCGGGCATCCGGACTCTTTGGCGACAGGTAGCGGTCAATCAGGGCCAGCGAGACGGCAGAGACGACGAAGGTGAGGTGGATCACCGTTTGCCAGAGCATCGTCTCCGAAGAGAGGTTGGCGGCGTTGATGAAGGTCTGGAGGAGGTGGATCGAGGAGATGCCGACGATCGCCATTGCCAGCTTCACCTTGAGGACGTTGGCGTTGACGTGGGAGAGCCACTCCGGCTGGTCGGGGTGGTTGCGAAGATTGATGCGGGAGACGAAGGTCTCGTAGCCGCCGATGATCACCATGATCAGGAGGTTGGCGATCATCACCACGTCGACCAGGCCCAAGACCAAGAGCATGACGTCGTTCTCGCTGAGATGGCCGACGTCGGTGACCAGGTGCCACAGCTCCTGCATGAAGCGCCACACGTACACACCCTGGGCGGCGATCAGGCCAAGGTAGAGCGGCGCCTGCAGCCAGCGGCTGATGAAGATCGTGCTGCCGATGGTGCGGGCCAGCGGTCGGTCGATGTGAGCTTCGGCGGCGATGGGCGCGCATCCTAACGAGGCTCGCCTTAGGGCTTCCTAAAGCGGATTGGCGCATCAAGATGCTATGATGCGATGATGCCAAAGGCGAGAACCACGCTGACGGTCGACGAGGAGGTTCTGCGAGCGGTGCGGATCGAGGCCGCCCGTACCGGCAAGCGCGACTCCGAGGTGATCGAGGAGTCGCTCCGTCGCGACCTGGGGCTCGACGCGCTCGCGGAGATATGGGCGACGGTCAAACCCCTCCCGGAAGAGGAGTCGCTCGATCTTGCCTACAGCGAGCTGCATGAAATGCGCAGGGAGAAGCGTGCGGCGGGCGGTTCTTGACTCCGGGGTCTTCGTCTCCGCCCTGATCAATCCGAATGGCACCCCGGCGTTGCTCTTGGCTCGGGCTCACGGGGCGGAGTACGAAATGGTCACGTCGCCGTTACTGCTGAGCGAGGTAGGGACGGTGCTGCAGAGGGAGAAGTTCCGACGGTATGCCTCGATCGAGGCGGTGACGGCGTACCTGCGGTACATCCGCCGTCTGGCAAGAATCGCCCCCGATCCCGACGCGCCGGCACCGATCAGTTGCGCCGATCCGCAGGACAATTACCTGCTCGCGCTTGCCTACGCGCAGAAGGCTGTCCTCGTGACGGGCGATTCCCACCTCTTGGACATCGTCTCCGGTGCGCCTATCTGCGCGCCAGCGGACTTCCTTGCCAGCTAACCCCTAATGCTCTTGCGCGGCGGCCTCGGCCAAGGCGGTCATCGGATCGACCTTTGCCGAGGCTAGGCCGCGGACGACAATCGTGTCCAGGGCGCTGTAGGCACTGAGGGCCTGTTGGGCCGAGGCCGGGTCCGGGGCGGCAACTCCTACGGTGCCCTCGGCCTCGCCTAGGCGGTCGAAGTGGTCGCGGTAGCCCTTGTGAAGATCGCGGTAGAAGGACTCCTCCTTGGCGAGGCGCTCGGCGGCGTCGGGGCCGACGGCGGTGCGGACGTAACCGAAGACGGGTGGGGTCTCGCGGCTCGCTGCGGCGGCGCCAGCTTCGACCTTGGCGCGGGCGCCGGCGGCGAAGTCGGGGGTCATCCAGTTGAAGAAGACGCCGTCGTAGGAGCTGCCCGCCAGTTCGCACATCTTCGGTCCCATCGCCGCCAGGACTAGTTTCACTCCCGGCAGCAGCTCGCGCAGCTGCGGCAGGGCCTCGCGCATCGCCGTCAGCGGTTTCATCGAGAAGCCCGCGCCGACCCCGAGCCAGAGCTTCGAGCGGTCGATCCCGAACTCCTCGATGTCGGCGGAGATCTGCTCCGGAGGGGTGCGATCGAGGGCGATCACGGCGACCCCGAGCTCGACCGCTGGCGCCGCGGCGGCGAACTCGGCCAGCGTCGCCAGGCCTTTCGCTCCGGGGTGGTCGTTCGACCACATCGAGTCGTAGCCGAGCTCGGCGCAGCGCGCCGCCAACGGCCGCGCCACCTCCGGATCCAGTCCCGCCGCAACCCCAAATCCACGCCCCATCGTCAGGAGGCTTTCTCCGTCGCGGTCTTCTCGAACAGCGCCACGCACTCGATGTGCGGGGTCTGGGGAAACATGTCGACCGGCCTCACGCGCGCCAGCCTATAACCGGCCTCTCCCAGCTGGGCGGCGTTGGGGGCCAGCGTGGTCGGGTTGCAGGAGACGTAGACGATCTTCTGCGCCTCGCACTCGATCACCCGCCGGACGATTTTCTGCGAGAGGCCGGCCCGCGGCGGATCGACGATGACGACGTCGGGTTTGCCCGCTTTCTCGACTAGCGGCCGCACCCCGGTCCGTGCGTTCGCGGCCATGAAGTGGGCGTTCTCGATCTTGTTGTGACGCGCGTTGCGCTCGGCGTCGGTGATTGCCTCCGCGACGATCTCCAGCCCCCAAACCTCTCCGGCCTGGCCCGCCATCGTCAGCCCGATCGTGCCGATCCCACAGAAGAGGTCGAAGACCCGCTCGTTGCCGCTCAGGCCGGCAAACTCAGCGGCGACCGCGTAGAGCCGCTCGGCCATCTCGGTATTGGTCTGGAAAAAGGCGCCGTGGGACATCTCCAGCTTCAGCCCGCAGAGCTCCTCGCGCAGCCGCTCCTCGCCGAGCACCCCGGTCGGTCCGTCGGTGCTGCCCGAGTCCCCCTCGACGATCGTGTGCAGGTCGACCGGCGGCCGCGGGAAGCGGGCTTTGGTCGTCACCAGTCGGGTCTGCACCTGATCGGTGCGCCGGCCTTCGCGAACGGCGAGGTTGCGCAGCACCCCGCGCCGCGCCCGCGCGTCGTAGGCGGGGATCGTCTCCGCCCGCGCCCAATCCCGGACCGCGTTCCGCGCCTCGTTGCCCGCCTCGCTCGCCAGGTGGCAGTCGTCGACGTCGACGATCAGATCCCAGCGACCGCGGGCGTGGAAGCCGAGCGTCGCCTCGCCCTCGTCGTTCTCCCCGAAGGAGTACTCAAGCTTGTTGCGATAGCGCCACTGCTCCACCGCCGGCACGATCTCCTCCAGCTCGAAGCCCTCGAGGCTGCCGATCCGCTGCAGGGCGTCGGCGACCTGTTCCTGCTTGTAGGCAAGCTGGCGCTCGTAGGGAAGGCCCTGCCAGGGCGCTCCCGGGCAGGGCTCGCCGCCGTGGACGCAGCGGTCGGGGACGCGATCCTCAGAGGCGCGGACCAGCTCCACGGTCCGCGCCTCGGCGAAGCGCTTCTTGCCCTTGGTTACCTCGGCGCGGACCCGGTCTCCCGGGAGGGCGCCGGTGACGAAGACGACCAAGCCGTCGGCACGGGCGACCCCTCGCCCGCCAAAGGCGAGCGAGTCGATCTCCAGCTCGTGCAGGTCGCCGCGCTTTATGGCAGTGCTTTGCGTGCCTGTTTGGCCAGCCGCTCGAGTTCTTTCAGCAAGGCGTCGGTCTGTTTACGACCTTTTTTGACGAGGTCGCTGAGCATCTTCTCGGCGTCGGTGCGGGTCATCCGGCCGCGCTTGACGGCATCGTCAACGACGTCCTGGATGCGATCGCGGCTGAGCGTGACGCTCTGCTCGAGGCTCTCGCGGAACTGGGCGACGCTCTTGTCGAGGCCGGTGGTTGCTTGGGCGGCTTTCGCTTTGGCTTTGCCTTTCGCGCCGCCTTTTTTCGCGCCTTTTTTAGACCTCGATTTCGAAGCCGTTTTTTTCGAAGCTTTTGGCGCGGCTTTTTTAGCTTTGGCTTTCGTTTTCGCTTTTGCCGCTTTGGTCGATTTTTTGGCTTTCGACGCTTTTGATTTTTTACTGCTGGCTTTTTTCTCGGCCATCTGGGGGCTGCCTCCGATCGGTTGACCGCTGGGTGGGACCCGACTATCTCAATTCCTCAGTTCCCGCGGCTCGGTGGCAACGAAACGTGCCTGAACCGGTGCATGATCGGAAAGCCGCAGCGCTCTTCCCTCGAGCGGCACCTCCCGTTGCTCGGGTGGCCACTGTCGCGGCGGCTCCAGCACTTCGAGGCCGCGGCAGAGGATGTGGTCGATCGCCGCCGGGGCGGTGGGAGGCGCCAACCCGAACTCCTCGCGCAGGCGTTCGAAGATCCGCGGTTGCTTACCGGGACGGAGGTTGAGATCGCCGCCGAAGATCAGCGGCGATCCGCCTGCCCACTCGAGCGCCACCCGCGCCGCTTTGACCACGTCCTCCGCCGCTAAGTTTGGCCAGTCGTTGGTCGCGTGCAGGTTGGCGACGCAGATCCCGGAGGCGGTGCGGACGAAGCCCATCGCCCGCCGCTCCGGCTCGCCTTCGTGGATCGCGATCTCCCGCCGCTCGGCGATCCCGCCCAGGCGGCCCGGCACCCGGACCAGGATCAGGTTCGAGCCGCCCTCGCCCGAGGCCATCAGGTCGGGGTTCTGTCGCGCCAGCAACTCACGCAGGGCACCGAGGGAGTTGCGCGAGGTGAGGGTGCGGTGCCACTCCGCCCCGCACGCGCGCGCCAGCGGCTCGGCGAAGCGGGGCGGGCACTCCTGCAGCATGGCCACGTCCCACTCGGCGCCGGAGAGCACCGCCGCGAACTCCTCGGTCAGGTCGCGGTTGACCTGGATGTGGGTTGCGTTCTTCTCCTCCAGCCGCAGCAGCCGCGAACGCCAGGTGCGCAGTTGGGGGTCGGGCGGGAAGTCGCGCCCGTGGAAGAGATTCCAGCTCAGTGCCGTTAGCTCCACGGCGCGTAGTATCCGCGGCTTGTTGATCGCGAAGCAAAGCGGAGCGCACTTTTGATGAATTTCCTCACCGGCGAAGAGTTCGGCGCATTTGAGCTCGGCAAGCTGCTCGATCGGGCGGCGGAGTTGAAAGCCGGCCGCGACGAGGGGATCGGCGCCAACTCGCTGAGCGGCCGCAGCGTCGCCCTCGTCTTCGAGCGGCCCTCAACCCGGACCCGGATCAGCTTCGAGGTCGGAGTCGTCGAGCTCGGCGCGCACCCGGTCGTCCTCCGCGGCGATGAAATGCAGCTCTCCCGGGGAGAGTCGACCGCCGACACCGCCCGCGTTCTCTCCCGCTATGTCGACGCGATCGTGATCCGCTCCGGATCCCACGAGACCGTTGCCGGTTTGGCCGCAGCGGCCGACGTGCCAGTGGTCAACGGGCTGACCCCGCTCCACCATCCCTGCCAGGCGATCGCCGATCTGCTGACGATGCGCGAGCGCTTCGGTGACCTGCAGGGGCTGCGCCTCGCCTACGTCGGTGACGGCAACAACGTTGCCCGCTCGCTGGCGGTCCTCGGCGAGCTGGCCGGGGTCGAAGTGATCGTCGCCGCTCCCGCCGAATACCAACTCGAGGAAGGGCACGGGGTGGGGCTGACCGACGACCCGCGCGCCGCCGCCGCCAACGCCGACGCCCTCTACACCGACGTCTGGGTGAGCATGGGCGACGAGGACGAGGCACGCCGCCGCCGCGCCGACCTCGCCCCGTTCCAGCTCGATGCCGACCTGCTCGGAGCGGCGAAGGAGAGCGCGATCGTCCTCCACTGCCTGCCCGCCCACCCGGGCGAGGAGATCAGCGCCGAGGTCCTTTATGGCGAGCAGTCGGCCGTCTGGGACCAGGCCGAGAATCGGCTGCACGCGCAGAAGGCGCTGCTCGAGGCGCTGCTCACCTAGCGCTGGACCGAGGCTTCCTTGACCCTGGTCCTCTACGAAAACCCGGTCTCCGGCAACTGCCACAAGGTGCGACTGATCTTCGACCTGCTCGGGATCGAGCACGAGCGCCGGGAGCTGTCGGTAGTCGATCACTCCGATCGGGTCGAAGTCCTCGCTGGGCGGAGCCCGACGCTGAACGTGCCGACGGTGGTGCTCGAGGACGGCCGTCCCCTCGCCGAGTCGAACGCGATCCTCTGGTACTTCGCCGAGGGCACCGAGTACCTGCCCGACGATCCCTACGAGCGCGCCCAGGTGCTGCAGTGGATGTTCTTCGAGCAGTACAAACATGAGCCGGGGATCGCGGTGGTTCGTTACTGGGATTCGATCGCCGGTGAGGACCAAACGCCTCCGGCCAATCTCGAGGAAAGGCGGGCCGACGGGCGCCTGGCGCTGAAGGTGATGGAGCGGCACCTGGCGCAGCGCGAGTACTTCGTCGGCGACTCCTTCACCATTGCTGACATCGCGCTCTACGCCTACACCCATGTCGCGCCCGAGGGCGGCTTCGACCTGCAGCCGCTGCCGGCGGTCCGCGAGTGGATCGAGCGGGTCGAGGCGCGATCCGGGGTCGTCCCGATGGGGGCCTGAGCGATGCACCCCGAGATCGAGATCGGCCCGGTGACGCTGCAGACCTTTGGGTTGATGTTCGCGCTCGCCTTCCTCGCCGCCGGCGCCCTGATTTGGAAGCGCCTCGAGGAGATCGGCAAGCCGCCCGACTGGGCCTACGAGATGGGCTTCGCGGCGCTGGTCGGCGGCGTCGTCGGCTCCCGCGTCTACTTCCTCGTGCAGAACTGGAGCGACGTCAGCGACGACCTGCTCGGCAACCTCTTCTCCGGCTCCGGACTGGTTTGGTACGGCGGCGCGATCGGCGGCGCCATCACCGTCCTGCTCTGGGCCTGGTGGCGCGGCTTTCTCGGCCTGGCGCTACTCGACCTCTGCGCCCCGGCGCTGGCGCTCGGCTACGCGATCGGCCGCGTTGGTTGCCAGCTCTCCGGCGACGGCGACTACGGCAAGGCTTGGGACGGTCCCTGGGCGATGTCCTACCCGGACGGGACGGTCCCCACTGATCAGACCGTCCACCCGACGCCGATCTACGAGACGCTGGCGATGGGACTCGGCGCCTGGATCCTCTGGCAGCTGCGCGACCGGGTGCGGGTGGGGGTCCTCTTTGCCCTCTACCTGCTCTATGCCGGAGCCGAGCGTTTTCTGGTCGAGTTTCTGCGCCGCAACGACTCTGTCGTGCTGGGCTTGACCACGGCGCAGCTCGAGAGTTTGGTGATGATGGGTGCCGGGGCGATCTGGGTCGCTATCGTGGTCCGCCGCCACGGAGGCATTGGTAGGCCGGCGGCGAACGATGCGGTTGGCGCCGCGGTTTAGATGCAGCGGAACCCTCGTATCACTGGTATCTTGCGCAAAATCTTTGGAGCGGTTAAGTAGGGAGGAAAGGCGGCATGGCGGCAATCGACGTTCAGAGTGAGGGACCTTCGGCTCGCACCGTGGGCGCAATCCTCGACGACGCGGCCGAGCGGATCGCCGCCGCCGGGGTAGAGGACTCCCGTACCGAGGCCGAAATCCTGGTTGCCGACGCGCTCGGCGTGGCGCCGAGCAAGCTCTCGGTCGAGAGCGCCGGCGAGGTTGGCGGCGAGGCCGCGGCGCAGATTGAGCGCAATGTCCAGCGCCGGGTCGAGCGCGAGCCGATGGCCTACATCCTTGGCCGCGCTCCCTTCCGCAACCTTGAGATCTACGTCGACGAGCGCGTGCTCTGGCCGCGCCGCGAGACCGAGCTCCTGGTCGAGGTCGGCACGCAGCTGCCCGAGGGCGCCCGCGTCCACGAGATCGGCACCGGCTCCGGCGCGATCGCGCTGGCGCTGATGTCGGAGCGCCCCGACCTTAAGGTCACCGCCTCGGACCTCTCGCCGGAGGCGGTCGAAGCCGCCCGTGAGAACGCCGAGCGGCTCGGCCTCGACCTCGAGGTGACCGTCGGCAAGGGTCTGCCCGAGTCGGTCGAAGCCGAAGACGTCGACCTGGTGATCGCCAACATGCCCTACGTCACCGACGAGACCATCTTCGAGCGCTCGCCGGAGATCCAGAAGGAGCCGCGGGTGGCCGTCACCGGCGATTGCGGCGAGGACGGGCTTGGGGTGATTCGCGGCGTGATCGCCGAAACTCCCTCTGGTTGGAAGCTGGCGATGGAGCACGACACCCATCACGGCCCGGCAATGCGCGAGCTGCTGGGCGAGGCGACTACGCTTCAGGACTATGAAGGTGACGACCGGGTCACCGTCGGCCTCGCCCCCTGAGCTGAGCGCCGGCGATGAGCGATAGTCCGGCCGCCGAGGCGGCGGGCCAGCCTGGCGACCGTTCGGTCGCCGTATCCACCGAGGAGCAGCGCCGGGCCAAGGTCGACCGGCTGCGCGAGTCCGGGGTCGATCCCTACCCGCACTCTTTCCCCGACCGCACCCACGTCGAGGAGATCGCCGCCGCGCACGACCCGGCCGAGCTCGGCGAGGGCGAGCACGACGGCTTCAGCTACCGGGTGATGGGACGGATCACCGGCAAGCGCGGCCACGGCAAGACCGCCTTCCTCGACGTCCGCGACATCACCGGCACGATCCAGGCCTACGCGCGGCGCGACGTGCTCGGCGACGAGGCCTTCGACCGGGTCGAGGACCTCGACATCGGCGACCTGGTCGGGATCGAGGGGCCGCTGCACGTGACCAAACGCGGGCAGCTGGCGATTGGCCTGCGCAATTGCGTCCTGCTGGCGAAGGCGCTGAAAGACCCGCCCGACCTCTTCCACGGCATCTCCGACCCGGACACGCGCTACCGCCAGCGCGAACTCGACCTGATGGCGAACGAGGAGTCACGGGAGATCTTCAAGAAGCGCGACGACCTTACCTTCGCGATCCGCACCCACATGCACGAGCGCGGCTGGATCGAGCTGGAAACGCCGGTCCTGCAGCGGCTGACGGGCGGCGCCGCGGCGCGCCCGTTCGTCACCCACCACAACGCGCTCGACCGCGACCTCTTCCTGCGCACGGCGACCGAGCTCTATCTGAAGCGGGCGATTGTTGGCGGTTTCGAGGACGTCTACGAGTTCGGCAAGTTCTTCCGCAACGAGGGGATGTCGCCCCAGCACAACCCCGAGTTCACGATGCTGGAGATGTTCGTCGGCGGGGCCGACTACAACGGCGTCATGGAGTTCATCGAGGTGCTGGTCGCGAGCGTCGTCGAGAAGGTGATGGGGACGACGAAGGTGATGCGCGACGGGGTCGAGATCGACTTCGCCGCGCCCTGGCCGCGGGTGCGGCTGCGCGACGAGCTGCTGCGCGAGACCGGGCTCGACATATACGAGGCGAGCCGCGACGAACTGGCCGAGGCGGCCGGCGACAGCGTCGACGAGAACGACGATTGGGCCGGGGTTGTCGACACGCTGCAGGGGAAGCTGGTCGAGCCGAAGCTGATCCAGCCCACCTACATCATCGATCTGCCGATCGACATCTGGCCGCTGGTCAAGGTGCACGAGGAGAGCCCGCGGATCTGCGAGGCCTTCGACGGGATCGTCGCCGGGATGGAGATCGTCGGCGGCGGGACCGACCTGAACGACCCGGTCGAGCAGCGGGTGCGCTTCATCAAACAGCGCGAACGCCAGGAGACCGGGGCCGAGGCCGACCCACACCCCAACGACGAAGAGTTCGTGCGCGCGCTCGAATACGGGATGCCGCCGGCGAGCGGCTGCGGTCTGGGGATCGACCGCCTCCTGATGATCATGACCGGGGCGAAGACGCTGCGCGACGTGATCATCTACCCGGCGATGCGCGAGCTGGCTAGCGAGAGCTGAGGTAGGGTCGGCGCATGGCCGTAAAGCTCCATCGCTGTCCGATCACCTTTGCGAAGTTCGACGGCCACGCCTGCTGGCGGGTGCAGAAGGCACTCGACGAGATGGGGATCGAGTACGAGGTCGTGAAGGGACCGCTGCGTTCTGGCGGGCGAGACGATCTCGAGGCACTTTCCGGGCAGCGCAAGTACCCGACGATCGAGTTCGAGGACGGCAGGACCTACCGTGACGAGTCGAAGGCGATGGCCGAGCGAATCCGCGCGGGGGAACTCTTCTCCTAATTGGTCGTGCGCAGCAGGCCACCATCGATCGGGATCACGGTCCCGGTGATGTAGGCGGCGCGCTGGGAGCAGAGGAAGGCGACGAGGTCGCCGTACTCCTCGACCGTGCCGAGCCGGCCGGCGGGGACTTCCTTCTGGGCGGCCGCTTCGACCTGCTCGATCGAGCCACCGAGTTCGGCCATGCGGTCGGTGGCGAAGCGGCCGGTGGCGACGGTGTTGACCGTGATCCCGTTGCCGGCGACCTCGCGTGCCAGCGTCTTCAGGAAGCCGACGGTTGCCATGCGGTTGGCGTTGGAGAGACCAAGGGCGGGGTTGACCTCGATCGTCGTCGTTGAGCCGACGTTGACGATTCGTCCCCAGCCTTCGGCCCGCATGCCGGGGACGACGGCGCCGGCGAGGATCCGCGGCGCCAGCACCAGGGAGCGGTAGGCCTCCTCCCATTCTTCGAAGCCGTGGTCGAGAGCGCCGCCCGGCGGCGGGCCGCCGGTGTTGGTGACGAGGATGTCGACGGAGCCGAGCGCTTCGGCGACCTCGATCGGGAGCCGAGCCAACCGCTCGAGGTCGGTGGCGTCGGCGACGAAGGGCGTGGCCCGCTCGCCGATCTCGGCGGCGGCCTCCTCGAGGCGCTCCTGCGAGCGGCTGGCGATCGCCACCCTGGCGCCTTCCCGCGCCAACGCCGCGGCAACGCCACGGCCGATCCCCTTGCTCGCGCCCATCACCAGCGCGACCTTCCCCTCAATGCCAAGGTCCATGCCGGGACTCTAGCCTCGCGTCACTCCTCGCCGTCGTATTCGTCGTGGCGGTTCCACCACTCGTAGGGCGGGGTCTGCGGGTATCCCGCCGGCGAGTCCTCCCACTGCTCTTGGCGACCCAGGGCGGTGATGTCGAGGTAGCTCCAGGTGCTGCCCATCGCCTCGTCGCCGCGCTGGTCGACGAAGTAGGTGCGGAAGACCTGGTCGTCGTCGCGGAGGAAGGCGTTGGTGCCGTGCCATTCATCCACTTCGAAGTCGGCGTCGAAGTCGTCGGTGAGCGTGTACCAGGGGATCTCCCACCCCATCCGCTGTTGCAGGCGGGCGATGTACTCCTGCGGTGCGCGCGAGACGAAGGCGAGGGTGGTGTCGCGGGCGTTGAGATGGGCGAGGTGAGCGACCTGGTCGGCGACGAACGAGCAACCCGGGCAGCCCTTCTCGGGATAGCCGTCGACATCCGGGTCGAAGAAGAAGCGGTAGAGGATCAGCTGCCGGCGCCCGGCGAAGAGGTCGAGCAGGGTCGCTGGGCCGTCCGGGCCGTCGAAGCGGTACTCCTTGGTCACCGCCATCCGCGGCATCCGCCGGCGCTCGGCGGCCAGCGCGTCGCGGGCGCGGGTCAGCCCCTTCTCCTTGACCAGCAGCTCCTCGCGGGCGGCCTTCCACTCCTCCGCTGATACGACCGGGGGCATGTCCATCTCGGCTCCTCCTTCAGGTATTGGTCATGGGGCTTGGGGTCAAGCGAGAACCGATGCATCGAGCCCTCAATACACGGATGACCGTCCCAGCCTCCTCCGAAACCTCCCGGCGGAGCCAGCCCCAGCCCATCCCCAGCAGGAATGCTCAGAAGCCATTGCGCGGGTATGGTTCAGGGCGAGCGCCCGTAGCTCAGTGGTCAACGGGTCCTTTCGGGGGCCCAAAGAGCGTCGGTCTTTCAAGCCGAAGGTCGCCGGTTCGAATCCGGTCGGGCGCATTCCTCGGTGTTCCGTTCTGTTCTGTGCGTTGCCCGGTGCAGAGCCAAGTCTTCGGTCTGGTGTCGGATCGGCGTTCCGGTGGCGTCCGGGTGATTCCGCGCGGTTCCCGCGCGTCGTGGTCTCATCCTGGTCACATTTTGCGGTGCCCAATAGGGTCTCGGCGATGCCTGGGGACGCCAAAGCCAAAGCGCTCGGTGCAGCGCGTCGTGCTCAGGCCGATTTCGAGCAGACGAGCGAGAAGCTCGAACAGCGCCGGGAGGCACGAAAGGCAGCCTTCGAGAAGGCGCGAGCGGCCGGCCTCTCGACCCGCGAGATCGCCGGGGCAACCGGCCTCCACTTCACCCGGGTCGCCCGGATTCTCCAGTCGAAGTCCTAGGTGTTGCTAGGTAGCAACGCTCTTGCTACGCTGACGCCTCCATAAAAAGTGCCCCCGCGCTGGTGGAACAGCCGGGGGCGTGGCACAGGAGGTATGAGCTCCCATGCAAGACAAGCCTAGTGGCGCCGGTAATGAGCGCGCCACGACCACCGCCGAGCAGGATCTTCGCGACCAGGCAGCGGTCCTGAGACACGTCCTCTCGCTCTATCCGCAGACGTTGACGGATATAGAGCTGCTGAAAGAAATGACCGGCGGCCTGTCGGCGACGTACGAGGAACGTGACCGGCACAGACGAGCTGTCCGCGACCTCGCCGCTGGCGGCCTGCTCAACATCGAAGGCACGCTCGTAGTGCCGACCAGGGCTGCTGTCCTCTTCCACGAGCTGGCGGAAGTCTGATGGACGGCAGACGCAGGGACGAGGAGACCGCCAAGCGTCTCGGCCGCAATCTGTTCGTGGCTCGTCGCCGCGCCGGGTTCTCTCAGGAAGAACTCGGCGCGATGGCTTGCCTCCACCGGACCGAGATCGGGATGGTGGAGAACGGCACTCGGTTGCCGCGCGTGGACACCCTCATCAAGCTCGCCTCAGCTCTCGGCGTGAAGGCCGAGGAGCTGCTCGCCGGCATTGAGTGGATCGTGCCCGCACCGACCCGCTCGGGCAGCTTCTCGGTGAGGAGCTAGCCATGCCAGAGAAGATCAGCGATCCCGAGCAGGCGCTCCTCTTTCTCCTCCGGCACCCGTTGCGGCGGGAGCTGCTGAGGCTCTACGTCAAAGAGGGCGAAAGCCTCAGCCCCAAGCAACTCTCGGATTTCACGAAGAAGCACCTGTCGCTCGTCGGCTACCACGTCCGCGAGCTGGCGAAGCAAGGCGCGGTTGAGCTGGTCGGGACACAGCCCCGGCGCGGTTCAGTGGAGCACTTCTATTCGGCGACGGCGTTAGTGGACGCGGTGCCGTGGGCACGACCGGCTCTCGGGCTACCGCCAACTAGCTAAATGAGACCAATCCACGCAAGTCCAAGGATCAGCCAGAAGAAGCCGAGAAGACGCAGATCGAAGGGAAAGCACCTAGAGGCAGATGGATCAGCCAGGCGAGGGCAAAGGAGCTCAGGCCAGAGAGCCCGAAGCCCTCTCCAAAGCACCAACCTCACCCCCCGACACATTACGAACCCTCCGGATTCGTGCCTGGGCCGCCCGTTTTCGGAGGGCGGGAAAAAGCCGCGCGGCGAGCAGCCGACCGCCCCTCCGGGCGGCCGATTTTGGCACGGCTTCGCCGTGCGGAGGCCGCCTGTAAGGAGGGGCGGAGGGGGTCTGACCTTCGGTCTTCTGGGGGCTTTGGATCCTCAGCCGATGCAAGCAACGCTCGCCTTGGACAGAGGTGGCATGGAGAGGAAATCCACCAGCCCCAATTTCTTCACCGAGCGGAGTCTTGCCGACTTCCTCGCTGTCAGCGATCGCACCATTCGCAACTGGATCAGGCGCGGGGAGCTGCCCAGCTACAAGCTCGGAGCAGCGCGGCGGATCGACCCCGCCGACGTCGAGGACTTCCTAGCTCGCCACAGGGATGAGGCGTCATGAGACGCGACTCGCCGGTCAAACGCCGCAACCCGTCGGGACAGGTCGTATGGGTTGCGCGGTACACCGGGAGGGACGGCAAGCGCCACATTGCGAAGCCGACCTGGAACCGCGGCAAAGGCACCTTCAGGAGGAAGGCCGATGCGCAGAAAGCCATCGAAGAGGCGTACGGGCTCTCGGATCGGCCGGACACCCTCGGCGACTACTCCGCGACTTGGACCGAGCGCCATCCGCGATCCGAACGCACCAACGCGACGAATGACCATCGCATCAGCCGAGTCGCCGACGTTGAGATCGAGGGCATTCCGCTGAAGGACTGGCCGCTGCGCGAGTTGCGTCGCCGCCACACCCTCGCCCTGGTCGACCACATGCTGAGGACCGAAGGTCGAGCCACCACCGGGGCCGTAGGCATCCTCCGCGCCCTCTCAGCGATGGCCGAGGACGCGATCACCGATGAAGTCTGCGACCTCAACCCCTTCAAGGGCATACGCATCAGGGCCAACGATCCCAGGGCGAAGAAGAAGCCCCGCCCGATCAGGGTCTTCACCTTCGAGGAGATGCACCGCTTCGCGAAAGTGGCTGGCCGCTACGAGGCAATGGTCCGCGTCTTCTCCGACTGCGGCCTGCGGCTGGGGGAGGTGCTACCTCTGCGCCGGGAAGACTTCGACGGCGAGACGCTCCAGGTCCGCCGCACCGCCCACGAGGGTCAGATCCTCGAGGGGACGAAGACCGACCACGGCGAGCCCGACGCCGGCCGCGTCGTCCCCGTTCCCGCGACCCTCGCCTGGATGCTCGAAGCCCAGATCAACCTCAACGGCCCCGACTGCCAGATCCTCTTCCCAGCCCCGCGCGGCCGCCTCTGGCGCGAGCGCACTTTCTACCGCGATCTCTGGAAGCCCGCCCAGGAAGCCTCCGGCCTAGACATTCGCCCCCACGAGTGCCGCCACAGCTACGTCACTCACCTCCGCGCCGCTGGTGTCAACGACGCCGACCTAGCCGAGATCGCGGGGCACAGGGTGGAGACGATGCTGGCGCGGTATACCCATTCACTGGGGAGAAGCGCCAACGAGGTCAAATTAATTATTGGGTAGCGCAGACGATCCTTCTTCAAGACCCATAAAACGCACCCGCGTTTCCCAGGAACGGATCTATATATTCCTGGAGTCAGTCTCGCTGTCGAGGACAGGGGAGCATGGTGGTGGAGAGGTTAGCTGCGTCAGCTGGGCCGTCCATTCGGTTGACCATGGCTGAATTGTTCTGGAGCTCCGTCGTTACCGCTCGGGGCTAAAGCCTGTGGCACGCGGATACACGACTCGGAAACTAGAGGTGTGGTCGATTCATGCCCGCCAAGGAGACGCGCCGGTCGAGGACTATGGCGAACTGTTTGAAGTATTGGCGGGTATGGGCGCCACCGAGAGGATTTGGGAAAACGAGGACAAGGCAGTCGCGGTGCCGAGCTTCGACCGCCTCGACAACCTTGTTCGGCTAACTGCTTATGAGGGTCCGCGGGGCCAACCAATCATCTTCGATACGGGCGAGGCGACTGAGCGGATCCAGCCACTTGAACCTGACGAGATCGTTGCCACGAAGACGCATGTCCTGATTGACATCGATCGCCGTGAGGCAATCATCGAGTACAACCATCGAGGCGCAAAGGCGATTGACATAGCAATCGTGCTCGGTGTCTCGGCACGACGAAATCGCGGTTGGGAGTCTACTTTCATCGACTTTAGTCCAAAGGTAGATCGGTCCTTTGTCGAAGGCGTCGATAAGTTCGAGCGCATTCGTGTAGCTGGGTTCCGCATTGCCCGACCGAATACGGATTGGACTGATTGGGACAATGAGCTTGCCCGCTCGGCGCTGGACTCAGGCGCCCAGTCTGCTCAAGCCGAGTACACCGCCCCGCGGGGTGACTCTCTAGCCCACAATTCCGGTGTTATTCCTTTTATCCGGGAACGGGCTGCAGATGGCGTCGCGGCTCTGAAGAGCGCATTCGTCACTGGCAGGCGTCGCGGAGAGGCCGCCGAGACGACGATCACGACTGGCGATCATAAGGAGCATCAGCGAGTAGCTGTTCGACTCGATCCCGACCAACAGGTTGACGAACAGGACATCAACCGGCGGCTTGCCGAATATCACGATGCCCGTCAAGCCACTGGAGAGAGTGGTCAAGATGAACAGGCCGCTTAGAGAGACAGCGTAGATCGATGCTGCGGACGATCTACTCCTACCTTAGTAGCGAGGTTTGGCCACGCCGAAGAGATATCGTACGTGGCAGCGAGCTGTGGATCGCACTTGCAGGTGCGCTGCTGTTAGCCCATTGCGCCTCTGGTTGGGGGATCGCAAATACCCAGGTTGGAGAGGTCGTGACCGTGGCCTTGGCCTATGCGGCAGTGGCATTTGGCTTCTGTCTGGCGGGACTCACCGTAGCCCTTACCCTGCCAAATGATGGGTTTGTTCGGGAGCTAGCGACGAAGGAACCAAGTGCGGCTCAGGTCAAGCGGAAGGGCCGGGTCCCAAACGCCTACTCAGATCTCATTTTCGTGTTCTCGTGGACGGCTGTTGCCCACTGGGTGGTCATCGTCGTTGGCTTGCTGGTCTTGATCGAGGCCGGCTACGGCACGCGGTTGGTCTTCGGAGATTTCGGTCTTGATGAGAAGATACGGCTTGGATTACTGTCCTTCTTCCTTCTCTACGCCGTCTTTCAGTTTCTCATTACCCTTATTACTCTTTCCCAAGTTGGGAATCGCTACATAGATCATTTGCGAAGGTGACCAGGTGACATCGTGGCTACTGAGAATCTGATTTCTCTCATCTGCCCTCATTGTCATAAGCCAGCGACCGCCAAAATCAGAGGGTCGGCGGTATGGGATGGATACGAAGGTGATGAGCCCGTGAATCCACCTGTGGAGTGGAGACTTGTGCAATGCACGAATTGCTGGCACCCGAGTCTCCAGGCTCGAGAGGACTACGGTCAGGGCTTCGATGACGACGAGCCGGTAGTCATATATCCGGCCCTTCACCGCATTAGCCCGAGTGTTCCGCAGCCGTTGCGGCGTGAGTGGGAAGAAGCTCGGACCTGTTTCGATGCAAAGGCCTATACGGCTTGCGGCGTGATGGTTCGTAGAACCTTAGAGGGCACTTGTAAAGACCAAGGGGTTAAGTCCAAAACGCTTGCAAAAGGACTGCGCGAGATGCGCAGTCAAGGGCTAATAGATGGTGTTCTTGCCGATTGGGCCGATGCCTTGCGTCTGCTCGGTAACCAGAGCGCTCATTTCACGGGAAAGGAGATCTCTCGCGAGGATGCCGAGGATTCCTTGGCATTTGCTGAGGCTCTGTTAGATCATCTGTATGTATTGCGTAAGCGGTTTTCTGAGTTTCAGAAGCGCATTGGAAACTAGCTGTCTACGCTAGTGATAGAGGAGCTATCGAGCTGTGTGCTGGCGCCGGCTGGTAGCGCCCCGAGCCAGTCAATCCAGGGACTAATGGCCCTCTCGTCGTAGTGCCAAGTGTTCAGGGCGACGTGATCGCGGCGCGAGTGCGCACTTGTTCTGCAACGCGGCGTTCTGGACTTATCTCGACCTCTCGTAAAAGGCCCCTTCAGGTTGCTTGCAAGTGCTGGGCCCGGGTCGACAGGCCACAAGGACCCTAGGTTCGCGAAGGAACTCAAGGGCAGATGCCTTCACTTCACTTGGTAACGTCCCGTGCGTGCAGCCGTCGAGGGCAGCGGGCATGAAGAGGTCGGCGGTGTCCTGCGGGAAGGGACTTCGGTCTGCCAACCGAGGCTGACACCTGCCGAACCTATGTCGTCCCGGCCCTCTACGCCGCGGGATGGACCGACGAGCAGATCCGCGAGCAGGTGACGGTCGCGCCTGGCCGGATCATCGTTGCGGGTGGGGCTGTAAAACGCGGCTCTCGTAAGCGTCTCGACTACTTGCTCTCGTATACGCGTGACAGACCTTTGGCGGTCGTAGAGGCGAAAAGCGAGTACCACTTGGCCGGCGATGGACTTCAACAGGCCAAGGGCTATGCGGAGATGCTCGACCTGAAGTTCGCATACAGCACGAACGGCCCAGGGATCGTCGAGCACGACTACACGACCGGGCTTGACACCGAGCTCGCAACGTATCCCTCTCCCGATGAGCTGTGGCGACGTGACTGCGAAGCGCGTGGGGTCGACCCGGGGGATTCGCAGGTTCTGGCTCCCTATTTCCATGAGACGGCGAAAGCGCCGCGGTATTACCAAGATGTCGCCATCCATCGTGCTACGGAGGCGATCGCCAGGGGTGACGATCGGATTCTGCTCACGCTGGCGACTGGAACCGGCAAGACCCTCGTTGCGTTTCAGATCTGCTGGCGGCTCTGGACGAGCGGATGGAATCGAAAACACGAGCAGCGCAAGCCACGAATTCTCTACTTAGCCGACCGCAACGTCTTGGTCGACGATCCAAAAGACAAGACCTTCGCGCCGTTCGGCGACGCACGGCACAAGATTGTTGGTGGTGACGCCCGAAAAGGCAGGGAGATGTACTTCTCCACCTATCAAGCTATTGCCCGAGACGAGGCGCGACCCGGTCTCTACCGGGAGTTCCCCCCCGACTTCTTCGACCTCATCATCGTCGATGAGTGTCACCGGGGCAGCGCTCGCGACGAGAGCAACTGGCGCGAGATCCTCGAATACTTCTCGTCGTCCGCCCAGATCGGAATGACTGCCACTCCGCTTCGCGACGATAACGTCGACACCTACCGATACTTCGGGAATCCCATATACACCTATAGTCTGCGGGACGGAATTGAAGATGGGTTCCTCGCGCCATATCGAGTCCATCGTGTGGTAACCAGCGTGGACGCTGCGGGATGGCGGCCATCAAAAGGGACGCTTGATCGCTACGGCCGCGAAATTCCTGACCAAGAGTACGGCACGAAGGACTTCGAGCGCTCACTCTCCCTGAAGGCTAGGACTAACGTCATAGCCAGGCATCTAGTCCAGTTTCTCAAACGGACGGACCCCTTTGCCAAGACCATCGTCTTCTGTGCTGACCAGGAGCATGCCGAGGAGATGCGTAGGGCGTTGAACAACTACAGTGCATCACTTGTCCGCCGATTCCCAGACTATGTGTGTCGCGTCACGGCCAACGAGGGGACGGTCGGTGCGGGTCACCTAAGCAGGTTCCAAGAGCTGGAGTCCGTCTCCCCGGTCATCTTGACGACGTCGCAGTTGTTGACCACGGGAGTGGACGCACCCACCTGTAAGAACGTCGTGATCGCGCGGGTCGTCGGATCCATGACGGATTTCAAGCAGATCATCGGCCGTGGCACTCGAGTTCGAGAGGATTACGGAAAGCTCTATTTCAACATCATCGATTACACCGGCAGCGCGACTCAAATGTTTGCCGACTCCGCCTTCGACGGTGACCCTGCCTTGGTGAGCGAGGAATTGATCGACGACGCAGGAGAGGTCATCGAGCAGGCGGCGACCGAGGACGAGTTACAGGGCGATGGGGAGGGCGTGGAAGAGGTCGTCCTCTGGGAGTTCAGCGAGGACGGTTCGTCGGAGCAGAGGAAATACTATTTCGATGGAGGAAGGGTCGAGATCGCCGCCCAGGTCGTCTACGAGCTCGACTCGAAAGGTCGCCAGCTGCGGGTCGTCAGCTACGAGGACTATGCCCGTGACAAGGTGAGAGCGCTCTACCGCTCTCCAGAGGCACTGGAGAAGGATTGGACGGAACGCAAGCAGCGGCGCTTGATACTCGACGCGCTGTCCGAGCGCGGCATCGATATCGACCGGCTCGGAGAGGTAGCCGGCGCCCCGGATGTCGACCCACTCGATCTTCTCTGCCACCTCGCCTTCAATGGGCCGCTGCGGACCAGACGCGAAAGAGCCGCACAGCTCAGAGGCAATAACGTGGACTTCTTCGATAAATACGCCCCTGAGGCCCGGGCCATACTTGATGATCTCGTGAGCAACTACGCCGACCATGGACCCGATCAATTGCGACTCCCAGACGCACTGAAGATTCCTCCGGTGTCGGACAAGGGAAATCCCAGCGAGATCGCGAGCATCTTCGGCGGTCCTACCGCGTTGCGGCGGGCCGTAGACGAGCTGGAAGAGCTTCTTTACGCCGCCTAAGTGGAATCCAACTTGCCAGCCAGCAAAAAAACTCCCCCAGAGCCCGAAACGACGGCGCGGAGGCTAAGCGGGATCCTCAAAGCCTGCCGGAACATCATGCGCAAGGACAAGGGCCTGAGCGGCGACGTTGACCGCCTACCGATGCTCACCTGGATCATGTTCCTGAAGTTCCTGGACGACATGGAGCGGGTCCGGGCTGACGAGGCGGCGCTCGAAGGCAGAGCGTTCCGTCCTCTGATCGCCTCCCCTTACCGGTGGTCGGATTGGAACGCGGCGGATGAGGACCATTCCGGCCTCCACAACGCAATGACCGGAGACGCTCTGCTGGCGTTCATCAACCAGGACGAAGCCATGCGTCCCGATGGCACGCGCGGCCCGGGGCTGTTTGCCTATCTGAGGTCGTTGGGTGGAGGAGACGATCCCGACCGGGCCGACATCGTCGCCGCGGTCTTCCGCGGGACCGCCAACCGAATGCAGTCCGGCTACATCCTGCGTGACGTACTTGACAAAATCGCTGACATTCACTTTTCATCCTCGGATGAGATCCATACCCTAAGCCTTCTGTACGAGTCCTTGCTCAAAGAGATGAGGGACGCTGCGGGCGATTCGGGTGAGTTCTACACCCCTCGACCACTGATCCGGATGATCGTGAATGCGGTAGATCCCCAGCCCGGCGAGGTGGTACTCGATCCTGCGGCCGGCACCGGAGGATTCTTGGTTGAAACCTTCAACTATCTAAAGCCTCAGGCCACCACGGTCAAAGAGTTCGCGGCTCTTCAGCACGCCACCTTACGGGGTATAGAGCCGAAGCCGCTCCCCTACCTTCTCTGCCAAATGAATCTCTTGCTTCATGGAATCGAGTCCCCTCAAATAGATCCACTTAATGCACTTCGCTTCAAGCTAAGTGAGATAGGCGACAGTGAGCGAGTGGACGTCATAGTCACCAATCCGCCCTTCGGTGGCGAGGAGGAGAAAGGGATTCAGCGGAACTTTCCAGCCGATCGGCAGACCTCTGAGACGGCACTTCTCTTCCTCCAGCTAATCATGCGCAAGCTCAGGAGGCCCAGCCGTTCCGGCGAACTCGGGGGCCGAGCTGGGGTCGTCGTGCCAAACGGGACGCTCTCCGGAGATGGGGTGGCCGCGCGGGTGAAGGAGGAACTCCTGGGGAGCTTCAACCTCCACACGATCGTACGGTTGCCCAACGGTGTATTCGCCCCGTATACGCAAATCCCAACGAACGTGCTGTTCTTCGATCGATCGGGCAGGACGAAGGACACTTGGTACTACGAGCAGCCACTACCTGAGGATCGCAAGAACTACACCAAGACCAAGCCACTGCGGTACGAGGAATTCGTCGACCTTTTCGCCTGGTGGGGGGAACGAAATGAAACGGACCAAGCTTGGAAGGTTTCCGCGAAGACCTTCGAAGAGAATGGGTTCAATCTTGACCTGAAGAATCCACGTGCGCCGGACCGCCTAGAGCACCTCCCGCCTGAGGAGTTGGTCGAAGCCATACTCGAAAACGAGGCAGAGATCACCAAGCTGATCGCGGAGGTCAAAACGTCGCTGGGACTGCGGACGCGATGACAGCGGTGCCACGGAGTCTCCCGCCCGCATGGCGCTTAGCGCGATTCGACGAAATCTTGGAGCGCGTCGAGCGCAGGTTCATGATCGACGACACGACCGAGTACGCGCGTGTGGGGGTGCGATGGTACGGGAACGGGGCATTCATACGAGATCGAGTGCTTGGCTTGGACATTGCGAGAAAGCAGCAATGGATCGTCCGCTCAGGTGATGTCCTCTATAACAAGCTCTTTGCGTGGAAGGGATCGTTTGCTGTCGCCGGAGACGAGGTGGACGGTCACATTGTAAGTGACAAGTTTCCTACCTTCGCGGTTGATTTAGAGCAGGTTGATCCAGGCTACCTCAGTCTCTACTTCCGTTCGAGCCGGTTGGCGTTTCAGGCAGAGCGGCTGTCAAAGGGCGCGGCCGCGATCAGCAAGTTGACGCTCAACCCGCCCCAGTTTTGGGACCTGACGATTCCACTGCCGCCGCTTGTCGATCAAAAGCGGCTTTCTGCTCGATTCGCTGAGATCCTCAGGTCCACCGAAGTATCCCGGGGCCTCCGAGTCCGAGTCGACTCTGAACTATCGGCCCTTCGCTCCGTCGATGCGCAGAGATTCGTCACTGAATCAGCTACGGAGGTTCGTCCGCTTGGGGATCTGGTGACGATATCCGGTGGCGGAACTCCGCCGAAATCCAACGGGACGTATTGGGAAGGGTCGGTTCCGTGGATCTCTCCCAAGGACATGAAGGTGCGGGAGATTTCCGATTCGATCGACCATATATCAAGGCGAGCGACGGAAGAGACGTCTGCCCGTCTGCACCAACCCGGAGCCGTATTAGTGGTCACGCGAGGAATGATTCTGGCTCACACTGTGCCGTCTGCGGTGCTGTCGGTTCCGGCTGCAATTAACCAAGACATGAAGGCATTGAGGCCGTCTTCTGGGTTGGACGCACGCTACTTGTGCGAGGCGCTCTGGGCGCTGAACGACGGGCTTCTTCAACTCGTCGAGAGGTCAACTCACGACACTCGCAAACTCCAAACCGATACGTTGCGATCGTTTGAGCTGCCTCTGCCGCGGGAGTCAGAACAGCCGAAGATCTTGCAGGCGCTCCGAGATTTAAACGATCGCTACGAGCGCATTGCGCGATTGCAGCAAGAAATTCGGTTGTCTCTGGATGCTCTGCTTCCCTCTGTGGTCAATTCCATGTTCGACGACCCGTGCTACCAAGAGCGACTCCTCGCTGAGGCAGACCATTCAAGTCTCGACATTGAGGTCCGCACTGGAGTTTCGGCTTCGGCATCTTCTTGCATTTAGATCGCAACGCGGATGGTGAGACCTCTACGCCGATCGCCCCTCGCCGACAGTTCCCGCAAGACCTGGGTCGGAGTCGGCTCAATAAAGCAGTCGGATCACGAAGGTCGATTCGAAGCGGGGCGAACGCGTCACGGCCTGTGATGGTTCGATGTGGGTCTCATTCGGTCACATCGTCGCCGCAATCCTGCTAGTCATGCGAACGCCCCTCCTCCTTTCAAGCCGAAAACGCACCTGAGACCATCACCGCCGTATCGCGGGTGAGCTGAACCAGGTCGTTCGCAGCCAACTGCTGGCGCTGAACGCTTCCGTCGGGGCCGGTGAGGCCAAGGGCTCCACGGTGCGCGGGGACCCGGCGTCGTCCTCCCCGCCGAGGTCAACTAGGGCGCTCCACCGCCCCCCGGTCCGGGCCAGATCTCGATGATCTGGTGCGCGAGCTCGGCGCCGCGACGATCGATCGCCGCCTCGTCGAAGCGCTCCGGGTTCTCTCCGGCAAGGCGGGCATTGAGCAGCAGCAAGCTGTGTTTGAGTAGCCCCCTTCGCTTGTCGTTCGCCCTGTCAGCATCGTGCCACGGAGAGTTCGAGAGGCTCGAGTTCAGGGGGCCAGTGGTCAAAGTCAGGTTCCCGAGCCGGTGCAGGTGCTCGTTCCGGTAATCCCGCCCATCTGGCGAAGGATCTGCCAGGGGCCAATGCTCTTCCCAGGTGCGCGGCAGGATGTGCTCGAGCGTCAGGTTCTCTGGCCTGGCCAGCCCCTGCTCGATTTTGTTGTCAGCCTCGCGCCACCGACTCTCGATCGCCCAGAGGAGCATCACGAGGCGCTCCTGTCGCCGCTGGCCGTAGAGCGCTCTGGTGCGGATCACCTCGCCGACCTCCTCGTCGGTGGGCCATTTGTTCGCCGGCGCGGTCTGCTTCTCGAGGAACTTGCGTGCGGCGCCGTCAGGGTCGGTCTGAGAGTCCTTCACAGCCGCGACCAGTTCCGCGCCGAGACGGTTGTAGTTCTTCGTCGTCCCGCCGCAGATCATCCGCCGCACGAGGAAGTCCTCGATCGTCGCCAGTACTGAGCCCCGGCGGGCCGGATCGAGCTCGGGGTCGCGAAAGAGCAGCAGCGCAACGGGGAGCATCGTCGTCGTGTCGAGGAGATCGAGGAGATCGAAGAAGCGTCGCTCTGGAGTGCCGACGATCATCTCGTCGAACCCACGGACCGTCGCCGCGTCGCGGCAAAGCTGCGGGATCAAATCCTCCATCGGCGGACAGCTCGCGTGGTCCAGGACGGCGCCCTGGAAGGTCTTAAACAGCTCCGTCGCCGGCACCGGTTTTGCCAGTTCGACGACCAGCCACTGCATCAGGAAGAGGTCGCCGTTCTTCGAAAAGAGCCGTCCCTGGCGCCGGTCTTCGCGCCAGTGCTCGCGGTCCAGCTCGGGCGCCCAGTGCTCGCTGTAGAGGGCATCCGTTTCCGCTGATTCGCTGCTGGCTCGAAGGAAGACCGAGTTCTTCAGCAGGTCGAGCGCAATCAGCGGCGTTCCGCGCGCGTTCAGGGTCTCGAAGATGACCTGCGCGTTGTCGCTGTCTTCGAGCCGGATCGCCACCAGTTTCAGCAGGTCGGCACAGGTCACCCGCAGCGCTTCGATTCGTTTCTCCGCCGAGTCGTCTTCCGTCGCCCACTCTGCGATCTGCTCGCGGAAGAAGCTGAACGCCTCCTGGATCTCGTTCGCGGGATCGTCGGTTCCCTCCTCGGGCGATCCCCCCGGCTCCATCACGATCTGGAACGCGCTGCGGTTGGAGTTGGTCGGCCAGACCTTGAAGCGGTCACTTCCCTTGGCCAGCAATGGATCGTTGTAGATGAGCTTCCGGATCAGCTGCGCCTGGTCACCGCAGTCGAGATCGTCCGCGCAGTGAGCAGCCGCGTTGAGAAGGATCTGCAGCGTCGTCAGGCGTTGCTGGCCGTCGATTACAAGAAACCGCTGCGGGGTCCCTGGCGGGTTGTCTTCCTGCTGGATGACAATCGCGCCGAGGAAGTGAGAGGGGGACGACGCGCTGGCACCATCGGTGAAGACGTGTTCCGCCACCGTCGAGATGTCTTCCCAGAGCGGGCCCCACTGTTTGTCCCGAGTCCAGACGTAGGGGCGCTGATAGAGCGGGATCGCGTAGCGCACATCCAGCTGGAACAACTGATTCAGGGTTCGAGTCTCCGCCTGCATCCCAATTCGCCTCCCGTCGAAGCATCCGGACCACGCGACGATACTCAGCGGTGGTGCCCTTCCGCCAGTTTCGCCGGTTCGCGGACGGAGATGTTCCCCGACACGGAGAGACCTATTCGACGTGATTGTCTCGCCAATGTCGGAGTCACATTCTGGTTACATCGGCACCGCAAATCCCGCTCCTCAAGCCACCGCCCCTCCTCCTTTCAATCTGACGGAGATCCGCTCCTAGAGCGGCACACGGCAGATGCCCTCTGACTTAGCGCCGTCCCTCGGCGACCCAGTCGGCCGCTGTTTTGTCGCTGGGTTGCACCTTTATCGGCCGAGGAAGGAGCCGGGGGCCTTTGCCGGGGCGGACTTCGCCTTTGGCGATCATCTTCGCGAGGTGCTTCGAAGTCGAATGGTCTTGGTCTTGGGAAGCCATAGTCGCTCCATTCTTGCGTGCGACGCCTGTTCGTATGGTGATCTGAGATGCCGACTACGATCTCGCCATGCAGGTCGTTGACGAGACTCTGATTGCCGAGGCCGGGCGGCGCCTGGCTGCGGCTGCTCCTGACGCGCAGGTCATTCTGTTTGGTTCCCATGCTCGCGGAGAGGCCAGTCCCCGCAGCGATGTCGACTTTCTCGTCGTTGAGCCCGAGGTTGATAACGAGGCTGAGGAGTCGGTTCGCCTCCATAGGACCCTGCGCGATCTACGGGTGCCGGCCGACGTCATCGTCGTCAGCCGTGCATACGCAGATCGCTGGCGTGGGGTGCGCGGTGGCTTGGTGCACGCTGCGCTCTCACAGGGCCGGGTTCTCGCCGGATGAGCACTGCGCCGGATTTGCCGGGCGATCTTCTTGCGCTGGCACGGGAGGACCTTGCCGCGGCCGAGGCGCTGGACAGAGCCGAGCGGGTCTCAGATGCGCCAGTGGGATTCCACGCACAGCAGGCCGTTGAGAAGGCGCTGAAGGCGGTGATCGCGCGTCGGGACACGGACTTTCCGTTCACTCACGACATCGGACTTCTCATGCAGCTCTGCCAGGACGCCGGCCTTGAGCTGCCTGCCGATCTCGCCGAGGCCGATCGTCTTACGCCTTACGCGGCGGCTATCCGTTATGGCCTTGGCGATCCGCGCGCAGTACCGATCCGGGATGCCTTGCGATGGGCGGCGCTAGCCATTGAGTGGGCAGACGCTCAGCTTCGCTCAGATTCCTAGTCGCATCTAGGTCGCATCGCCACGGCAATCCCGCTGGTCATGCGGAGGTCCCCCGTCCTTTCAATCCGAAGGTCACAACCAGCCGGATAGGGTCCCCTGCGAGGGTGAA
Source organism: Solirubrobacterales bacterium (assembly GCA_036519395.1). Classification (GTDB taxonomy): domain Bacteria; phylum Actinomycetota; class Thermoleophilia; order Solirubrobacterales; family 70-9; genus VAYN01. The sequence goes on along the minus strand of DATDLJ010000031.1, from coordinate 35,357 downwards.
AGGAGGTGGGGCTGTGGGCGTTGTCGCCTGTGAGACCGTGGTTCCGGTTGTTGCGATTCATAAGGGCAATTGAGGTTGGGTTGGGATGAGACACTCGTGTACCGAGCTTGACACGGGGGTTCTTGAATGCCTAAGCTGCTCGACCCAGTGGCAGGTGGCGAATCTCAGCGGGGAGGCTCTGGACCCGCCGATCCCGAACGGGATCGGTTGATTGCGGCTTTCGGGAAGGCCGCTTCGGAGCATGGATATCGGGACCTGACGGTCGATCAGGTCGCTCGCTATGCCGGCACTTCGCGGGCGCGGATCGAGGCTCATTTTGGGACCAAGGAGCAGGGGTTGGTCGCCGCCCAGGACGCTTTCTTGGAGCGGCTCTGGCTCGATGTTCTGGACGCTTGCGAGGCGGTTGAGGATTGGCCGGTCAAGGTGCGGGCCGCTCTGCGATCGGTGATCGCTTCGCTGGTTGAAGCCAGCGCCCTCGCCCGGGTCTTCGCGGTCGAAGCAACGGCGGCCAGCTTCGCTGCGGCGGAGCGGCAGCTCGCCATCCTCGACGGCTTCGCCAACATGCTGCGCGGTGGCCGGCAGCTCTACCCGGCTGCTTCGGCGCTGCCGTCGATTACAGAGCGGGCGATGGTCGGCGGGATCGCCTCGATCATCTCCGGCTACCTGTTGGCCGAGGAGCCACAGGCGCTCTCGACCCTGGAGCCGGACCTCGTCGAGCTGATCCTCATCCCTTACATCGGCCCAGACCAGGCTCACCGGATCGCCCACGCCTAAAGGCGGGTCGGCGACGCTCAGTCGGCGAGCGGGGCGAGCGCGATCCGGGCCAGTTCCGGGGCGAGCTCGGGCAGCGAGTCGGCGCGGTCGTGCGCGATCTCGTGTTGGATCACCGACCAGATCCCGGTGCCGACCGCTTCCAGCACCGCCGGCGAGCCAGGCTTGCCAATCCCGGTTGGTGAGAGCTCCGGCCCGAGGAAGGCGGTGAACGAGTCCATGATCGCGTCGGCGCGATCGAGCGCTGCCGGCCCGGCGGTGGGCAGCTCAAAAAAGGCGAGGCGGGCGAAGATCCGGTGGTTGGAGATGTGCTCGGTGAGACCGCGTAGCCCAGCGCCGATCGCCTCCGGTCCGTCTGCGGCAGCCTCGAACGCCGAGAAGGCGAAGGCGAAGGCTTCGCCGGCGATGATCTCGAACGCCGCCAGGAAGGCGTCGCGCTTGCTGCTGAAGTGTTCGTAGAAGGTCTGGTTCGAAGTCCCCGCCGCGGCCGAGATCGCGGGAATGCTGAGGGCGTCATAGCCGCGCTCGACGACGACGCGGGCGGCGGCGCGGACGATCCGCTCGCGTTGGGTGAGCGTCGTTTTGCTGAGGGCGCTGTCGGGAGGCTCCTCCCAGTCCGGCTTCTCGTCCTCCCGCTCAAGCGTCGCGCCGCTCGGCGTTTCCGCGGCGAGGATGGCGCGGCGCAGCGTCTCGTTCTCCGGCAGCTGATAGCGGAGCGCCCAATCGATCAGCGGCTCGACTAGTTCGGGCAGTTCCTGCGCCCGGCCAGTGCGGAGCCGGCGATAGGCGACGCCGCGGATGCCGGCGACGATCGCCCGCACGACCACCGGCGAGACCTCGTGGGGGGAGGGGGCGTGATCGAAGCTCTGCTGGACCAGGGTCTCGAAAGCCGCCGAGGCCCGTTCCCGGTGCGCAACGCCTGCTGCTCCCAGGGTGAGGGACTCGACCGCCGCCAGCGCCGCCGCGTTGGGCTCTTCGACCGCCAGGTTCATGAAGGCGCTGAGGGCGGCGACGAGCCGCTCGCGAAAGTCCCCGTCTGTTCGCCAGGCCTGCCCGACGCGGGCACTGAGGACGTTGACGATCTCATCGAAGGTGGCGAGGAAGCAGTCCTGCTTGCTCTCGAAGTGCTCGTAGAAGGTGGTCTTCGAGACCCCCGCCAGTGCGACGAGCTCGCGCAGGGTCGTGCCCGCGTACCCGTGGCGGGCGACCGCCTCCACCATCGCCCCCTCGAGCCTCGCCTTCTGGTGCTCAGCAACCCGGTTTGCGGGCATCCGCCGCGGCCCGCCGCTGAGCCGGGGGAAGAGTGGTTTGGTGGTTTGAGCAGCTGAGTCGGTGGTCGCCATCCCGCAGTCCAAGATAGTCGCCCAGCCCCCCACCGCGAAAACTAAAGTCCTCTAAAGCGCTGTGTACCGGTCTTTGCAAAACTAGTACCTACTTTTACATTCTTTTGTGTACCGCCCTTGACACACGATACGAGGGTGTGCTTTAGTCGCCCCCGAACCCGAGGGGAAACGGGTTTGCAAAGGGGCTTCGCTATTGGGGCGGAGGCCAGGGAATACAGGAGAACGCAGGACTTGGACACCAACGCTTCGTCGTTCGCGCGCAGCCGCTGCGACCGACTTGAAACCGAACGGCGCTCGTCGCCTTCCCTGGCCGACAGCGCCGGGGGCCGGCACTCCCTGGCGGCCTCGAGCAACAGCCGCGGCGGCACGCGGGCGCATGGCCGGTCCTGCCGCGTCCGCGTCGCCCGCGGCCTCCTCGCAGTCACCACTCCGAACTTCTGGCCGCTCCCGATCAAGGGGGCGTCCGCATGAGCTTCATCGCCATCAGCAACAGCAACGAAGGAGGCAGTTACGTGAGAACCCAAGCGAAGGCAACGTTTGCCGGATCCACTCCGCGCCGGGCCCAGGGCCGCGGCCGCATCGGCATGGTCTTCGCTTGCCTCATCGTTCTCTGTGCCTTTCTAGGGAGTAGTGCGCCCGCAAGCGGGGCGGTCCCCCCCAAGGGCGTGACCAGCTTCTTCGGGTCGAACGGTGGCGGTGCCGGTCAGATGCTCTTCCAGCGAGGGACCGGCGTCAACCAGTCGACCGGCAACGTCTACATCGCCGATGGCGGCAACAACAGGGTTGTCGTCTTCAACGCCAGCGGCACCTTCCTCCGAGCCTTCGGCCAGGACGTGGTCTCGAGCGGGCCCGGCAACAGCGGCACCGGGATCGAGATCTGCATCCCCGCCAACGGCGATGTCTGCAAGGCGGGGACCACCGGCGCGACCGGCGGTGCACTCAGCAATCCTCAGGGCTTGGCGGTGGACCAGTCGACCGGCAACGTTTACGTCACCGACCAGAACAACCTGCGGGTCCAGCAGTTCGACGCCAACGGCACCTTCCTCCGCGCCTTCGGCCAGGACGTCGTCGCTTCGGGCCCGGGTAACGCGCCGGCAGCCAGCGCGGTGCAGTCGCTGAACGTAACGGCGACCGGTGGCAAATACACGCTCAGCTTCGGCGGCAAAACGACCCCCGAACTGCCTTTCAACGCGACCGCGGCGGAAGTCCAGACCGCGCTAACGGGGCTCACTTCGATCGGGGCCGGCAACGTCGAAGTAGCCGGCGCCTCGCCCCCCTACACGATCACCTTCAAAGGAGCGCTGGCGAACAATCCGGAGCCGACGATCGTTGCCGCCTCAGGAGTTGGGCCGGGCAACGAACTTGAAGGTGGCGCAGTCACCGTCACTACTACCGTCACCGGCTCCACCGGCTTCGAGGTGTGCGTCGCTGCCAATGGTGACGTCTGCAAGGCCGGCACCAGCGTCTCGACCGGAGGTGGCTTCAAAAGCACCTTCAACGGCCACCTCGCGGTCGCCCCGAGCGGCGCCCCGAACGCGGGGAACGTTCTCGTCGCCGACCCCGCCAACCTCCGGGTTCAGGAGTTCACCTCCGCCGGAGCCTTCGTCCGCACCTTCGGGTTCGACGTCGTCGCAGCGGGGCCCGGGAATACCGGAGCCACCTTCGAGGTCTGCGCCGCTGCCAACGGCGACGCCTGCAAGATCGGCGTCAGCGGCACCGGCAGCGGTCAGTTCTCCCTCACCGTCAACCGGGTGGCCGAGGACTCGGCCGGGAACGTCTACACGGTCGAGTCCGGAACGCCGAACTTCAGGGTCCAGAAATTCACCCTGCCGGGCAACGTCGTCACCCCCGGCGGGACCTTCAGCGCCGCGAACCTGAAAGGGACGGCCGCGAGCAGCGCTCCCTTCGACGTCGCGATCGATCCTGCGACCAACAATCTCTTGGTCACCAAGGGGTTCGTCGCCGGCGCGACGCCGAACTGCCCGAATACCGGCGTGGCCTCCGTCGCCGAGCGCCGCATCGTCGAGGTCTCCTCGGCGGGTGTGCTGGAAGGAACCCACATAGCCTGCGCGGGAATCACCGCGACGCTCGGTTTGGGAGTTCGCGGGTCGACCGGCGATCTCTACGTTTCGTCGCAGTCGCCCCCTTCAACGTCGGGAGTCGAAGCGCGGATCTACGTACTGAACGTCGTCCCGCCGCCCTCCATCACCCTCTCCGCGATCTCCGACGTCGGTGACCACGAGGCGACTATTACGGGGTTCGTCAACGCGAACGCGGCGTCTGCCTTCCCCACCTCCTACCAGCTCGAATACAAGCGGGCAGCGGACTCGGTCTGGTCCTCGACGGTTGGAACCGAAATCGGGACCGCCAACGCCAACATCTTCATCGAGAAAACCCTGACTGCGCTCGACGCGAGCACGACCTACGAAGTGCGCTTCACTGCCTCTCGCACGTTTGCAGCGGGAAGCGCGACCACGCCGGTCTTCGCCTTCACGACCTCGGCCGCGGCCCCGTCGATAACCAACCCGGTGGTCAGCACCGCCGCAACCGAGACCGGAGCGCGAATCGCCTTCTACGGAACGGTGAACCCGAACGGCAAACCGACCACCTACCGGTTCGAGTTCGGGACGGATGCCGACTATGGCTCCTCGATCCCCCTCGGTGGCGCCTCGATCGGGTCCGGCAGCTCCTCACTGACGGTCGACGATTACGTCGAAGGTCTCGAGGCGAACACGACCTACCACTACCGGCTGGTTGCCCAGAGCGCTTCGGGTCTAACCGTCAGCCCCGACCAGACCGTGACCACCCCACCGCTGGGAGGGGGGTTGCCGAGCGGCCGCGTGGCGGAGCTCGTCACCCCGGCCGACAAGCGCCCGACCGGTAACGCGGACAACATCGTCTTCAACCAGCTCTATTTCCAGGCTGCCGAAAGCGGCGACGCGATGGCCTACCTCGTCCTCAACGGAGTCGAGGGCAGCACCACCGGTGGCGAAGTCGTCTACGCGGCCGACCGCGCCGCCGAAGGCTGGTCGCCGCAGCAGGTCACCCCGGCCGCACTGGTACCGCCCCCATTGGCGGGTGTCGACCTCTTCGGTCGGTCGGGAGTGGTTCGTTACTTCAGCCCCGACGACCTTAAATGCGGGATGGTCGAGACGCACAATCCTCTGACGGATGACACCCCAGCGGCTGATATCGAGAACGGCGTATATAACCTCTATCGCTGGAACAAGGACGACAACTCCTACACCCTGATCAGCAACAGGATTCCGCTGAACCCGAGTGCGTCCACGAATACCAACGTCTTCTACGAGGTGATCGGAGCCACCGCCGACTGCTCGCGGATTTTCTTCAAGTCGAACGTCTACAATTTTCTCTCCGGTTCGAGTGGAATTTACGAATGGGATAACGGGACCCTTCGCGAGGCCCTGCAGCGCCCTGACGGCAGCATTGCGACCGGGCACCCCCAATTCGAGGCTGGGGATGCGAAGAACGTCGTTTCTCCAGATGGCCGTTACTTCTTCTCGGCGACCAGCAACCAGGGAGCGAACGCAGGAAAAGCGGCGATCTTCGTCCGCAAGGGCCCTGGCCAGGTGATCGACGCCACTCAGCCGACCCACGGCGCCACCATGGGAGCCAAGTTGGAGACGGTGTCGCCCGACGGATCGAAGGTCTTCTTCCTTGCGAACTACGGCATCGCGGGGACTTCAAGCGCCGGTCCTACCAACGCCGATTGCACGGGAATCGACAAAGTATCTTCGTTCCCCGGCAACTTGGCATGCGATCTCTACTCGTACGATGTCGAGACCGGCGAGTTGAAGGACATCTCAGCGGACTCGAATCTCGCCGATTCGAACGGAGCGGTCGCCCAGGGAGTCCTCGCCGTCTCTGACGATGGGTCATCCATCTACTTCGCTGCTCGAGGTCAGTTGGTTCCTGGCCAGGGGCGGACCTATTCCGAGAATCTGGCGCAACAGGCCGCCAACATCTACCTGTCTCGAAACGGTTCTCTCACTTACGTCGGAGGTCTCGCGACCACTGATGACTTCCTATTCTCCCCCGCCTTCATTCGCAATGGCGCATCCTGGTCATCGCAGACGACTGCAAACGGCGATTACCTGCTGTTTGCGTCAAGAGACAACATGACCGGGACCAACCCCGTTGGCACTCAGCAGGCCTATCTGTTCTCGTCCCAAACCGGCTCCACGATCTGCGTATCGTGCCCGCTTGACGGCTCACAGCCACATACTCGAAACCTCGATGGCGGAGTGAAAAGGGCGGCAATTCCGAACCAGCAGGCGGGGTTCAACAAGTACACTCCGCGCTCCCTGGCTGAGGACGGCACGGTCATGTTCGAGTCTGAAGATGCGCTCACCCCTGGCTCGGTCGAGGGGCAAAGCCGTGCAGTTGGCACCATCGTCAACCGCGACCCGCTGGAAACGAATGTCTACGAATGGCGTGACGGTCAGGTGTCACTCCTTGTCACCGGCCAGGTCGAGCCAGTCGACGTGGGGGGACCCGATGGACGGGACTTCTTCGTCAAGACCTACGCGCAGTTGATCCCGAACGACTTCGACTTCAGCGCCGACATCTACGACCTCAGGTCGGGCGGAGGCTTCCCAGCTCCGCCGACCCCCCCAACTCCGTGCGACCCGGCTGCCGACCAGTGCCAGGGCACGCCCTCGACGCCCCCCGTGGCGACCAACCCGGCGAGCTCGCAATTGGTCGGACCCGGCAACCCGCCGGTCCAGGAACCGAAGCAAAAGAAGAAAAAGAAGAAGCACAAAAAGAAAAAGAAGAACAAGAAAAAACAACACAGCAACCGGCATAACGCACGAGCTGCCAGCGCCAACACCGGAGGTGCGAAGTGACTTTCCGTAACCGACTTCTCACCGCTCTGATCGCAAGCGCTATCGCCTGCGGCATGCTCACCGCCTCGGCTGGCGCGGCCGGGACGGCCGCCTGGTCGCCGATCGCCGCTACGGGGCCGACCGTGATCCCTGCCGACCAGAGCGAGACGCAGCGCCTCTTCGTCGATGCGGAAGGTGGTACTTACACTCTTACGGCACGGAAACTCGCAGCGACGGGTCTGTACAAGCAGAACCAATTCGGAGGGAGCCGCTACACGACTCTGACGGGGGCCTTTGCGGTGGGGCAAACGATCGAGGGGCCGGGGGTTCCGGTGGGGACCTCCATCGTGGGGCTGACCGCAGAAACCATCGAACTTAACCACGGCGGAATCAGTGACCTCAATGAGGGTCCGGTCGCCGCTTACGAAAGCCCAGAAAGTACCGCGCCGATCCCTTATGACGCCTCTGCCGCAGATGTTCAAGCTGCGCTCGAAGCGCTGCCGGTGGTCGGTAGCGGCAACGTACAGGTGACCGGCGGGCCCGGCAACCACAACGCCGAGCACCCGTACACCGTGTCGTTCTCCGGTGCCCTTGCGAACAAGGACATTGGCCAATTGCTCACCAACGGTGGCGCCCTGGTCAACGGCGGCGCCACGGTGCACACCAGCAAGACCGGCGGCCGAGGAAGCAGTGTGCTGGCGCTGATGGTGCAGAACATTGGTGGGGTGGAAAGTTCGGGGACCCTCACCTACAAAGCCAAACTGCCGACGGGATTCGTCAGCCTCGGGAAACCGATCACCGGCCCCAAAGGGTTCGGTTCTTTCGAAGAATGGGCATGCGGTGGCAGCACCCCGACTGAAGTCATCTGCACCTGGGGCGGTCCGGTCGCCCCCGGTCTTACCCCGCCGAGTGTTGTTGTGACGATCGGTGCCGAACCGGGCTTCACCTCCGGCGACGTGCAGATGGAAGTCACCGGGGGAAGTGCCAACGCCGGTACCAGCGAGCTGCCGCTGACCGTCAGCTCGACGCCGGCGGGGCCCGGTGTGCAGTCCTTCTCGGCCGGTGCATTCGACGAAACTGGCGTTTTCGACACCCGTGCCGGCGGCCATCCCTATTCGGCCAGCACGGCGATCTTCGTCAACACCGTTCGCTCACCGAACGGCACCGTTATCCCGGCTGGGGAATTCAAGGACATCAGGGCGGTGCTCCCGCCGGGGTTCCTCGGCAACCCGACCGCCACGCCGGAATGTCCGGAGAGCACCCCGGTCACCGACTGCCCGCTCGATTCCATGGTGGGGATCGTCGCCCCCGTCCTCAATCGCTTCGCTATGGAAGGGAGCACTGCCGGTGTTTTCAACACGGAAGCGCCGTTTGGGTACCCAGGGAAATTCCGCTTCATAATCTCCGAAGCCGAGGCGCTGAACGTGGTCGCGACCCTCCGCAGCGACGAGGACTACGGCCTCGACGCGACCTCTTTCGCGACGCCGACGATCTCCCAGGTCTACGGTGTGTTCTTCACCTTTTGGGGCGAACCGGCGGCGGCTTCCCACGACACGGCCCGCTGCCGGTATGGCCTGGCCGGGTTGAAAGGCGAATGCAAAGCGAGCACCTCGCCTAACACCGCCTTCCTGACCAGCGCCACCAACTGCGCGGAACAGGCGGTCAGCCAGCCGATTGTCGGCCTGGAGACGACGACCTGGCAGCACCCCGGGCAGGTATTCCGCAACGAAGTCGCGATCCCGGCGGTCACCGGTTGCGAGAACCTCGTATTCGACGCGGACTTCACCTTCGAACCGTCGGACACCAAATCGGATTCGACGGCAGCCTTCAGGACGAGCCTGACGGTGCCCTCGGAGGGCCTCACTGACCCGACGAAACTGACGACGCCGGAGATCAAGAAGACGGTCGTCAAGCTGCCGAAGGGCGTCGTCCTCAACGCCTCTGGGGCCGACGGCCTCCAGGCCTGCTCGCTCGACCAGATCGGGTTCAAGGGCAGCGGCTTCCCGATGCCCAATCCGATTCGCTTCAACGCGGCTCCCAACCAGTGCCCCGAGGCCTCGAAGATCGGGACTGGGGAACTGACGACCGCGCTGCTGAACGAACCGCTCCACGGAGCGCTCTACCTGGCGGCGCAGGGTGACGGCAACCCGTTCGGCTCACTGTTCGCGATCTACCTGGTGATCGAAGACCCGCGGCACGGGATCTTCATCAAGCTTCCCGGCCGGGTCGACCCGAGCGAGCAGGACGGCCAGATGACGGTCACCTTCGACAACCTGCCCCAGGTCCCGTTCACCAAGCTGGACCTCAACCTGAAGGGCGGCGATCGCTCGGCGCTCGCCAGCCCGACCACCTGTGGCAACTACGTCACCACGGCGATCAACACCCCGTGGTCGGCTCCGGAATCGGGGCCGCCGACGGAGACGGCCAACGGGTTCGAAATCAACCAGGGCCCGAACGGCCTGCCCTGCGCCAAAACCCCGGAGGAACGGCCCTTCGACCTCGGCTGGCAGGCCGGCTCGGAGAAGGTCGCCGCTGGCGCTGACGGACCGTTCACGTTCCGCATCACCCGTCCCGACGGGTCGCAGGAACTCGACACGCTCGAGCTGCAGACTCCGCTCGGCCTCTCGGCTTCGCTGAAGGGCATCCCTTACTGCTCCGACGCGGCGATCGCCTCGATCTCGAATCGGACCGGGAAAGAGGAGCAGTCCAACCCGGCATGCCCGGCGGCGAGTCAGGTCGGCTCGGTGCTGACGGGAGCCGGTGCCGGTCCGAAGCCGTTCTACACCGGCGGCAAGCTCTATCTCGCCGGCCCATATAAGGGCGCGCCGTTCAGCGTCCTCGCGGTGACCCCGGCGGTTGCCGGTCCGTTCGACCTCGGCAACGTGGTCGTTCGCTCGGCCGTCTTCATCAATCGCTTTAACGCCCAGGTGACGGCGAAGACGGACCCAATCCCGCAGATCCTCAAAGGGGTGGCCCTGCGGATTAAGGACGTCCGGATCAAGCTCGACCACAAGGACTGGACGATCAACCCGACCAGTTGCGAGGCGTCGAGCGTGAAGCTGAATGCCCGCGGCAACTCGGGCGCGTCCAGTGAGAAGACGACCCGGTTCCAGGTCGGCGGTTGCCAGAACCTGGCATTCGGCCCGACCCTGAAAGCCCACCTCAAGGGCGGCGTCCGTCGCGGCGCCCACCCAGCATTCACGGCTGAAGTGAAATTCCCCGCTGGCCAGGCAAATACCAAGGACGTAGCGGTGACTCTGCCGCACTCGGCGTTCCTGGAGCAGGCGCACATCAACACCATCTGCACCCGTGTCCAGGCCGCCGCCAAGGCGTGCCCCCAAGGCTCGATCTACGGCTTCGCGGAAGCGGAAACGCCGCTGATCGACGGCAAGCTGACCGGGCCGGTGTTCCTCAAATCATCGGATCACCAGCTACCCGACCTGGCGATCGCCCTGCGCGGTCCCGACAACCAGCCAGTCGAGGTCGAATTCGCCGGCCGGATCGATTCGATCAAGGGTCAGATCCGCAACACGATCGAAGGCTTGCCGGACGTCCCGGTTACCCGCTTCGTGCTGAGGATGAAGGGCGGCCGCAAAGGCCTCCTCGCCAACTCGCGGGATCTCTGCTCGACCAAGGTGACGCGGATGACCGTGAAGATGGTCGGTCACAACAACAAAGTGACCAAATCGCGGCCGCCGCTGTCGCGCTCTTGCAAAGGAAAAGGGGCGAAAAAAGGCAAGCAACGCCCGCTGATGGGGGTCGTCGGGCTCCTTGGCGGCTGGTAAGCCAAAACTCCCACTGACCCTGCGCTATCCGCGCAGGATCCTCGGGGCGGCGGTCATTTTGATCGCCGCCCTTGGCGTCTTGGGAACCGGTGTCGAGGAGCGCCTGGCGCCGGCCTCCCTCAGCGTCCCCGGCACGCCCGCCGCCGAGGGCGGGGCGCTGCTCGAGCGGCACTTCGGCGACTCGGCCCCCTTCGCGGTTCTCCTGCGAGGACCGGCACCAGCGCTCGAACGCCAGGGGCCGCGGCTGATCCGGGCCCTGCGCGAGGAACCCGGCGTCACCACCCTCTCGCCCTGGGACGGCGAGCAGCTAGACCCGCTGCGGCCCTCGCCGCGCAAGGCGCTGATCCTGGTCGACTTCCACACCTCAACGGCGACCGCGGTTTCCGATGTCGTCCCCCGCCTCGACGAGCTCCTAGCCGAGGAGATCCGGGCGCCGGTCCGCGCCAACCAGACCGGGTACGCCTCGCTCTCGCGGGCGATCCAGGAGGAATCGATCTCCTCCACCGAGCGGGCGGAGCTGATCGCGATCCCCTTCCTGCTGCTGGTTCTCCTCCTCGTCTTCCGCTCTCCGGTTGCGGCGCTGATCCCGCTCGCCTTCGGCGCGATCACGGTGATCGCCACCCGCGGTGTCCTCTTTCTAGTCGCTGGCCAAATCGACATCGACGCCTTCGCCCTCACCGTGGCGACGATGATGGGTCTGGCCCTGGGGGTCGACTACGCGCTGCTGATCGTCTCCCGTTTCCGCGAGGAGCTGACCGCCGGGAAGGACCCGGCCAGCGCCGCCCACCTCACCCGTCGCACTGCGGGGCGGACGACCCTGTTCGCGGGCATCACCTTGTTCGCCTCAATGATCGTCTCAGTCTTCGTCTTGCCGGGGACGCTGCTGCTCTCGCTGGCCGGGACGGCGATCCTGGTCACCGCTGTTTCGCTGGTGACCTCGATCTACCTGGCGCCGCCGCTGCTCAGTCTCCTCGGCCCCAGGGTCAACGCTTTCTCGATCGGCCGCCGCAAGCGCGAGTCCCATAACACGCTGCACGCGCTGCTGTCGGCGGCACTGGCGCGGCCGGCGCCGATCGCGATTGCGATCTCCGGCCTGTTGTTGATCCTCGCCGCGCCCGCGGCGGCGATCAAAACTGGGCCGCCTTCTGCCAAGCAGCTGCCCCCCGATAACCAGGCTCGACTCGACTCGGAGCTGATAGCCGACGAACTCGGTCCCGGCTGGGACGCGCCGTTTGTCCTTGTTGCCGCTACCTCCCAGGGACCGATCACCTCCTCGGCGGACCTCCGGCACCTCTCGAAATTCCAGGACCTGCTCGCTGGCCAGCCGGGGGTCCAGGCGGTGATCGGGCCGAAGCAGGTGGCCGAACGCGCGGCTCCGCTGCAGACCAAAGGGTCCGGCCTGCTCGGCGAGCCCGGCAAGCGCCGCCTCGCCGAGCTCGAAGAACTGGGACCGAAACTGGGACGCGCCGGCGACGGCGTCGGTCGGCTCCGCGACGGCATCGACGAAGCCGCGGCTGGCGCTGGCCTGCTCGACGAGGGCTCGGGACGGGCGCGCGAAGGGGCGCAGCAGCTCGCCGACGGCCTCGAACGGGCGGCGGCGGGGGGAGAAAAGGCGACCGGAGCGATCGACCGCCTCGCCGACGGCGCCGGCAAGCTGGCCGAAGCGCAGGACTCCGCGAAAGCGGGCTCGCTGTCGGTCGCGCTTGGGCTCCACGACCTGCTGCCGCAGCTGCGCAAGGGCTCGCTCGCCCGTGCCCGCCAGCTGCGGAATGAACTAGGCCGCCAGGCAGAGTCAAATCCGGAGCTGGCCGCCGCCGCGAACCGGGCCTCGGCCCTGGTCCTCGCGCTTGCCGCGGCGCGCAACGAAGTCAAGAGTCTGCGCTCGACCTCGGCCCGGCTGCACGGCGGGTTGGTGAGGATTGCGGATGGCGGCAACCGTCTCGCCGACGGCACCGACCAACTCGCCGCCGGTGCCTCTCAGCTCGGCAGTGGCCTCAACCGCCTCGCCGACGGTGCCGGAGCGCTCGCGAGCGGGCTGGGCCGGCTCGAGGGGGGGACCGAAGCCCTCGCCACCGGTCTCGACGAAGGCTACGTTCGCTCCGAACCGTTGGAGAGCGGCCTCTCCCGGGCCGGGGTCAAGGTCACCGCCTCGGCCTCACAGCTCGCCGGCGAACGCGAGCAACTGCGCTCCGCGTCGCCGCACCTCTTCGACTCCGGCTACTTCGTCCTCTCGGCGCTCGATGGGGCCCGGCCCGGCCCGCGCTCCCGCGCTGCGCAGGCGATCGACATCGATCACGGCGGCCAGGCGGCCTCGATCCTGGTCATCCCCAAGTACAGCTTCAACACCGAGGGCTCCGAAGCAGTCGACCGCCGCCTCAATCACCTCGCCGGACGCTTCGCTGACAAGACCGGTTTGCAGGTCGGCGTTGCCGGCGGCGCCGCCCAGCTGACCGACTACAACCAGGTGACGCGGTCGCGGGTGCCTCTGGTGATCCTGGCGATGACCGTCGTCACCTTCATCGCCCTGGTCTTCCTCCTGCGGGCGCTGCTGCTCGCCGCGCTCGCCGTGCTGCTCAACCTAATGACCGTGGGGGTGGCCTTCGGCGTCCTCGTCCTCCTCTTCCATGTCCCGGCGGGCTGGCCGCTGGGCGGCCACGACTACGTCGACGCGATCGGGGCGGCGGGGATCTTCGGCATCGTCTTCGGCCTCTCGGTCGACTACGCCGTCTTCCTCTTGGCTCGGATGCGCGAGTCATATGAGGCGACCGGCGATCACCGCGAGGCGATCTCCTTCGGGCTGGAACGGACGGCCGGGGTGATCACCGGCGCGGCGGCGATCATGATGGCCGTCTTCGTCGTCTTCGCGGCGGCCAAGATCTCCACCGTCTCCCAGCTTGGCGTCGGGCTCGCTGTCGCCGTGGCCCTCGACGCCACCGTCGTCCGGATCCTGCTCCTGCCCGCCCTGATGTTGCTGATCGGCGAGCGGGTCTGGTGGCTGCCGCGGCCGCTGGAGCGGGTGATGCCGAAAGTCGAGCTGCATCCCGCCTGAGCGGGCTTCAACAAGTGAACAGACCAGGGAAAGAGAGGAAGCAAATGGGAAAGCCAGGGAGAAGCAGGACCGGGAAGTTGACTTCGATGGCGGTTGCCGCACTGGGCGCGGCCGCCTTGCTTGTGCCGTTGGCGACTGCGGCCGAAATCAGCCGTGACGAATACGTCGCCAAAGTGGAGCCGATCTGCAAACGCAACGTCGACGCCAACAAACGGATTTTCGATGGCGCCAAAGACGAGGTGAAGAGAGGCGAACTGAAGAAGGCCTCGAAACACTTCTTCCGCGCCGCGACCGCGCTCGACAAGACGATCGGCCAACTGAAGGCGGTACCGCAGCCAAGCGCTGACGAAACGAAGCTGAAGAAGTGGATCGGCTACCTGGAAGTCGAGTCCGATTACTTCACCCGGATCGGCGACGCCTTGGCAGCGGGCAAGAAGGCGAAGGCGCAGACCCTCTCGGTCCGACTCAACCGCAACTCCAACCTGGCCAACAACACCGTCCTCGCCTTCGGCTTCAACTACTGCAAGATCGACCCGACGAGGTTCAGCTGATGCGGCGGCGGGCGCTGGCGATCGCGACCTGCGCTGCCCTGCTCCTGGCTGGACTGGGGACGCTGGCGCGGGCCGAGCTGAGCCGGGACGGGGGTCTGATCGTCTCTTTCGAGGGGGGTATTACCCCGAAGCGGCTGCCTCGCTCGGGTGGGGCGCCGGTCACGGTGCGGGTCGCAGGCAACGTGAAAACGACGAATGGCGTGCGTTTGCCGCAGTTGCGACGGATCGCGGTGGCGATCAACCGGGCGGGCAAACTCGACGATAGGGGCCTGCCGACCTGCCGGGTGCGGGCGATCCAGCCGGCGACCGAAGCGGTGGCGAAGAAGAAGTGCGCCGACTCGATCGTCGGCGACGGTCACGTCACCCTGGTCGTGCGGCTGCCCTCGCAGCAGGACTACATCTCCCGCAACAACCTGCTGGCCTTCAACGGCCCGCGGCGTAAAGGGAAGAAGCTGATCCTGGCGCAGGTCTACTCGAAGAACCCGCCGGGCTCGATCATCCTTACCTTCACGGTCCGCAAGCACTCCGGGGTCTACGGCAACGTGATCGAAACCGAACTGCCGAAGTACGCGGAAGGCTGGGCTTACTTGACGCAGTTCGAGATGACGCTCGGACGCACCTTCCGCTCCGGCGGCAAGACCCGCTCCTACATCTCGGCTTCCTGCGCCGCTCCAGCCGGCTTCCCCGGTGCGGTCTTCCCCTTCGGCAAGGCGACCTACTCATTTGGGACGGGCCAGGTGCTGACGACCAAGATCGTCCGCAGTTGCAAAGTCGCCGGTCGCTGATCGCAACGAGAAGAAAGAGAGAGAAACGATGAAAAAGCTCCGTTCCCACCTCACCTACGCCAATGTGATGTCGTCGCTGGCCGTCTTCCTACTGCTGGGTGGCGCCGGCGCGATCGCGGCGAAGAAAACCCAGAAGATCGGGACCACCCAGATCAAGGCCTCCGCGGTGACCACCGCGAAAATCAAGAACGCGGCTGTTGACAACTCGAAGCTGAGAGACGGCTCCGTCTCTACCGGCAAGCTAGTTGGAAGTTCGGTGACCAACGACAAGCTGGCCGAGGGCTCGGTCTCCACCGGCAAGCTGGCCGGCGACGCGGTGACCGGCGACAAGGTCAACGAGGCGACGCTGAGCGAAGTCCCCTCGGCCGCCTCCTCCAACCCGGCCGCCTTCGCGCACGTCCAGTCCAACGGAGTCGTCGACGCCGCCAACTCCAAGGGCGTCACCTCGCCCAACGTCAGCAAAGCCGGGACCGGCATCTACTGCATCTCGCCGGCCTCGTTCACGCCGAGGGGCGCGCAGGCGACGCCGCAGGTCGGTGGCGCAGCAAGCGCTCAGGTGGGGATCGGCGGCAGCTGTTCGGCCTCTGCGATTCAGGTCACGACCTTGAACGCGGCGGGGGTCGCGACCGACAGTGGCTTCTTCGTCGAGCTCTACCGCTAGCCCGCAGACCGACAGCCCCGAGGCGGCGCTGCGACGCTTCACTGAGGGGCTGATCGGTCACGACGCGCGGGCCGCCGCCGCCGCTTTCGCCGCTGAGGGGGTCCTGATTACGCCCGACGGCACGGCGGTCTCAGGAGCCGGTCCGATCCACGAAGTCCTCGTCCAGCTGACCGCGCAGCGGACCGTGCTCGAGTTTGAGCTGGCCCGGGTCGTGCGGGTCGGCGACGTCGCGCTTTGCTCGCAGCGCTGGCGGCATTGCCGGCGCGGCCCGGGCGGAGTAGCGCGCGGTTTCCACGCCACCGTCGTCACCGCTGCGGGCAAGAGCGACGGACGCTGGGAGCTTCTCGTTGCCTCGCTGTGGGGGGCGGAAAAGAAGCCCCAGGGACGCGGTTGACAGGTTGTGTACCACCCTTTACAGTAGGCAAACCTCGGACGGCGGGAGCCGATTAGCCGTGGTTATCAACTGGCCCCGTCCAGTCCCTGGGACGGCGCCAGTGCAGATGGCGACTCGCGGGGCGCTGACTCCCTGACCCCCAGCGCCCCGGGTCGCCGTCCGAGGTTTCTCCGAATCGCGCTCGTCAGCCGCGCAGGCGGTCGGCGAGCGTTGCCAGCTCGCCGACGCTCGTCTTCAATGCTGCCGCGAGGCGCACGAGCGTCGTGTAGCTGGGGTTTCTAACCCCGCGCTCGATGCCGCCGATCTGGGTCAGGTCGGTCTTGGCCCGTTCCGCCAGCTGCTCCTGGCTCATCTTGCCCTCGAGGCGGAGCTGGCGGACCGCCTCGCCGAGGGCAGCGTGCTCGGGGGAGCGGGGTTTGCTGCGACGCGGAGGCGGCATCGCCCCGGAGCCTCTCGATTAAAAGACCTCATTGTTAGGGTATTTATGCCGTAACATCCTGAGCGCCGGAAACGGGCTGAGCGCTCGACCTCCGGAACGCCCATGCCGCCCAATGCTTCGGAGCTGATCAGCGCTGTCAACCACCCAATGCGGCGGCGGATTCTGTCTGCCTATTTGGACGGATCGATGGAGTCGGCTTCCGCCAGCCAGTTGGCCGAAACCCTGGATCAGCGGGTGGGGCAAGTCGCCTACCACCTGAAGACGCTGGCCAAGGGCGAGATTCTGCGGCCAGTTCGAAGCGGCGATCTGCGCCGCGCCGGACCTGAGGACCACGGCTGGGCCCTCGCGGTCGAGGCGGAGTGGCTGCGCTTGGTGCTCGAGGTCTGGGCTGACCTCGACGTTTCCCGATAGCTCCGCCCCGGTCTAAGCCGAGGTCGCCGGCCTGGGACAATCCAGCGATGGGCGGGGGGCAGATCTTGCAGATTGTCGAGCGCGACCTCGGCAGTGACCGCTGCGAGCTGCAACTCGAGGGTGAGCTCGACCTTTGGAGTGTCGAGCGCCTGCAGGCGGTTCTGCAACGGGTGGCCCGCGACAACCGCGCGGTGATGGTCGGCCTCGAACGTTGCGAGTTCATCGACTCCACCGGCATCGCCCTGTTCCTTCAGGTGCGCCGGCAACTCGATGATGCGGGTGGACGCTTGGCTCTCTACGGCTGTTCGGACCAGGTGCGCCGAATCTTCACCGTTGCCGGCCTGACCGACGCCGGCATCGTCTTCCAACGTCGCGACGAGGCGTTCGCCGAGTTGGCAGTTACCGACTGAGCCGCAGCCGCGCGCACCAGACCGCGAACAACCCGACCGCGAGCACCGCGCCGGCCCAGTGCAGGCCAACGACAACGGCGAGGATGCTCGGCAGACCGGCGAGGACTGCGCCGAGCAGCGTCGGTCCTAAGGGCAGCCCGAGGATCCGGGCGGTGAAGGCGGCACAGAGCATCCAGGCGGCGGGCCCGGTCATCCATCCCCAGTCCTCAAAGAAGTCGTGCGGGAGAGCGAGGCCGAGCGCGATCGAGAGGATGGCGACGGCGGCCAACTGCAGCAAAGCCGCCCGCCAAAGGGTGGGGACGTCCATCCCCGCTGAGGCTATTCGACGACGACCTTGCCCTTCATGAAGGGGTGGATCTTGCAGTGGTAGGCGAAGCTGCCGCGCTGGTTGAACTGGATCGTCTTCGTCTTCCCGGGCGCGATCCGCGCGGTGTCGAAGCTGCCGCTCTTGGTCGCGGTGTGGGCAGCGTTGCTCGTATTGGTGAAGGCGACTCGAGCTCCTCGATTCACCCGCAGGGTTGCGGGCTGGAAGGCGAAGTTTTTGATCGAGACGGTCTTCGCGGCGCTGGCGCCAGCGCTGGGCTCGGCGGCGTCGCCCTCGTTGACCGCGAAGAGAGCGGTGAGGGAGAGCGCGGCAAGCGCGGCGGGAAACCAGAATCTTGGTCGCTGCAATGAGGTCGTCATGGCCCGTCATACGACTGAATTCGGGCTCGGGTTCACCTGGCGACGCGGGCGAGCAATAATTAGCCCCCGCGGGCGGTTAGCTCAGTTGGGAGAGCATTCGGTTTACACCCGAAAGGTCACTGGTTCGAGCCCAGTACCGCCCATGTGGAACGTCCCACTCCACCCCCGGCAAGGCAGATGACCGCGATCGAGCGGGTCTTCGAGGCCGTGCAAGAGGGCGATGCCGACCGGGTTATGAAGCTGCTGCACCCGAGCGTCGAATGGTCGCCGACGGTGTGGAGCGGAGAACCGATGTATCGCGGCTACGAAGGGGTTCACCTCTGGCTCTCCCAGTTTGGTGAGGAGCTCGAACACCTGGACATTCGGGTGCGGGGGGTGGAGACTCGCGGCAATCGCGGCGCCGTCAGCGGCATCGTTTTCGACACCCGCGGCGACCGTACATTTGCCGTGCAGGTTGCGTGGAGCTTTGAGCTGGAGCGCGGCATGGTGCGCCGGGGCCGAGCCCACGGCAGCTGGGAGGAAGCGCTAGAAGCAGCCGGTCTGTCCCGGGACTAGCGCTAGCCCGGAATCCGCCTCACTCGATCGCTTGCCCGGCCAGCACCACGGCGACGAGCAGCCCGAAGGTCGCGATCGAGACCCGCAGCGCGTTGCTGGGGACGCGGCGCGCGTAGTGGGCGCCGAGGCGGCCACCGAGCAGCGAGGAGACCATGAGGACGGCGACGTAGCGCCACTCGACCGGGGCGAGGAAGGCGAAGATGAGGGCGGCGAGCAGGTTCGAGCAACCGGCAAGGAGGATCTTCAGCCCGTTGAGGTGCTGGAGGGTGTCGGCGACGAAGAGGGCGAGGATCGCGAGCAGGAGGATGCTGACCGCGGAACCGAAGTAGGCGTTGTAGGCGCCACAGAAAGCGATGCCGGCGATCAAGAAGGGCGAACGCTCGTTGCCGGCGTGGGAGATGTGGGGAGCAAGGCGCGGCTGGAGGAGCAGCAGCAGGCAGGAGGCGGCGATCAGAACCGGGACGATCGCTTCGAAGGTCTGCTCGGAGGTGAGGAGGAGGGCCGCCGAGCCGGCAACGGCACCGAGTAGCAGCGGCAGCAGCAGGCGGACGAAGCGCTGCTTCTGCTCGCGCAGCAGATCGGCATAACCGAGGGCGCCGCCGATCGAAGCCGGGACGATCCCGACCGTGTTGGTGACGTTGGCTGAAAGCGGCGGCAGGCCGAGCGCGACCATCGTCGGGAAGGTGATCAGCGCGCCGCCGCCAGCGATCGAGTTCGACGCCCCCGCCGCGGCTCCGGCCGCCGCGACGGCGAGCAGCTCAAGCATTGGCGTAAGTCTGGCGGAAGGATGGGGGCGAAGCCCGGGTCAGCGAAGTCGCGCGGCCAGCGGCGCCGCGACCGCGTCGGCTTTCCAATCGGTCCCCGCCCGTCCCACCGCGATACAGGCGTTCCTAGCAGAGCAGGAGACGCCCGCGAACTGGGAGAACGGCTTCGGATTGGGCGAGGGCTGCAGCGTCCACTTGCTTCCGTTCCAGGTCATCGCGACCGTCACTTCGGCCTCAGTTGAGGGGGCGGGATAGGCGCTGCTCCCGACGGCGAGGCAGGAGCCCTCCGTCAGGCAGGCAACGCTGCGCAGGAGCACGTAGCCCTTGTTCTCCAACGCCGGCGTCTCGACGATCGACCACTCGTTACCGTCCCAGCGCTCCGCGAAGGGCTCGGTTCTGGTCTTTTTGTCCATGACGCTGCCAACCGCAATGCAGGCGCTGGCCGAGGTACACGAGACCCCTTCGAGGCTGGCCGAGGGTGAGCCTTCTGGGTGCGGTGCCGGGACGATCTCCCACTTGCTGCCGTCCCAGTGCTCGACGAACGGCCTCAGCTTGAACGCTCCCACGGTCACACAAAAGGTGGAGGAGGCGCAGGAGAGGCCGAGGATCCCGTGGGTCGGTGCCGCCACTTCGTCTTTTGGGTTCGGCGGTAGCTCGAGCTCCCACCCGCTGCCATCCCAGCGGGCGGCATAGTTTTTGTAGCCGCTTTCCCAGTAGGTGCCGGCGATCAAGCAAGCGGTGCCGGAGGTGCAGGAGACGTCGTTGATGATCAGTTCGGACCAGCTCTTGGGTTGAGGGGGCGAGAGCGGTCGTATCTCCCATTCGGAGTCGCCGGAGGTGTCGCGCCGCTCCAGGCGCCAGCTCTGCGGCGGGTTGTTGCCGACCGCCAGGCACCGGGTCGGCGTCGGGCAGGAGATCGCCTTCACGGTGCCCGCCAAGTCGCCGATCGACTCCCAGGCACTGCCGCTCCAGATCTCTGCGAAACCCTTTCCCCCTGATTGCCGATTGCCGACGGCGACGCAGACCGCCGGGCTGGGGCAGGAAGCGTCTTCGAAGTCGGAGCTCGTCCCGGGTCCCGGGCTGGGGAGCAGTTGAGTGGACCAACTGCACTTTCCCTGCGGTCCCTTGCAGATGGGCGGGGCGAAGGAAGTCTCGTCTCCACCGCTCCCGTCGATCGCGAAGACGCCGATCACGAGCGCGACGAGCGCGAGGGAAACCAGCAGGTATGGGAGGAAACGCCGGATCATTGAACTGCCCGGGCGGCAGCCAATCAGAGAAACTTAACTAAGTCAACGAGACTTGAGGAAGGGCTAGGCAGCCCGAGCGCCGATATCCGGAGTCGGGGTGCCGCCGCGGCGCTTCTCCCGCTGGGTGACGACGTTGAAGAAGTAGTCGTTGCGGCCGCGCCGCATCTGACGCGGCATCGCCCGCCGGGCCCGCCGGTGGGCCGCGGTGATCGAGCGGAAGGCGGTGTCGTGCGCGTTGGTCCAGCGGATTCCGAAGATCTGGCGCACGCGTTCGGGCAGAGTCCCCTTGACGATCAGGTTCTGCGTCTCCAGGTTGAGCCGCGCCGGCAGCGGCACCGGCTGGCGGAAGGCAACCAGCGGCGCCATCTCCAGCGCGTGCTGGGTGGCGTGGAGGTCGGGGGAGGCGAGCTTGCCCTCGAACCAGGTCCTGAACTCGGGATAGGTGGCGGGGACGGCGTCGCGCGGAAGGTCGAACAGCTCGCCGAAGCGGACGTAGTCCTGCCAAAGGGCTTCCCGCTCGGATTCGCTCAGGGGCCTGGCCATCGTTTCGTACATCGCCCGCCCCGAGTCGGCGATCACGGCCAGGGTCCAAAGCATCAGCTCCGGGTCGAAGGCCGAGTAGGCGCTGCCGGCGGGATGGACGCCGGCCGCCTCGGGCAGCTCACCTTTGATCCGCTCGTGCAGGCGGTGGACCGCCCCGAGCGCTTTGTCTGCTTCGGCCTTGGTGCCGAGGAAGACCGTCTCCTGGATCTTCGCCGTCCGGGCGAGGCGGGTGAAGGGGTGGTCTCCGGCAGCGGTGGAGAGCATCGTGCCGGTGTAGGTGAGCGGTTCCAAGGCGCCGATTAGCAGCGCCCTCTGCCCGTAAAGGAGGCCGACCGAGCGCTCACCGTGAACGCGGCGCGCCATCGACTGTCCTGGTGGGAAGTAGTACTCGCTCATGACCCCTCGCGCCGAAGGGTACCGGCAAAACTGGCTACCTGGCCAGGAATCGTTTGTTAAGTGGAACTACTGGGCGTCTCGCGGCTCATCGCGACCATCGCTGCGCCGGAGTTGGGGGACTCGACCAGGCCGCGCAGCTCGTGCGCGGCGAAGATCTCGTCGAGTTCCTCGCGGGTCAGCGTCTCCCGCTCCAGCGCCAGCACCGCAAGGTGATCGAGCACCTCGAGGTTGGCCGAGAGCAGTGCTTGCGCGCGGCGGTAGGCCTCGCGCGCCAGCGTCATCGCCGCTTGGTCGACCTCGCGACGGGTCTGGTCGGAGACGGCGTAGTCGCCGGTGGGCAGCGCGATCGGCGCCGGGCCGTCGTGGTCGTGGGCAACCCCCATCCCAAATTCAGAGACCATCTGCTTGCAGACCAAGTGAACGCGGTTGAGGTCATCGGCGGCGCCGGAGTAGGTCTCTCCCAGCACCACCTCCTCGGCGGCGCGGCCACCGAGGAGCGTCACCACCTCGTCGAGCAGTTCGTCGCGGGACTTCAGGTAGCTGTCCTCCTGCGGCGAGTGGGCGACGAAACCGAGCGCCGGGCCGCGGGGAACGATGCTGAGGATCTCCGGTGGGTCGAGCCCAAGCAGGCGTCGGCAGAGCGCGTGGCCGGCCTCGTGGTAGGCGACGATCCGCCGCTCCTTGGTGTTGAGGCGCCGGGCTTGCTGGGAGCCGACGGCCTGGCGCAGCAGCGCCTCGTCGAGGTCTTCGCGGGTCATGTAAGCGCGGCCGGCGCGGCCGGCGATGATTGCACCCTCGTTGAGGGCGTTGGCGAGCTGGGCGCCGGTCATGCCGGTGGTCTTGCGGGCGACGTCGCCGAGGTCGAGGTCGGTGGCAAGCGGCTTGTCCTGGGCGTGGCTGCGGAGGATCGCCTCGCGGCCGTCGCGGTCGGGCGGGGCGACGAGGACGAGGCGGTCGAAGCGGCCGGGGCGCAGCAGTGCCTTGTCGAGCTTGCTGACGTAGTTGGAGGCGGCGATCACGATCACCATTCCCGGGTCTTTCTCAAAGCCGTCGAGCTCGACCAGCAGCTGGTTCAGGGCCTGCTCGCGCTCACTGCTGCCGCCGTCGCCGCCGCCGCTCGAGCGGGAACCGCCGATCGCGTCGAGCTCGTCGATGAAGATCACCGCGCGGCCGGACTTGCGCGCCTCCTTGAAGAGGCGGCGGATGCGGGCGGCGCCGCGGCCGACGAACATCTCGACGAAGCTGGAGCCGGAGGCGGCGAAGAAGTCGACGCCCGCCTGGGCGGCGACGGCGCGGGCGAGCATCGTCTTGCCGGTGCCGGGCGGGCCGTGAAGGAGGACGCCGCGAGGAGCCTGGGCACCGAGGGCGGAGAAGCGGTCCGGTTCGCGCAGCCAGGCGGCGACGTCCATCAGCTCGGCTTTGGCGGCATCAACCCCCTGCACCTCTTCCCAGAGGACCGGCTCGGTGTGGGACGCCTTCACCGTCTCCGGCTTGGTCGTTCCCATCATCCCCCGCGTCATTTTCAGAAAGATGAAAAGGAGCAGCGCCATGAAGAAGACGCCGAAAACGGGGTACCAGTTGAAAAAGAATTCCTGTATGGCCTCGGTCATCGATGAAGTGTGGAGGCAAAGTCGCGATTCACCTATCGCACATTCGTCCAAGTTTGTGTCCAAGGGCTAAAGGTTGTGCCTGGAGTGGGCCGAAATGGCCGCTCGCTCCACCCCTAGGATCCGTTTGATGGAGCGACCGAGCGTCAGCGCGCCGGAGTTGAAGGCGCAGATCGAGGCCGAACGGGCGGGACGACCGTTTCTCGTTTTCCGAGACGAGATGGGCGAGCAGGTGATCCTGGCGATCGCGACCGAGGCCGAGCTCTGGGTGGGCCGCGGCGGCTCGGCCGACGTCCGGCTTGGGTGGGACGAAGAGGTATCGGCCCTGCACGCCCAGATCGAGGTGGTGCGGGATGAGTGCACGCTGGTCGACGACGGGCTCTCCCGCAATGGCTCCTTCGTCAACGAGGAGCGGGTGCACGGGCGCCGGCACCTGCGCGACGGCGACGCGCTGCGCTTCGGGCAAACGGTTGTCGTCTACCGCCGACCGGGCGAGGATGCGCCGGAGGCGACGGCGATCGCCGGTGAGCTGCCCTCCGCGGCGACGGTCTCGCCGGCCCAGCGCAAGGTTCTGCTGGCGCTCTGCCGTCCATATAAGGACGGCGACTCGTTCGCGACCCCGGCGACGAACCAGCAGATCGGCGAGGAGCTGCACCTCAGCGTTGATGCGGTGAAGACCCACATGCGAGCGCTGTTCGAGAAGCTCGAGGTCGGCGACATCCCGCAGAACCAAAAACGGGTGGCGTTGGCCGAACGCGCCCTGCAGAGCGGGATCGTCAATCGCCGCGAGCTGTAATCGCGTGGTTCCTTTCGGACCCTGAGCGACCGAAAGGAACCACGCGATGGGGGTGAGGAGGTTCACCCCTGGGGGGTCTGGGAGTGGAGGCCGATCCGGGCGAATCTGGGTGCACGACATCAAGTCGACCAACCAAGACCCAGGAGGACCCAAGATGACCCGCACTCAGACCACCAAGACCCGCTCCCTCGTTCGCCGCACCGGCATCCTCGCCGCGATCGCAGCGGTGGCGATGATGATCGCCCCGGCCGTTGGCGCCGCCGCTCCAGTCAAGTTCGGCTCCCTGCTGAACCCGACGGTGCAGCCGTCCAACTCGCTCCCCGGCCTCAAGTGCAGCCAGGAAGTACCGGGACCCTGCACGATGGTGCAGAACGAAGCCTACGGTCGCCCCGATGGCGGCGAGCTCGCCCCGAAGACCGGCACGATCAAGAAGATCAGGCTGATCGCTGGCGGTCCTGGCAGCTTCAAGTTGCAGATCGCCAAGGTGAAGCGCTCGACCCTGTTCGGAACGAACGAGGCGAAGGTCGTCTACAACGGTCCCCGGATCAGCTACCAGGGCCAGACCGAAGCCAACGACGAAGCGGGCAGCTACAAGGTCGAGACCTTCAACGTCAACGTGCCGGTGAAGAAGGGCCAGCAGCTGGCGCTGAAGGGCAACATCACCTCGATGGTCCGCTGCTCCTCGGGCGGCGACAACACCCTCATCTACACCCCGACGCTGGGCAGCTCCTTCCGCCCCGCGACCGAGACCGACGGCTGCTGGATCCTGATGGAAGCCGTCATCCGCTAACCGCCAGCAACTCCGAGACCGCGAGAGAGGTCGCCATTCGGCCCCTCTCGCGGTCTCGCGTTATTTCTCGACTTGCGAGCCGCCGACGATCGCGTCCTCGCCGGAATCGCCAAAGACGACCCAGGCCTTGTTGCCACCGTCGTAGTCGGGAGCCCAGAGCTTCAAGGTCGCCGGTCGTCCCCAGACCGTCACCTCCTCCTCGCCGGTCGAGTCGAGGCCGCGCCAGATTCGGACGAAGGGGTTCCCTTCCCACTCCGCGGCGATCGTGGTCGGCTCGCGGTGGCCGGGATGCACGGTCGTGTTGGGCGGCAGCTCCATCAGCCGCATCACCGAGGCCTGGAGGTCGGCGAAACCACTGGCGCCGGGGGCCATCGTCCCGCCCACCGTCCCCTTGAAGAGGACGTCGGCGGTGAAGACGTCGGTCTCGTTGACGAGGAAGGCGAGGTGGCCGGCGGCGTGGCCGGGGGTGAAGATGGCTTCGATCTCGAGGCCGCCGGCCTCGAGCTTCTCGCCGTCGCCGAGGACGATCGCGACCTCGTCTTCGAGCTCCTCCGCGCAGGCCGCGTGGGCGACCAGCGGTGGGTTGCCGAGTTGCGCTCGCGCCTCGGCCAGGCCGGCGACGTGGTCGCCGTGGGGATGGGTGACGAGGACGTGGGTGATCTCGATCCCGTCGCGCTCGGCTCGCTCCAACAGCGGCCCCAGCTCTTCGTTGCCATCGATGAGGACGCCGGTGCCTCGATCGGGGTCGGCGACCAGGTAGGCGTTCGACAGCCACATCGGGTTCTCGGTCCTCTCGACGATCACTGCTCCTCCTCGGTCCGCATTGGGGTGTCTGAGGTTAACCCCCACATATGTGGGTCAAGCTCAGACACGTCTGCGGCGCTGCCCTCGAGCAGGGTGCGGGCGACGAGCTCGGGGTCGTCCCAGGTAGGGGTGTGGCCGACGTTGGGGAGGACGAGAAAGCGGGCGCCGGCGGGGCGGCGGTGCGGCTTGGGCGGACCGAGCAAGCGGTCGCGCTCGCACCAGGCGATCGTCACCGGTACATCCTCCGGGTAGCCGTCTGGGTTGAAAACGTGGTTGCGCATCGCCCGGTTGGCGGCGTCGTAGCCCTCGCCGTCGAGCCAGCCGAGGGCGAGCTCGTGCGCGGCGTCGGGCGGGATCCGCTCCGGGTGGGCGGCGATCGACTGGAACGCCGCCCGCCGCGTTGCCGGGAACCGCAGGGCAAGCGAGAGGAAAGGGCGCACCGCCTTCACCCAGGGCGAGCCGCGCAGCAGCATCCGCGCGCCGCCCCCCGATGGCTCGCCCAGCGGCCGCGACCAGAGACCGGCGGGGGAGAGGGTGGTGACCGAGGCCGCCCACCCGAAGCGGCCCATTTCCAACGCCACCCAGCCGCCGAGCGAGTTGCCGGCGACGTGCGGGCGCTCGACTCCTTGGCGGGCGCACTCTTCGTGCACCGCCCGGGCGAGGTTTGCCGCGGTTGGCTCTTCGCCCGCAGGCAGCGGCGGCGTCGTGCCGAAGCCCGGCATGTCGACGGCGTGGACCTCGCGCTCGCCCTCCAACAGCGGGATCACCGGCTCCCAGATGCTGCGGGTCCCGCCGAGTCCGTGGATCAGCAGCAGTTGCTCGCTCACCGCGCGCCTGGTTTCGCGAAGAGGGCCTGAACGTCGCCGATCCGCCGCTCGCGGAAGCCCGCCTCCGAGGAGCTCAGGTAGAAGTCCCAGAGGCGCCGGAAGCGCTCGTCGTAGCCGCGGTCGCGGAGCCGCTCCCAGGCGGTGAAGAAGCGCTCGCGCCAAGCTGCCAGCGTTGGCGGGTAATGGGCGGTGATGTCGTCGATCCAGACCTGCTTCATGTCGGTCACGCGCTCGAGGCAACCGGCGATTAGTCCTTGGGAGGGTAGGCAGCCGCCGGGAAAGACGTGGGTGTTGGCAAAGCTCTTCGCCCCTTTCTCGATCTCGTAGATGTTGTCGTCGATCGTGATCGCCTGCAGCAGCATCAGCCCCTCGTCGGTCAGGAGCTGGTCGCAATGGCGGAAGTAGTCGTCGAAGTACTGCCAGCCGACGGCCTCGATCATCTCGACGCTGACCAGGCGGTCGAAGCGTCCCTCAAGGTCGCGGTAGTCCTGCAGCAGCACGGTCACCTGATCGGTGAGGCCGGCTTCGCGGACCAGACGGGTCGCCAGCTCGTGCTGTTCGCGGGAGATCGTCGTCGTCGTCACCCGGCAGCCGCTGCGGCGGGCAGCGTGGATCGCCATCCCGCCCCAACCAGTGCCGATCTCCAGCAGGTGGTTATCGGGTCCGAGCCGGAGGCGGTCGCAGATGCGGTCGAGCTTTGCCAACTGCGCCTGCTCGAGGCTCGCCGCCGCGTCCTGGAAGTAGGCGCAGGAGTACATCATCCGCTCGTCGAGGAAGGCGGCGAAGAGGTCGTTGCCGAGGTCGTAATGGGCGGAGATGTTCTGGCGGGCGCCGCCGCGGGTGTTCTCGGGGACGAGGTGGCGGACCCGGTGCCAGAGGCCGCGCGGGCGGGCGATCGCGCCGCGGACCCCGTCCATCTCGCGCAGCTCGCGGGCGGCGATCTGGATCAGGGCGACGAGGTTGTCGGTCTCCCAGAGACCGTCGACGTAGGTCTCGCCGAGACCAACGCTGCCGCGCAGCGGCCCGCGCCAGGCGGCGGGATGATTGATCTGCACCGTCGCCGTCAGTTCTGCATCGGGCGGGCCGAAGCTGCGTTCGCGCGCGCCCTCGATGACGTCGATCCGCCCCTTGCGGACGCGGCCGAGGACGGCGCCAACGCCAGCCCGTGCGAGCGCATCCCTCATGGGGAGACGAACCCCCGGGGGCGACTCCCCTCCGGGTGGGGGTGGTACTTCGCCCCCTTCAGCTTCAGCCGCAGCGACTGGGCGTAGATCTTCGCCACCACCTGTAACGACATCGCCGGGTAGCGGGCAAGCAGGCTGGTGAGGGTGCGGCGGCTGAGCGCGCGGCGGCGCAGGTTGAGGGTGGCGTCGAAGGTCTTGCCCGGCTCCCCGGTGCGCGGCCGCGACTCGATGTGGACGGCGATGCTCTCGCCGGGCTCCGAGGCGCGGAAGGAGTAGGTCTGGTCCATGCCCATCAGCGGGGAGACGTGGAAGCTCTTCTCGAGCTCTTCACCAAGGACCGTACCGCGACGCTCGCCGCGCGCCAAGACGTAGGGGTGGCACTCGCCCCAGGGGATGTTCTGGACGTCGGCGACGACCGCCTCGACCTGCTTGGCCGCGGCGTCGAAGCAGTAGTAGAAGGAGACCGGGTTGAAGGAGTGGCCGAAGTAGCGGAGGCCGGCGAGGAGGCGCACCGGTCCGGCGGGCCGGCTGCCGCTGGCGGTGGCGACCGTGTCGCGGACGCACTCGTCGAGCGGTCGCTCCGGGTCGCCCATGAAGTCCTCGCGCCGGAAGCGCGCGACGGCGCGGCGCCGGGCGGAGAAGAGCGGGTAGGGATCGAAGAGCTCCGGCAGCTCGGCCAGGTCCATATATAGGAGGAAGAGCGGGTAGCGGAACTCGTGCTCGACCGGCTCGAAGCGCCGGTGGCGGATCGTTCCCTCGTAGACGGCTGACGCGGGTGGACGGGACAAGGGGTGGGGGTCGGCGGACAACAGCGGGGAGGGTCCGGCGACCCCCACCCCTTGTCCCTCGACCACGGCGCTCATGCCGCCAACTCCTGGACGACGCGAGCGGGAGAGAAGGTGTTGATGGCTTCGCAGGCGCGGAGGGCGCTGACGACCCCGTCCTCGTGGAAGCCCCAGCCCCAGTAGGCGCCGCAGTAGTGGGTGCGGTGGGTGGTGCCGCTGATCTCGGCATGGCGGGCTTGGGCGGCCACTCCCTCTTTGGTGTAGATGGGGTGGTCGTAGCTGACGCGGTGGATCACCTTCGCCGGATCGATTCGCTCGCTCTGGTTGAGGGTGACGAAGTAGTGACGGTCGGTCCGCAGGCGCTGCAGGTTGTTCATCCAGTAAGTGACGGTGCTGCCCGCGGCCGGCTCCTCGGCGAGGTGGAAGTTCCAGCTCGACCAGGCGGCGCGGCGGCGCGGCATCAGCGAGGCGTCGGTGTGGAGGACTGCTTCGTTGTGCTGGTAGGGGATCGCGCCAAGCACCTCGCGCTCGGCTTCGCTGGGGTCGCCGAGCAGGGCCAGCGCTTGGTCGGAGTGGGTGGCGACGACGACCTGGTCGAACTCCTCGCTCTCGCAGCCGTCGGCCTCGATCCGGACCCGGTCAGCCAGCCGCTCGATCCGCCGTACCGGCGCCTGCGTCCGCACCCGCTCGCGCCAGGGGGCGGCGATCGCCTTGACGTAGCTCCGCGAGCCGCCGCTGACCGTCCGCCACTGGGGGCGGTCGCGGAGGCTGTACATGCCGTGGTTGTCAAAGAACTCGGCCATGAAGCTGGCCGGGAAGCTCCACATCTGCTCCGGGTCGGCGGACCAGACGGCGGCGGCCTGGGGAACGATCAGGCGCTCGATGAAGTGCCGGGAGAAGCCCTGCTGCTCGAGCCAGTGGCCGAGCGAGGGGGCGGTCCCGTTCATCCCGATCAGCGCCCGCGCCTCGCGGTTGAAGCGGCGCCACTCGCGCAGCATCC
The DNA here is from genome assembly GCA_036519395.1 of Solirubrobacterales bacterium. Classification (GTDB taxonomy): domain Bacteria; phylum Actinomycetota; class Thermoleophilia; order Solirubrobacterales; family 70-9; genus VAYN01. The sequence goes on along the minus strand of DATDLJ010000031.1, from coordinate 5,929 downwards.
CGAGGAAGGTCGGGCTGACCAGGTGCGCCGGGCGAGCGAAGAGGCCCCAGGGCGTCCCCGAATACTCGAAGCGACCGCGGCCGTCGGAGACTGAGAAGCTCATGTGCGAGGGCTGGTACCCGACCCCTAGTTCGTCGAGCAGCGCTTCGAAGTTGGGGTAGTTGCGGTTGTTGAAGACGATGAAGCCGGTGTCGATCCAGTGGGTCCCGTCCCCAGCCTCGACCGCCACCGTGTTGGTGTGACCGCCGATCCGCTCGCCCGCCTCGTAGATGGCGATCTCGTGCTCGGAGTGCAGCTTGTGGGCAGCCACCAGCCCGGAGATTCCCGTCCCGACGATCGCGATCTTCATCGCCCATCCATACGAGGGCTTGCCGGGATCGGTTGCATGGGATCGTCAAACCGGTACCCGCAGCGGGGCGGCCACTACCGTGTTGGAACCGGTTGTGAGTTCCCTGCCCCAGAGGAGACCCGGCGCGCTGGCGCTGTTCGCTGTCCTGGTCGCGCTTGCCGCGGCTGCGCTCGCGCCTGCCGGATCGGCGGAGACCGGCGGCGCCGGCCAGGTCGAAGGGGGCGGCAACCTCAGCAACACCGCCTTTGACCGCCAGGGGATGTGGGTCTGGTACGTCTCCCGCTCCGAGGCCGGCAGCATTCCCTCGATCATCGCCCGCGCCAAGCGCAACGACGTCGGCACCGTTTACGTCAAGTCGGGGGACGGCGGCAACTACTGGAGCCAGTTCAACCCCGCCCTCGTCGAAGCCCTGCACCGCGCCGGCCTCAGCGTCTGCGCCTGGCAGTTCGTCTATGGCGACGCGCCGATGGCCGAGGCGAAGATCGCCGCCGCGGCAGTCAAGCGCGGTGCCGACTGCTTCGCGATCGACGCCGAGGCCGACTACGAGGGCAAGTACGCCGCCGCCGACACCTACGTCCGCGCCCTGCGGGCCCGGGTCGGCGACACCTACCCGATCTCCCTTGCGGCCTTCCCTTATGTGGACTACCACCCGTCCTTTCCCTACTCGGTCTTCCTCGGCCCGGGCGGCGCCACCTACAACCAGCCGCAGATGTACTGGAAGACGATCGGGACTTCGATCCGCGCGGTCTACGAGCACACCTACCTCTACAACCGCGTCTACGGCCACCCGATCTACCCGATCGGCCAGACCTACGAAGCGCCTGGCAGCGCCGGGATCAAGCTCTTCCGCCGCTTCGCCGCCAGCTACGGCGGCCTGGCGCCGAGCTGGTGGTCATGGCAGGAGACCAATGGCACGGAGTGGGGGGCGGTCGGCGCCGACAGCGCCCTGCAACCGGTGACCGGCTACCGCCAGGAAGTCGTGCATCCGCTGCTGAAACGGAAAAGCCGCGGCGACCTCGTGGTCTGGGCGCAGCAGCACCTGATCGCCGCCGGCGCCGAGCTGCCGGTAACGGGAATCTTCGGTCCGATGACCGCTCGCGCGGTCCGCGCCTTCAAGGAAGCGCGGGGGATGCCGGCAAACGGCGTGATCGACACCGACACCTGGAACGCCCTGCTTACCTTCACGCCCTACCGCCCGCGTTGGACCGCTGCGGGAGCAAGTGCCGCCGCAGCGAGCCGGGCGCGCCCGGCGACGCGGCCACTCTCGGCCAGCCTGCCGGCGAAGGCTTACGAGATCCCGCCCGGGCCTAAACGCTGATCCGCGTCGTCAGCCGGCCGAGGGTCGGCGACTCGATCACGACCTCGTCGCCGTCGGCGAGCCAGACCCGCGGCTTGCGGCCCATGCCGACACCCTCGGGGGTGCCGGTGGAGACGATGTCGCCGGGCTCCAGGGTCATCAGTCGCGAGAGCTGGGCCACGAGTTGGGGAATGCTGAAGATCAAGTCGTCGGTGGCGCCGCTCTGCATCTCCTCGCCGTTGAGGGTGAGGCGGATCGAGATCTGGTCCGGCGGTCCCGTCTCGTCCGGGGTCACTAGATAAGGACCGCAAGGCGCGGCGCCGTCGAAGACCTTGCCCGGCATCCACTGCGGGGTCGCCCCCTGGAGGTCGCGGGCGGAGAGGTCGTTGAGTAGCGTGTAGCCGGCGACGTAGTCGAGCGCCCCGGCCTCGTCGACTTCCCTGGCCCGACGGCCGACGACGAAGGCAACCTCGGCCTCGTAATCGGTCTTGGCCGTTGGCGCCTGCACCGTCGCCCCGTCCGGGACCAGGGCGTTGCGGTACTTGGCGAAGATCGTCGGGGTCTCCGGCAGCTGCTCGACTCCAACCTCCGCCGCGTGCTTGCGGTAGTTAAGGCCGATGCAGATGATCTTCTCCGGGTCCGGGATCGGGACGAGCAACTCGACCGCCGAGCGTGGATGCCGCGGCGCCCCGCTATCGCCGAGCCGCGCCCGCAGCTCCTCGACACGCTCAGCCGCGATCAGCTCGAGCAGGCTGCCGCGGTGTGGTTCGCCGAGCAGGGCCCAGGCGTCGACGACCTCGTCGCCCGCGACGACCCCGGCCCGCGGACCGTCCCCTGCCTCGAAAGTGACTAGCTTCACCGGCGCCAGCCTAGAGGAGAACCCTCTTTAGATTTGTCAGGAAGCCTTGTAAGGTTTCCTGACGAGATGCCGAATGCAACGAAAAGCCTGCCGCTCGATGTTCCTCTGAACGGATTGCTCGAAGTTGTATTCGACGTGATGGTCAGCGAGTTTCGCGGGGAGATGCGCCGGAGCGAGTTCAGCGACCTGCGACCGGTCCACGGCTGCGTCTTTCGCCACGTCAGAAAACCGGGACTGCGGTTGACCGAGATCGCCGAGCGCGGCAACCGGACGAAGCAGTCGGTCGGCGAAGTCGTGGACGACCTGGTTGAGCGCGGCTACGTTGAGCGCATCCCGGACCCCGATGACCGCCGCGCCAAGCTGATCCGCATGACCGAGCGGGGCGAAGAGGCACAGGTCTACGGCTTCGGCATCCTCGAGCGGATCGAGAAGCGCTGGGAGGAGCGCTACGGCACCGAGCGGATAGCCGATTTCCGGGAGATTCTCGAAACCCTCACCGCCGGTGAGGCTGCGTACGCATTCCCCGAACCGGCTCAGGCGGGGACCTGAGGTGAGACGATGCGCAGCTACCTGAGCCCTCTCGACGCGACCTTTCTCGAAATCGAGGAAGAGGACCGCTCGGCCCACATGCAGCTTGGCTGGGCGATGGTCTTCGATCCGATGCCGGGGCGCCGAAAGCCGTCCTTGGAGCGACTGCAGCGGCAGGTCGAAGGCCGTCTCGAGGGGTTCTCCGTCCTCCGCCGCCACCTCTCGACCCCGCGGGTGGAGGCCCTCTCGCTGCCGGTCTGGCTGCCAGACCCGGACTTCGAGGTCGGTCACCAGATTCGCCGCGCGATCCTGCCGCAGCCGGGTGGCGAGGAGCAGCTGACGCGATGGCTCGGCGATTACTACTCCGTGCGCCTTGATCGCTCCCGGCCCCTCTGGGAAGTGGTCCTGCTGGAAGGGCTGGAGGGAGGCCGCTGGGCGCTGGCCATCAAGGTTCACCACTGCTTGGTCGACGGCCTCAGCGCGGCGAACGTCGTTGCCGCCCTGCTCGACGCCGAGCCCGAACCGGAGGCGGGCAGAACCATGCTTGCGGACCTGATCTCCTCCCTTGGCAAGGAGTCGGAGCTGGGCGTTTTGAATCGGATGCGCGGCGTAGTGGGCGAAGGAATCGGCGGCGGCACCGATGCCGCGGTCAAGCCCCACGAGGTGGCCGAGATCCTCTCCCAGTCCCGGGCGATCGCCGAGGCCCTGGCGGGCAGCGAGCCGGATCTGGCGCCCCGCACCAGCCTCAACGAGGGAACCGGGGCGAAGCGCTGGCTGGCGGGTGTGGACGTGCCGCTGGAGGAGGTGAAGCGGGTCAGCGCGGAGCACGGGGGGACGGTCAACGACGTCGTGATGACCGCCACGGCCGGCGGCCTGCGCCGTCTCTTCGAGGCTCGCGGCGAGGAGGTGGAGCGGCTGCGCGCGGTCGTCCTGGCAACCCTCGACCACTCGACCGAGATGCTTGTCAGCGGCGACGCCTCGTCCCTGTTCGTGGACATGGAGGTAGGGGAGCCGGACTCGGTGCTCCGCTACCTGAAGATGGTCGCGGGCTCCAGAGAGCGCCGGCGCGACGGCACGGTCCCGGGCGCCGATACCGTCACCGGGCTGACCCGGCTGACGCCGGCCCTGGTCCAGAGCGTGATCGCCCGGCTGGCCTTCACGCCCCGCCTCTTCAATCTCACGGTCGCCAACGTCCCCGCTTTCCCCCTTCCCCTCTATGCCCTCGGCGCGGAGCTGCGCCGCATCGTCCCCGCCGTCCCCCTCTTCTCTGGCCAGTCTCTCGGGGTGGCTGCGGTCGGCTACAACGGCCGTGTCTACTTCGGGCTGAACGCCGACCCCGACACCGTCCCCGACCTCGCGCTGGTCGGCGACGGGATCACGGAGACGCTGCACTCCCTCTCGCGCGTGGCGGCCTGAGAGCGATCGGACCGAATGCGCTAGCTTTGGCGCCCGGGCCGCACCCCATTTGGCCCGCCGCAGTGCCCCTGGGGGCGTAGCTCAGCTGGTTAGAGCGCCGGCCTGTCACGCCGGAGGTCGCGGGTTCGAGTCCCGTCGCTCCCGTGTCGCTGGAGAGGTTCTACGCGACCTCTCGTTGGCGACCGCCTATTGCCTCAGTAGGGCGGCGGTCAGCCTCAGTACCGCGGCGGCTGTTCCCTGACTTCGCGGCGTTCTTCCACCGGTGGGGCCTCGCCGGGGGCTACCGGGCGGGTGCGCCGGGACCAGACGAGTTCTTGGAAGAGGCCGAGGATCAGGCCGGCGGCGCCGGCGATCATCAGGATCAGGCCCACGGTGTCGATGCTGACGCCTTGGACGTTGAAGTTGGTCGCGAACTTGAGGATCGCGCCCACGGCAATGAGGAAGATGCCCGCTCCGATGGTCATGGGGCCTCAATACCCCTGATCTAGAGCGACAAACTCGTCCAGAGGCGGCGCTCGACCTCGAGCACGCTCTCGCTGCCGTCGCTCACCGCACCCCACAGCTCGGCCCGTGGCTCCTCGCTCTCGCTTGCTGCTTTGAACGCCTCCGCCAGCTCAGTCCACCTTGCCGCCGCCTCGGCCGCCAGGGGCGCCTCGTCGCGGCCCGCTTCCTCGAGGAAGCGGGCATACATCAGCCGGAAGCAACCGCCGCCGGTGCCGCGGCGCTCGATCACTTGGTAGGCGAAGCGGGCGCACCACTGCCAGTCCTCGACCGCTTCCGGCCAGGCGCCCGCCTCGGCGGCGAGGCGTTCGAGCGCCGGCACGCCGCCGAACTCGCCGAAGGGTGGCTCCAGCATCTCGCCCGCCGCCCGGGCGATCGCCCGCGGCACCGCCGCCTCCAACTGCTCGCGGTCGATCTGCTCGGCGACGGTGAACATGTGGCCTTCCAGCGGGTAGGCGGGGTGGCCGCTGTGGCGCGCCCGGGCGAGGTTCTCCAGCCGCGTCATCTGCAGCTCCTCGAAGCCGGTGTCGGAGAGCTGTGCCACTTCGGAGTCGTAGCCCGCCAGCACCACCGCGTGCCCCGGGAAGTGGGCCGAGTTGCCGTAGTGGTCGAGGTAGTAGATGTCGGTGAGGAGGAGCGCCGGCTTGCCCGCGTCGATCTCGGTCGCCGCTGCCTCCCAAGCCGCCACCCCATCGTCCTCGCTGAAGGTACGCATCTCCAGCGCCGCCCCGGTCAGCTCGCGGAAGCTCTCCTCCAGCCGGGCGGTGCGGCCGTTGAACCAGCGGCTGGGGGAGGTGTCGTCCAGCGCCAGGTAGTAGAAGCCGGCTCCGGCGCCGAGGCCGAACGCCATCTCCTCGCTGATCTCGACGCCGTGGAAGCCGAGCAGGTTGCGCAGCGCGGTCGAGCCGCAGTGGTTGCCGGGGGTGTGAGTGAAGCCTTGGAGGTGGGGCATGGGACTGATTCTGACGGCGGCCCCGCC
>DATDLJ010000030.1:0-33842 GCA_036519395.1 Solirubrobacterales bacterium | reverse complement strand
CGCGCGGTTTCCGAGATATCGAGTCCTTCGAGAATCTCGCGGCGATATTTGTAGATCACCCGCCGCTGCTCGTTCATCACGTCGTCGTACTCGAGCACGCGTTTGCGGATTAGGAAGTTCTGCTCCTCAACCTTCTTCTGGGCGCCCTCGACGGTTTTCGTCAGCATTTTGGCTTCCAGCGGGACTTCGCTCCCGTCCTCGTCGACCGGGCCGAGTTTGTCGAGGATTTTGTAGATGCGGTCGCCGGCGAAGAGGCGGATCACGTCGTCTTCGGCAGAGAGGAAGAAGCGCGACTCGCCGGGATCTCCTTGGCGGCCTGAGCGGCCGCGCAACTGGTTGTCGATCCGGCGGGACTCGTGGCGCTCGGTGCCGCAGATAAAGAGGCCGCCGAGCTCGCGGACTTCTTCAGCCGCGGCCTTGCACACGGGCTCGAGCTCGGCCGTCTTCTCAGCCAGCGCCTCCTCGTAGCCCTCGCTCTCGTGGGTGATCCCCTTCTTTTTCAGCTCGGCGATCGCCAAGTGCTCGGGGTCGCCGCCAAGCTTGATGTCGACGCCGCGGCCGGCCATGTTGGTGGCGATCATCACCGCCCCTTTACGCCCCGCTTGGGCGATCAGCTCGCCCTCTCGTTCAGCGTGCTCGGGCTTCGCGTTGAGGACCGAGTGCTGGATGCCCTGGCGTTTGAGCGCCTCAGAAATCATCTCCGAAGTCTCGACCGAGACGGTTCCAACGAGCACTGGCTGGCCCTTTTCGTGGCGGCTGACGATTTCGTCGATTACCGCCTGCCACTTGCCGTCTTTGGTCTTGAAGATCTGGTCGTTCTGATCGGCCCGGACCATGTCTTTGTTGGTCGGGACCTCGACCACCGGCATTTTGTAGATCTTCATGAACTCGGTCGCCTCGGTGAGGGCGGTACCGGTCATGCCCGAGAGCTTGTCGTAGAGGCGGAAGTAGTTCTGCAACGTGATCGTCGCCAGGGTCTGGTTCTCCTCGCGGATCGCCACGCCCTCCTTCGCCTCGACCGCCTGGTGCAGACCCTCCGACCAGCGCCGGCCCTCGAGGATGCGGCCGGTGAACTCGTCGATGATCATCACCTCGCCGTCGATCACCGCGTAGTCGTCGTCCTTCTTGTAGAGCGACTCGGCCTTGAGGGCCTGAACGAGGTGATTGACAAGGCTGCCGTGCTCGCCGAGGTAGAGGTTGTCGACGCCGATGAAGTCCTCGGCCTTTTTCACGCCCTGCTCGGTCGGGGCGACGGTCTTGTGTTTCTCGTCGTACTCGTAGTCGTACTCAGCCTCGTGGGTCTCGCGCGACTCGCCGAGCGATTTCAGTTTCTGTTTCGCCGGCACCCCGACCAACTGCTTGGCCAGGCGGGCGAAGGTGTAGTAGGTCTGGGCCGCCTGTTCGGGCTGGCCGGAGATGATCAGCGGCGTCCGCGCCTCGTCGATGAGGATGTTGTCGACCTCGTCCACGATCGCGAAGTTGTGGTCGCGCTGGACGCAGTGCTCGAGGGCGCTGGCCATGTTGTCGCGGAGGTAGTCGAAGCCGAACTCGGAGTTGGTCCCGTAGGTGACGTCCATCGAGTATTTGCGCTGGCGCGCCTCGTGGTCGTCGAAGTCCTGGAGGGCGGCGACGGTGACGCCGAGCGCGTTGTAGATCGGTTCCATCCATTCCGAGTCGCGGCGGGCGAGGTAATCGTTGACGGTGACGACGTGGACGCTCTTGCCAGCGAGGGTGTTGAGGAAGACGGGCAGGGTCGCGGTCAGGGTCTTGCCCTCGCCGGTCTTCATCTCGGCGATTGCGCCGTCGTGGAGGACCATGCCGCCGATCAGCTGGACGTCGTAATGGCGCTGGCCGGTGGACCGCCGCGAGGCCTCGCGGCAGAGCGCAAAGGCCTCCGGCAGGAGATCGTCGAGCGACTTGCCGTTGCGAGCTTCCTCGCGAAGCCGATCGGCCTCGGTGCGAATCTCATCATCAGAGAGGACTTCCATCTCCGGCTCGAAGCGGTTGATCGCCGCGACGCGCTTCTGGTAGGCCTTGAACTTCCTTCCCTCTCCCGCGCGCAGCGCCTTGGTTACAAGGTCCATGGCTGGCATTGGTCAAGAGTAGCGGTGCCGGGTTAATTGCCCCTTGCTCCCTTCCGCCTCGGAGGCTAGTCTCGTGACAGAACCGACAAGGAGGCACTCATGCGGATTGAGATTCGGGGCCGGAACGTCGAAATGACGGACGAGCTGCGTGAGATGGTGCGGAAACGCTTCCAGCGACTGGGACGTCAGGTCTCACCGCTCGCGACCTTGGATGTGGTGCTCTCAGAGGAGCGCAACCCGCGGGTCGCCGACAGCCAGGTGGCGGAGGCGACGTTTTATTTGAAGGGAGTGACGCTGCACGCGCACGAGTGCAGCCCAGAGATGACGCACACCGTGCGAGAGCTGGCCGAGGACATGAGCCGGCAGGTTAAGAAGCATCGCGAACTGCGTCGCAAGCGCCGCCGCACGCGGCAGCTTGTCGACCAGATGCGGGGACGCCCGGCCGAGGCACGGCCGTAGGGCCGCGGAGAGCCACTAAAGGCGCCGGGCGAAAGTCACCGCAACCACCCGGGACGCCCCCACGGCCCGCAGCGCGCGAGCGCAGGCCGTGAGGGTGGACCCGGTGGTGAGCACGTCATCGACGAGGAGGACGCTGCGGGGAGCAGCACCGCGAGCCTGAATACGAGGCGGGTGACCAACCCGTTCCGCCCGCCGCCGGCCGACCTGACGGCCGCCGCCGCGGCGTTCGAGGCAGTAATCCAGCGGGGCTTCCAGCCGCGCTGCCAGGGCTACAGCCAGCTCACCAGCCGGATCGAATCCCCGCCGTCGCAACCGAGCCCGCGCCGGCGGCACCGGCACCACAGTCCCGCTCAGCATGTGGGCGGGCGCCAGCCACTCGATCCGCTCCGCCATCAGGTCGGCCACCGGCAACAGGTGCCTGAACTTCAGCGCCCCCACGAGGTTGCGAGCGATCCCCTCATAAGAGGCCGAAGACCAAACCTTGTCCAGCCCAGCAGGCCCGTTCCCAAGCAAAGGATCAGCATCAGCCAACCGCCGTCCGCACCGAGTACAAACCACCGCCTCAACCCGACAAGACCGCCCGCAAGAGGCACAAAGCGGCGGCACCAGCGCCACCCCGATGGTCGGCAAAATATCCACCCCCCGACCCTGCCGAGCAATAACGCACGGGTGGCGCGCAGAAAGCAAATTCTCTGGGTCGACTCTGTTTCAGGACAGAGTCGGCTGCGGTAGGGAGGGACGGGTGTCCCCTGACCTCCCTGGGATTTTCGCCGTTAACTGCCTATCTCTCGCCAAGTGGTCAGTGCGAAAATCAGGACGCCGGTCGGCCAGGGGACACCCGTCCCTCCTAGCAACAGCTTTTCGTCCTACGACGAGGGACTAACCGCTGTCGCAGGAGGGTGCCGGTGTCCCTCGGAGGAATGTTCGGCGATATGCAATCTGGTGTTTGCGCGCGAAGCGCGCACCAGGTTCTCCCCGGAGCGAAGCGAAGGGGAGGTCAATTCCGGAGAGGGACACCGGCACCCTCCCTACCGAAGAACCTACGAAGCAGGTCGTGCGCCGGCAATGGCGTTGATCAGCAGCGATCGCGCTGGGACTTCGGCGCCTGGAAGGGCGATGACCTCTTTGAGGCGGGCGCCGTCGCCCACTTTGACGTTGTCGCCGATGATCGAAGGCCCGTCGATGCGGACGTCGTCGCCGATCTCGCAGCCGGGACCGAGCAGGACTGGGCCGACGAGGTCGGGCTCGCCCTCCATCCGCTCGCCGCTGCGATAACCCGGGACCAACTCGCCCTCCTGATCCAACTTGACCGCGCCGGTAAGAGCATCGAGGTTGCCGGTGCGCAGCTCGTCGAGGTTGCCGATGTCGTTCCAGTAGGCGTCGATCTCGTACGAGTAGAAGGGCACATCGCCCTCGAGCAGACGCGGGAAGACATCCATCGCCCAGTCGGCGAAGCCTGGCGGGTCGCCCTCCCCCGCCGCCTTGCTTACCCCCGGCTCGGGAAAGAAGTCGAAGATCTCCTTGCGGAACATGTAGATGCCGCAGTTGGCGAGATCAGAGAGAGCTTCGGCGGGATCGGGCTTCTCCTGGAAGCCCTGGATGCGGCCGTCGGAGCCGACGATCGCGACCCCGAACTGGCTCGTGTCCTCGACCCGTTTCATCGCCAGCGTCGCGATCCCATCGTGCGATTCGTGGAACTCGCGCATCGCCGCCAGGTCGATGTCGGTGAGGGCGTCGCCGGAGATGACGAGGAAGGAGTCGCCAAGGAAATCGGCCGCGTTGCGCACTCCGCCCGAGGTCCCCAGCAGCTGCTCCTCGCGGCTGTAAGTGAGGGCGACACCAGCATCGGAGCCGTCGCCGAAGTAACCCTCGATCAGATCTGGAAACCAGTGCAGGTTGGCGATCGTCTCGGTGAAGCCGTGGCGGGCGAGGAGCCGGAGGATGTGCTCCATCACCGGCTTGTTCAGCACCGGCACCATCGGCTTCGGCATCTCGTAGGTGATCGGCCGCAGCCGCGTCCCCAGTCCTGCCGCCAAGACCATCGCCCTCATCCCGCCATACCCTCCTTCAGCCTGTCGATCGCCTCGATGCTCTCCGGGTCCACTCCCCGTTGGCGGGCGATTTCAAGCGAGACGAGGTCGCCCAGCAGCGTCGCCCAGAGCAGGCGCTCGACCCGGGTCTCCCCTGCCGTCTCCAAGCGGACGACCGTGGCGGAGGACGCGGAAACCGCCTCCGCGGTGAGCTCGAAGCGACGGCGCTCGCGCGGATGTTGGTCGCAGTCCTCGAGGAAAACCGCCGCCATCCCCGCGGCGCCGGCATCGGCCGACCAGCCGCAGATCTCGTTGTGATCAGCCTCCGGCAGCTCCGAGCAGAAGGCGGGCTGCTTCGCGTTCTCGTTGATCTGCGTCTTCCAGCGATAGGCAACCGCAGCGGTCAGGTCGCTGCCGTAGATCACGGTCGGCGCGGCGCCGATCGTGGCAGCGATCTCCGCCGCCTTGGCCTTGATCGTCAGCGCCTCGCGCTCGAGGAAGGCGGCGCCGGCGTCGATCTCGGTCCGGATTCCGGGAGCCACTCCGATCAGCGCCGCCAGCTCGGCGGCGGCGACGAACATGTAGGCCACGGCGACCCGCGGCTGGTAGATCCCCGGCGGCGCGACCACCGGGATGCCGGCCTCGCGCGCGCCGTCGACCAGTTGGCCGCCGGTGCTGACCACGTAACGCCGCGCCCCCAGCGCCTCCGCCGCCTCGAAGCAGGCAAGGGTCTCCTCGGTGTTGCCGGAGTAGCTGGAGCAGAGGACCGCCCACTCGGGAGTGGCCCAGCTCGGCAGCTCATAACCCCGGGTCACAACCAGCGGCTTCGTCAGCCGGTCGCCGATAGCGCTGGCGGCGAGGTCGCCGCCGATCGCCGATCCGCCCATCCCACAGACCATCAACCCAGCCGATTCGGCCGGCTCCAAGCGGGCACTTTCGATCCGCCACAGCGCGTCGCGGAGCTGGTCGGGCAGACCAAGGACGTCGTCAATCATCGTGCTCATCGGTGTCTTTCCGAAAATCCGCGCGTGCGGCTGGCGAGTGCCGGACCGAGCGGGGATAGGACGCAGGGAGGCCGAATAGCAGCGCTATTCGGGCGACTGAGGACGACGCGCCGCGAAGTGTGTCCGGCGCCGCCAGGCGCGCGTGGGGGTTTTTGGAAAGACACCTAGGCCGGGACTCTTTCATCTCGGCCGATTACCGCGTTAACGAGCTGCGCCCCCGCTTCGACCCTTGCCCCGGGCGCGAGGATCGAGTTCCGCACGAGGGCATCGCGGCCGACGACGCAACCGTCGAGCAGAACCGAGTTGGCGACCACGGCGCCGGGCTCGATCCTCGAGCCGCCGCCGACGACCGCGCGCGGGCCGACGTCGGACTCTTCGTCGATCTCGGCCCCGACCCCAACGAACAGTCCAGGCGCGGTGGGCTCGACCCGCGTCTCCACCGTGCCCGCGAGGATGTCCCAGCTGGCCTGCAGGTAGCGCTCCGGGGTGCCGATGTCCATCCAGTAGCCGTTGAGGAGCAGTCCGCGGAGGCCCTCGCCGATCAGTTTGGGGAAGACCTCGCGCTCGATCGACACCGCCTGACCCGGCGGGATCAAGTCGAGGACAGAACGCTCGAGGACATAGGCGCCGGCGTTGATCTCGCCCGGAGCCGCTTCCCCCGTCTTTTCGAGGAACTCGATGACCCGTCCGCCCTCGTCGCACCGGACCAGGCCGTAGGCGGAGGAGTCGTCAACCGGGTGGAGGCCGATGGTGGCGTTCGTGCCGCGCTCCTGATGGGCGCGCAGCAGGGCCGAGAGATCGAGGTCGGCGAGCACGTCGCCGTTGAGCGCGAGGAAGCGGTCTTCGAGGCGGTCGCCGAGGGAGTCGGCGGCGAAGCGGATGGCACCAGCGGTGCCGAGCGGCTCGGGCTCGGCGACGTAGGTGATCCTCACCCCCGCCCGCTGCTCCTCATCACGCAGCGCCTCGCGCAAGACGTCGGGCAGGAAGCCACAGGCGAGCACCACCTCGCTCACCCCGTGGGCGGCGAGCCACTCAATCGCGTAGGCGAGGAAAGGACGGTCGACCAGCGTCACCGCCGGCTTCGGCACATCGCTAGTGAGGGGCCGCAGGCGAGTTCCCTCGCCCCCGACCAAAACGATCGCTTGCACGGCTGCCTAGGAGGTCGCGGCGGGTCGCGGCGAGTTGACGACCCTGCCGATCCCCTCGTACTCAAAGCCAGCCGCGATCAGCTTCTCTGGGTCGAGGAAGTTACGGCCGTCGACCACCAGGGCCCTTGTCATCCGCTCACCGGCGGCGGCCCAATCAAGCTCAGCGAACTCGCTCCACTCGGTGACGAGGACGGCGGCGTCGGCGCCCTCAAGCGCCTCAACTGCCGAGGTCGCCATCTCAACCGAGCCGAGCATGCCGGCCGCGCGCTCAGCCGCTACCGGATCGTAGGCAACAACCTCCGCCCCCTCGCCCTGCAGGCGCGCCGCAAGGACGAGGCTCGAGGCCTCGCGCATGTCGTCGGTGTCCGGCTTGAAGGCGAGGCCAAGCAGCGCCACCCGCTTGCCGATCAGCGAGCCGAGGTGCTTCTCGAGCTTGCCGACAACGCGCCGCTTCTGCAGCTCGTTGACCTCGATCACCGCGGTCAGCAGCTGGAAGTGGTAGCCGGTGTTCCCGGCCAGCATCTTCAGGGCGCTGACGTCCTTCGGGAAACAGCTACCGCCGTAGCCGATGCCAGCGCGGAGGAAGGAGCTACCAATCCGCTCGTCGAGGCCCATCCCCTGCGCGACCTGGCCGACGTCGGCGCCGACCTCCTCGCAGACGTTGGCGATCTCATTGATGAAGGAGATCTTCGTCGCCAAAAAGGCGTTGGAGGCAAGCTTGATCATCTCGGCGCTGGCGACGTCGGTGCGGAGGATCTCGCCACCAAGGGGCCGGTAGAGCTGTTCGACGGCATCGCCCGCCTCCTCGTCTCCCGCATCGGAGCCGACCACCACCCGGTCGGGATTCATGAAGTCGGCGACCGCAGTTCCCTCCTTGAGGAACTCGGGGCAGGAGACGTAGGCGAGGCCGGGCATGTCGCGACGAATCGACTCCCCGGTTCCAGCCGGGACGGTGCTCTTCATGATCAAGACGTGGTCGCTCTCCTCCGGCAGCTCCTGCACGACCGCCCGCACCCGCGAGAGGTCGGCATCGCCCGAGTAAGTCGGCGGCGTGTCGACGCAGACGAAGAGCAGCCGCGCACCATCGAGCAGCTCGTCCATGTCAGTGGTGAAGGTGAGCCGCTCAGCGTTGCGCTGGAGCAGGTCCGTGAGGCCCGGCTCGTGGATCGCCACCTCACCGCGTGAGAGTGCCTCCACCTTCTCCTGGAGGATGTCGCGAGCGATCACGGGGTGACCGAGCTCCGCGAAGCAAGCGGCGGTTACGAGCCCAACCCACCCAACCCCGATAACGCCAACGGTCTCCTTTTGCTCACTCATCCCTGCTCCTTCCTTGCACGCTTCGGCTTCTTCTTAGGAACAATTACCTTGGCCGACCGCGCCATCCCGATCATCTGATCGTTGGTCAGGGTCCGCAGCAGGTCGTTGGAGATCCAGTAGACGTTGTCTCCGCGACGCCAGGCGACCATTTTCACATTTTCACCGTCGACGTAGATGTCGTACTCGCGGCCGTTGATCTCCTTGGTCAGGCTCGGGTCGTCGAGAATCGGTGGGTCAGACCAGCCGCGGATCCCCTGCACGCCGAAGTAATGGGTGCCGTCGGACATTTCCGCGACCAGGACCATCCGGTAGGCGAGATGGCGATCTCCGTCCTCGTCCTTGAGGTTGTAGACGTAGGGGTCGACGATCTTCTCGTAGGGGTTGCTTTCGACGAAGTAGGTCCCTTCGGGGAGGCGCGTCGGGTAGTAGATCGGGAAGTGGCCGCGGGCGCGCCGGGAGGCGATCTTCGCCTCGGCCTTGCCGGCTTCGCCGGCCGGCACGAGGCCGTCGTTGCCAGACCCGTTGACCTCGACCTTCGGCTTCTTAGGCTTCTGCTTCTGTTTCTGGGGCTTTTGCTTCTTCTGCTTCCTGCCCGCTTCGGCTTCTTCGCGCTGGCGGCGCTGGGCCGCTTTCGCCTCCTGCACCGTCTCCCCGCCGAGGAATTCCTGCACGGCGGCGTCGAGCGCGCTTTCGGTCGTGTAGACGAAGCTGGGGCCCAATTCGGCCGGGAAGTTGACCTCGTTGATCGTCGAGTTGCGCGAGGCGGCCAGCAGTTTCAGCACTTCCAGCAGCGTCGCGCCATCGCTGATGTCGGAGGTCGTGTAGTCGGTGAAGGCCTCGATCAGTTCGCCCTGGTCGAAGACGAGATCCTGGACCGAGATCCGCGAGCGGGCCTGGCTGAGGAAGTCCTGCTGGCGGGCGGAACGGACGATGTCGGTGTCGGTGTGGCGGTAGCGGACGTAGTCGAGAGCCTGCTTGCCGCACATCAGCTGGTAGCCGGGAGTGATGTTGATTTCGGCGTACTGTTCGGAGGGCGGCACGCCTTCGTTGGAGTGGTAATAGCGTTTGTCGACGTCGGTGTAGACGCAACCGAGCGCGTAGACGCCCTGGGCGAAGCCGAGGAAATCGACGTTGACGACGTGGTTGACCGGCAGCCCGGTCAGCTCCTTGACCGTCTGCAGGGTCAGCTTGGTGCCCCCGTAGGAATACGCTTCGTTGAACTTGCCGGTGCCGTAGCCGGGGATTTCGACCTTGAGGTCGCGGGGGATCGACATCATCGAGATCAGGTTCTTGTCGGGGTCGAGGCGGACCAGCATCGTCGTGTCGGAGCGGCCAGGGTCTTCGGCTTCGTTGGCGCGCTTGTCGGAGCCGATCACGAGGAAGGTCTGGGCGCCGCCGTCGCCGGCGTCGGCGAGGAAGCGGTTGAGTTTCTTCTGCAGCTTGTCGTTCTTCGGCTGGATCGCGTTGGCGATGCTGTCGAGGTAGAGCAGCGTCGCGGCCGCGGTCGTCCCGGCGGAGACGGCAACGATCAGGACCGAGGCGAGGGTGAACCGCCACCAGAAGCGCTTCGGCTTCGGCGCCTCCCCGTCGTCGCCGCTCGGCGGTGGCTTCTTCGGGGCCCAGCCCGGCCCCAGTGGCTCACTCATCGAGCCGGTCCGGGATCGATTGCAGGAACGACTCCAGCGCCTGGCGGTAGGTCTCTAGCGAGGAGACCGAAACCCACTCCCCCGGCCCGTGGTGCCCCGCACCCACTGGCCCAAACTCGACGGCCGGCACCCCCGCCCGCAGGAAGGAGACCGCGTCGGAAGCGCCGTCGCGGCCGACGCTCATCGGCTCCCCGTCGTGGTGCTCGCTGGCCGAGGCGCGCAGGGCCCGGACGAAGGCTGAATCGCGGTCGACCGTGGCTGGCGGCCTGGTCAGCAGCGCCTCCACCTCGGCGCCCTCGATCTCGCGCACCTGGGCGAGGATCTCGCTCGGGTTCTGGTCTGGGAGGTAGCGGATGTCGACGTCGATCACGCATCGGTCAGGCACCTTGTTAAGAGCGTCGCCGCCAACGATCCTCCCCAGGTTGATCGAAGGACGGTCGAAGAGCTCAGAGCTGTGCCGGGCAAACGGTAGCGACTCGATACTGCGGAAAACGTCGATTGCGTTGAGAACGGCGTTTTCGCCAAGCCACGGCGTGGCACCGTGGGCCGCCGTGCCGCCGACCCCGATCCGCAGCGCCAGCACTCCCTTGGCCTCGATTCCGATGTGCAGGTCGGTCGGCTCGCCGGTGATCGCGAAGTCGCCAATGAAGCCACTGTCGACGAGATGGTCGGAGCCGCGCTCGGACTCCTCCTCGGACTCCTCGTCGCCGACGATCCCCAGCCGCACCCGCACCCGGTCCTGATCCCGCATCGCCGCGATCACCATCAGCATCGCCGCGACCGCGCCCTTCATGTCATAGGCGCCCCGCCCGATCAGCCGATCGCCAGCGGTCTCAGGCACGAACTGCCCGGCGTGCCCGGGGACCACATCGATATGCCCATGCAGGACCACGGTCGGCGCGTCTGCGGGGCCAACCTCGGCCATGACCACCGGCAGGCCGCGCACCTCGTCGGCCTTCGTCTCAATCCCCCGAGCTTCCAGCCAACCTTGAACGAAGCCCGCCGCCTCAGAAATCGCATCCGGCTCACAGGTCTCGAAAGAGATCAACCGCTTCGCGAGGACCACGAGCTCCTCGCTCATCCCGCACTCCCCATCCCGTGGTTCCTCGCGGACGCATATCGACCGAAAGGAACCACAACCTGAGGAGTCACCGGGATTCGGACATCCCGTGGTTCTTTACGGACGCATATCGACCGAAAGGAACCACAACTCTTGCGGGAGAACCAACGGGGCTCGAAAAGAGGCGGCGACACCCCTCTGGAGGAATGTTCGGCGAAATGCAATCTGGTTGTTGCGCGCGAAGCGCGCTGCACGTTCTCCCCGGAGCGCAGCGGAGGGGAGGTCAATTCCGGAAGAGGGGTGTCGCCGCCCCTCATCCCCCAGCGATCGAGAGGAATGCTTCGGCTCGATCGCGATCCTTGGTCGCCCGGGCGTGATCGGCACTCCCAGGCTCGCACTCCGAAAGCCGCTGTTCGGCGTCCGCCAACTGCTCTTTCAGAGTCCCGGAATCGAGGTCCTCGGGAGAAATCGCCTCCTCGAGCAGAAGCCGGGCGGTGTTGCCGTAGACCTGCAACCAGCCGTGGGCCTGGGCGTAGCGTTTGGTCTCGGAGTCGGAAAGATGCAGGCGGAGCTCGGTCGGCCGCAGTGCCGCCAGCACCGGCGCGTGATTGGCGAGGATGCCGATTTCGCCGACCTCGGTCCGAGTCGAAACCTGGCGCGCTTCACCGCTCCAGACCTCGCCCTCCGGGGTCAGGACCTCGACATCGACCATGTGCTCCGCCGCCATCTGCGTCTCCTATGCAGCGGCGCCGGACTTGGCGTTCTCGAGGACCTGGTCGATCGAGCCCTGCATGTAGAAGGCACCCTCGGAGAGGTCATCGTGCTCGCCGTCGAGGATCTCGCGGAAGCCGCGGACCGTCTCCGCGACCGGTACGTACTCGCCGGAGCGGCCGGTGAACTGTTCGGCGACGAAGAACGGCTGTGAGAGGAAGCGCTCGATCTTGCGGGCCCGAGAGACCGTCTGGCGGTCCTCGTCGGAGAGCTCGTCGATGCCGAGGATGGCGATGATGTCCTGCAGCTCCTTGTAGCGCTGCAGCACCTCCTGCACCTCGGTCGCCGTCCGGTAGTGCTCGTCGCCGACGACGTCCGGCTTGAGGATCGTCGAGGTCGAGTCGAGCGGATCGACCGCCGGGTAGATCCCTTTCTCGGAGATCGACCGCGAGAGCGCGGTGGTCGCGTTGAGGTGGGCGAACACCGAGGCCGGAGCTGGGTCGGTGTAGTCGTCAGCCGGCACATAGACCGCCTGGATCGAGGTAACCGAACCGCGATCGGTTGAGGTAATTCGCTCCTGCAGGCCGCCCATCTCGGTCTCCAGGGTCGGCTGGTAACCGACCGCCGAAGGCATGCGCCCGAGCAGCGCCGAGACCTCGGAGCCCGCCTGGACGAAGCGGAAGATGTTGTCGATGAACAGGAGCACGTCCTGGCCACCCTGCTCGCGGTAGTACTCGGCCATCGTCAAGCCGGAGAGGGCGACGCGCAGACGCGCTCCCGGAGGCTCGTTCATCTGGCCGAAGACGAGCATGGTCTTGTCGATCACGCCCGACTCTTTCATCTCGAGCCAGAGGTCATTTCCCTCTCGCGAGCGCTCGCCGACGCCAACGAAGGCGGAGAGTCCGGAGTGCTCCTCGGCGATGTTGCGGATCAGCTCCTGGATCAGAACGGTCTTGCCGACGCCAGCGCCGCCGAACAGCCCGACCTTGCCGCCTTTGGCGTAAGGGGCGAGAAGGTCGATGACCTTGATCCCGGTCTCGAGAATCTCCTGAGTCGGGGTCAGGTCGGAGGCCTTCGGGGCTGGGCGGTGGATCGGCCAGCGCTCCTCGACCTGGACCTCGGGCCCATTATCGATCGGCTCGCCGAGCAAGTTGAAGATGCGCCCGAGGGTCGCGTCGCCGACCGGGACGGTGATCGGACCGCCGGTGTCGGTGACGACGGCGCCACGCGCGATGCCGTCGGTGGCGTCCATCGCGACCGCGCGGACGCGGTCATCGCCGAGGTGCTGCTGCACCTCGCAGGTCAGCACCGCCGATTCGCCGTCGTTGTCGCCGCCGCTGGTCTCGATCGTCACCGCGGAGAAGATCTCCGGCAGCTTGTCGGGGAAGACGGCGTCGATGACCACTCCGGTGACCTGCTCGACGCGCCCTACGTTGCTTCCGTTTCCGTTGCTCTCAGCCATGGGTTCCTTTTCTCGTCTCCAAAATTGCTTGTCGTCTAGCCGAGGGCCTCGGCGCCGCCGACGACCTCCAAGATCTCCTGCGTGATTTCCGCCTGACGCGCCCGGTTCATCTCCAGGGTCAGGTCGCCGATCATCGTCTCGGCGTTCTCCGCCGCGTTCCGCATCGCCGTCATCCGCGCGCCCAGCTCCGAGGCCGCCGACTCCAGCAGCGCCCGGTAGACCGAGATCGTCACGTACTCCGGGATCAGCCGCGCCAGCAGCTCCTCGGGGTCCGGCTCGTAGACCCACTCCGAGCGGCTCTGCGCCTGCTCCGCCTCGGTTTCCTCATCGGCCGCCGCATCCTCCTCGCCGGCCCCCTCGCCGATCACCTCGGCCTGCTGCAGGGGGAGCAGGGTCTGGCGCCAGACGTGCTGGGTGAGGGGCGAGACGAAGCGGTTGTAGATCAACTCGACCCGGTCGAGGTCCTCGTCGACGTAGCGGGCGGTCAGCGCCTCGCCGATTTCGCGAGCGTTGGCAAAGGCGGGGCGGTCGGTGAAGCCGACATAGGAGTCGGTCACCTCCTGCTTGCGGAAGGTCAGGGCGGAGACGCCCTTGCGGCCGACAACGGCGAAGGCGGGCTCGGCCCCCTCCTCGCGCACCTGCGTCGCCATCCGCATTCCCTCGCGGATGATGTTGGAGTTGAAAGCGCCGGCGAGGCCGCGATCGCCGGTGACGAGGACGATCCCGACCCGGTTGACGTTCTCGCGCTCTTCGAGGACAGGGACCCGCGGGATCCCGCCCGCCTGGGCGGCGGCGCGGCGGGTCAGCTTGCGCATCCCCTCCGCGTAGGGGCGCATGTCGGAGATCCGCTGTTCGGCCCGCCGCAAGCGCGCCGCCGCAACCATCTCCATCGCTCGCGTGATCTTGTTGATGTTCTTGACCGACGCGATGCGGTTCTTGACTTCCTTCTGCGTTGCCATGAGGAACTAGCTCCCAGCCACTAGGCCGGGGTCGCCGCCTCCTCGTCCTCGCTGCTGCCCGAGTCGGACTCGGTGCGGGCCGGCGCCTCGCGCTCCTCTTTGGAGTGGATGCGGTCGGACTCGCCCTCCTCGAGCGGGTCGCCGTGCTCGTCGAAGTCGGGGCCGAAGTCGTCGACGAACTCGGCGATCGCCTTGCCGAGCGCCTCCTCGTCCGCGTCCTCAAGCTTGCCGGTCTCTTCGATCCGACTCAGCAACTCGGCGTTCTCCGAGTGCAGGCGCACCCGCAGGTCGGCGAGGAACTCACCGACGCGCTCGACTTTGATCCGGTCGAGGTAGCCGCCGGTGCCCGAGTAGATCGAGGCGACCTGGTCGCCGACGCTCAACGGTTCACGCTCTTTCTGTTTCAGCAGCTCGACCAGCCGTTCGCCGCGGGTCAGGGCTTTCTGGGTCTCAGCGTCGAGCTCGGAGCCGAACTGGGCGAAGGCCTCGAGGTCGCGGTACTGGGAGAGATCCAGGCGCAGTTTTCCGGCGACCTTCTTCATCGCCTTGGTCTGCGCGTTGCCGCCGACCCGGGAGACCGAGATGCCGACGTTGATCGCCGGCCGCACCCCCGAGAAGAAGAGATCCGACTCGAGGAAGATCTGACCGTCGGTGATCGAGATCACGTTGGTCGGGATGTAGGCGGAGACGTCGGAGGCCTGGGTCTCGATGATCGGCAGCGCCGTCAGCGAACCGCCGCCGAGCTCGTCGTTCAGCTTCACCGCCCGCTCCAGCAGCCGCGAGTGCAGGTAGAAGACGTCACCCGGGTAGGCCTCGCGACCCGGCGGGCGCCGCAGCAGCAGCGACATCTGCCGGTAGGCGGAGGCGTGTTTGGTGAGGTCGTCGTAGACGCAGAGCGCGGCTTTGCCGTTGTAGAGGAAGTGCTCGCCCATCGCGCAACCGGCGTAGGGGGCGATGTACTTGATCGGCGCCGCCTCGTCTGCGGGAGCGGCGACGATGATGGTGTTCTCCATCGCGCCGTTTTCCTCGAGCGTCTCTTTCAGCTGGACGACCGTCGACATCCGCTGCCCGATCGCGACGTAGATGCAGATCAGGTCCTTGTCCTTGTTGTTGATGATCGTGTCGATCGCGATCGCCGTCTTTCCCGTCTGACGGTCGCCGATGATCAGCTCTCGCTGGCCACGGCCGATCGGGATCATCCCGTCGATCGACATCAGCCCGGTCTGGACGGGTTCCTCGACCGGCTGACGCTGGACGACGCCGGGGGCTTTGAACTCGGCCGGGCGGGTCTCGGTGGTGCTGATCTCACCGCGGTCATCGAGCGGGCGGCCGAGCGGGTCGACCATGCGGCCGAGCAGCTCCTCGCCGACCGGGATCTCGAGCAGCTTGCCGGTCCGCTTGACCGTGTCGCCCTCGACAATCTCGTCCCAGTTACCGAAGAGCACAGCGCCGACGTTGTCGGCCTCGAGGTTCAGCGCCAGGCCGGTGACCCCGTGCGGGAGCTCGAGCATCTCCAGCGCCATGCAGTTGTCGAGCCCGTGAATGCGGGCGATGCCGTCGGCGACGGACAGGACCGTGCCGACCTCGGAAAGGTCGGCGGAATCGGTCTCCAGTCCCTCGATCCGCTCTCGCAGAATACTTGCGATCTCGTCGGGCTTGATCTCCATCGGGTGCTCTATGCCTCCTTACGCCGCGGTGGCGACGCTCTTTCGAAGTTTCTCCAGGCGACTGCGGATGCTGGCGTCCAAGACCATGTTTCCGACCTGGAGGACGATGCCGCCGAGGATCTGATCGTCGACGGCACTACTGAGGTCGACCTTCTCGCCGGTCTGCCGTTCGACCTCCTGGCCGATTTTCTCGACCACGGCCGGGTCCAGCTCGACGGCGCTGGTCACGGTGACGTCGATACGGCGATTCTCCTGCTTCCAGAGCTCGTCGAGCTGGCGCCGAATACGGAAGACCTCCGTCATCCGGCCCTTGTCGACGAGCACCTCGAGGAAATTCATCAGCTCGGGCTCGGCGCCCGAGATCGCTCGCTCCAATCCCTCTTTCTTCTCAGCGGAAGAGAGATAGGGGCTGAAGAGGAAGACCTGCAGCTCGCGGTTGCGATCGACAGCGTCGGCGAACTCGCCGAGCTGCTGCTGGAACGCATCCAGCTTGCCTTTGTCGCGGCCCACCTCGAAGAGGGCCTCGGCGTATACGCGAGCTGCGTCGGCCATCGCTAGTTCTTCTCCGCTCCCGAAAGCGCCGAGAAGTCGACCTCGCTGAGCGCCTCCTCGACGAGGCGTTTCTGGTCCTCGGCGTTGAGCGCTTTGCGGGTCACCCGCTCGGTGGCGAGCACGGTCAAGTTGGCGACTTCCTGGCGAATCTCGTCCAGGGCCCGCTTAGTGCCCGCTTCGATCTCTCGATTCGCAGATGCCACCAGCTCGTCCCGCTTCTCCTTGCCAGCCGTGGCCGCCTCTGCTTCTGCGGTCTCGGCGGATTTACGGGCGCGGGCCATGATGTCGTCGGCTTGCTCCCGGGCCTCGGCGAGGCGGGCGCGGTACTCGGTGAGCAGCTCGTCCGATTCCTTACGCTGACGTTCGGCGGCGTTGATCGACTCACTGATCGTTTCTGCGCGTTTGTCGAGCGCTTCCTGAATCTTCGGGAAGGCGACCTTGCTCAACACCCACATCGTGATCAGGAATAGCACCAGCGTCCAGATCATCAGACCGAGGCCCGGTGAGACCAGGAAGCTGCCGCCGCTTTCCTCTCCGTGCTCGGCCGCCTCAGCGGCGAGCGGGACTATGTAGCCGAGGAGCTCCATCGACTTAGGCCAGGAAGAAAGCGATGAGACCGAAGATGAAGGTGTAGAAGGCGACCGCCTCGGTCAGCGCGAAGCCGAGCCAGCGGATGCTTTCCAGCTCGCTTTTCATCTCCGGCTGGCGGGCGACCGACTCGATCTCCTTACCGAAGATGAAGCCCACGCCGATACCGGCGCCGATCGAACCAAGTCCGGCGCCGACACCGAGGGCGATCGCTTTACCAGCGCTTTTCACGCCTTCGTCGGTCACCTCGGCGATAGGGAGAACGGTGAGATCCATCGAGTTTGACTCCTTTTCTAGTGAGAGGCGGAGGTCGCCCCGCCAATGTAAATAGCGCTAAGCGTCGAGAAAATGAATGCCTGCAAGGTCGCCACAAGCCCGACCTCGAAGATGAAGAAGGCGAAGGCGAGAGGGAAGGTCAGCGCCCCGAGGGCCGCGATCCCAAGCAGCACCGCCAGCCCGCCACCCATGAAGAGCAGCAGCAGGTGGCCGGCGAGGATGTTGGCGAAAAGACGAACGGAGAGGGAGATCAACCGCACGAAGTGGGAGATCACCTCGATCACGAAGATCGCGCCCTTGCCGATCGGGTGCATGTCCTCCAGGCCGGGGGGCAGCCAGCTCTTGAAGTAGGGACCAAAGCCCTTCGCCCGGATGCCCTCCACGTGGTAGGAGAGCCAGACAACCAGGGTCAGGACGAGCGGGATCGCGATGTTGGCGGTGGCCGCGTAGATCGCGAAGGAGGGGATTTCCAGGCCGCCGATCGAGAAGGTGTGCTCGGTGTTGGTCGGCAGCGGCAGGAAGCCGAGCATGTTCGAGAACCAGATCCAGAAGAAGAGGGCGCCGATGAAGGGGAACCATTTGCGCGCCAGCTCGCCGTGGAGGCTGCCGCCGGTGATCGTGTTCTTGGTCAGGTCGTAGGCGACCTCGACCGCAGTCTGGACCCGGTTTGGCTTCTCCGCCATCCGCCGCGCGATCCAGACCATCACCGCGATCGTCAGGGCGCTGGCGAGGAAGAGATAAAGGACCGCCTTGTTGATGCTGAAGTCGATCCCCGCGAGTTCGATCGTCACCCACGATTCGAGTTTGAACTCGTTCTGCGGTTTGAAGGCTTCGTTCTTGCCATCGCTCTTGAAGATCAGCAGCAGCAGGATCGAGATGGCGAAGTAGGCGCCGAAACCGATCAGGACCTTGGCTTTGGTGCTGAGACCGCTCTTGGGCGGGTCAGCTTGTGGGGCACCTCCCGGCGCCTGCACCGTTGCCGCCTCCATGTTTACGCGACCCCCTGGCCCTCGGGCTGGTCGTCGAACAGGTGCGCCAGCCCCTGGGCGGCGAAGGAGATCGTGAACAGCGCCAGCAGCAGGATCGCCGCGGCCAGCCCCGACTCCCGTTCGGCGATCCCGACCAGGAGCACGGCGGTGGCCATCAGCCAGACGCGACCGAGGGTGCTGCCGGCGACAAAGCCCATTGCCTTCTGCCGGTTGCCGGCGGCCAGTTCCTGCCGCATCCGTCGCTGCGCCAGGACCTGAATCACGCGCTGCAGGAGCCAAACGCCCGCCGCAACGGCAAAGCCGAGCAGGGGCAAATCGCCGAGCAGAAAAACCGCAAGCGCGGCGAGCAGCGCGATTAGGTCGACGTACTTAGGAGGTGACATAACAAGGAAATACGCCCAGCTCGGGGCGGAGCGGGCGTAGGGGCGACTATACCCAAAAGGTCCCGGGAATGGCTTTGTGAAGCCACTTCGTGAGGGTTGCCACTACCGTCGAAGCGAGGTTTGGGACTACTCGCGGATCGCCTCGAACTCGCCGGTTTCTGGGTCCACCGCCGGGAAGGTGCCGGTCTCTAGCTCCTCTTCTACGGCGCGCTCTACCTCTTGGGGCTGCGGCTCTGGGGCGCCGACCCGGCGGCGGAGGGTGACTAGCTGTCGCAGCCGCGTCTGGCGCAACTTGAGGATCTCGAGGACCTCGACCAGGTAGACGCTGGCGGCTAGGGCGAGGATGCCGAAGAGGGCGATCACCGCGGTCCAGAGCGGATCGAAGTTGCCGTGGTCGTCGCTATAGGGGACGAAGCGCAGGGCCAGCGCCAGCAATGCCATCACCGTGGTCCAGCCGTACAGGTAGAGCAGGGTGCGCCGCTGCGAGAAGCCGATGTCGGCCATCCGGTGGTGGAAGTGCCAGCGGTCGGCTTTGTAAATCGGCCGCCGGTATTTGAGCCGCTTGGCGACAACGAAGCCGGTGTCGAGGATCGGCACCGCGAGAATGATCAACGGCAGGAAGAGGGCGACCACGGCGTTGGTCTTCAACGCTCCCTGCACCGCCACCGCGCCGAGCAGGTAACCGAGCAGGTTGGAGCCGGTGTCCCCCATGAAGATGCTGGCGGGAGGAAATCCGTAGCGGAGAAAGCCCAGCGCGCCGCCAGCGGTGAGGGCGGCGAGGACCCCGGCGGCGGTGCGGTCGAGCGAGAGGGCGATCGTCGCTAGGGTGAGACCGGAAATCACCGCGACCCCGGCAGCCAACCCGTCGACGCCGTCGATCAGGTTGATCACGTTGATCACGGCGACGATCGCGATCACCGTACCGACGTCGCCGAGGTGGACGACCCCACCGCCGGGGAGGGTGAGGAGGTCAACGGTCCCAGGGGTAAGGCGGCCGAAGAAGGGGAAAGTGAAGTTGTCGACGGTGACGCCGACCGAGACCGGGATGATCACGGCCGCGGTCTGGCCCAGCAGCTTTACCGCAGCCGGTAGGTCGAAGATGTCATCGATGACGCCGATCAAGGCGATCGCGACAGCGCCGATCAGGA
Organism: Solirubrobacterales bacterium; assembly: GCA_036519395.1. Classification (GTDB taxonomy): domain Bacteria; phylum Actinomycetota; class Thermoleophilia; order Solirubrobacterales; family 70-9; genus VAYN01. Next base: position 14,359 of record DATDLJ010000030.1, on the reverse strand, counting down.
TCGCGTGGCTTTCGCTGTCGTTGGGCAGCCAGATCAGGCCGGCGACGAGGACGCCGCCGAGGATGCCCAGCCCCCCCAGTTTCGGGGTGGGCACGGTGTGCAGCGAGCGCTCGTTGGGGTAGTCGATTGCCTTGACCCGGACCGCCAGCCACCTGGTCAAGGGCACCAGGAGCAAAGCCAGGATCCCGGCGACCAGGAAGGCGAGGAGCGCGTCCGTGTTAGTGGGCATAGCGGTCGAACCAGAGAGTAAGCGCCATCAGTCCCCAGATCTGGCGGCTGAGGTCCTCCTTGCCCGCGCAGTGGCGGTCGAGGATCGGGGTAACGACGGCCGGGTCGAGGAGGCCCTGCCGGGCAACCGCACTCGGCGCCAGTACCTCGCGGGCGAAGGGCTCGAGCGGACCGCGCAGCCAAGCCGCAATCGGAATCGAGAAGCCCTGCTTGCGGCCGTGGACGATCTCCTTCGGCAGCAGCGGCTCAAGCGCCCGGCGCAGCAGGCGCTTCTTCTCGAAGCCGCGAACTTTCATCCGCGTCGGCAGCGAGAAGGCGAACTCGGCGACTTTGTGGTCTAGGAAGGGAACCCGGAGCTCGAGTGAGTGAGCCATGCTGAGCCGGTCGGTCTTAACCAGGAGATCGTCGACCAGGTAAATCCCGAGATCGAGGTCCTGCATCCGCGCCAGCGGATCGGCACCGGCGGTCTCGGCGTAGCGCTCGCGGTAGAGATCGAGGGGGTCCCACCCACTTGCTCCCGCCAGCTCAACGCGGTCCGCGGCCGAGAAGATCTCCTTCCAGCCGTGATGGCGCTCTAGCGGCGGCAGCGCCGCGGCGCGGGCGAAGCGCTTGGCTTTGTAGTCGAAGCCGACCCGGTCGGTCCGGCTCGGCAGCGCCTCGGCAAGGGGTCGCGCCAGGGCGGCGAGGCGACCGACGCGGCGGGCGAGGAGATCGGCGACGTAGGTGTAGTAACCGCCGAAGAGCTCGTCGCCACCCTCGCCGGAGAGGGCGGTCTTGACGTGGCCAGCGGCGAGCTCGGAGACGAGGTAGGTGGGCAGCGCCGAGGAGTCGCCGAACGGCTCGTCGAAGGCCTCGACCAGCTTTGGCAAGAGCTCGACCGCGTCGGCGCGGAGGATCAGCTCGTGGTGGTCAGTGCCGTAACGCTCGGCGACCAGGCGCGCCCGCGAGAGCTCGTCGAAGCCCTCCTCCTCGAAGCCGATCGAGAAGGTGCGCACGGGTTCCTCCGCGTGGGCGCTGGCGAGCGCAGCGAGGCCGCCCGAGTCGACCCCACCGGAGAGCAGGACACCGACCGGGACATCGGCGACGAGGTGGGCGCGAACGCTGTCGTCGAGCACCTCGCGCAGCTCGGCCGCGAGCGCGTCAGCCGAGCCGCTGCGCAGCTCGGCTCCGGGTTGCGGCCCAGGGCGGGCATAGCGGTGCTGGCGCACCTCTCCCCCCTCCCAGGTCAGCAGGCAGCCCGGGGGGAGCTTGCGAGCCTCGGCGAAGATCGTCAGCGGCGCCGGGATCGAGTTGAAGGCGAGGTAGGCGGAGACGGCCTTGGGGTCGATCTCGCGGGAGAAACCGGGCTGCTCGAGCATCGCCTTCAGCTCCGAGGCGAAGGAAAGACCTCCATCGGCGAGGCGGTAGTAGAGCGGCTTGATCCCGAAGCGGTCGCGGGCCAGCAGCAGGCGCTGGCGGCGCTTGTCCCAGAGGGCGATCGCGAACATCCCCCGCAGCCGCTCGACGAACCCCTCGCCCTCCTCCTCATATAGGTGGACCAGGACCTCGGTGTCGCAATCGGTGGCAAAGCGGTGGCCGCGGCCCTCGAGCTCCCGCTTCAGCTCGCGGTAGTTGTAGATCTCACCGTTCTGGACGACGACGGCGCTGCGGTCCTCGTTCTCGATCGGCTGGTGGCCGTGGTCAAGGTCAATGATCGAGAGGCGCCGGGCGGCAAGGGCAACCGGGCCCTCGTGGAAAAACCCCTCGTCGTCCGGCCCGCGGTGGACCAGGCGACCGTTCATCCGTCGCACAACATCCAGGTCCGGGGCACCCTCTCGCTCAGCGGCGACGACGCCGCAGATACCGCACATGGGCGGCAGTCTCGCAGTCGCGCCTTACGTCTCAGGCGGCGGGGTAACCGCCGGGCCGCGTCCGGCCACCTTCGCCACCGTCGCCAGCAGCACCTGGACGTAGAGCGAGACCGAGCGGTCGGCGATGTACTCCATGTCGTGGGCGAGCTTGTCGGCCCAGGACTCCTCGCGGGTGATCCGGGTCTGGGCGAAACCGGTAACGCCGGGGCGCACGACCAGGCGCTGCCAGTACTGGGGGATCTCGCGGCAGAGTTCGGCGTAGAAGGCGGGGCGGATCGGGCGCGGGCCGACCACCGCCATGTCGCCGCGCAGCACGTTCCAGAGCTGCGGCACCTCGTCGAGGTGGGTTTTGCGCAGGACGCCGCCGATCCGGGTCCGCTCTTCCTCGGTGCGGCGGGTCAGCTCCTCGCCGTAGTAAGGACCGAGCCGGGTCTCGGCATCCGGCTTCAAGGTGCGGAACTTGTACATCCAGAAAAGGTGGCCGGCCTTGCCAACGCGGGCGCCACGGTAGAGAACTGGGCGCCCGGAGTCGATCGCGATCGCCAGCGCGATCAGCGCCAGCAGCGGCGAGAGGAAGAGCAGGATCGAGGCGGAGATGAGGATGTCGAGCGCCCGCAGGACCCGGTCGATCGGTCGCGGGTCGCCTTCGGCCGCGGGCGCGACGAGCTCTTCGAGGCCGGGTTCGGCCTCGGGCAGGTCGCTCAGGAAGGCGTTACGGGATGGGGCTCTTCGCGCAATGGTGAGGCTCCGACGGTACCGAGGATGGTCTCGACCAGAAAGGACGGATCGCGCCGGGTGGGGGTCGCCTCCGCGGTTCGCTTGCTCAACTCCACCGCCCGCGGGTCGGTCAGCGGACGCAGGCGGCCTGACTTGATCAGCGCTTCGTCGACGCCGCCGAGGCGACCGCCGTAGGTGGTGTAGACGGGAGTGGCGAGGGCGGCGGCCTCGCGGTTCATCGTGCCGCCGGCGGAGACGACGAGGTCAGCGAGGGCGACCAGGCTCTGGGCCTCGACGGCACCCTCGGGGACGATTACCGAGGGCAGCCGCAGGCCGGTGATGAACTCACGCTGCGCCTGAGTGCGCGGCAGGACTACGGCGTGGACCTCACTGTCGCGGCCGAGACGATCGAGGACCTTGGGGAAGAGCGGGTTCGACTTGCGGTGATAGAGCGAGACATCGGGGGGCGGACGAACGATGACGACGACTCGCTCCTCATCGACCCCGAGGCGCCGCAGCGCCTCCTGATCAGGCTCGAAGTCATAGAGGTAGTACTCCTCCTTCAGGCCTGGATAGGGAAAGTACTTGTCCTCGGTGACCCCGAAGCGCCGCAGCCGGTCGAGCGGCACCGAGTCGGGGAACATCACCCGCTTCGCGAACCGACAGCCGATCCGGTGCTGGGTGACCGCGTACTCGTAGTCGTGCATATTGGCCTCGGGGATGCCGAGGGTCTTGGCCGCGATCGCGAGGTCGTTGGAGCCGTGGGCAAGGGCGAGGCCGAAGCCGCGGCCGCGGCCAAACCGCAGCATCCCGCTGCTGCGGGAGGCGAGGCTGACCGCCTTGCGCACTCGCGAGGCGCCACCGTGGCGACCGATCGGAGTGTGCTCCATCCCGTGCAGCGCGAGTAGCTGCTGGGTCTGGGCGTAGTCGCGCGAAGTGATCTCGACCTCGTGCCCTTCCCGCCGCAGGCGATCGATGATCGGGCGCAGGACCAGGACGTGCGCCGGAGCGCTCATGTCGACCCAAACTTTCAAGGGGCTAAACGGCCGCCGCGAGCTCGGCGTAAAGCGGGAAGCGATCCATCAGGGCGCCGGTGCGCGCGGAAAGCTCATCCTTCTGTGACTCGAAGTCGGGACCGAGGGCGGCGACGATCACCTCGGCGATCTCGGTCATCTCCTCCTCGCCCATGCCGCGCGTGGTCAGTGCCGGGGTACCGATCCGCAAGCCCGAGGGGTTCATCGGCGGTCGCGGGTCGAAGGGGATCGCGTTGCGGTTGACGGTGATTCCAACCGCGTCCAAACGGTCCTCCGCGGTCTGGCCGTCGAGGCCGGTTGGAGTGAGGTCGACGAGGACGAGGTGGACGTCGGTGCCACCGGTGAGCACCGGCACGCCGCCGTCTTCCAGCCCCGCGGCGAACGCCTTGGCGTTGGCGATCGTCTGCCGCTGGCGCTGGCGGAACGGCTCGCTGGCCGCGATTTGAAGCGCGACCGCCTTGGCGGCGACGGTGTGCATCAAAGGCCCACCTTGCTGGCCTGGGAAGACCGCCTTGTCGATCGCTTTCGCGTGCTCCTCGCGGCAGAGGATCATGCCGCTGCGCGGGCCGCAGAGGGTCTTGTGGATCGTCGTCGTAACGACATCGGCGTGCTCAACTGGATTCGGGTGCTCGCCGGCAGCGACGAGGCCGGCGAAGTGGGCCATGTCAACCATCAGCTTCGCCCCCACCGAGTCGGCGATCTCGCGGAAGGCGGCGAAGTCGAGGTGGCGCTGGTAGGCGGACCAGCCGGTGACGATCAGCGCGGGCTTGTGCTCCTGCGCCAGGCGCTCCACCTCCTCCATGTCGACGAGGAAATCCTCGCGACTAACGTGGTAGGGCACCGGGTTGTAGAGCTTGCCGCTGACGTTGATCTTCATCCCGTGGCTGAGGTGGCCGCCGTGGTCGAGGGCGAGGCCGAGGAAGGTGTCGCCGGGCTCGAGGAGCGCCATGTAGGCGGCGTTGTTGGCTTGGGCGCCGGCGTGGGCCTGAACGTTGGCGTGGTCGGCGCCGAAGAGACTCTTGGCCCGCTCGATTGCCAGTTCCTCGGCGACGTCGACCTCCTCACAGCCGCCGTAGTAGCGGCGACCGGGATAGCCCTCGGCGTACTTGTTGGTCAGCACCGAACCGACCGCTTCCAGGACCGCCTGCGGAACAAAGTTCTCGGAGGCGATCATCTCCAGGGTCCGCTGCTGACGCCGCAGCTCGGCGTCGAGGACGGCGGCGATCGCGGGATCGACCTCGCTCAGGGGAGCGTTTTGGAAGTTTTCGGGAAGGTCGGAGATGGTCGGCCGACGATAGCAACGGTCATGGATAGTCTGGGCCCGGTGAGAGCACGAGTTCTCCTCGCTCCGCTAGCCGTTCTGCTGGCCTTGGCACTGCCCTCCACCGCACTCGCTGCGGTCGAGAACCCCTGCGAAGGAGCCGAAGCGCGCTTCCTCCTCTGCCCGAACCTGCGGATCGCCCCGCCCAGCGAGATCTACACCCAAGAGGTGGACGGCCACGTTCTGCTGCGGGCAACCAGCGACGTCCAGAGCCGCGGCAAGGGCCCGATGGAGCTGCGCGGCCAGCGCGACGGCTGGCGCTCAATGAAGACCAACCAACGGATCTACAAAGCCGGCGGCGGGCACATCACCGTCCCCAGCGGAGCAAAGCTGCGTTTCACCTACGTCGGCACCTACTTCGGCGGCTCCTACTGGAAGGTCCACCAGCTAGCGAACTTTGAGCTGCGTCGGGTTGGCCCAGACGGCAAAGTCGGAGACGTAGTCCGTACCAGCCCCAAGCTCAACTATTGCCTGCGCGACCTGTACCGGACCCGCGCCGGCCGTCGCTCGCCGGAGAACCGCGTCTACCCGGGCTGCAACCAGGACCCGTTCCGCGACCGGGTGGCCCTTGGCACCTCGGTTGGCTGGTCGGACATCTATCCAGCCGCCTACCACCAGCAGTGGATCGACGTCGCCGGTCTGCGCGGCTGCTTCGCCTATCGGATGATCGTCGACCCGAAGGAAGTGCTCTTCGAGTCGAACGAGAACGACAACATGTCTCAGCGCCTGGTCCACCTGCCCTACCGGGGCAAGCCCGGCTGCTGAGTTAGTCGAGGCCGACCGAGGCCAGGGCGGTCGCCAGGTCGCCCGGCGAGAAGGCGCCGTGGCGGAGGATCCGCCAGCTGCCGTCCTCGTCGATCGCGGCAACGTCGACGACAGTCGAGGGCAGGCCCTGGAGCTCGCCACCGTCGATCACCAGGTCAACGCCAGCGACGATCGAGTCGTCGACGTCCTCGAAGCTGGCCGGCGCCGGCTCGCCGCTGAGGTTGGCTGAGGTCTGAAAGACCGGGCACATGGTCCCTCCCAGGGGACCGGCAATGAGGCGGATTCCGAGCCGTTCCGGATCCTCGCGGCAGGCGAGGGGATAGCGGCGCTGCGGGTTGGCGATCACCAGGGTGACCGGGCCAGGCAGCAGGGCGCTGACCGCGGCCTTGGTCCGGGGTCCGAGTCCCGAGACCAGCTCGCGGATCGCCAGCGGTGAGAAGTACATGACCGCCGAAGGTTTGCCGTCGTCGCGGCCCTTGAGCCGGTGGATCTTCGCGATCGCCCCCGCGTCGAGCGGGTCGCAAGCGAGCCCGTAAAGACCGTCGGAAGGAAAGACCGCGACGCCACCGCTGGAGATCGTTCGTTCCAGCGCCTTGCGCGCCACCTGGGCTTCGCCACTCTGCAACCGGATGAGGTCGGTCACGCCGTCTCACCCACGCGCCCGAGGACGACGCGCTCGATCCCTGCCAGGTCCCGCCGCACCTCGATCGACTCGAAACCGGCTTCCCGCATCAGCGCCGCCACCGCCAGCGCCTGCCCCTCCCCCACCTCGACACAGAGTCCGCCGGACCTTTGTTCCGCTATGCGACACAAAAGACCGGCGGACCCTGGGATCAGGGCCCTGTAGGCGTCGAGGCCATCGGGGCCGGCGAGCAGCGCCTCGCGCGGCTCCCATTGGGTGACCTCGGGTTGGAGCGTGGGCCAGTCGCGATCGGCGACGTACGGGAGGTTGGCGAGGATCAGGTCGAAGCCATCGCCCTCGGGCAAGGTGCCTTCGAGGAAGCGGACGCGGGCGGCAAGGCCCAGGCGCTCGGCGTTCGCCCGGGCAACTTCGAGAGCCCCGGACGAGGTGTCGGTCGCGGTCACCTCGCACCCCGGCAGCTCGTCGGCGACGGCAAGCGCGATCGCGCCGGAGCCGGTGCCAACGTCGAGAACCCGGGCTGGCTGGACCTCGAGCGCCAGCTCAACCAGCAGCTCGGTCTCCGGTCGGGGGACCAGCACCCGCCGGTCCACCCTCAGCTCAATGCCACGGAACCCTTTGCGACCGAGGATGTAGGCGACCGGCTCGCGCCGCAGTCGCCGCCGCACCAACTCTCCGAAATGGCGGCCGGCAGTTGGAGCTACCTCCGCGTCCGGCCCAGCCACCAGCGTTGCCCGGCTCCAGCCGGTCGCCTCCGCCAGCAGCAATTCCGCATCGAGCCGCGGGTCTTCGACGCCGGCGGCAGCCAGCGCATCAATCGCCGAACCCAGCGCCTCGCGCACCTCTGCCCCAACCATCGTGGCCACAGATCAAGCGGCGGTCGAAGCGGCTGCCTCGAGCCGCTGCCGCTTCTCCTCAGCCCCGAGCGCATCAGTGAACTCGCCCAGTTGCCCGGCCAGGACCCCCTCGAGGTTGTGCGAGGTGTGCTTGATCCGATGATCGGTGACGCGGCCCTGGGGGAAGTTGTAGGTGCGGATCTTCTCCGAACGCTCGCCGCTCCCAACCTGGGCCTTGCGCTCGGAAGCGATTTTCGCCTGCTGCTCGGCGAGCTCGCGCTCGTAGAGACGGGCCCGCAGCACCCGCATCGCCCGGTCCTTGTTCTGGAGCTGGGACTTCTCGTCCTGCATCGAGACGACGATTCCGGTCGGCTTATGCGTAATCCGCACCGCCGAATCGGTCGTGTTGACCGACTGGCCACCGGGCCCGGAAGAACGGTAGACATCGATCTGGAGGTCGTTCTGGTTGACCTCGATCTCCACGTCCTCGGCCTCGGGCAGGACCGCTACGGTCGCGGTTGAGGTGTGGATCCGGCCCTGTGACTCGGTCTCCGGGACCCGCTGCACCCGGTGCGTCCCGCCCTCGAACTTGAACACCGAGTAGGCGCCCTCGCCCTTGACCTCGAAGGTGACCTCCTTGAAGCCGCCCGCCTCCGAAGCGGACTGCGAGAGCACCTCAGTGGTAAATCCACGCTCGTCGGCGTAGCGGGTCAGCATCTTGTAGAGATCGCCGGCGAAGATCGCCGCCTCGTCGCCCCCGGCGCCGCCACGAATCTCGACGATCACGTTTTTGGCGTCGTTGGGGTCGCGCTCGACCATGGCCAGGCGGATCTCCTCTTCCAGCGCCTCCAGCTTCGCCGGCGCCTCATCGACCACCCGCCGCAACTCCTCATCCTCACCCTCGGCGAGGAGCTCACGCGCACCCTCAAGATCGTCGCGCAGCGTCCGCCACTGCGCCGCGAGGCCGTGCGCCGTCTGCAACTCACGATATTCGCGCCCAACCTCGGCGTAGCGCGCCCGGTCCGAGATCACCTCGGGATCAGACATCTGCGCCTCGAGGTCGGCGAAGCGCGTCTCTATCTGCTCGACCAGCTGCTCGATCATCGGACCGAAGAGTAGAGCGGCGCCGCTAGGCGACGATCTCGATGTGCGGCTTTTTCGCCGCCTCCTCCGGGGTCTCCCGGGCGAGGACGGCGTTGAGGGAGGCGATCGCTACCGCCAGTTGTTCTTCGTCGGGCTCCCGCGTGGTCAAGTTCTGCAGCATCAGGCCCGGCCACATCACCGCCCGCACCCAGCGTTTGCGGCGGTTTTTGCCAGCCCACTTGATCACCTCGTAGGAGAGGCCAGCGATCAGCGGGATGCCGAGGATCCGCGAAGCGAGCAGCCAGTACCAGGCGGGCAGACCGATCGGGGCGAAGACGAAGATCGCCAGCACCATCACGATCAGCAGGAAGCTGGTCCCGCAACGGGGGTGGAGTCGCGAGTAGAGCTTCGCCCGCGAGGGGACGAGTTCGTCTTCGGCCTCATAACAGGAGATCGTCTTGTGCTCGGCCCCGTGGTACTCGAAGACTCGCCGCAGATCAGGCATTTTGCTGATCGCAAGGATGTAGCCGATAAAGATCGCCGTCCGCAGGACTCCCTCGACCAACCAGAAGAGCAGCGAGCTCCCCAGCTGATCCTTGATCAAGCTGGTGAGACCAACGGGCACGACGAAGAAGAGGCCAATCGCCAGCAGCATCGAGAAGACGATCGTCAGGCCCCAGAGCCAGCCGCCGATTTCTTCCTGGTTGCCCTCCTCGTCCTCCTCCAACTGGGCGTTGGCGGAGATCGCCAGGGCCTTGAAGCCGATCTTCAGCGACTCGCCGAGGGCGACGACACCGCGGATCACCGGCAGGCGGTAGATCCGGTGCCGCTGCGCCCAGGGCACCAACTGCTCGGACTCGACCTCGATCTGCCCCTCGGGGGTGCGGACCGCGACGGCCCAGACCGAGATGCCGCGCATCATCACGCCCTCGAGCACCGCCTGACCGCCAACCGGGGCGTCGCGCTTGGCGACAAGGGCCCCGTCGGGCATGCGCAGCGGGTCCCCTCCATTGGCGGAAGGGGAGTTTTGGGATGCCAGTGCCGAGCCCGACGCAGGGCTCACGGGGCTACTTCCCGGCCCGGTGCTTGGCGGCACGGCGCTGGAAGCGCTCGACGCGGCCACCGGTGTCGACCAGCTTTTGCTTGCCCGTGTAGAACGGGTGGCACTCGGAGCAGAGCTCTACATGCAAGTCCTCTTTCGTGGACCGGGTGTAGAACTGGTTGCCGCACGAGCAATGCACGTTGGCAAGCGTGTATTCGGGGTGGATTCCTGCCTTCATCTCCACCTAGTCTAGAGAACCGGGCAAGGCGTGCCGATAGGTTCCTGTGCGGAAAGCCCTTGCAGCAATTTTCATTGGCGGCGTCAGCCTGGTCGTCCTCCATGACTGGCTGGGGATTGGCGGCTCCAATTTTGACGTCGCGATCAACGGCGTCGCCTACGACATGGTCGTCGTCTGCGCTGGTCTGGCCTGCCTGACGCGGGCACTGCGAGGCGGCCCGGAACGCGGCGCCTGGATCGCGATCTCGGCCTCCGTCCTCGCCTGGGCTGCCGGGGAGATCTGGTGGACTCTCTACATCGAAGGCAACCCTTCGGCGCCCTATCCCTCCCCCGCCGACATCGGGTACCTGGCGTTTTACCCACTTGCGATTCTTGGCCTCTACCTCTTGGTGCGGTCCCGTGCCCAAGAGCTGGACCCCCGCCTTTGGATGGATGGCGTGATTGCCGCGCTCGGGACCGGCGCGCTCGGCGCCGCCCTCCTCCTCGAGTTCGTCGCCGACCACGCCAGCGGCAGCACGGTAGAAATGGCGACGACCCTCGCCTACCCGTTCGGGGATGTACTCCTGATCTCGCTGACCGTCGGCGTTATGGCCCTAACCCGCTGGCGCCCCGGGCGCACCTGGTCTCTCCTTCTCGCCGGCCTTGCGGTGATGGCAGTGGCGGACGTCGCCTTCACCTTGCAGAGCTACGAAGCGACCATTCCGGGCGGCGACTGGGTCGAACCGATCTACCTCTTCTCGGCCGTCCTCCTCGGGGCCGAGGCTTGGCAGCCCGAAGCCGACCGGATCCGTCCCGAGGCGCGCTTCGATGGCTGGCGGGAAATGATCGTGCCCGGCATCGTCGCGGCGGCGATGATCGCCCTCGTCGTCATGCAGTACTTCGACCACGCCAGCGCCCTCACCACCGTGCTTTGGTCGGTGACGATGCTGGCGGTGATCGGCCGGCTTGCTCTCAGTCTGCGCGAGAACAAGCGTCTACTGGAGCAGGTCCGGACCGACCGACTTACCGGCCTCGGCAGCCAGGCACGGCTGCGGATGGACCTCGAAGCCCGCGGCGAGCACAGCGAGACCGACCCGATGACCGTGATCCTGCTGGACCTCAACGGCTTCAAGCACTACAACGACACCTTCGGCCATCCCGCTGGCGACAAAATGCTGGGGCTACTGGGAAGCCGACTGCGGGCGGGGATCGCCTCGGAGGCGATCGGATACCGCCTCGGGGGTGATGAGTTCGTCGTCTTGGTCAAAGGCGAGGCGACCGACCGCGACACGATCGCCGCCAAAGCGGCGGAGGCGCTCTCCTCGCGAGGGAGCGGTTTTGAGCTCAGCGCGGCCTGGGGGATCGCCTCGGTGCCGCAGGAGGCGGATTCCGCGGCGGCGGCGATGCAGCTAGCCGATGTGCGGATGTACGCGCAGAAGGAGTCGCGGCGCCTGGCGGGACCGCTAGGCGCGCTCGATCGCGAAGCTCTCGAGCAGAGCTAGGAGTACTTCGGTTACCTCGGCTCGGCCCTCCGGCCGTTGGTCCCGCGCCACCAGCATCGCCGCCTCATCCAACGCTCCAATCAGGAGATGCGCGAGCGGCTGCACCGGCAGGCTGCGGATCTCCCCCGCCTCGATCGCCGCCGAGAGGCTCGCTTCGATCAGCCCTAGGCCATTGGCGGCGCCGATCTCGCGCCACCGCTCCCAGCCGAGGACGGCGGGGGCGTCGTGTAGAGCGATTTGCCGCAGCTCGGACTTCGCGCACTCATCGAGGAAGGACCCGATGCCGGCCTTCATCGCCTCCAGGGGACTGTGCAAATCAGAGCCGAGTACGACTCGGGCGACGCGCTCGGTTGCCTCCGCCTCGATCCGTTCGTAAACCGCCTCCAGCAAGCTCGCCTTGTCGCCGAACTGGTGGTACAGGGCGCCGCGGGTGACGCCGGCGGCGCGGACGATCTCCTCGGTACCAACGTCGTCGTAGCCGCGTTCGGTGAAGAGCCGCCGGGCGGCGGCGATCAGGGCCTCGCGCGTGGCCAGCGTCCGCTCGGCTTGGGTGCGGCGTTTCTCGGGTTCTGGACTTACGTGCATGCAGTATGTATGTTAGACGCCAACAACAGCGAAGGAGGGCATCGTGACCGACCAGCAGAAGGAAATCCAACTTCCCCAGGGGACGATCCGCTACCGCGAGGCAGGCGAGGGCCGACCAGTCGTCTTTGTCCACGGGTACCTGGTCGATCACCGACTTTGGGACGGGGTCGTCGATGGCCTCTCCGATCGCTTCCGCTGCATCGCACCGGACTGGCCTTTGGCCGCGCACCAGGTGCCGATGAACCGCGACGCCGACCTCACCCCCACCGGTCTCGCCCGGCTGATCGCGGACTTCCTCACCAAGCTCGAGCTCGAAGACGTGACGATCGTCGGCAATGACTCCGGCGGCGCGATCTCGCAGGTGTTGGTGACGAACTACCCGGACCGCATCGGCCGCCTGGTGCTGACCAACTGCGACACTCACGAGAACTTTCCCCCGGGACCATTCAAGGCGATGCCACCCGTGGCGAAACTGCCGGGCGGGATGCAACTGATCGCGGCGCCATTCCGGATCGGAGCGGTGGCGCGCCGGGCTTTCAAGCCCTTCGCGAAGACGAAAATCCCGGATGCGCTGATCGCCTCCTGGATGGAGCCAGCGAAGTCGAACCGAGCGGTCCTCCGCGACGCCGGCAAGGTGACCGCGGGAATGAATAAGAGCTACACCCTTGCGGCCGCCGAGAAGCTGCGCAGCTCCCAGCTGCCAATCCGGCTGCTCTGGGCACCAGGCGACAAGTACTTCCCAATCTCCTACGCGGAACGGCTAGTCAGCGAAGCCGGCAATGCCACCCTGGTACCGATTCCCGACGCGAGCACCTTCGTCGCCCTCGATCAACCCGAGCGAGTGGCAAAAGAGATCGCCGAGTTTGCGGCCTCCTCCTAACTCACCGAACGAACAAACGTTCCCAAACATTCGCAAAGAGCATATATTTCGTCCGACGGGCGGGGGAAGCTTTATTGACCCCTACAGGACGGAGAAGCGATGCCCGAGCAAATCTTCGACCAGGACCGCCCCCGCAGCACCATGGCCCGACGCCTCGACGAAGCCTTCGCGGGGTGCGACGAGTGGACGGTGATTGCAAGCCCAAAGCGGCGCAGCACGCTCGAACTCGGGCCTGATACGGCCAGCGCTGTTCGCATCTTTGACGGTGCAAAGCCTCCACAAAGGGAGGAATCACAAGCGCTGTAGCGCAGCCGCCTCCAAGGGCGGCTGCGCACTTTCTTTGATCAAGTCCGTCCTGGGCTAATCGAAGCTGAGAGAACTGGGGGTCGTCACTTTGTACCTCCCTGTCACTTCGACACTAGACCCGCACAGGAAGTCGCTGCTTCCCGGCTCAATGGGGATAACGCCTTCTGTATGGAACGTGGCCGTACCACCCATTGGAGAGCCAGGTGTCATTACCCCGTAATGGCTGTTGAGAGTCATAAAACTGCAGTGCACGTTACCGAAAATAGTTGTCGCTATAAATGTATATGTGCGACCAGTAGATGTAATTGTGGAGGCCCCTCCAGTTACCGTGTGATATTCGAAGGTTCCGTTGCTAATCAGAACCAAATGCTGATTGCATTCGGTGAGAGTCGAACTGCTGATAGGGCCTTTGGCTGTGACTCCCGAACCATGGGATGAAATAGTGCCTTCCAAGGTGGCGTTATTGCAAGTAATGTCAACGACGCCATGGATGGTCACAGCACCTTCATTGGAGGCTTTGATCACGCCTGTATAGGCAGTCCCCGACGGGGATGTAACGACCGTGGCCGCTGAACTCGACGCAAAAATCAGTGCAGCAAATGCGGCAATTACAAGGGGTGAGCCAATTCTTGGATGCCTCATCATTCCTCCTTCGTCCAGACGCATTGGGTCCGTCTGATTGAGGAACTGTGGTAACGCTTCACGAAGGCATAGTCAAGAACAGCTGAGTACGCCAATACGTCTCGGCGTTAATTCACTTCTTCCCGCAACTCGTAGCGATCCGCGGCTGCGAGTTGAGGGTGAGCCCGTTTTGGGCGGTGAAGGAGAGGCGGGCCTTGCGGTCGGTCTTGCAGAGGTTGCGGCTGTTTTCGAGCAAGCCGCGTTTCTTGCCACCGAAGAGGTTCATCGTGAACTTGGAGACCGGGGCGTCGGGGAGGTTGACGAAGCGGGTCCTGAGGCGAGCGAGTTCGGTGCCTTTGACCGGGACCGAGTCGACCCAGCCGACCAAGATGATGCGGAAGGGGCCGTGCAGGTCAGCGACGATGTCGGGGAGTTCGCGATCACCGCCGTTGGAGCGGAAGTAGACCGGGCCTTCGAGGGGTTGATCGAGGAGCGGGGTCTGGGCGCGGGCGGTGCCGAGGATCGAGAGCGGTGGGCACTGGTCGGCGTTGAACTGGACCCGGGTGCAGGGGTTATTGATGTGGTCTTGGTCGATGAACTCTGAGGTCGGGAGCTGGACCGAGGCCTTGGCGGTGTTTGACTGGCCTGGCTTTTGGGTCAGGACGGCCTTGACCGCGGGGTGGCCGGAGCGCTTAGTTGAGCCTTTGAAGGTGAGTTTTAGTTGGGGGGAGTA
>DATDLJ010000029.1:0-15286 GCA_036519395.1 Solirubrobacterales bacterium | reverse complement strand
GGAAGGACCGACTCTCACAGCGCTTAGCTTCTAACTAAGCGGCGAGGGCGAACTCATGGTCCGCACGTATTGGTTTGTGCTGGGGTTTAACGAGGCCTCCAGCAACCTCGACCTGCAACCGTTCGCACGAGTCGACCACGTCGAAGCCTGTCGCCCCCGTGCTTGGGAATGCTCCTCGATTGTACGGGGTAGGGCTTGACTGTCCTGTGATGATGATGCCCGTGAACGAGCGCAGCTACGACGCGATAGTCCTCGGCGCCGGTCCCTCGGGCGAGGTCTGCGCCGGCCGCCTGGCCGACGCCGGCTGGCGGGTGGCGATCGTCGAGCGCGACCTAATCGGCGGCGAATGCTCCTACTACGCCTGCATGCCCTCGAAGGCGCTGCTGCGCCCGGCCGACCTGCTCGGCGAGGCGAAGCGGGTCCCCGGTGTCCCCACCGGCCACGGCGAGCTGGAGCCGCAAGCTGTGCTCGACCGGCGCGACGAGGTGATCCACGACGGCGACGATTCCGGCCAGCTGCCCTGGCTGGAAGAACGCGGAATCGACCTGTTCCGCAGCGAGGCGCGCTTCCGTGGCGAGCGCCAGATCGCCGTCGGCGACGAGCTCCTTAACGCTCAGAAAGCGATCGTGGTCGCAACCGGCAGCAAAGCCGCGATGCCACCGATCGACGGCCTCGACAGCGTCAAAGCCTGGAACAACCGCGACGCGACCACCGCCAAGAGCGTGCCCGAGAGCATGATCGTGCTCGGCGGCGGCCCGGTCGGCAGCGAGCTCTCCCAGGCCTGGGCCAGCCTCGGCTGCAACGTCACCCTGGTCGAGGGCGGCGAGCACCTGCTCTCCCGGGAGGAACCGTTCGCCGGCGAGGAAGTCGCCCAGTCCCTGCGTGAGAGCTTCGGCGTCGACGTGCGGGCCGGGTCGAAAGTCGAGGCTGTCGCGCCAGGGAGGGGCGGCGGCGTAATCGCAACCCTGGCGGGCGGGGAGCGAGTCGCCGCGTCCGAGATCCTGATCGCAGTCGGGCGCGTCCCCCACACCGCCGACCTCGACCTCGACGCCGCCGGGGTCGAGGCGAACGAGCACGGCTTCCTCGAGACCGATGACCGCCTTCGGGTCGGCGGCCGGGACTGGCTCTACGCGATCGGCGACGTCAACGGCCGCGCCCTCTTCACCCACATGGGCAAGTACCAGGCCTGGGTCGTGGCGGAGAACCTGCTCGGGCGCGAGGCCGAGGCCGGCGCCGAAGGCATCGGCTCCCCCCGCGTCACCTTCACCGACCCGCAGGTGGCGGCGGCGGGCAAGACCCTTGAGCAGGCGCGCGAGGCCGGGATCGACGCCCGCGCGATCGACGTCCCCACCGACGGCAGCGCCGGCGCCAGCTTCCAAGGCAAGGAAACCGGCGGCACCTGCCGGATCGTCGTCGACCAGGCCAAAGGGACGATCGTCGGCGCCACCTTCACCGGCTTCGAGACCGCGGACTTCATCCAAGCCGCAACGGTCGCGATCGTCGGCGAGGTACCACTCTCAAAGCTGCGCCACGCGGTCGCCCCGTACCCGTCCCGCAGCGAGATCTGGCTCAAGCTGCTGGAGAAGTACGAAGAAGGCGACGGCTAGCTGGACCGCCGGGGAGGAGTCCGCCGGGCCCTCCCCGCTGTTGCCCGCCGGACTCCTCCCCGGCGGTCCCTCGATCAGACAGTCGAGCGTGACTTCAAGTTCGCGAGCAGATCCTCCGGAAACCCCGCGACCTGGTCGAGGTCGTCGACCGATTTGAAGCCACCCAGCCGCTCGCGGTGGGCAAGCAAGCGAGTCGCCTGCGTGACCGAGAGGTCCTGCTCTCGCAGTTGCTCGAAGGTGACGACGTTGAGATTGATCTCCCCGCCCGCAGCGGCGGTCGGCTCGCTGGCCGGTGAGCCGAAGCTGGGCGTCGCAACCGGAGCCGGAGGCTCAGCCGCTGGCGGCTGCGGCGGCGGCTCGGCCGCCAGGGGTGGCGGTGGTGGGGGTGGCACCGCGGGCGCGGCTGGGGGCGGTGGCGGCGCGAAGGCCTCGCTCGGCGCCGGTGGCGGCGGAGGCGGAGGCGGCGGCGCAAATGACTGCGCCGGGGGTGCGGGAGGCGGGGTCGGAACCGCGGGTGAGACCGGCGCTCCCCCCTGGACCGAGCGGACCGCGGCCTGCTCGGCCTCGGCGGCGCGACGCTCCGCCTCACGGGCACGCTCTTCGGCCTCGGCGACACTGCGGCGAATCTCCTCGAGGCGACGGTCCTGGGCTTCCTCGGCGGCCCGGCGCTCCGCCAGACGCTGAGCCTCGGCGGCGCGCTGTTCGGCCGCTTTGGTCCGCTCCTCGATCTGCCGCAACTGCTCCTCGGCTTCACGCATCGCCCGCTCGCGCGCTTGGCGTTCGTCCTCCAAGCGTTGCTCGGCGGTGTGCAGATCGACGCTGGGGGCAACCCCGGGCTGGACGTCCTGAATCGGGGGGCCACCTGCCGGCACCACACCGCCCTGCTGCTGCAGGCGAGCAGCCTCATCCATCCGTCGGTCGGCCTCGGCGCCAATTCGCTGGCCCTCGACCCGGACCGCATCAACTTTGTCGCGCACCCGTTGTTCGGCGAGCGCCGGGTCGTAGTCACCCGGTGCCGGCGTCGCGCCTGGAATCGGAGTAGGTGGCACCGCGGCAAGCTCGCCGGTCGGCGGCTGCGCAGTCGTCCCCTCCTCCCAGGGAGTCAGTTGACCCGAGGGGAGCGGCGCCTGGGCGCCAGCCTGGGCCTCGGCCACAGCCCTTTCGTTAGCGGCCCGGGCGGCAGCAAGGCGCTGCTCGGCCAAGGCCGCCTCGCGCTTCTGCTTGCTGCTGCCGTACTTGATCCCAAAGAAGGTCTTCTGTTTCGGCGCCTCTGGCTGGGGCGTTCCCCCAGGCACGCCAGAAGCCGCCGCCGGTGCACCCGGAACAGCCGCACCGCCGCGCTTTTGCGCCTTGCGGCTCGCTCGCTCTTCCTTACGGCGCTGCAGCTCGACTTTGCGCGCCTCGCGCATCTGCGCCCTTTTCTGGCGCTGCTCATCGCGCTGGCGCCGCTTGCGATCCTTTGGGCTCTCACCCGGGGGCACCGCCTGTCCTGGAACCGGCGGTGGAGTCGACTGCCCAGGCGGTGGGGACGATGGACCCGGCGCGCTCGCGGCGCCAACTCCGGCGGGCACCGCGGCCATCTCGGCGGTTTGGGCAGCGGCGGTCGGGGGCGCTGGGGGCGGCGGCGAAGCCACAGCCGGCGGAGCGCCAGGAGCGCTGGGGGCTCCAGGAGGAGCACCGGCGGGCTGGCCGCCCTGCTTCTGCTCCTTCTCTTTGTTGCGACGGTTGGTGATCCGCATGACCAAGAGGAGAAGCAGCAACGCAACCACCAGGGCACCGACGAAGAGGCCGGTGTTGTCGCTGACGTAATCGCTCGCCTTTTCAGGGAACGACTCGGCGCTGGCCTGCGCAGGCGCGACCATCACGACAGCGATGATCGCAGCGAAAACGGCGGCGGGAATGCTCTTCCGGGTCCGCATCGCCCTGAATCCTTGCATGTACTTCGGCAGTTTCAACTCAACGCATCCTTCCCTTGAACTCACGCTCGACCTCTCTGCGAACGTCACGGTCGGCAATCTCTCGCCGCCGGTCGCGACCCTCCTTGTTTCGCGCCAAAGCCAGCTCCACCTTTGCCCGCGGCCCTTTGAAATAGATCCTGGTTGGAACCAGGGTCAGTCCTTTCTGCGCGGTTTTCCCGACCAACCGCTCAATTTCCTCCCGGTGAAGCAGCAGTTTGCGCGGCCGTTCGGCTTCATGGGCGTCGACCGCCGAGAACTCATAAGGCGGGATATGCAGCTTGCGGAGCCAAACCTCGCCGCCCTCGACCACCGCGTAAGCATCGGTCATCTGCGCTTTGCCGCCGCGCAGCGCCTTCACCTCCGAACCGGTGAGGACGATGCCCGCCTCCATCTTCTCGACCCACTCGAATTTGTGGCGGGCGCGCCTATTCGTAACCACGTCACCAGAAGCTGGCGGTCTTTTCCCTGATGCTGGCTTCTTCTGCTTCGCCATCAGTCGGGCTCCCCGGCCGGTACCAGCTCGGCCCGACCCCGCACTGGATCGACGCCCGCCACCCGGACGGATATCGGATCGCCAAGGTTGATCCTGCCACCCGAACCGCGCCCGACCAGCGCCACCTCGGACCGGTCGAGCTGGTACCGCTCGCCCGGCAGCCGCCGCGCCGGCAGCATCCCCTCGTAAACGTCGCCGAGCTCGCCGCGGAAGGAAACGAAAGCAGCGGAGCGGATCACCCCGGAGACCTCGCCCTCGAAGACCGTGTCGAGCCCGCGCTCACCGAGCTCGCGTTCGAGCAAGAAGGCGGCGCAAACGTCGTCGGCGCTGCGCTCGATCTGGGCTGAGGTGCGCTCCCGCGCCGAGGCATCGGCGGCAGCGTCGCGGCACTCGGCCAAAGTCGGTGCCTCCTCTCCCTCGCCAAGCAGCGCCAGGAGCGCCCGGTGGCAGATCAGGTCGGGATAGCGGCGGATCGGCGAGGTGAAATGGCAGTAGGCAGGGCTGCCGAGACCGGCGTGGCCGATGTTCCGCTCGCTGTAATAGGCCTGCTTCATGGATCGGAGCACGAGCGAGGTATACGCCTCCCGGCCGTGTCCGCGTCGGGCGGCCTCCTTGCGCGCCAGCCGGCTCGCTTCGACGGCGACTCGGCCTGCCTCACGCGGCGCCAGCCCCTCCCTCAACGGCGGGGTCGGCACTCCCAACGCCGCCAGTTGCTCGAGCAAGCGCTCGATCCGCGCCGCGTCGGGCTGAGCGTGGACGCGGTAAATCGCCGGCACCCGCTCCCTCTCCAAGAGCTGGGCAACCTGCTCGTTGTTGAGAATCATCAGGCGCTCGATCAGGCGGTGGGCCTCGGTCTGGGCGACGCCGTGGGCGCGGACGACGTTCCCGTCGGCATCAAACTCGAACTCGGGCTCGAACGATTCAACGTCAAGGCTTTCGCCGCTGCGACGCTCGCCGAGGGCAGCGGCAACCTCGCGGGCCGCAGCCAGCGGTTCGATTACCTCTGCGGGCGGCTTGACCCGTCCGGCGAAGATCTCGTCCAGCTGGTCATAGTCGAGCCGCACATCAGAGCGGATGCGGCTGCGATAGAAGCGCGCCTGGCGCGGCTCCATCCCGGGCCCCAACTCGATCTCCGTCGTCACCGCCAGGCGCTCAACCCCCGGGGCCAGGCTGCAGGCGCCGCTGCTGAGCGCGTGCGGCAGCATCGGCTCGACCGCGCCGGGGATGTAGGTGCTGTTGCCGCGCCGCCGCGCCTCCTGGTCGAGCACCGAACCGGGTTTGACGTGGGCGGCGACGTCGGCGATGTGGATCCAGACCCGGGCGCCGCTGCCCTCGCGCTGGGCGGAGACGGCGTCGTCGAAGTCGCGGGCCGTTGCCGGATCGACGGTGAAGGTGGCGAGCGCGGTGAGGTCGCGGCGGCGACCGCCTTCGCGCTCCGCCCAGCCGGCGGCTTCCCGTGCTTCCCCCTCGACCGTTGGCCGGAAACCGCGAAAGCCGAGCTCCTCACGCAGCATCTCCTCCACCGTCTCGCGCGCCGAGCGCTGATCGCGGCCGCGAGGGGGCCGGTCCTCGCGCGGCCGCGCCGCCCGGCGCCGACCCCTACCCCGAGTCGGCATCAGCGATTGACCTGTCCGGCCAGGACCTCGAAAGCGCGTTGCTCGGCCTCATCGACCTTGGTCTGCGCATCGTCTTCGACCTTCACGTCGGGATGGATCCCGTGGCTCTTGGCGAGGTTGACCCCCTCCGGGGTGAAGTACTCGCCCACCGTCAGCTTCAGCGCACCGCCATTGGACAGCCCCTGCTCCTCCTGGAAGACGCCCTTGCCGTAGGAGCGGGTCCCAACTACCTCGGCGCCACCGTCATCGGCCAGCGCCGCCGCGAGAATCTCCGCCGCCGAAGCGGTCCCGCGATCGATCAGGACCACCACCGGCAGCGAGCTGATGCGGCCGCCGCTCGTCTTGTGAACGCTCTCGCCCTGGGTCCGCGACGCGGTCCGCACCACCACTTCCCCCTCGGGCAGGAAGAGGCTCGCCGAGCGCACCGCCTCATCGAGCAGTCCGCCAGGGTTGTGGCGAAGGTCGAGGACGATCCCCTCTACCCCTTCCTTCTCGACCTTCTCCACCGCCTGCGCCAGCTGCCCGTGCGCCCCTTCGCTGAAGCTGAGCAGGCGGACGTAGCCGAGCCTGCGCCCGTCCACCTTCTCGAACCGGCCGCTGACGTTGGGCAGCGTCACCTCAGCCCGGGTTAGCGTCAGCTCGCGGGTCTTGCCACCTTTCGCATCGCGGACGCCGATCGTCACCTCGGTCCCTTCCGGGCCCTTGATCTTCTTCGTCGCCTCGGCGCTGCTCTCACCGGCGATCGACTCGCCCTCGACCGAGACGATCGTGTCGCCGACTTCGATCCCTGCCTGCTCCGCGGGCGAACCGGGGAAGACCTGGCCCACCCGCAGCCCGCGCTTGACCTCGATCACCGAGAGCCCGATCCCTGAGAACCGCCCTTCGATCTGCTCGTTGAAGGCGGTTAGGGCTTCCGGCGAGAAGTATTCGGTGAAGCGGTCGCCGTGGCGTTTGCGCAGCTCCCGGACCATCCCCTGGAGCGAGGCGTTGCCGAGCTCCTTGTCGCCGACCGAGCGGAAGTAGTTGTCCTGGATCGCTTCCGTCGCTTCCGCGGTCAGCCCCGCGGGTTCATCGACGAACCAGTCGCGCAGCGGTTCCGGCAGCTGGCGCGGGTGCCCGCCCAGCCAGAGCCCGGCGGCGAGCGTCGCCACCAGCGTCACCGCGAAGGCCACGGCCCCGCGTGCTTTCACGCCGTCAGACCTTGAGGAAGCGGCGCAGCGTCACGCCCGAGCCGATCGTCGAGACGAAGATCGAGGCGGCAAAGAGGATCGCGACCAAGGCCGGGAAGCCGAGGGTCGTGCTGTTCTGCGCCGCGAGGACGCCGATCGAGTCGCTGAGGGGGTCGACGATCGTGATCTTGCCCAGCCACAGGATCAGTATTGCGAGCAAGCCACCGACGAAGCCGACGACCACACCCTCGATCATGAACGGCCAGCGGATGAACCAGCGGGTAGCGCCGACGAGGCGCATCACCTCGACCTCGCGGCGGCGGGTGTAGATCGAGAGTCGGATCGTGTTGCCGACCAGCATCAGCGAGGCGAGGATCAAGAGCGCGGTGATCACGGTGAGGACGATCTTCAGCGCGCTGGTCACCTGCTCGATCTTCTCCGAGGACTGCTGGCGGTCGAACGGGTTGCTGATGATCGGCGAGATTGATTTGCCCTGGGAGCCGTTCGGGTAGACCGCCTCCTTGATCGAAGTGAGGTTGCCGGCGTCGTCGGCTTTGACTTCGAAGCTGTTGGGCAGCGGGTTGGTGTGCAGCTCTTCGACGATCGTCTTGTCCTTCAGTTCGCTCTTCAGCGTCGCCAGCGCTTCGTCCTTGCTGACGAAGGTGACCTCGGCGACGTGCGGAATCCCTTCCAGCTCGTTCTTCAGGGAGGCGATTTCGGCTTTGGTCGCGTCGTCGTAGAGCGCGTACTGGACGTTGAGCTGGTCGCGGACTTCCTCGCTCTTGCCCTGGGCGGTCTGGAAGATCGGGATCAGCATTCCGAGCAGGACGACGGTGACGACGGTGGTCACGATCGCCGCCAGGCTTGGGGCGCCGTTGCGCTTCAGCGCACGCAGAGCCTCTTGGAAAAAGAAGACGAGTCTGCCCATTAGCTCAGGTGATCGTGGTCGGAGTGGCCGTTGGTCTGGGTGTCGCCGTCGGCGCCGACCCCCATCTCAGCCCGCATCCGCAGGCCGAATTCGGTCGTCGACTCCTCGGTGTAGCCGCCGCTGATCTCGTCGCGGACGACGCGACCCTCGAACAGCTCGACGACGCGGCGGCGCATGTTGTCCACCATCTCGCGGTCGTGGGTGACGACAAGGACGGTGGTTCCGGCCTTATTGATCCGGTAGAGCAGCTGCATGATCCCGATCGAGGTGACCGGGTCGAGGTTTCCGCTCGGCTCGTCGGCCAGCAACAGCGGCGGGTGGTTGACGAAGGCGCGGGCGACGGAGACGCGTTGCTGCTCGCCGCCGGAAAGCTGGTCTGGATAGCTGTGAATCTTGGTCGAGAGCCCGACCAGGCGCAGCGTCTGCGGCACTTGCTCGCGGATTTCGGCGCGACTGGCGCCGATCACCTGCAGCGCGTAGGCGACGTTGTCGTAGACGGTGCGGTCGGGCAGAAGCTTGAAGTCCTGGAAGACGGTGCCGATATTGCGGCGCAGCTGCGGGATCCTCTTCTCCGGCAGCTGGCCGATGTCGCGGCCGGCGATTTTGACCGAACCCTCGCTGGCGTCGAGCTCGCGAATCAGCATCTTGATCAGCGTCGACTTGCCGCAGCCGGTCGGCCCAACGAGGAAGACGAACTCGCCGCGGCCAATCGAGAGGTTGACCCGGTCAAGGGCCATGTGGCCACCGGGGTAAACCTTGGTGACGTCGTTGAGCTCGATGATCGGCGCGCGGCGGCCACGAGGGCGCCGCGGCTCCTCAGGGCCGCGATCTTTCTTTTTCCGTAGAGCCATCAGTCGGGTGCCTTCTGCGAGAACAGAGTGACTCCTCCGGGGTCTCGGCCCCGCAAGATCCCGCCCACGCAGCCGATCTTTCAGAGCGGCGTTCGTCCTTTGTCGGGGATATGCCCGTAAATGACGAACGCCGATGCGGTTAGCCGATCGCGACCATGCGCTCGATCGGGATCCGCGCTCGCTCGGCGATCTCGGCCGAGACGCTGACCTCGAAGCGCAACTCGCGCAGCGAGTCGCGCAGCTTCGGCAGCGTGATCATCTTCATGTACTTGCAGGTGGCCATCCGGTTGGCCTCGATCAAGTTCGCCCGCGGCGCCGCCTGCTGCAGCGGGTAGAGCATCCCGTTCTCGGTGGCGACGATGAACTCGCCATCGGGGTGGGCTTCGACGTGCTTCTGCATCCCCGAGGTGGAGAGCATGTGGACGCCGTCGGGGTCGATGTCGCCGGCGGCGACGTACTCCATCGCCTGGGTCGAGCAGCCGCACTCGGGGTGGATTAGGAACTCGGCGTTTGGGTGCTCCTCGCGGGTGCGGGCGATGTCCAGCGGTTTGATCCCGGCGTGGACGTGGCACTCGCCATCCCAGATGTGGAAGCGGCCGCGGCGCTCGGGTTCCTCGGCCAGGCCCGTCTCGCGCTCGACGAAGGCGCCGAGCCACATGTCGGGACCAAAGAGGATCTCCTGGTCGGGGCCGTGCTCCTGCCAGATGTGGCGGACCACGTCGACGGCGTTAGAAGAGGTGACGCAGTAGTCGGTCTCGGCCTTGACCTCGGCCGAAGTGTTGACGTACATGACGACCAGCGCGCCCGGGTATTCCGCCTTCCAGGCGCGCAACTGGTCAGCAGTGATCGAGTCGGCGAGCGAGCAGCCGGCGTCGAGGTCGGGGATCAGCACCGTCTTCTCGGGCGAGAGGATCGAGGCCGTCTCGGCCATGAAGTGGACGCCACAGAAGGCGATCACCTCGGCGTCGGTCGCCGCCGCCTGACGCGAGAGCCCGAGCGAGTCGCCGCGGTAGTTGGCGACATCCTGGATCTCGGGCAGCTCGTAGTTGTGGGCGAGGATGACGGCGTTCCGCTCCCGCGCGAGCGCGCGAATCTCATCGCTGATCTCAGCGATCTGCTCCGGGCCGAGCTCCGGTGCCAGCGTAGGTTGGATAGTCGGGAGCTCCTGCATGAGCCCTCTCTTTCCTGATGTTCGCCGGCGGGACTGATGTCCGGACCGGTCGAATGACGTGCGACAAGTCTAGTTGATCAAGGTTCCCGTCTAGCCTTTTCGGGATGCCCGAGCTGCCTGAGGTCGAGATCGTCGCCCGCCGCCTCACGAGCGCCCTGGCGGGAGCCGAGGTGGAGTCGGTACTGGCGCCGGGGATGAACGTGATGAAGACCTTCGACCCGCCGCTGGAGGCGCTGGTGGGGCGCGAGGTGAGCGGCGTGCGCCGAATCGGGAAGATGCCAGTGGTCGAGTTCGGCGACCTGGCCCTGCTGATTCACCTGATGTCGGCCGGACGCCTGCGGGTCTTCGACAAGCGCGCCTCGCTCAAAGACCGCGCCTCGCGGGTGCTGGTGCGACTCGGCGACGGTCGCGAGCTGCGGTTGCGCGAGATGGGGACCAAGCAGCGCGCCTGGGCCAAGCTGCTGCCGACCGAGGCCGTCGCCGAGGACGAGCTGGTCGCGCGGCTGGGGCCGGAGGCCTGGCCCCCTCCCCCGTTCGAGCAGTTCGCAGCGGCGATCGACCAGCCCCGCCACCTGCACCCGCTGCTGCGCCACCAGGCCGATATCGCCGGCATCGGCCGCTCCTGGGTCGACGAGATCCTCTGGGAGGCGCGCCTCTCCCCCTTCAAGAAAGGATCGGAACTGGAGCTGGAGGAGGTCGAGCAGCTACACGAAGCCCTGCACGTCCTCGGCGACGCGATCGACCACTACGAGGAGACGATCGGTCCAGAGGTCCCGGAGAAGTTCTCGCTGCCGCTGAAGATCCACAAGCATGAGGGCGAGCCCTGCCCGCGCTGCGGGACGACGATCGAGGCGGTCTTCTTCTCAGAGCACCAGACGAACTACTGCCCACAAGAGCAAACGGGTGGGCGAGTTCTCAAAGACCGGCGGTTGTCGAAACTGCTCAAGTAGCGGACTCGAGCAACATCGAGAAATCTAGGGTTGCTGCTGAGTGGGTTAGGGCTCCGATGGAGATGAACTCGACTCCGGTTTCGGCGATCTCGCGGACGTTTTCTAGGTTGACGCCGCCGGAGGCCTCGAGGGAGACGCCGTCGGGGCCGCCGGCGTTCTGGTCGCGGAGGGCGACGACCTCGCGCATTGAGGCGGGGCTCATGTTGTCGAGCAGCAAACGGTCGACGCCGGTGCCCAGCGCGTAGGCGGCCTCTTCGACGTCGCGGACCTCGACCTCGATCGCCTTGTCCGGCTGCGCGGTGCGGGCGCCATAGACCGCCTTCGCGACGCCGCCCGCGAGGGTGATGTGGTTCTCCTTGATCAGGATCGCGTCGTAGAGCCCGAGCCGGTGATTGAGCCCACCGCCAGCGGCGACCGCCGCCTTCTCCAGGTGGCGCAGACCCGGCGTCGTCTTGCGCGTATCGAGAATCGCCGTCCCGGTGCCGAGCACGGCCTCGGCGTAGCGCGCGGTCAGCGTCGCCACTCCCGAGAGGTGGCCGAGGAAGTTGATCGCGGTCCGCTCGGCGGCCAGCAGCGCCCGGGCGCTGCCACTGGCGATCAGGACCTCAGCGGGCACCTCCTCCCGCCACTGGCCCTCGACCATGAGGTTGTCGACGTCCTCGACCCCGCACTGCCGCATCGTCTCGGCAACGACGGCAAGCCCGTAGACGACGCCCGGCGCTTTCTGCACGATCCGCGCCCTCGCCCGAGCCTCCTCGGGCACCGTCGCCTCGGCGGTGATGTCCCCCTCGCCGATGTCCTCGGCCAGGGCCCGCGCGACCAGCTCCTCGATTTCCGCCGCTAGCTCGATCATCGCGGCAGCCTATCTCTCACGTTTTGCTCCTCCGACACGTTTAATCCCATGAGTGACCCCGTTGCCGCCGTTTCAAACCGTTCTGGACGACCATGCCGCCGCGGTGATGGCGATCTTGCGAGGCGCCGTCGGCCGCGACGGGGCCGAGGACTGCTTCCAAGAGACCTTCCTCGCCGCCCTGCGCGCCTACCCGCAGCTGGACGACGCCCGCAACCTACGCGGCTGGCTACTGACGATCGCCCACCGCAAGGCGATCGACTTCCACCGCGCCAGGGGCCGCCGACCGATCCCGGTGGCGGAGGTGCCGGAGGCCACGGTGGATAACGGCCTGCCGGAGCCCGACCAAGGTCTCTGGGAGGCGGTGGGAGCGCTGCCGCCAAAGCAGCGGGCGGCGGTCGCGCTGCGCTACGGCAGCGACCTGCCCCACAGCGAGATCGCCGACGCGCTGGGTTGCTCACCGGAGGCGGCGCGGCGGAGCCTCCACGAGGGACTGAAACGACTGCGAAAGGAGCTGGCATGAAGACCGCGACCGACAAAGCAATCGACTCCGCCACCATCAACAGGTTCAGGGCCCAGGCCGCCGAGGAGGGCCTGCTCGACGTCGCCTACACCAGCGCCGATTCCCCCTTTGGCCCCCTGCTGCTGGCGACGACCAAGCGCGGCCTGGTCCGGGTCGGACTGCCAAACCAGGACCCTGACGAGCTGCTGGTCGACCTCGCCGATCGGGTCTCGCCACGGGTGCTCGAGGCTCCCGGCGAGCTGGACGAGGTGCGCCGCGAGCTCGACCAATACTTCGCCGGCAAGCTCGACCACTTCGACCTGCCGCTCGACTGGCGACTCAGCAGCGGCTTCCGGCAGCGGGTGCTGCGAGCGATCGACCGCATCCCCTACGGCCAGACTCGCAGCTACACCGAGATGGCACGCAGGGCCGGCAACGAGCGGGCGGTGCGCGCCGCCGGCACCGCCTGCGGCAGCAACCCGATCCCGCTTGTCGTCCCCTGCCACCGCGTCCTGCGCAGTGGCGGCGCCCTCGGCGGCTACGGGGGCGGCGTACCGATGAAGCGGGCGCTGCTGGAGCTGGAGGGCGTACTGGACGAAAGGTCCAGTTCCTAAAGGGACCCGGCAAAAGCTCCGATGAGGGGGCGATGCAAAAGCTCCTGCTTACCCTGGCAATCGCCCTCCTTGGCCTCGCCACCGTCACCGTCCCAGCCCAGGCTCTGAGCCTGCAGCTCCCGGTCGCGCCCTTCGTCGCCGACGAAGAAGCCGATGAAGCCGAAGAACCCGAAGACGACTCCGAATCGGGCCCCGACGAGTCCGACCCCGCAATTGAAGAAGAGTGCGAAGAAGACGAAGAAGGGCTCTGCGAAGAAGAAGCCGAACCGGCCGAAGAGTGCGCGATCGAAGACGCCACGGCGAAGGTTTCCGCCAGCCCTGGCAACAACTCCGTCGCTCTGCTCGTCCGCTACAAAGCTTCCGCCCCAACCTCGGTCGCGATCGACGCCCGTCTCCGCGGCGGCAAGGGCGGATTGCACCTGGGCGCGGGCCACACTCGCTTCCGCCGCGCCGGCACCTTCCGCGACAGCTCCGTCCTCGGCGAGAAGCGGATGGATCGCGTCCTCGCCGCGCGCGAGTTCCTGATCGAGCTGCGCGAGGTGAACGCGCCGCGTTACTGCAGCGTCGAACTCAACGGAGCACTTCGCCGAGCCAAGCGCTCGCTTCGCGCAGGTGCGTCGGATCAATCTGGTGGCCGAGGTCAGACTCGCGGTAAGTGACCTCGAGCCCGCCGTCCTCGAGTAACTCGCGGGCGCGCTCGGCGAAATCGACCCCGATCACCGGGTCGCGGCGGCCATGGCTGATGAAGGCGCGAGTATCGGTCCGGTCAGCAAGCGACGGCTCCCAGTCCTCTACCGTCGGTACGAAGCCACTGAAGGCGAGGACGCCGGCGACGGCAGGGCGCTCGGCGCTGAGCGCCATCGCGTAGCTCATCACCGCCCCCATCGAGAAGCCGCCAAGCACGGTCCGTCCCGGCCCCACGCCCGTCTCCTCCCAGAGCCGGTCGTGCAGCTCGGCCAGCCCCGCCCGCGCCGCCTCGAAGGTCTCAGGGTCGGGGTAGCCGACGCGTGGGACCAGGTACCAGTGGTAGCCCGGTGAGCCGGGCAGAACCAGCGGCGCCCGCGGCGTCACCACCTGCAGCCGCCGCTCCGGGTCGAGGTAGTCGGCGAGGGCGAGCAGGTCGCGCTCGTCGGTGCCGCGGCCGTGGTGGAGGACCAGCAGTCCCTCTGGCTCGCCGCCCGCCGACCGTTCCAGTTGGAAGAGCGGCTCCATCTAGTTCGCCGAGGCGGCGGCGGTCTTGTTCAGGTAGTCGCGGATGAAGTCGTCGATATCGCCGTCGAGGACCTTCTGCACGTCGCCGACCTCGTGCTCGGTGCGGTGGTCCTTGACCATCGTGTAGGGGTGCATAACGTAACTGCGGATCTGCGACCCCCAGGCGACGTCTTTGACCTCCCCCCGCTGCTTGGCCAGCTCTTCGGAGCGTTTGCGCTCCTCCAGCTCGATCAGCTTCGAGCGCAGCAGCTGCATCGCCACCGCCCGGTTCTGGAGCTGCGAGCGCTCGTTCTGACATTGGACGACGACACCGGTGGGGATGTGGGTGATGCGGACCGCCGAGTCGGTCTTGTTGACGTGCTGGCCGCCGGCGCCGGAGGCGCGGTAGGTGTCGATCCGCAGGTCGCCCTCGTCGATCTCAACCTCGACGCTGTCTTCGACCACCGGGCCGACGTCGACCTGGGCAAAGCTGGTGTGGCGGCGGGCCGAGGAGTCGAAGGGCGAAATCCGCACCAGCCGGTGGACGCCGCGCTCGGCGGCAAAGAGTCCGTAGGCGTTCTCGCCGCGGGCGATAAAGGTGGCCGACTTGAGCCCGGCCTCCTCTCCCGGCGAGGCCTCGACCATCTCCACCGCGAAGCCGCGGCGTTCGGCCCAGCGCAAATACATCCGCAGCAGGATCTCGGCCCAGTCCTGGGAGTCGGTCCCCCCCGCCCCGGCGTGAACCGTGACCACCGCGTCGCCGGCGTCGTACTCGCCGCTGAACAGGCGCGCCTCCTCGAGCTCGGCGAGGCGGCGCTCGACCGACCCCAGCTGCGCATCCAGCTCGGCCGCCATCTCCTCGTCCTCAGCCGCCATCTCGGCCAGATCACCGAGGTCGGCGACGTCGCTCTCCAGCCCACGGAACAGCTCCAACCGCTTCTGCGCCCGTGCGTGAGCGGCCGAGGTGCGGGCGGCGGTCTCCTGGTCGTCCCAAAAGCCGGGCTGGCCCATCTCCTCCTCGAGCCTGGTGGCTTCCCCCTCTAGCGAAGCGGGGTCAAAGGTAGTCCGAGAGCAGGGACAATTGCTCCCGGACGGCGGCCAGGCGAGGCGCGACAGGTTGGCTCTGCGCGGCATCGGCCATAAGCACAGGTTATTGGGCGTGACCTTTATCGGTAGGGAGGGACGGGTGTCCCCTGACCCACCTGGGATTTTCGCCGTGAACTACCTATCTCTCGCCGAGTAGCTAGGGCGAAAATCAGGACGCCGGTCGGCCAGGGGACACCCGTCCCTCCTAGCGACAGCATCTACAGGACAGCTCTTTCATCGAGACCGCAAAAAAGCACCCTCAAGGGGCTTTATCGCGGTCTCGCGAGATCAGCGTCTAGC
>DATDLJ010000028.1:0-29152 GCA_036519395.1 Solirubrobacterales bacterium | reverse complement strand
GAATCCGCACCCCCGCCCCCAGCGCCTCGCGCACCGCCCGCACCTGCGACACGTCTTGAGCGCGAGACCGCAAAAACCCTTGTTCTACCCGGGTTTTTGCGGTCTCGGCGCCGAGCTTGAGCTTGAAGGTGGTGAATCCGTCCTCGGCCCATCGTTCCGCCTGGGCGGCCACCTCCTCCGGTGGCCCAGCGGAAAGCGTTGCGTTGCACGGGACCGCTTCGTCTCGCTCACCCTCGTTTGCTGCTTTTCCGATCCGCCGACCCCGCAGGTCCATTAGCGCCGTTTCCACTGCACACCGCGCCGGCGCCGATAGCCCATCCACCTCCCGGTGCTCCGCCCATCCGTCTAGCTCCCGAACCACCTCCGCCAACCCGACCCCGCCGCGCAGCGACAGCGGCACCGCTTCGCCCAGACCCACTACCCCGTCCTCGCCCCGAACCCGCAGCAACGCCATCTCTCGCTGCTGGAGCGCCCCGCGGGCGGTGATGTACGGCTCCTTGAAGGGGAGCGCGTAGGGGATGACCTCGACTGAGCTGAGGCGCACGGCCCCGAGTCTCTCAGGCGGAGATCAGCAGCCCGATGGTGACCAGCAAACTGAAGACGCCAAGCAACGCCCCGGTCTGCGCTAGGACCGCGTTCAGCGCCGGCCCGTCGCGGCGCTCGCTCAAGGTCTTGATCGGTTTGATCGCCAGCGGCGCCGCGAACAGCCCGATCATCGGCAACAGGCTCGCGTCGCCAGCGACCAGCGCGATCGGCAGCACCATGAAGCCGCCGCCGATCAGCAGCTTGTAGAGCTGCAC
This sequence comes from Solirubrobacterales bacterium, assembly GCA_036519395.1. Lineage (GTDB taxonomy): Bacteria > Actinomycetota > Thermoleophilia > Solirubrobacterales > 70-9 > VAYN01. The sequence continues at coordinate 28,352 of DATDLJ010000028.1, read as the reverse complement.
TGCGTTCTCGCGTCCGATCCGCACCGCCAACGTGTTCTTGCCGGCGCGGCGGTCGGTCTCGACGTCACGGACGTTGTTGACGACGATGATCGCCGTGGCGAGGAATCCGATCGAGATCGAGAGTCCGAGCGGCAGCGCGTCGAGTTCCTCGAGTTGCACGTAATAGGAGCCGTTGACGGCGACCAGGCCAAAGAAGAGGAAGACGAAGACCTCGCCGAAGCCCGCGTACCCGTAAGGCCGCGGGCCGCCGGTATAGAGGACGCCGGCGGCGATCGAGAGGACACCGATCAGGAGGATCACCCAGCCGGCGACCGCGGTCAGGTAGATGCCGCAGGCGACCGCGACCGCGAACGCGATCCAGGTCGCCCGCATCACCCGCTGCGGCGTCACCATGCCGCTGGCGGTGACCCGCACCGGACCGAGTCGGTCCGCGGTGTCAGCGCCGCGCTTGGCGTCGGAGTAATCGTTGGCCAGGTTGGTCCCGATCTGGATGAAGATCGAACCGATCAGGGCGGCGAAGAAGGCGCCCCAGCGCGGCAGGCTGCCGTACCACTGGACCGCCGCCGCGGTCCCGACCAGGACCGGCGCCACCGCCGCCGGCAGCGTCCGCGGCCGCGCTGCCATCAACCAGATCCTCATGCGCGGCGGGGGAACTGCGAGAAGTCGGGTTGCCGTTTCTGCTTGAACGCCTCGCGACCCTCGGCCGCCTCGTCGGAGCCGTAGAAGAGCAGGTTGGCGTCGTGGGCGAGCTGCTGGATCCCGGCGTAGCCGTCCTCGTGGGCGTTGAAGCTGGCCTTGACCAGGCGCAGGGCGAAGGGGGAGAGGGCGAGCATCTCGCGGCACCAGGAGACGGTCTCTCGCTCCAGGTCGTCAAGCGGCACGACCGCGTTGACGAGGCCCATCTCCAGCACCTCGGCGGCGTCGTACTGGCGGCAGAGCATCCAGAACTCCTTCGCCTTCTTGGTCCCGACCAGGTCGCGCAGCAGCGAGGCACCGTAGCCGCCGTCCCAGGAGCCGACCCGCGGCCCGGTTTGGCCGAAGACGGCGTTGTCGGCGGCAATCGTCAGGTCGCAGCAGAGGTGGAGGATGTGGCCGCCGCCGATCGCGTAGCCGGCGACCATCGCCACCACCGGCTTCGGCAGCCGCCGCATCTGGATCTGCAAGTCGGTGACGTGGAAGCGGCCGACCAAGGCGCCCTCGGCGATGTAGCCGGTGTCGCCCCGCACGGTCTGGTCCCCGCCCGAGCAAAAGGCGCGCTCGCCGGCCCCGGTCAGCACGACCACGCCGACCTCGGGGTCCTCGCGCGCCAACTCCATCGCCGTCGAGACCTCGACCAGGGTCTGTGGCCGAAAAGCGTTCAGCACATCGGGGCGGTCGATCGTCACCTTGGCGATCCCGCCGCCCAGCTCGTAGCGGATGTCTTCGTAGGTTCCCTCGCCGGCGACCCACTCGATCGGCGCGTAGAGGTCCTGCTCGGAGGGGGCTCCCTTGTGGCGTTTGGGCATGATGGGGACGATATCCCGATGAAGCTTGACGACTGGCTCTCGCAGAGATCACAGAGCTGTCCGGACCGGACGGCTCTCGTCGCCGATGGCGCCGAGATGACCTACGCCGAGCTTGAGGCGGAGGCGACTTGGGTGGCGCGGCGGCTCGCCGCCCACGGCGTCCGCCGTGGATCGACCGCAGCCCTGACCATGCACCCGCGCCGCGAGCAGGTCGTCCTCCTCCACGCGCTGATGAAGCTGGGGGCCGGGCTCTTGCCGCTGGGCCCGCGCCTGACCGCGGAGGAGCGGGCGGCGATCGTCGGCGCCGAGGAGCCGATCATCGACCTCGACGATCCCGGCCAGCTGACCCAGACCGAGGCCGACATGCCGCTCCTGGGCGAGCACGATATGGACGACGTCTGCTGCCGGGTTCTCACCAGCGGCAGCACCGGCACACCGCGACCGATCCCGCTCAGCTACGGCAACTTCCTCTGGAACGCGGTCGGATCGGCCTTCAACATCGGGGTCGAGCCGACCGACCGCTGGCTCTGCTGCGTCCCCCTCAGCCACATTGCCGGCCTCGGGATCGTCATGCGCAGCGTCATCTATGGCACCGCTGCGGTGGTCCACGATGGCTTCGACGTCGATCGGGCCGCAGCTGCGCTGGAAGGCGACGGGATCACCCAGGTCAGCCTGGTGGCGACGATGCTGACCCGGCTACTCGAGGCCGGCGCCGACCTTTCCGGTCCGCGGGCGATCCTCGTCGGTGGCGGTCCGGTGCCGGAGGAACCGCTCGAAGAAGCAATCGCCAAGGGCGCGACCGTGGTGCAGACCTACGGCCTGACCGAGACTTGCTCGCAGGTGACGACCCTCTCCCCGGCCGACGCTCAGCGCAAGCTCGGTTCCGCTGGCCGGCCGCTCCTGACCACCCACCTCCGCATCCAGGACGGCGAGATCCTCGTCCAGGGGCCGACCGTGGCGCCGGGCAGCGCCGACGCCGATGGCTGGCTTCACACCGGCGACCTTGGCCGGATCGACGAGGAAGGCTTCCTCTACGTCAGGGATCGGATCGACGACATGATCGTCAGCGGCGGCGAGAACGTTGTCCCGGCCGAGGTCGAGGAGGTGCTGCTGCGCCACCCGCAGGTTGCCGAGGCGGCGGTGATCGGCCGCGAGGACCCGGAGTGGCAGCAGGCAGTGACCGCGGTCGTGGTCCTGGAGAGTGACGCCGAGGTGACGGCGGACGAACTGCGCCGCCACTGCGCCGAATCGCTTGCCGGCTTCAAAGTGCCGAAGCGGGTGGAGCTGGCCTCGGCGCTGCCGCGCACCCCCTCGGGGAAGCTGATGCGCAGAGCGCTCCGCTGAGGGCGGTCACCCGGTAGCCTGCCGGCCCATGCGAACCGACGACATCTTCACCGACAAAGACGCTGACCTGGGCAAGCTCGACGGCAAGACCGTCGCCATCCTCGGCTACGGCTCCCAGGGTCACGCCCACGCTCTCAACCTCAAGGACTCCGGCGTCCAGGTAGTCGTCGGTCTCCGCCCCGACTCCTCCAGTCGCGCCAAGGCCGAAGCGGCCGGGCTCGAGGTGCTCGATATCGCCGAAGCTGCCAGCCGCGGCGACCTGGTGATGATCCTGCTGCCCGACGAGAAGCAGGCTGAGGTCTGGCGCGAGGAGATCGCCGACGGGATCGCCCCCGGCAACCTGCTGCTCTTCGCCCACGGCTTCGCGATCCACTTTGGTGAGATCGAGCCGCCCCCGGGCGTTGACGTCGGCATGGTCGCGCCCAAGGGCCCAGGCCATTTGGTCCGCCGCCAGTACGAGGAAGGCAGCGGCGTGCCCTGCCTGATGGCCGTCCACCAGGACGCCTCTGGCGAAGCGCACGACCTCGTCCTCGCCTACGCCTCCGGGATCGGTGGCGGCCGCGCGGCGGTGATCGAGACGACCTTCAAAGATGAGTGCGAGACCGATCTCTTCGGCGAGCAGGCAGTTCTCTGCGGCGGCGCCTCGGAGCTAGTCCGCGCCGGCTATGAGACCCTGGTTGAGGCCGGCTACGACCCCCGTCTCGCCTACTTCGAGTGCCTACACGAGCTGAAGCTGATCGCCGACCTGATGTACGAAAAGGGCATTCAGGGGATGCGCTACTCGATCTCCAACACCGCCGAGTACGGCGACATGACCCGCGGCAAACGGGTGATCGGCGAGGAGTCCCGGGCGGCGATGAAGGAGATCCTCTCCGAGATTCAGTCGGGCGACTTCGCCCGTGAGTTCATCGCCGAGAACCGCGCCGGCAACGAGAACTTCGACCGCATGCGGGCCGAGGGTGCGGGGCACCAGATCGAGGACATCGGTCACGACCTGCGCGACATGATGCCCTGGATCGATCAGGGGTTCAAAGACACCAAGTAGGAGCGGCGGGGGTCCTGAAGACCCCCTAACCGCCGCCACTAGCTTCCGTGGATCGGTCCCCGTGGATCGGTCTCGCCCTCGGGCAAGCGCCCGTCCCGTCCCACGTAACCGTCCTTGCCGCCGACGCAGACGTAGATCGCGTCCTCGTCCTCGCTGAGGTTTTTCAGGCTCCGGACCACCTGGGCATCCACCCAGGCGAACCCGCCGGCGGCGAGCTCGTGCTTGGTCCCGTCGAGGTCGATCTCCATCCGTCCCTGGTGGACGAAGTAGAGCTCCTCCTGCTCGTCGTGGAAGTGCTTGCCGGACTCGTATCCCGGCGGCATCACGATCGCGTTGACGCCGAAGGCGGTCACCCCCAGGTCCTTGCGGACCTTGCGGAAGCCCCAGCCCTCACCGAGGTCGTCAAGGTTGGCGACGGCATAGCCGTCGCCCTTGGTCACTTTGCTCTCTCCCTCTGCCATCTCAGGCCACCGGGTTGGGGGTTGCCGGAGCCGGCACCGCGCCGTTGCCCGGGGATTTCTCGAGCCCGATCGGCGGGTAGTCGTCGGTGAGGATCGCGGCGTAGCCGGCGACCCGGGCGTCGAGGCTGTTGACGTAGGTCATCGCCGCGTGGACTGCTTCCGGCATGTAGCCGCGGAAGACAATCGTCAGCCAGGCGATCACCCCCAGACCCATGAGAACGAAGCGTGAGCCGTAGGCGACGACGAGCGCCACCGGCAGCACCAGGATCAGGCGGAAGAACGCCTTCAGCCGACTCTGGCTGGAGGCCGGCGGGGCGATGTTGACCCGGATTGGGTAGTTGGGGTCGTCGCTGAGGCCGAACGGCGGCCATTCGTCGGTCTGTAGGTAGAACCAGGCCGAGAAGCGCACCCCGAAGCGAACGACACCCGCGTTGAAGTCGTAGAGCCACTGCGGGTAGCGACCGAGAATCGTGATCGCGATCCAGGCGAAGAGATGGGTGAAGGAAAACAGCAACCCCCAGAAGAGCGCGACGATCAACCATGGGATCGCCAAGAGCGGCCGGAAGAAGGTGGTCGCGCGGTTTGGAGCCGGATTGAAGTCGGCTTCGTAGTTGACTGGATACATCGTGCTCCCCTCGTCGTGGACGTGCCTAAGCAGGCTGGTCGAGCCTAACTCCGATTACGGCGGCAGCCGACGAATTCATCGGTCGGCTGCCGCCGCAGTTGTTCAGGCGGCCGGTCTGCGCGTGTTTGCCGCCACCTCCTCGGCTGCGTCACGGATCTTGAAGGCGACCACGATCAGCTCTAACCAGAGGCGGACGACGATCAGGTAAATCAGCGCTCCGATTGGCGCCAGGATCAGCAGCACGATCCCCAGTCCGGCATTTTCGGCGAACCCGGCAATAACGAATGCGAGCGCGCCGAGAGCAATGACGACCATCGCGACGACGTAGAGAAACCGGATCAAGCTGGGCGTGATCAGGCTGTCGAACCGGGTGTCCATCAGGGCGTTAAAGAACCCGCCCTGCGGGGGGCCGGGTTGGCTCAATTGGGTCTGTGACTCCATCTATCTCTCCTCCCGAGTGGATATCTGAACGGCGAAATCAGGCTAGTTCGGGCCCCGGCGTCGCTTTGTCCGCGCGGTCAATAACCTGTCGAGCCCGATGGCGCCGCAGACGACTGTCCAAATTCCCGAGCAGATCAAGCCCACCGACGGCCGCTTTGGCTGTGGGCCCTCGAAGGTGCGCCCGGAGGCTTTGCAGCGGCTGGCCGAACGGGCTGATCTGATGGGAACCTCGCATCGCCAGGCGCCGGTCCGCGACCTCGTCCGCCAGGTTCGGACCGGGTTGGGAGAGCTCTTCTCGCTTCCCGACGGCTACGAGATCGCCCTCGGCAACGGCGGCACCACCGCCTTCTGGGAGGCGGCAGCGGCGTGGCTGGTCCGCGAGCGGGCCCTCCACCTCACCTACGGCGAGTTCTCGCAGAAGTTCGCCAAGTCGACCGCAGCGGCACCGTTCCTCCAGGACCCGATCGTGATTGAGGCTGAGCCGGGAGACGCCCCCGAGCCCGCTTCTGACCCGGCGGCCGACGTGATCGCTTGGGCCCACAACGAGACCTCGACCGGCGTCATGGTCGATGTGCAGCGGCCCGAGGGGGCGGGGGAGGCGCTGGTCTTGATCGACGCCACCTCCGGCGCCGGCGGCCTCCCACTCGCCCTGACCGAGGCCGATGCCTACTACTTCGCCCCGCAGAAGGGGTTTGCCGCCGACGGCGGCCTCTGGCTCGCCGTCCTCAGCCCGGCGGCGATTGCCCGCATCGAGGAGCTCGACGGCGCCGGCGGCCGCTGGCAGCCCGCGTTCCTCTCGCTGCAGACGGCGCTTGACAACTCGCGCAAGGAGCAGACCTACAACACGCCGGCGCTGGCGACCCTGCTGCTGCTACACGACCAGGTCCAGTGGATGCTTGGGCTGGGCGGTCTCGCCGGCTGCGTCAAGCGCACCTCGGATTCCTCCGGCCGCCTCTATGGCTGGGCCCAGGGCAGCGAGCTCGCAACTCCCTTCGTCGCCGACCCAGCGAAACGCTCCCTGGTCGTCGGCACGATCGACTTCGACGATTCGATCGACGCCGCGGCGCTGGCCGCCGCCCTGCGCGCCAACGGAATCGTCGACGTCGAGCCGTACCGCAAGCTCGGTCGCAATCAGCTGCGGATCGGGATGTTCCCGGCCATCGACCCGGCTGACGTCGAGGCGCTCACCGCCTGCATCGACTGGGTCATCGAGAACGTGGACGGCGTCGCCTCGTGAAGGTCCTGGTCAAGGAGAAGATCGCCGACTCGGGCGTCGAGCTGCTGCGCTCGCAGTTCGAAGTAGACCTTGGCCTCGAGATGTCGGACGAGGAACTGCGCGAGCGGATCGGCTCCTACGACGCGATCTTGATTCGATCGGCGACGCAGATGACGCCGGAGTTGATCGAGCTGGCCGAGAACCTGAAGGTGATCGGCCGCGCCGGCACCGGGGTCGACAACGTCGACATCCCCGCCGCAACTCGCCGCGGGATCATCGTCGCCAACGCCCCGGAATCGAACTCGGTCGCCGCCGCCGAGCACACCCTCGCCCTCGCCCTCGCCTTGTTCCGCAACGTGCCGCAGGCGCACGGCTCGCTGGTCGAGGGTCGTTGGGATCGGGCCAAGTTCAAGGGCGCCGAGCTCTACGGCAAGACCCTGGGCGTAATCGGCTTCGGCCGCATCGGCCAGCTGGTCGCCAAGCGCGCCCAGAGCTTTGACATGGACGTCGTCGCCTTCGACAAGTTCGTCTCCGCCGAGCGCTTCCGTGACCTCGGCGTCGAGGGCGCCGACAGCGTCGAGGAGGTTCTCGGTCGGGCCGATCTCGTCACCCTGCACACGCCGAAGACGCCGGAGACCACCGGGATGATCAACGCCGAGACGATCGCGGCGATGAAGGATGGCGCCCGCCTCGTCAACTGCGCCCGCGGCGAGCTGGTCGACCTTGACGCCCTGATGGAGGGGCTGGAGTCCGGCAAGCTGGGTGGCGCCGCGCTCGACGTCTTCCCCTCTGAGCCCTTTACCGAGCACCCGATCTTTGCCCGCGGCGACGTCGTCGTTACCCCTCACCTCGGCGCCTCGACCGCCGAGGCTCAGGACCGCGCTGGCGTCGTCACCGCCGAGCAGGTGACCGCGGCGCTGACCGGCGGGGTCGTCACCAACGCCGTCAACATCGCCGCCGTCCGGCCCGAGGCGATGGAGGCTCTGGCGCCGTTCGTCCCTCTCTGCGAAAAGCTCGGCCGCCTCGCCCAGGGGCTCGGCGACGGCTCGGTGGAGAAGGTGAGCGCTGAATTCCGCGGCCGCATCGCCTCCCACGACACCAGGCTGCTGGGGATCGCCGTTATGGCCGGAATCCTCTCTGGTCATACGGAGGTCCCGGTGAACCTAGTCAACGCCGGGCAGATGGCGGAGGAGCGGGGGATTGAGCTCTCCGAGACGACCGATGCCAGCGCTGAGGATTTCACCGAGTTGGTCCGGGTCCGGGTCCAGACCGCGGACGGTGAGGTCGAGGTCGCCGGCACCAGCGTCGGACCGCGTAACGAGCCCTACCTCGTCTCCGCTTGGGGCAAGAGCTTCTACCTGCCGTTCGCCCAGCACATCACCGTCCTCCGCTACGCCGACCAGCCGGGGATGATCGGCCGGGTCGGGACCATGTTCGGGGAGGAGGGGGTCAACATCGTCTCCGCCGCGGTTGGCGCCGAGAGCGATAGTGCCGAGGCCGTGATGGCCCTGACCACGGATGCGCCGGTGCGCTCCGAGGCGATTGAGCGAATCCTCGCCCTCGAGGGCTTCTCCAGCGGTCGCTCTGTCGATCTCTGATCGACTCTCCGCAACGTAATTGCATCGGCGTTGTTCCCTTAAATGGTCTACGGACCAGAAGACCAGGGATCAATGAAGAAGACGATGGTTATTGCGCTGGCGTTGCTCGCCGCGGTTCCCGCGGCGTTTGCCCATGCTGAAACCGGGCCCGTCACGCTCCTGATCAGCGGCGGCAACGGCAACAGCGGCCTCAGCGTCACGCTCACCGCGGATGGCCGTAACTACCTGATCGTCTCCACCGAGCCGCTCGAAGTCGGCGGCAATATCTGCATCCACCCGCAGGAAGAAGTCCCGAACGAACTCGAATGCAAGGCGCCGGCGATCGGCGGCTTTGAAGTCAACGCCGGCGGCGGTTCGGATTTCGTCACCTTTGCCAGTGAGATCCTGGTGCCGGTGACGATTCGCGGTGGCCCCGGTAATGACCGGCTGACCGGCGGTGGAGCCAACGACAAGATCATTGGCGGACCCGACCACGACCTCTTGATCGGGCGCCGGGGAGACGACTGGATCCTCGGTGGCTCCGGTCCCGACAAGCTGATCGGCGGGCCGGGCAATGACCTCCTGCGGGGCGGGTCCGACAAGGACGTCCTGGTCGGCGGACCAGGGAAGAACGAACTGGTGCCTTAGGGATCTAACTGCTGGCGGCGGGCTGGGAGCGGGAGAAGATACGCCCGCCGACGAATCCGATCGCGACCAGCAGGCCGATCAGCGAGAGCGCCGCGTCGAGCCGGAATGCCGCTTGAACGCCGTCGACGAACGGCGGCGATGCGCCCGAGAAGACGGTAGTCGTCAGTCCCAGCCCGATTGAACCTCCGGCGATCTGGAACATGTAGACGATCCCGCCGGCGAGGCTGGTCTGGGAATCGTCGACCGAGGTGACCCCGGCGGTGGTTGCGGTGGGGATGAAGCTGCCGGCGCCGATGCCGAGCACCACCATGCCGGGAATTAGGGCGCCGTACCCGGAGTCCTCGTTGACCAGTGAAAAGAGGAACGGTCCGAGGGTGATCAGCGCGGCGCCCACGACGGCCAGGCGCTTCGGTCCGAGCCGGTCGTAGAGGGGGCCGGCGGCGAACGAGGCGAGGGCGAAGATGGCGAGGAAGGGCAGCATCCCGACCCCCGACTCCAGCGCCGAGTAGCCCAGTTGCTTCTCCATGAACTGCGGCAGGTAGAGCAGCGCCGCGAAGAAGGTCGCGGCCATGAAGAGGACGGCGAAGCAGGAGGCGGTGAAGCTCTCGTTTCGCATCACCTCGCGCGGGATCAGGGCGTGGGTCCCGGCCCGGCGCTCGATCGGCAGGAAGACGGCGAGCGCCACCGCCGCCAGGATCAGCATCGCGATCACCCGCGGGTCGCCGAGGCCCCAGTCGGCGATCTGGTCGAGCCCAATCAGCAGCGAGACGAGCCCGACCGAGAGCGCCGTGATCCCGGTGTAGTCGATCCGCCGCTCGCCGCCCTCCGGCTCCTTGACGTGGACCAGCCAGTAGGTGACGGCGACGGCGAAGATCGCGATCGGGACGTTGAGGAAGAAGATCCAGCGCCAGCTCAGCTCCTGGGTGAGGACGCCGCCCAGCAAGGGGCCGATCGCGTTCCCCAGCCCGGCGGCGCCGATGATGATGCCGCCGGCGAGGCCGGCTTTCTCTTCCGGCAGGATCTCGTAGGTCATCCCCAGGATCGCCGGCCACATCAGCGCCCCGCCGACCCCCATCAGGACCCGGGCTGCAATCAGCCAGGTCTCGGACGGCGCGGCCCCGCCGAGTGCCGACATCGTGGCGAAGATCGCGGCGCCGAGGAAGAAGGCGTTGCGACGGCCAAACATGTCGGCGAGCCGGCCGCCGGTGATGATCAGCACCCCGAAGGTCAGCGCGTAGGCGTTGATCACCCACTGGATCGTGTTGATGTCGGCGTCAAAGTCGCTCTCCATGGTCGGCAGGGCGACGTTGATCGCGGTGAAGTCGTTGGCGATGACGACGACCGCCATTCCCATCGCGAAGAGGGCGAGCCAGTTGGTGCGCTGGGCAGGAACGGTGGATTCCGGGGTTGCGATTTGCGCAGCCTACGCTAAGGTTCGGAGCCGAATGGACCGCCGGTTCGACAGCCTCGCGCTACTCCTTCTCCTCCCCCCTCGGGGGGAATAGCGCTGGGCGGCGCGATAGCCGCGAGAGACAAAAGGCCATTCGAACTAGAGAGAGAAGGAGAGGTCCGATGGGACCGCAAACCGAAGGACATACCGACGCCAATCGCGTCCACATCTTTGACACCACCCTGCGAGATGGCGAGCAGTCGCCCGGGATCTCGCTGAACACGGCCGAGAAGGTCGAGATCGCCCAGCAGCTCGCCCGTCTGGGGGTGGATGTGATCGAGGCTGGCTTCCCGATCACCTCGCCCGGCGATTTCGAGGCAGTGCAGGAGATTTCACGCAAGGTCGAGGGGCCGGTTATCTGTGGCCTCGCCCGCACCCACAAAGCCGACATCGACGCCGCCTGGGGGGCGGTGAAGGACGCGGGTCGGCCCCGCATCCACACCTTCATCTCGACCTCAGATATCCACATCGAGCACCAGCTGCAGACCGATCGCGAGGACGTCAAGGGTCAGGCGCGGGCGGCGGTGACGCTGGCCAAGTCCTACTGCGATGACGTCGAGTTCTCGCCCATGGATGCGACCCGCGCCGATATCGAGTTCACCGCCGAAGTCTGCGCGATCGCGGTCGAGGAGGGGGCGACCACCGTCAACATCCCCGACACGGTTGGCTACACGACTCCCGAGGAGTACGCCAACTACTTCCAGCGGCTGTACGAGCTGGTGCCGGCGCTGCGCGAGGTGGAGCTGTCGGTCCACTGTCACGACGACCTGGGCCTGGCCGTCGCCAACTCCTACGCCGGGGTGCTGGCGGGGGCGCGGCAGGTGGAGTGCGCGGTCAACGGAATCGGCGAGCGCGCCGGCAACTGCTCGCTGGAGGAGATCGCGATGCTGATCGGCGTCCGCGAGGACGTGCACGGCCTCTGGACCGGGATCAACACCCGCGAGATCGCCCGCACCAGTCGCATGGTCTCGCGCCTGACCGGCTATCCGGTGCAGCCGAACAAGGCCGTGGTGGGCCGTAACGCCTTTGCCCACGAGTCCGGTATCCACCAGGACGGCGTGCTGAAGGAGCGCAGCACCTACGAGATCATGGACGCGACCGAAGTCGGCTTGGAGTCGAACTCGATCGTGCTGGGCAAGCACTCCGGACGCCACGCGCTGAAAGATGCGCTGGAGCAGTTGGGATTCAAGGTCGAAGGCCAGGCGCTGAATAACGCCTTCAAGGCCTTCAAGGAGGTCGCCGACCGCAAGAAGCAGGTGACCGCGCTGGACCTGGAGGCGATCGTCTCCGACGAGATGCGCGATCGCTCGGAAGCGCACGAGCTGGCCTGGTTCGAGGTCGAGGCGGGAAGCCGCCGCGAGCCCGTCGCCAAGGTAGCGGTGACGCTGCCCTCGGGCGAGGAGTCAGCGGGCGAGTCGAGCGGCGACGGCCCGGTCGACGCGATCTTCCAGGCGATCCAGGCCGCAGCCGAGACCGATTGCGAGCTGGTCAAGTACACGGTCGAGGCGGTGACCGGGGGAGAGGACGCCCTCGGCGAGGTGACCGTCGTCCTGCGAGCCGCGGGCCGCCTGGCCACCGGCCAGGGAGTGGCGACCGACATCCTCGAGGCCAGCGCCCGCGCCTACGTGCGAGCGCTGTCCAACGCTCTGGAAGGGGCGGCGACGCGCGAGGCCGAGGCGGCAACCGCCGAGGCCGTGGTTGAACGCACGCCCGGGCCGTAGAGGCCTTCGGTCCGAAATAGCCCTAGGGACCGAGCCGCACCGAATTCGACTTCGCCAGGTAGAAGTCGATCCGGCTCGGTTCCGAGCGCCTTTCGTGAGAGAGGCAGCACAAACCGCGCACCACACGCGCGGATTTCCCGGGCACCATCGGCCCATGCCCGCCGAGTCCGCCACAGGGTCCGATATGCGAACACTGGAGCGGACTCGCGGAGGGGAGTGGGCGATCGCCGACCTGGCGAAGCGTCAGCACGGGGTGGTGTCACGGGACCAGCTTCGTCGCTTGGGATTGGAGCCAGGCGCGATAGGCCGCCGGCTACGGGGAGGTCGCTTGCATCATCTGCATCCGGGCGTCTACGCAGTCGGTCACGGGCTGATCCCCCGCGAGGGTCGATGGATGGCCGCTGTGCTTGCCTCGGGTCCTGATGCGGTTCTGAGCCACTGGTCGGCGGCGGCTCTGTGGATGATTCGACCGAATGCGAGGACCAGAATCGATGTCACCGTCCCGCACCGGAGTCGATCTTCGGATTCGATCCGTCGGCATGTCTCCGATGTACCTGAAGACGAGATCACGACCAGGGAGGGCATCCCGGTTACGAGTGTGTCCCGCACGATTCTCGACCTCGCTGCCATCGAGTCGGCGGATGTGGTCGAGAACCTCCTGCGCGAGATGGAATTCAGGGAACTCTGGGACCGCCTCTCTCTGCCCGACCTCCTTGAGCGCTATCCACGCAGGCGCGGGGTGCGAAGGGTGCGGCTTGCACTTGAGCGCCTGGAGGAAGACCCGCCCGGACCAAGCGCAGTCCTCTGGAGGAACGCTTCGCTCCGTTCCTTCGGCGTCATCACCTACCTCAACCGCGCTTCAACGACTCGATCCTGCTCAGTAACAAACGCTTCCGGGTCGATTGCCACTGGCCGGATCGAGGCCAGATCGTCGAGCTCGATGGTTGGCAGGGCCATCGCACTCGCACCGCCTTCCGCGAAGACCGGGCCAGGGACAGGCGCCTCCGCGTGGCCGGCTACTCGGTCATCCGGCTCACCTGGAACCAGCTGGAGGACGAACCGGAGGCGGTTGCCTCTGACCTCCGGTCGTTCCTGCTGGATTGAAAATAGGAAAAAAGAACCACAAAGGCGCCTGAGCCGGGCCGCATCGCCCTCCTACCTGCCGAAGTGGAGGGCGATGCGGCTCGGTCCAATCCACGAATACAAGCGTCCGTGATAACGTACAAACCATGGCCCCCACTATGACCCAGGGTTCGACCGCCACTGGCTCTGCGGCCGTTCCGGCGAAGGACCTCGCACCGTCCGTCGGCCCCCGCATCCGCGCGTTGCGCGATGCGATGGGGCTGTCGCTCCGGGACCTGGCCGAGCGCTCTGGCGTCAGCGCGCCGATGCTCTCTCAGGTCGAGCGGGGAGAGACGAGCCCAACCTTGGTCGTCGCCGGCAAGATCGCGTCCGGTCTGGAGCTAACCCTCTCGCAACTGCTGCGCCTCGACGAGGGCCAGCACGTCGCGATCAGCCGCGCCAGCGGCCGCCGCCACTCCGAGCGCGGGGGGCACCGCTTCGAGGAGCTCACCCCGCCGCTGCCGGGTCAGCGCGCCGACGTCTCCCTGCACGTATTGGAGCCCGGCGCCAGCACCGGTGGCCGCAAGGACCCGCCGATGCACGAGCCGGGCTCTCGCGAGACGGCAGTTGTCCTCGCTGGCACCCTGGTGCTGGTCGTCGACGGCAGCCGCCACGAACTGCAAGAGGGGGACAGCGTCACCTTCGACGCCGACCTTCCCCATCATTTTGAGAACGAAGGCCAGGAGGCAACCCGCTTCCTCGCCGTGATCGCCGCCGGCCTCAGGAGGTCTTAGATATGCCGAAAACGATGTTCGACAAGATCTGGGAGGCCCACGAGGTCGCCCCTGGGCTGATCTACATCGACCTGCACCTGGTCCACGAGGTCACCTCACCCCAGGCCTTCGACGGCCTGCGGATGGCCGAGCGCAAGGTCCGCCGCCCCGACAAGACCCTGGCCACCGCCGACCACAACACCCCCACCGACGGGACGATGGCCGCGCGCCTGATCGCCGACCAACTCTCCCGCGTCCAGGTCGAAACCCTGGAGCGCAACTGCGAGGAATTCGGCGTCCCGATCTACTCGCTGGGCTCCGACCGCCAGGGCATCGTCCACGTGATCGGCCCGGAGCTGGGCGTAACCCAGCCGGGGATGACGATCGTCTGCGGCGACAGCCACACCTCTACCCACGGCGCCTTCGGCTCGCTCGCCTTCGGGATCGGCACCTCCGAGGTCGAGCACGTGCTGGCGACCCAGTGCCTGGTCCAGAAACGGCCGAAGACGATGCGGATCAACTACTCCGGCGAGCTGCGCCACGGGGTCACGCCCAAGGACCTGATCCTGGCGACGATCGGTCGCCTCGGCACCGGCGGCATGACCGGCTACGCGGTTGAGTACGCCGGCACCGCGATCGAGGCGCTGGCGATGCCGGGCCGGATGACGATCTGCAACATGACGATCGAGGGCGGCGGTCGGGCCGGGATGATCGCGCCCGACGAGACCACCTTCGAGTGGGTCAAGGGACGCCCCGCGGCTCCCGCCGACTTCGAGGCGGCGATGGCGCGCTGGCGCGAGCTGCCGACCGACCCCGAGGCCAGCTTCGACACCGAGATCGAGGTCGACGCCTCGAGCATCTCGCCGATGGTGACTTGGGGAACCAACCCCGGCCAGGTCGTCGAGGTCACCGACCGCGTTCCGGACCCGGCCGAGCTCGACTCCCCAGCCGACCGCGAAGCGGCCGAACGGGCCCTCACCTACATGGGACTGGAGGCCGGCACGCCGATGACCGAGATCACCCCCGAACGCATCTTCATCGGCTCCTGCACCAACTCCCGGATCGAGGACCTGCGCGAGGCGGCGGCGATCATTGAGGGCCGCAAGGTGGCCAGCGGCATCAGCGCGATGGTCGTCCCCGGCTCCCAGCAGGTGAAGAAGGCCGCCGAGGAAGAGGGTCTCGATGAGGTCTTCAAGAGCGCTGGCTTCGACTGGCGCGTGGCGGGCTGCTCGATGTGCCTGGGGATGAACCCCGACACGCTCGACGAAGGCGAGCGCTGCGCCTCGACCTCGAACCGCAACTTCGAGGGTCGCCAGGGCAAGGGCGGGCGCACCCACTTGGTCAGCCCGAAAATGGCCGCCGCGGCGGCGGTCGAGGGCCACTTCGTAGACATCCGGGATTGGAGCTGAAGATGCGACCTGTTGACGTAATCGAGGGCAAGGTGTCGGTGCTGGACCGCAGCGATGTCGACACCGACCAAATCATCCCCAAGCAGTTCCTCAAGCGGGTCGAGCGGACCGGCTTCGGCGAGTTCCTCTTCTACGACTGGATCCGCGACGGCGAGATCGAGTTGGAGCCGAACCCGATCCTCGTCACCGGCGCCAACTTCGGCTGTGGCTCCTCCCGCGAGCACGCCCCGTGGGCGCTGGAGGACTTCGGCTTCCAGGCGATCCTGGCGCCGTCCTTCGCCGACATCTTCTATTCGAACTGCACCAAGGTCGGGCTGCTGCCGGCGGTGCTCGACGAGCAGCACTGCCGGGAAGTCGCTGAGGCGGGGGAGGCCCGCATCGACCTTGACGACGAGACCGTCAACTGCGCTGCCGGCGTCTTCCAGTTTCAAATCGAGCACGAGGTGAAAAATCGGCTCCTGAATGGGCTCGACGACATCGGCATCACCCTCGAAAACAGCGGCGCGATCGACAAGTTCGAGTCCGGTCCGGCCACTTCGCTGGGTCCGGTCACGACCAGCCTGTAAGGCGAGAGGAGGCCGCGATGGCCGACCAGTTCAAGGAACCGATGAACACCGGCGCCCGCGAGTGGGACGCCGAGACCTACGACGCTGTCTCCGACCCCCAGTTCGAATGGGGGATGGAGGTGCTGGAGCGACTTGAGTTGCGCGGCGACGAGGTCGCGGTTGACGCTGGCTGCGGTTCGGGCCGGGTTACCGCCGAGCTGCTCGAGCGCCTGCCCCAGGGCCGCGTGGTCGCCATCGACGGCTCGGCGGCGATGGTCGAGAAAGCGAAAGAGCGGCTTGGCGACCGAGCCGACTACCTCGTCTCCGACCTGGTCGAGCTGGAGCTGGAGGAGCCGGTTGACCTCATCTTCTCGACCGCGACCTTTCACTGGATCGGCGATCACGACCGCCTCTTCAAACAACTGCGCGGCATCCTCAAGCCGGGTGGCCGCCTTGTCGCCCAGTGCGGTGGCCAGGGCAACGTCGCCGCCCACGGGCAGGCGATCGCCGCCGTCGCTGCCGACCCTGAGTACGGGCAGCACCTGGGCGGTGCCCGCGGCCTCTGGAACTTCGCCTCGCCCGAGGAGACCGAGCCCCGCCTGCTTGGCGCCGGCTTCGCCGTAGCCCGCTGCTGGCTTGAGCCGAAGCCGGTTCAGCCGGCCCGGCCGCTGGAGTTCATCTCCACCGTCACCCTCGGCCCGGTCCTCGACCAGCTGCCGGCCGAGAAACGCCAACCGTTTGCCGAAGCGGTGTTGGAGCAGGAGGGTCAGCCGCTGGTGCTGGAGTACGTCCGGCTCAATATGGAGGCGCGGGTTGCAGATGCGTAGAGTGCCGGGACCTTGAACGCGACCCCGCGCATAGTCGTCCTTCCCGGTGACGGGATCGGCCCCGAAATCGTCGCCGCCACCCGCGAGCTGCTCGACGCCCTCGGCGAGTTCTCCTACGACGAGCGCCTAATGGGCGGCTGCTCGATCGACGAGCACGGCATTGCCCTCACCGATGAGGTTCTGGAGGCCTGCCGCGGTGCCGATGCGGTGCTGCTCGGTGCGGTTGGCGGTCCCAAATGGGACACCACCGACCCCAACGCGCCGCGCCCGGAGCAAGGCCTGCTCGGTCTCCGCAAGGGGATGGGCCTGTACGCCAACCTGCGCCCTGTCCGACCCAGTCCGGCCCTGGTCAGCGCCAGTCCGCTGCGCGAGGAGCGGATCGCCGGCACCGACCTGCTCGTCGTCCGCGAGCTCACCGGCGGCATCTACTTCGGCGACTCCGGCCGCAACGGCGACGTTGCCCACGACGTCTGCGAGTACTCGGTCGCCGAGATTGATCGCATTGCCCGCACCGCCTTCGACGCCGCTCGCCGCCGCGCCGAGGGCTCCGGCCGCTCTCCCAAGGTCACCTCCGTGGACAAGGCCAACGTGCTCGAGACCTCACGCCTCTGGCGCGAGGTGGTCGGCAGGGTCGCCGCCGACTACGCCGACGTCGAACTCGAACACCTGCTGGTCGACAATGCGGCGATGCAGCTCGTCTCCCGCCCGGCCGACTTCGACGTCGTCGTCGCCGAGAACCTCTTCGGCGACATCCTCAGCGACGAGGCGGCGATGCTGACTGGCTCGCTGGGGATGCTCCCCTCGGCCAGCCTCGGCGCCGAGGGCGACCCCGGACTCTTCGAGCCGGTTCACGGCTCCGCCCCCGATATCGCCGGCCAGGGCGTCGCCAACCCACTGGCGACCTTCCTCTCGGCGGCGATGATGCTGCGTCACGGCCTCGGCCGCGGCGAGGAGGCGGCACGGATCGAGGTCGCCGTCGACGCCGTCCTTGATCGCGGCCTCCGCACCCCCGACCTGGCCTCGGATGGGGAGAACCAGGTCGGGACCGCGGAGATGACTGCGGCCGTGCTCGCGGAGCTCGGCCGCTAAGTCGCTACGGGGCGGTTACCGCCCACTGGCCGTAGGCGTAGTACTCGCCGGCCAGGTCGGCTTTGGCGACGAGGCCGAAGCCGAGACGGGTGTTGTTCTCTGCCGCAAGCGGCGTCGTCGTGTCGAGGTTTTTGCTTTCGGTCACGTAGACGCAGAGGTTGCCGCCGGTTGCCTGCGGGGTCTGGCTGTTGCCGCTGCCGAGCCCGCTGCAGTTGGCGCTGGTTTCGCCTTTTTTCAGCACCGTCACGCTGGGCTGACTGAGCAGCGGGAACTGGAAGCTGACCGCGCCGCGGGTCAGATCGGCCGAGGCGCCGGTCGAGCCGAGGCTGAACACCCCGCGCAGCGTCTGGCCGCTTTTCAGCGTCCCCAGTAGCGGGGCCACGTTCTCGGCCAGCTTGCCAAGGGTGACCGAGCCATCGCCGAGCTTGGCGGTGGTGACGGCGCCGTTGTTCAGTTTGTTGGTGGTGACGACGCTGTTTTTGATCTTGCTGGCGATTACGGAGCCGTCGGAGAGCTTGGCGGTGGTGATGATGCCGTTGCCGAGATTGCCAGGCAAGACAGCGTTGGCGCCAAGCTTGCCGGCGACCACGGCCTTGGGGGCGATCTTGCCGGCGGTGACGGCACCGCGCTTCAGTTTCGCCGTGCTGACCGCGCCAGGCTTGAGCTGGTTCGGGCCGACGCTGTTTTTCGGTAGGCCGGCGGCAACCGCGGCGCCACCGAGGGCGACGAACAACGCGATCGTCGCGACCACGTTCGCGTAATTGAGCTGCGGACGGGAAATTCGCATGGATTGGCTCCTCTCGTTCGGGTTCGGACCACCATTCGCGCTCGCAGGGCTGAAGCCCTGCGTTTGATCGGGCATACTTCTGCAACATGGATTCGGTCGAGTTGATTTGGAAAAACGGCGATTTCGTCCCTTGGGAGGACGCGCAAACCCACGTGCTGAGCCACGGGCTCCACTATGGGACCGGCGTCTTCGAGGGGATCCGTTGCTACGAGACCCCGCGCGGACCGGCGGTCTTTCGCCATGCCGACCACCTCGACCGTCTCGAAAAGTCGGCCGAGCTCTACTACATGGAAATGCCGTACTCGGCTGAGGAAATTCGCCAAGCGACGCACGAGCTGCTGCGGCGCAACGGCCTCAAGAGCGCCTACATCCGGCCGCTCGCTTACCGCGGCTACGGCAGCCTCGGCCTCTATGCCAAAGACGCCCCGGTTGACGTGATCATCGCCGCTTTCCCCTGGGGCGCTTACCTCGGCGAGGAGAGCAAGAACGGCGGCATCCGCGCCAAGGTCTCGAGCTGGCGCCGGATCAGCCCCGGCGGCTCGATCCCGCACGCTAAGGCTTCGGGTTCCTACCTCAACTCGATTCTCGCCAAGACCGAGTCGCACAACGCCGGCTACGACGAGGCGATCCTGCTCGACGAACGCGGCTTCGTCTGCGAGGGCTCGGGCGAGAACATCTTCGTCGTCCGCGACGGCGAGATCGTCACCCCGCCGCACGTCGCCTCGATCCTCGACGGAATCAACCGCAAATCGGTGATCCAGATCGCCCGCGACCTCGGCTACACCGTGGTCGAGCGCGACATCGCCCGCGCCGAGCTCTACCTGGCCGAGGAGGTCTTCCTCACTGGCACCGCGGCGGAGCTGGTGCCGGTCCGCGAGATCGACGACCACCCGCTCGGCCAACCGGGCGAGATCACCCGCCACGTGCAGGCCAAGTTCGAAGACGCGCTCTGCGGTAAGGCCGAGGAGTACCTCGAGTGGCTCGACTTCGTCGCGGCCCCGGACGTTGCCGATTCCGACTCGGAGTCGATCGGGCGAATTACCCCTGCCGCCTAGCGGCCGGCGCGGCGACGCCGCGCACCGGGCTTCGGCCCACCCGATCTTCTTCGACTCGAAAGGCAGCAAACAGATGGAACAGGTGAAGCTCTACGACACGACCTTGCGTGATGGCATGCAGGGCGAGGGGATGTCGCTTTCGGCATCAGAGAAGGCCCGCGTCGTCCTCGCCCTGGACCAGCTCGGGGTGCAGATGATCGAGGCTGGTTTCCCCAGCTCGAACCCGAAGGAAGAGGAGCTGTTCGCGCAGCTCGCCGAGCTCGAGTTGGAGCAGGCGACGATCTGCGCCTTCGGGATGACCCGGCGCCGCGCCACCGCCCCTGAGGACGATCCCGCGCTGGCGACCCTGGTTAGTGCCTTCACCCCGGTGGTGACCCTGGTCGGCAAGACCTGGGGACTGCACCTGGAGAAGGTGACCAAGGTCTCCCGCGAGGAAAACCTGGCGATGATCGGCGACTCGGTCGGCTTCTGCCGCGCACAGGGCAAAAGGGTCGTCTACGACGCCGAGCACTTCTTCGACGCCTACCGGGACGATTCCGGCTACGCGCTTGAGTGCCTTGCGGCGGCGATCGAGGCCGGCGCCGAGAACGTCACCCTCTGCGACACCAACGGCTCCAGCCTGCCGGATCAGATCGCAGCCGCTGCCCGCGAGGTCGTTGCCAAGCTGGGCGAGCGGGCCGAAGTCGGGATCCACGTCCACGACGACGCCGGCTGTGGCGTCGCCAACTCACTGGCGGCGGTCGCCGAGGGGGCCCGCATGGTGCAGGGGACGATCAACGGCTACGGCGAGCGCTGCGGCAACGCCAATCTGACGACGATCCTCCCGAACCTGCAGCTGAAGCTCGGCTTCGACGTCGTCAGTCCCGAGCAGCTCGCCTCCCTGACCGAGACCGTCCACTTCCTCGATGAGCTCTGCAACGTCGCCCAGGACCCCGACGCCCCCTACGTGGGGCGCAACGCCTTCGCCCACAAGGGAGGGATGCACGTCGCCGGGGTCGAGGCCGACGCTCGGACCTTCGAGCACATCGATCCCGCGGCGGTCGGCAACCAGCGGGCGATCCTGCCCTCCGAGCTCTCCGGCAAAGCGACGATCCGCGCTCAGGCCGAGCGGGCCGGCCTCGAACTCGATGACGCCGAGGCGGCGCGCGCGGTCGAGCGCTTGAAGCAGCGCGAGCACAACGGCTACCACTACGAGGCTGCGCCGGCCTCCTTCGAGCTGCTGCTGCGGCGCGAGGCCGGCGACTACAAGCCGCTGTTCCGGCTCGAAAGCTTCCGCGTCGTGGTCGAAAAGCACGCCGACGGCGAGGTGACGACTGAGGCGACGATAAAAGTCGAGGTCGATGGCAAGCGCTACTTCCAGGCAGCCGAGGGCAACGGGCCGGTGAATGCGCTCGACAAGGCGCTGCGGGGCGCGATCGCCGACCGCTACCCGCATCTCGCCGACGTTGAACTGACCAACTACAAGGTGCGGATCCTCGACGAAGCCCACGGCACCGGAGCGGTCACCCGAGTCCTGCTCGACTCCGCCGACGGCGAGCGAGAGTGGGGGACGACCGGGGTTTCGGAGAACATCATCGAGGCCTCCTGGGAGGCGCTGGTCGACTCGCTGGAGTACGCGTTTCAGTGAGGCGTGGCAATCACCAGAACCAGTCGATCGAGCCGATTCCGCTCGCTCAGCCGGATCTCGGCCCCCGCGAGGAGGAGCTGGTCCTCGAGGTGCTGCGCTCGGGGTGGCTCTCCCTCGGGCCGATGGGGGAGCGCTTCGAGCGCGAGTTCGCCGCCTGGCTCGGGGTCGACGACGCGGTAATGGTCTCCAGCGGCACCACCGCCCTCCACCTGGGGGTGCGGATGCTGGGCTGGGGCCGGGGCGACGAGGTGGTGACCAGCCCCTTCAGCTTCGTCGCCTCCGCCAACTGCCTCCTCTACGAGGGGGCAAAGCCGGTCTTCGTCGATGTCGAGGAGGAGACCCTGGATCTCGATCCTGCCGCGGCGGCGGACGCGGTTAGCGAGCGCACGACCGGCCTGCTGCCGGTCCACATCTTCGGCTACCCGGCGGCGATGGCGGAGCTGGAGGCGCTGGCGGGCCGCCACGGCCTCGGCATTCTCGAGGACGCCTGCGAGGCGCTCGGCGCGATCGATTCCGAGGGACGTGGCGTCGGCACCCGCGGCAACCTCGCCACCTTCGCCTTCTATGCCAACAAGCAGATGACCACGGGGGAGGGGGGCATGATCGTCCCCCGCGACCCCGACGAGGCGGCACGGCTGCGTTCGGAGCGCAACCAGGGTCGCGCCGTCGACATGGGTTGGCTCGACCACGATCGGCTCGGCTACAACTACCGCCTCTCCGACCTCGCCGCCGCGCTCGGCATCGCCCAGGTCGAGAAGCTCGACTCGCTGCTCGAGCGCCGGGCCGCGGTGGCGACGATGTACGAGGAGCGGCTCGGCTCGCTGGAGGGCGTGCGGGCGCCGATCTTCGGCCGCGCCCCCGAGGTCCGCAGCTGGTTCGTCTACACCGTGCGCTTGCCCGCTGGTGTTGACCGCGACGCGACGATCGCCCGCCTCGCCGAGCGCGGCGTCGCCTCGAAGGCCTATCTGCCCTGCATCCACCTCTTCCCGCACCTGCGCGAGCTCGGCTATCGCGAGGGCCAGTTCCCGGTCGCCGAAGCCGCCGCGGCGGACTCTTTGGCGCTGCCGTTCTTCCCGGCGATGGGCGAGGCGCAGGTGGAGCGGGTCTGCCAGGAGCTCGCCGCAGCCCTCGGCCAGGGCTCATAGGCGGCATAATCGCCCGCCCCATGGGACGCTTCCGCAAAGACCCAGATCCGCGCTTCTGGCGCCTCAACCGCTCGCTCGCCTTCGATGCCTGGCTGGCGCCGTATGACATCGACCAGTCGAAGGCCCACGCGCGGGGGTTGAGCGGGATCGGCGTGCTGACGGGCGAGGAGCTGGCCCAGATCGAGGCCGGGCTGGATCGCGTCGACGCCCGCATGGCCGAGCACGGCTTTGAGTTCGACCCCGGCGACGAGGACATCCACATGGCGATCGAGCGGCTGCTGGGCGAGGAGATCGGCCCGCTTGCCGGCAAGCTCCACACCGGCCGCTCGCGCAACGACCAGGTGGCGACCGACGTGGCGATGGTCGTGCAGGCGCACTCGCTGCGCGCGATCGAGCTCTGCGGGGCGGCGATGCAGCGGCTGTTGAACCAGGCTGAAGCCCACGTGGACTGGACGATGCCCGGCTATACCCACCTCCAGCGCGCCCAACCGGTCTACCTCGGACACCACCTGCTCGCTTACTTCTGGATGCTCGCCCGCGACGTCCTCCGCTTCCAATTCGCGCTCGACAGCGCCAGCGTGATGCCGCTCGGCTCCGGCGCCCTGGCCGGGGTCAACTGGGAGATCGACCGCGAGTCGGTCGCCGACGACCTCGGCTTCGCCCACATCAGCCACAACTCGATCGACGGCTCCTCCAACCGCGACTTCGTCCTCGACTACCTGGCGGCGGCCTCGACTTGCGCGATGCACCTCTCGCGCCTTGGCTCGGAAATCGTCATCTGGTCGAGCAGCGAGTTCGGCTTCTGCGAGCTCGACGAGTCCTTCTCGTCGGGCTCCTCGATCATGCCGCAGAAGAAGAATCCGGACTCGGCCGAGCTGCTGCGGGCGAAGAGCCCGCGCGTCGCCGCCTCCTACCAGACCCTGCTCGGGGTGATGCACGCGCTGCCGCTTACTTACGGCAAGGACATGCAGGAGGACAAGGAGCCGCTCTTCGACGCGATCGACACGGTTGAGGCTCTGCTTGACGCCACCGCCGGGATGCTCGACGGGATCGAGTTCCACCGCGAGCGGATGGAGGCGGCCTCCGGCGATGAGATGTTGGCAGCGACCGAGGTTGCCGATCTGCTGGTCCGCCACGGCGTCCCCTTCCGCGAGGCCCACGGGATCGTCGGCGGCCTGGTGCGGGACGCGGTCGAGCGCGGCAAATCGCTTTCAGAGTTGACCCCGGAGGAGTTGCGCGAGCGCTCCGAGCACCTCGACGAGGGCTACTACGAGGTACTGCAGCAGAGCAGCTGGCTGGAGTCGAAGCGAATCGCCGGCGGTACTGGCTCGGCGCCGCTGGCGCGGCAGATTGCCGAGGCCCAGCAGACGCTGGCGGCGGTCCAGGCGAGGGTCCAGGAGGAGCGCGCCTGAAGCGTGAATCCCTCCGCCGGGCCCAGCCGCCCGCAGGGCGGCTGGAGGCTGACTTCTTCGATCGTTCGGTCCACGCGGTCGCCCGGGACCTGATCGGCTGCACCCTTCTATACGACGGTTGCGGCGGGGTCATCGTCGAGACCGAGAGCTATGAGGCTGACGATCCGGCCTGCCATGCCTACGTCGGCCTGACCGAGCGCACCCGGGTCCTGTTTGGGCCGCCCGGTTACGCCTACGTCTACTTCTCTTACGGCATCCACAGCCTCCTCAACGCGGTCGCCGAACCGGAGGGTGACGCTGCGGCGGTGCTGATCCGGGCATTGGAGCCGACCCACGGCATCGAGCGGATGCGTGAGCGGCGGGGCGGCAAGTCCGACGCCGAGCTCTGCTCCGGCCCCGGCAAGCTGACCGAGGCACTGGGAATCGACCTCAGCGCCAACGAGGCGGACCTGACCCGAGACCCCTTCTTCTTGGCACCGCCAGAAGATGCACCGCCGCGGGTGGTCACCGGCCGCCGCATCGGGATCACCAAAGCGGTCGAGCGCCCCTGGCGCTTCTGTGCCGCCGGCAGCCCTTACGTCTCGCGCCCGCACCCAACTTGATCGCGAGACCGCAAAAAAGCACCTTGAGGGTGTCTTTTTGCGGTCTCGGCGTCAGCCGGCGGTGACGCCGCCGCCCCCGCCCGTTTCCGGCGTGGCTTCGGGAGTCGCTTCTGGCGTTGCTTCCGGGGTGGCTTCGGCTTCCGGTTCGATGACTTCGGTTTCCGGCGCGGTTTCGTATTCGCCGCCTTCTTCGGGCGCTACTTCGGTTTCGCCCACCGGCGGAACGTAGCCTTCGGTTTCGCCCGGTTCGTACTCCTCGCCTTCTTCCTTCGCTGCCTTGCGGGCGGCTTTTTCGGCGGCGTGTTCGGCTTTGATCTCCTCCCAGGCGGACATCACCTGGGCCCAGATCAGGGCCGGGAAGGTTCCACCCATCACCGGGCCGCCGTTGTACAGGGTCGTCATCGGCGTCGTCGTGTCGGGATAGCCGACCCAAACGCAGGCGGTGGCTTCGTCGGAGATGCCGCCACAGAACCAGGCGTCGCCGTTGTTCTCGGTCGTTCCAGTCTTGCCCCACTGGCCTTCGGCGCCAATCTGCGCGTTGGTGCCGGTGCCGCTGGAGACGACGGTTTCGAGGATGCTCTTCGCTTCTTCGACCTTTTCCTGGTCGAAGACCTGGTCGTGCATCGAGTCGTTGTCGCCGCCCTTGATGGTCTCGCCATCGTCGTTGGTGACCTGGGTGTAGGAGACGGGGCTGTCGCCCGGCCGCGGCGCCAGGGTGCCGCTGACGCGGTCGCCGTTGTTGCCGATCGTGCTGTAGGCGTAGGTCCAGCCCAGCGGCGTGGCGCCTTCGGCGAGGCCGCCGAGCACCATCGCCGGGTTGGTCGAGATCGGGTCCGCGTATCCGGCCTTGTGGATCGTCCCGGCGATCGCGCTGGTCTTTTCATGGACGGTCTTTCCCTTCAGCCCTTCCAGCGCCAGCGCCGCGTAGATCGAGTTGTCCGAGTTGGTCGTGGCGCAGACGATGTCGCAGGAGCCCAGATAGGAGTCCTCGTCGTTGGTGACGTGGAAGGTTTCCTGGCCCTTCTTGCCGAACGGGAAGAAGCGCTCTTCGGAGGGGTAGACGGTGTAGGGCGAGATCCCCTGTTCCAGCGCCGTGATCAGGGTGAATGGCTTGATCGAGGATCCCGGCTGGCGGTGGCCCTGGGTCGCCAGGTTGAACGGCTTGGTGTCGAAGTCGGGGCCGCCTACCATCGCCTTGATCCCGGCGTTGTGGTTGTCGATCACCACCACCGAGGCGGTCGCGGGCGAGTAGCCCAGGTAGGAGTTGACCGCTTCTTCGGCGGCTTCCTGGAGGCGCAGGTCAAGCGTCGCCTTGACCTCGAGGCCGCCGAAGAACGCTTTCGAGGGCCCGTAGCGTTCGAGTAGTTGCTGGCGCACGTAGGCGGTGAAGTAGGGAGCCCTGGAGTCGAGGCTCGGCGGCTCGATGCTGTTGGGAGAGGGCAGCGCCTGCTCCTGGCCTTCGCGCATCTGTTCGGGGCTGATGTAGCCCTGTTCGCCCATCCGTTCCAGCACCAGGTTGCGGCGGGCGAGGGTGTTTTCGGGGAAGACTTTGGGGTCGTAGGCGGAGGGCGACTGGATGATCCCCGCCAGCATCGCCGCCTCCCAGGGCTCGAGCACCGCGGCGCAGGGTTCGGTCTCGGTGCCGCAGCCGGGGTGGGCGGCGCCAAAGTAGGTCCGGGCGGCGGCCTCAATCCCGTAGGCGCCCTGGCCGAAGTAGACCGTGTTCAGGTACTCGGTGATGATCTTGTCCTTGCTCCAGTGGCGCTCCAGCCGGTAGGCCAGCGCCGCCTCCTTGAACTTGACGAAGAGCGAGCGGTCACCTTGCGCTTCGAGCGCGTTCTTGACGAACTGCTGGGTGATCGTCGAGGCGCCCTGGGCGGCGCTCATGCTGAGCACGTCTTTGACGAGGGCGCGGCCGATGCCCTGGAAGTCGACGCCGGTGTGCTCATAGAAGCGAGAGTCCTCGATCGAGACCACCGCATTCTTGATGTTCGGGGAGATCTGCCCGGAACTGAGCAGGATCTTGTTCTGATCGCTGCTCAGGGTGCCGATCGTTTCGCCGTTGGCGTCGACGAGGACGCTGTTCTTCGAGGCCTTGTACTGGGCGAAGTTGTAGATCGCCGGCAGGTCCTGGGAGACCGCGGCCATCATCCCGAAGACCATCGAGACCACCGCCAGGATCCCGAGTCCGAGCAGCACGAACAACACGCGCAGCTTCTTTAGGCGCGGTTTCGATTTCGGGGGCGGAGGCGGCGGCGGGCCCGGCGCGGTCGTGGGGACCGGGGGAATTGGCGGAATCTCGCCGCCGCTGCCGCTCTTCCGGCGCTTTAGTCCTAGGACAGCCATCTAGAGGCAAATGAATGCAAAAAAGAGGCTCGACGTCCGTGTCGGAACGCCGAGCGAAGGCGGCAGTCTAGCATTGCGCCGATGTCGGACTTGACGCGTAACGCGGTCGATGTGCTGCCCGAGGGGCGGCTCGATCAGCAACTGAAGAGCGGCAAACCGCTGCGGGTCAAGCTAGGGATCGACCCGACCACGGCCGACATCCATCTTGGTCACACGGTGGTGCTGGAGAAGCTGGCCGAGTTCCAGCGGGCCGGCCACCAGGTAGTCCTGATCATCGGCGACTTCACCGCCCAAGTCGGGGATCCAAGCGGTCGCTCCAGTACCCGGCCGATGCCCACCGCCGAGGAGATCGAGACCAACGCCGCCACCTACCAGGAGCAGGCCTTCAAGATCCTCGACCGCGAGAGGACCGAGATCCGCCACAACAGCGAGTGGCTGCGGATGGAGCCGGAGGCTCTCCTGGGGCTGCTGGCGCAGACGACGGTGGCGCGCCTGCTCGAGCGCGACGACTTCCAGAAGCGGATGGGGGCGGGGCAGCCGATCGCCGCCCTGGAGCTGCTCTACCCGTTGCTGCAGGGCTATGACTCGGTCGCGGTCGAAGCTGACCTCGAGCTCGGCGGCACCGATCAGAAGTTCAACCTCCTTTTCGGCCGCGACGTCCAGACCGCTTACGGCCAGGAACCGCAGTCGATCATGACCCTGCCGATCCTGGTCGGCACCGACGGCGTCAAGAAGATGAGCAAGTCGCTCGAAAACTACGTCGGCGTGACCGACCCTCCCGAGGAGATGTTCGGACGGCTGATGAGCATCCCCGACGACGCGATGGACGAGTACTACCGGCTGCTGCTCGGCAGCTCGCGCCCGGACCGCTCGCCGAACGAGGCGAAGCGCGAGCTCGGGCGGCGGATCGCCGATCGCTTCCACGGCGAGGGGGCAGGGGCGGCGGCGGAGGAGCGCTTCAACCAAGTCCACGTTCAGCACGCGGTGCCCGACGATATCCCCGAGGTTGAGCTCGGGGACTACCGGACCGACGGCAACGGCCTGGTCCACCTGCCGCGCCTGATCTCAGGCGCCTTCGGCGTCAGCAGTAGCGAGGGGCGGCGCCTGCTCCAGCAGGGCGGGGTCAAGCTCGACGGCGAGCCGGTGGCTGCAGAGCCCCTCGACATTGAGATCGATAGTCTTGCCGGACGCGTGCTGCAGGTTGGGAAGCGGCGCTTCTGCCGCCTTAGGGCCACCCCCTAGGCAAACCGCCCGCCGCGCGCTATACTCCTTCGTCCTTCTGGGGTTGCCATTGGCAGCCCCGAGCGTCGAGAGCGGCGAGTCCCGCCGTAGAGAGCGCAGCGGTCTTTGAAAACTGAGCAGCGTGCATCTCCGCGGACTTCGGTCTGCGGAATGTTCATAGCCCGACCCATTCGGTGCGCCAGCGCGCCGGATGGTCTTGATTTACCTCGTCATGTCGGCCGTCGTACTTGTGTACTCGGCGGCCACTGAGATATGACAGGCTCTCTGTAGAAGTACATTTCACGGAGAGTTTGATCCTGGCTCAGGACGAACGCTGGCGGCGTGCTTAACACATGCAAGTGGTGCGACGAACCAGGGCTTGCCCTGGGGCAAAGCCGCGAACGGGTGAGTAACACGTG
>DATDLJ010000027.1:0-3594 GCA_036519395.1 Solirubrobacterales bacterium | reverse complement strand
GTTCCTTTCGGTCGAGTAGCGACCGAAAGGAACCACGCGCCGAGGCGGCGTGTGGGGAAGCGCGCCTGACGCTCGAGCGCGAAGGGGTGAAGATCGCTTCCGGGCAGCCGGAGAAGGCAATCCGGGTCCTGGTTGGGACCTGGGAGCAGGTGCGGCGGGATCCGGCGGCTCGGTTGATCGAAGAGGGACCCGCCGAAAGCGGCGTCTACGCGGACTTCATCTCCGCTGGAAGCGGACCAGCGGGCCTGGTTGCCCTGGACGAAGACGGCGAGCCGGCCGAGGACCTCGGCCCCGACGCCAGCCTCGTCGCCGCCACCAGCCGCTACGGCGGCCTTCCCGTCTGGGTCCTCACCGGCGGCACGCCAGCGGCCGTGCGCAAGGCCGCAGCCGCGCTCGATCCCAACCTCCTGCGCGACCATTACGCGATCGCGATCAAGGGACCGCTTGTGAGCCCACTACCGCTTCGGGAACCGTGAAATCGCCCTTCGCCTACCAGCCGCGTCAGGGGCCGCTGCAGGTCGCCTCGCCCGCCGCCGCCATCGCCTACCTCGGCGCGATTGTCGCCGTCGCCTTTCTCTACTCGAGCCCGGTGGTCCTGGTCGCCGCTGGCGCCGCCGCGGTTCTTGCCGGGCTGCTGGCGGGCGCTCAGCGGGCGGTTCGCGTCGCCCTGAAGATGGGTCTGGCGCTGGCGCTCCTGATCGTCCTCGTCAACGCCCTCGTCGTCAGCCGCGGCGAGACGGTGCTGGCGCGGCTGGGGGAGTGGCCGCTGCTGGGCCGGGTCGACATCACCTTCGAGGCGATCGTCGCCGGCCTCTCCGGCGGGCTGCGCGCCGCGGTGGCGATGGTCGCCGCCGCCGTCTACTCGGCCTGCGTCGATCCCGATCGGGTGCTGCGGTTGCTGCGGCCCTTGGCCGGGCGGTCGGCCCTGACCGCGACGCTGGTCTCGCGCATGGTGCCGGTCGCCGCCGCCGACGCCGCCCGCCTCCGCGACGCCGCCCGCCTGCGTGGCCCCGGCGCCGCCGTCGTCGGCAAGGCGCCGTTGGCCCGTCGCCTCCTCGCCGGCTCGCTCGACCGTGCGGTCGACGTCGCCGCGACCCTGGAGCTGCGCGGCTACAGCCTCGATGCTCCCGCAACCCGCGGCCGCCGCATGCGCTCGCGCTACGACCGCCGCTTCTACGCCGTCGCCGCCCTCCTCCTGATAGCCGCGATCGCCGGCAAGGCCCTCGGCGCCGACGACTTCCAGACCTACCCGACGGTCGTGATCGGCTTCGGTCCCGTCACTCTCGCTCTTTCGGCCCTGATCGCCCTCAGCGGCCTGGCACCGCTGAAGCGCCGAGGCCGAGTGTCGAGTTTGTCTCGCATGGGGAGACAAAAGCGACACTCGCAGGAGAAGGCGCATGTCTGAGCTGGCGATTCGTCGTGGCGCGGCGCCGGCGCTTGCGGTTGAGGGGCTTGGCTACTCGTTCCCGCACGCGTCTCGCGCCGCGCTGGAAGACGTCTCGCTCGAAGTCGCGCCGGGGGAGTTCGTCCTCCTTGCCGGCCGCTCCGCCTCGGGCAAGTCGACCCTGCTGAAGGCCGCCTGCGGTCTCGTTCCGCACTTCCACGGCGGCGAGATCGAGGGCGAGGTTCGGGTGGGGGACCTCGACGCGATCGCCACCGGCCCTGGAGAGCTCGCCGCCGCCGTCGGTTACCTCGCCCAGGACCCCGAGACCCAGGTCGTCTCGACCACCGTTGCGGCCGAGATCGAGCTGCCGCTGGAGATGCGGGGCGACGCGCCCGCCGACCGTGCCCGCGCGGTCGAGGAGGTCGCCCTGGCCCTGGCGATCCCGCACCTACTGGGCCGCACCGTCGACACCCTCTCCGGCGGCGAGCTGCAGCGGGTCGCCCTCGCAGCGGCCCTCGTCACCCGTCCGCGCCTGGTCCTCCTCGACGAGCCCACCTCCCAGCTCGACCCGGTTGCCGGCGACGAGCTGATTTGGTTGCTGCGTCGCCTGAATGAGGAGTGGGGGGTGGCGGTGCTCCTCGCCGAACACCGGCTCGAGCGCTGCCTGGCCGCCGCTGACCGGGTAGTGGCGATGGAGGCGGGAAGGGTCTCCTTCGACGGGATCCCCAGAGACTTTCTTAGCTGGGCGTGTGCGGCCGATTCAGCGCTGGAGACTCCGGCCGCGCGCCTGTTTTCGCTTGCCGGGATCGAGCCGCTGCCGGTGGGCGTCCGCGACGCGAGGCAAACGCTGCGAGGAATGGGTGTGGGTGTCGGCCACCTTCCTCAGCAAGCGCGCGGGAGGGTGCCTGGCCCCCATCCCCAGGAGTCGGTCCTCGAAGCAAAGGGTCTCTGGGTCGAGCTCGACCGCGGCGAAGACCTCCGCGACGTGCTCAAAGGGATCGATCTCACCATTCGCCGTGGTGAACGCGTGGCTCTGATGGGCCGCAACGGTGCCGGCAAGAGCACGCTGCTGCGGACCGCCGCCGGGCTGCACGAGCCGGTTGCGGGAAAGCTGAGGTGTAACTCGCTCGCCCTCCTCACCCAGAACCCCGGCGATTACCTGGTCCGCGAGCGCGTCGGCGACGAGTTGCCGGGGGACAAGGGGCTGGCGGCGCTGCGCGCGTTCGGCCTCGAGCACGCGCTTGACGCCGACCCCCGCGACCTCTCCGGCGGCGAGCGCCAGCGTCTCGCCTTGGCGATCGCCCTCGCCGGTCGCATCGAGGGCGAACAGATACCCGGCGTCGTCGCCCTCGACGAGCCGACCCGCGGCATGGACCGCGCCCGCAAGGGCGAGCTGGTCGAGCTGATTGGCGATCTCGCCGAGCGCGGCGCGGCGGTGATTGTCGCCACCCACGATGTCGAGTTTGCGGCTGAGTTCGCCCAGCGGGTGGTGCTGCTCGGCGACGGTACCCCGATCGCCGACGGCGAGATGACGGAGATCCTCTCCGGCGGCTGGTACTTCGCCACCGAGGTGGCCCGGGTGCTCGACCTGCCGGGGGTCGTCACGCCCGAGCAGGGCGCGCTAGCGCTAGCGGGGGAGGGGACGGAATGACCTGGGAGGTCGCCAGCTTCCTGATCATCGGCCTGGTCATCCTCGCCGGCTTCGCCTGGTACGAGCGCTCGCGGCCGCCGGCTCAGGTCGTCGCCCTCGTCGCTGCCCTGGCGGCGCTGGCGATCGCCGGCCGCATCGCCTTCGCCGCCTTCCCCAACGTGAAGCCGACCACCGACATCGTCGTCTTCGCCGGCTTCGCCCTCGGCGCCGCCCCGGGCTTCGCCGTCGGCGCGCTCGCCGCGCTGGTCTCGAACTTCTGGTTCGGGCAGGGCCCGTGGACCCCCTGGCAGATGGCGGGCTGGGGCCTCTGCGGCGTCCTCGGCGCGGCTCTGGCGCTCGGAATCCGCAACGCGGGGCGCTTCACCCTCGCTGCAATCTGCGCCTTTGCTGGCATTTTCTACGGCGCTCTGTTGAACTTCTCTTTGATGGCCACCTACGGAGGGGACCTCTCGCTGCGGCATTTCCTCGTGCTCGAGGCGCGGGCGATCCCGTTTGAAGTCGCGCACGTGCTCGGCAACGTGGTCCTGGCGCTGGTCGCCGGGCCGGCGATGGTGCGGAT
>DATDLJ010000026.1:0-3997 GCA_036519395.1 Solirubrobacterales bacterium | reverse complement strand
TTGTTCGGCGAGCCCCAGCCGATGTGGCTGTCGACGACGATCAGGGTCGGGCGGCCGGTCTCGGCCTTGAACTCGTTGAAGGCTTTGCCGAGCAGGCCGGTGTCGTTGGCGTCACCGACCCGGATCACGTTCCAGCCGTAGCCCTCGAAGCGGCTGAGCACGTCGTCGCTGAAAGCGAGGGCGGTGTCGCCGTCGATCGAGATGTGGTTGTTGTCGAAAATCCAGCAGAGGTTGTCGAGCTTCAGGTGCCCGGCCAGCGACGCGGCTTCGTGCGAGATCCCCTCCTGCAGGCAGCCGTCGCCCGCCAGCGCGTAGACGTCGAAGTCGAAGAGCTCGGGACCGTAGGTGGCACCGAGCCACTTCGAGGCCATCGCCATCCCGGTCGAGGTGGCGACGCCCTGGCCGAGCGGGCCGGTCGTCGTCTCGACCCCGGTGGTCCAGCGGTACTCGGGGTGGCCCGGGGTGCGCGACTTGAGCTGGCGGAAGTTTTCGATCTCTTCCAGCGAGCAGGCCGGTTCGTCGGTGACGTTGTAGTTCTCGTCGACCCTGCGGACACCGGCGAGGAAGATCATCGAGTAGAGGAGCATCGAGGCGTGGCCGGCCGAGAGGACGAAGCGGTCGCGGTTCGGCCAGACCGGGTTTGCCGGGTCGTAGCGGAGGTGGTTCTGCCAGAGCTCGTAGGCGACCGGGGCCAGCGACATCGGCGTCCCCGGGTGGCCGGAGTTCGCCTTCTGGACGGCGTCCATCGAGAGGGTGCGGATGGTGTTGATTGCGAGCTGATCGATGTCCTGAGTCATTGGCCCGATCCTAGAGATTTGCCGCTTTGGCCTAGTCCGCCAAACGTCACGGTTCGATGCGGGTGACGGTGCCGTCTCCGTTATTTGCGACCCAAATCGCGTCGCCGCCGACCGCAACTGCGCCCGGTTCGGTGCCGACCGCGATCGGATCGCCCTCGACCTCGCCCGACTCGACATCGATCTTGGAGACGGTCCCGTCCTCGCGATTGGCGACCCAGATGGCGCTGGTACCGCCGTCGATCCCGCCCGGGTGACCGCCGACCTCGATCCTGGCGACGACGCCGCGCAGGGCGGGGTCGACCTTGGAGACCGTGCCGGAGCGGCTGCTGGCAACCCAGACGAAACCACCGGCGACGGTGACCCCGGCGGGACCGCCGCCAACCCGGATCGGTTCGCCGGCGACGAGGCTAGAGGGATCAACCCGGCGAACAACGCCGGCGTCGGCGACCGCGACCCAGAGACCTTGGGCACCCCAGGCCAAGCGCAGCCCCGGAGCCTGGGGCGGCAGACCACTGCGGACGAGGCGCCCGCCTTCGGAGTTGACGGCGTCGATTCCCTTGCCGCCCTCATCAGCGAGCCAGACGCGGCCGCCGCCGAGGGCGACCGGCCCTGGTTCACCCGGGATCGGGATCGTTTTCAGGATCCGGCCGCTGGCCGGGTCGAGGCGCAGCAGCTCACCGCGCTCGGGGTTCGTCACCCAGGTCCATTTGCTTCCCACGGCGATGCCGGCGACACCCCTGCCCAGG
Source organism: Solirubrobacterales bacterium (assembly GCA_036519395.1). Lineage (GTDB taxonomy): Bacteria > Actinomycetota > Thermoleophilia > Solirubrobacterales > 70-9 > VAYN01. Next base: position 2,454 of record DATDLJ010000026.1, on the reverse strand, counting down.
TCCCGCGTGGAGAGAACTTCGCCCGTCTCGGGATCGAGCCGGGTCAGGGTGCCGTCGCGTTCGCTGGTCACCCAGACCGCCTTTGGCCCGGCGTCGAGCCGCAGCGGTGGCGTGCCGATCGCGATCGGGTCGGAGACCTCCGGCCCTTCGTCACCCAGCAGGAGGAAGAGAGCCGCGGCCACGATGGCGAGGACGAAGATCGCGATTCCGCCGACCAGCCAGACGGTCGCCCTCCCCCCCAGCCGCCCGAAAAAGCCTCGCGAGTGAGTGGGGACGATGGTGCGCTCGCTGCGGTCGCGGGAGAGGACCGCGGTTGGCCGCACATCCGAGCCCTCCGCCCCGCGGGCGGCGGCGATCAGGGCGCCGGCGGTCGCGTAACGCGCGGCCGGGTCTTTGGCGACGGCGCGACGGATTGCCTCGTCTACCCCGTGTGGAATCTCCGGCGGCGTGTCCGTTTCCTCGCGCTCGAAGGGCGGGATCCCGGTGATCGCCTCATAGAGAACGCAGCCGAGCGAGTAGACATCGGCGGCCGGGCCGATCGAGTCGCCGCGCCACTGCTCCGGCGACATGTACTGGGCGGTGCCGACGACCGAAGCGCCGCTGGCGGCGCCGCTCTCGTCGACCGCTTTGGCGAGCCCGAAATCGGAGAGGTAGGCACGGTCGCCTTCGACGAGGATGTTGTGGGGCTTGACGTCGCGGTGGACGACCCCAGCCGCGTGGGCAGCGTCGAGCGCGTCGGCGACCTGGGCGAGGAGGTTGATCGCGCGCTGCGGCGGCAGCGGGCCCTCATGATCGATCAAGTGGCGCAAGTCGCCGCCCTTGACCAGCCGCATTGCCACGATCAGCTCGCCGTCGGCCTCGCGCGAGTCGTAGATCGGCACCACCGAGGGGTGATCGAGGCGAGCGGCGAGGCGGGACTCGCGCAGAAAACGCTCGCGGAAGCCGCGGCGATCGACCAGCTCGCGGGCGATCACCTTCAGCGCCACCGGGCGGTCGAGGCCGAGGTGGGTTGCCCGGTAGACGACGCCCATTCCGCCCCGCGCGATCAGCTCTTCGATCCGGTAGCCCGCGACCTCATCGCCAATGGAAAAATCCCCCACCCGGCCGTTATAGCCGGATGGGGGACGGAACCGCTGACTGGTCGCTGCGGGCTAGCGGCGTTGCGGCACCGGTTGCCAGTCGATCACCGGGCCGAGGACGGTGCCTTCGCCTTCGTCAAAGTCGTAGCCCTGGGCGAGGCTGGACTGACGCCGGTTCTCGACGTTGATCGAAACCAACTGCTGTTCCTCGCCGACCGCGACGAACGCAGCAACCCGCTTGCCGTCGGAGGAGAAGACCGAGCTGGTCTCCGACTGGTCCGGCAGCTCGCTCAGCTTGCGGGCTTTGCCCGGGCCGATCTTCTTGACCCAGAGACCCTGGGCGCGGCGGAAGATCAGCGTTTTGCCGTTCGGAGCGACGTCTTCGACGTAGGCGGAGCCGACGCCGGCGACCTGCGCCTTCACTTTGGATCCGTTTTGCAGCATCGTGTAGATGTCGGCGTAGGCGGCCGGGCCCGGCGCGCTCTCGCCCCGGCTGAAGACGATGCCGCCGGCAAAGAACCGCGGTGCGAACTCGTCGACACCGGCGGTCGGCGTCAGACGGCGGGCGCTCGAGCCAGTCGGCCGGATCACGGCGACGTCGTCGTTGCTGACACCGTTGGTCGGGTTGATCGCTGCGCTGGTGCGGACGAAGACGATCCACTTGCCGTCAGGCGAGAAGGCCGCTTCGTGGTCGTCGGCGCCGCTGGTCAGCGCCCGCAGGCCGCCGCCGGTGGCGCCAACGGTGTAGAGGCTGGCCGCACCGCCCACGGCCGCGCGCCGCTCGAAGACGACGTAGCGCCCGTTGGGGGCGATCTTCGGCAGCGAGTCGATCTCGGGGCCGCTGGTCAGCTGCCGCTGGCCCGAGCCGTCCGGCCGCACCGAGTAGATGTCGCCGCCGCGGGCGAAGGCGATCGTGCGCCCGTCCGGCGAGAAGGTCGGTTCGGTGTCAGTCGGGTCTTCGGTCAACTGGTTGAGGCGTCCGTCCTTGACAGCGAAGAGGCCGCCTTTGACCTCATCCCCGACTTTCGAGGATTTCGAGAAGACGACCGCGCCCGTGTTGGACGCCGCCGAGGCCGCTGCCGGGACCATGAGGGCGAGCAGCGCGAACATTGCGATCAGGGTCTTCTTGAACATCAGATGCTCCTTTCACGAGCACTAGGTGACTTGATGCACCAATGCTCGGTTCCAGAGCCGTGCCGACCAATGACAGCTGGTTCACCTACCGGGCCAGGGATGGCCCGGTTCGGGCCGGGTCCGGTAGGGGGTCCGGTCGTCCCCCGCGGGAATTTGTCGCGCCCCTACGGGGCTGCTCCCTGAAGTAGAGCCCGCCTATGGCGGGCAGAAGACAGATTGCATATCGCCGCTTCGCGGACAT
>DATDLJ010000025.1:0-29883 GCA_036519395.1 Solirubrobacterales bacterium | reverse complement strand
CTGCTGATGCAGACGCTGGAAAACGTCGCCCGCCGCTACGGCTTCGTCTGCCTGCTGCACGAGAAGCCCTTCGCCGGCGTCAACGGCTCCGGCAAGCACAACAACTGGTCGATGGGGACCGACACTGGCGACAACCTGCTGAACCCGGGTGATACTCCGTCGGACAACATCCACTTCCTGTTCTTCTGCACGGCGGTGATTCAGGCGGTGAACAAGCACCAGGGCCTGCTGCGGGCCTCGGTCGCCAACATCGGCCAGGACCATCGCCTGGGAGCGAACGAGGCGCCGCCGGCGATCATCTCGATCTTCCTCGGCGCCGAGCTCGAAAAAACGTTCGAGGCGATCGCCACCGGCGAGGGCGACCCGAACACGCCGGCCTCCTTCCTCGAGCTGGGCACTGATGTGCTGCCGCCGCTGCCGATGGACGGCGGCGACCGCAACCGGACCTCGCCGTTCGCCTTCACCGGCAACAAATTCGAGTTCCGGGCGCTCGGGTCGAGCATGTCGCTCGCCTTCCCGAACACGGTCCTGAACACGATCGCCGCCGAGGCGATCGACGAGCTGGCCGGCAAGCTGGAGGAGAAGATCAACTCCGGCATCGGGATGCCCGAGGCCGTGATGGAGATCGTCAAAGATTCCTACTCGGCGAACAAGGTCGTTTGCTTCAGCGGTGACAACTACTCCGAGGAGTGGCACGCCGAGGCCGAGCAGCGGGGGCTGAAGAACCTCAAGACCACCCCCGACGCGCTGCCCGAGGTGCTCGCTGACGACACCGTCGCCGCCTTCGAGAAGTACCACGTGCTCAGCAAACGCGAGCTCGAGTCCCGCTACGAGGTCTGGGTCGAGCAGTACGCGATCCGCGCCAACATCGAGGCGGAGGAGACCTTCTCGATCGGCCAGACGCTGATCCTGCCGGCCGGCCTGCGCCAGCTGGCCCTGATCACCGAGGCCGGGGTCTCCGCCCTCGAGGGCGAGGTCCGCGAGCTGGTCGACGAGCTGGTCGCCGCTCTCGGCGAGCTGAAAGACGCCAACGCGGTCCCCGACGGAGTCGAGGGCATCGACCTCGCCGTCTACGCCCGCGACAACCAGCTGGCGGCAATGGACAAGGTCCGCGAGGCGGCCGACAAGCTCGAGCGCGTGGTCGCCGATGACTTCTGGCCGTTGCCGAAGTACGAGGAGATGCTGTTCATCAAGTAGCTCTGCTCGAAGGCTCGACCGCGGAAAGGGCGCCTCTGGGCGCCCTTTCTATTTCCGGGGACGCGAAGGCGGAGCGAAGGCGATGCGCTTCTTCGACGCCACCGGGGTGTGGCCCTGTTCTTCCCAGTTAAAGCCGAGGCTGACCGGAGCCCGCCGGTGGTTCCCGAGCTGGCGCCGAATCCGCTTGCCCACCCTGCCGCTCCCGGGCCACAGCTTCAGGGTCCAGCGGAAGGTCCCACCCCGCCAGGGAGGCGGCGGCGCGCCCTTGTCGAGGCGCCAGCCGATTCCCGGCGGGGAGTTGAGGGTCAGCTCACCTCGCTCGGCCACGTAGACGGGCAGCACCAGGAGGCGGCCTCGCTTCCGGCGCTCGATCGGGCCGAAGCGGATCGGCGAGGATGGTGGCGTCAGGAATGGGCGCGGCTGGAACACCCGTGAGTCCAGAGCCACCCCGCACATCGCCGCGTAGAACTGGGCTCCCACCAGGGGTGCCGCCCCGCTGCCGTCGAGGTTGGCACGACTGACGAAGGTGCCGGGTTCGATGAAATTCGCCCAGTAGACGTGGCCCGCTTCGACAGCGACACCGCAGGGGCTACCGGCCGAGGGGATGAAGGCTGGGTCCGGGTCACCGCCGTCAATCTCGGCGCGGCCGATCGCCCCCGCAGTGTTCGCCCAGTAGAGGTGGGAGGCGTCGACCGCGACGCCGCAAGGGTCGCCGGCGCCGGTGATGAAATCCGGGTCTACTTCGGTTCCGTCGAGCTTGGCCCGAGCGATCGCACCGGTTTCCAGTTCTCCCCAGTAGAGGTGGCTGCCGTCGACCGCCAACCCGCAGGGCGCGGCGAGGCCGGTGATAAAGGTCCGGTCGGCGGCGCTGCCGTCGAGGTTGGAGCGCCCGATCGCCCCGGCGGTGCTCGCCCAGTAGAGGTGGGAGGCGTCAACCGCAACCCCCCACGGTCGCTCCACGTTCGGCACCAGCGCCTCGTTAATCCAGAGCTTCGGCTCGTTCAAGAGGACGCGCCCGTCCGGAGTGTCGCTCAACGCCATGCTGCCGATCGTTTCCTTGGTGAGGTCGCCCCAGTAGAGGTGGCTGCCATCGACGGCCACGGCGACGATGCTGCCTTCAGGAGGAGCGTTCGAGATTTCGTAGGGGTAGCTGCCAATCAGGTTCGAACCGTCGGCGTTGGCGGCACCGAGGCCCCCGCCCGAGCCCCAGTAAATGGCCGCGGCAGCCTGAGATGCCGAAAGCGCCATCAGTACTCCGACCACTGCGAGAAACCCCGTTAGTCGAATTCGCCCCACAGCGTGGAAAGCTTACTGTCGCCAGGCCGGCGAAAGAGCCGTTCAGCTGCGCCCGAAGATCCGCATCCTCAGCCCGCCGCGAGGCGAGAGCGTAGGCATCTGGCGAATCGTCACCGTGCGGCCGGGCAGGGCCTCGATACGGAGTCGCTGCAGCAGCTTCGTCGCCACCAGCTTGACCTCGGTCTGACCGAAGCGCTTGCCGATGCAGATGCGGGAGCCGCCGCCGAAGGGGACGTAGGCGCCACGCGGCAGCGCCGCCTTGCGCTCGCGGGTAAAGCGCTCGGGAATGAACGCCTCGGGCTGGGGAAAGACCTCCGGGATCCGGTGGCTGGCCCAAGAGCAGTAGTTGACGTAGGCGCCCTGGGGCACGGTGTAGCCGCCAAATTCGAATTCGCGGACCGCCCGCCGCGGTCCGATCCAGGCCGGCGGGTAGAGCCGCAGCACCTCGTCCAACACCATCTCCAGATAAGGCATCTCTTTTTCCAGCTGCAGCGGGGTTGGCGTCTCCCCGCCGAGCACCTGGTCCTGCTCCTCGTGGAGGCGGCGGGTCACCTCTGGGTGGCGAGCGAGCTCGAGCAGCATGAAGGTGAGGGTCGAGGTCGAGGTGTCGTGGCCAGCGAACATCAGGGTCATCACCTGGTCGCGGATCTCGCGGTCGCTGAATTCCTCGCCGCCGGCGCCACGGGCGGCGACCAGGAGACTGAGGATGTCGCGGCGGCTCGGATCAGGGTGGGCGCGGCGGCGGGTGATCTCGCCGAAGACGATCTCGTCGAGGATCTCACGCGAGGAAACCATCTTCCGCCAGGGCGAGCCCGGCCCGCGCAGCAGCCGCAGGTGGAAGTCGATCCCGTAGTACTCGAGCGCGCGCTCGAAGTGCTCGGCCGCGGCTGCCCCCTTGCCGGCCTCGTCGGGGTCGAGGCCGAGCAGCGCTCGCATCGCGATCCGCATCGCCAGGTTGCGCATCCACTCGTAGATATCGACCACCTCGCCAACCGGCAGCGCGTCGATCGCCTGGTCGGCCTCGATCGTCATCGCCTCGATCGCCGCCGCGACCTGCTCGCGGTGGAAGGCCGGCATCATGATCGCCCGGGCGCGATCGTGGAAATCGTCGTCGACCGTCAGCAGGCCGTCGCCGAGCAGCGGAATCAGGTCGCCGAAGCTTGACTCGCGCCAGTGGAAGTTCTCCGGGTGGGCGACGGTGACAAAGTTGTTTGCCTCCGGACCGAGCATGAAGACGGCCCGCGAGTGCAGCAGCCGCATGCTGAAGATCGGCCCGAAACGTTCGTAGGCGTCGAGCAGGAGCGGCAGCGGGTCGTGGGCGATCTGGTGGGTGCGGGCCCAGCTGAAATCGGTCGGACCCGGCGGGAACTTCCCCCTCCCCCGCCACTCGTCGACGAGGTCGCCGACGACGCGTCGCACCGGGTTGCCGGACATCTCCGGCGGTCGCGCGACCGGCGTCGTGGTGTCGACCGTTGCCATCTCCTGGATCGTAACTGGCTGGCTGGCCAGTTTCTCTACGAGAGCTCAGGCAGCGGTTGCTGCGAGCTGACCGCAGGCGGCCTCGATGTCGCGACCACGGGTGAGGCGGACGGTGGCCATGACGCGGTGCTCGGCGAGGATCGCGCGGAAGCGCTCGATCCGCTCCGGTGAGGAGCCGTCGTAGGCGCCGGTCGGGTTGTAGGGAATGAGGTTGACCTTGTAGCCGCGCGGGTCGAGCAACTTGGCCAGTTCGCGGGCGTGCTCGGGGTGGTCGTTGACGCCGTCGAGCATCACGTACTCGACGAAGACCTTGCGGCGGCGGGCGGCGCGGTAGCGCTCGCAGGCGGCGAGCACCTCGGCGATCGGGTAGCGCTCGTTGACCGGCATGATCTGCGAGCGCAGACCGTCGTTGGGGGCGTGCAGGGAGAGGGCGAGGCTGACCGGCATCTGGCACTCGGCGAGGCGGTCGATCCCCGGCACCCAGCCGACGGTCGAGATCGCGGTGCGGCGATGGGTGACGCCGAGGTCGGGCAGCCGTTCGCAGGCGGCAAGGACGTTGTCGACGTTCATCGTCGGCTCCCCCATCCCCATGAAGACGACGTGGTCGATCTCTTCGGTGCGGCGGAAGTGGAGCGCCTGGTCGAGGATCTCGTCGACCTCGAGGTTGCGACCGAACTTCATCTGCCCGGTGGCGCAAAAGGTGCAGGTCAGCGGGCAGCCCGACTGCGAGGAGAGGCAGACCGAACGGCGTCCGTCGCGATAGCGCATCAGCACCGCCTCGATCGGGCGGCCGTCGGCGGTGTGGAAGAGGGTCTTGACGGTGCCGTCGTCGGACTTCGCCTCGGCGGCGACCGCCAGGGTCGAGAGCGGCACCTCGCCGGCAAGCCGCTCGCGCAGCGCCACCGGCAAATTGGTCATCTCCTCGTAGGCACGCGCCCCACGCGCCACCCACTCCCACACCTGGTCGGCGCGGTAGGAGGGCTCGCCGGCCTCCATCAGCTTTTCCTTAAGCAGCATCCGGTCCACCGGCCGAGTGTAGGGAGCAGGAGGATCGGGAGGTCCCGGAGGAGCCTCCCCAAATTGCGACGGAGGGACCTCCCGATCCTCCCCCACTACATCCCGGCCGCGTCGGCCAACAGGTCGACCTGCTGCGGGTCGCTGCTGCTCGGGCAGAAGATCAGCTCGCCGCAGCCGGCCGCGGCGAACTCGGCGACGTAGCGACGCACGGTCTCGGCGTCCTTGGCGGCGCTGCCGATGATGTAGTTGGCGATGTCCTCTCCCAGCCAGGCGTAGTAGTCGCCGAGGTAAGCCTGGGCTTTCGCCTCAGCGTCGTCCCCGAGGGCGAAGTAGGCGAGGCCCATCAGACGTGGCTCGCCCTCCCTCCCGGCCTCCGCCCACGCAGCTTTCGCCTTTCCCGCCATCGGCGCGTACTGGTCGGGCGGTGAGCCGCCGGCGATCCAGCCCTCGCCGAAACGGGCGGCGCGGGCAAAGGAGGCATCGACGCCACCGCCGATCACGACGCGCGGCGGCTGCGCGGCCGAAGGACCGACCTCGTCGCCGGCCCAGACTTCACGCATCCGCTCCAGCATCGCGTCGAAACGCTTGCCGCGGCCTTCCGTGTCGATCTCGCTGACCTCGTAGTCGTCTTCGCGACCGCCCAGGCCAAGTCCGAGGGTGAAACGACCATCGGAGAGCGCGTTGAGGCTCAGGGCTTTCTTCGCCAGGTCGACCGGATTCAGCCGCAGCGGCGCCAGCAAGACCGAAGTACAGAGACCGATCCGCTCGGTAACCGCCGCGGCGGCGGCAAGCGCGATCAGCGGCTCGTAGTTGTCGTAGACGACCCGGTCGATCGTCCCCAGGCTGGAGAAGCCACGGGCGTCGGCGCGCCGGGCCCACTCCGTCAGCTGCTTTCCGGTGGTTCCCGGCACTGCATTGGGAAGGCTGATCGCGACGTCCATCCAAAGCTCCTTTCGAGGTGACCTGCCGCCGAAACGCTAGCTACCCGGGTTCGCCGGGCAGCGCAAGCAGCAGCCGATCGATCGCTTCGCGGGCGTACTCGAAAACTCGCTGATCGCCGCTGAGGCGGTAGCGGGCATTGACCCCCATCACCAGCGAGTAGAGCTCAAAGGCGAAGCGCTCGGGACGATCGACACCGGCGATCCGAGCCTGCCGCTCAAGCTCACCGAGCCAGGCGTCGAGGGCGGCGGCGATTGCGTCGCGCACCGGGCCGGGCCGGTCGTCGTACTCGGCCGAGGTTGCCGCCCAGAAGCAGCCGCCCGAGTAGGAGTCGAGCCGTTTCAGGTAGAGCTCGGCCATCGCGCGGATCCGCGGTGCCCCCTCCGGGGCGGCGAGCGCCGGGGCGATCACTTCGCTGCGGAAGCGCAGCCCGGCGGCTTCGACCGTCGCCAACTGCAGCTCCTGCTTGGAGCCGAAGTGGGCGAAGAGCCCGCTCTTGCTCATTCGCAGCTCCGCCGCCAAACGCCCGATCGTCAAGCCCTCGAGCCCTTCAACCGAGGCGACGTCGACGGCCCGGTCCAGGATCGAGGCGCGGGTCTGGGCGCCCTTCTCGGTGACGGAAATCACAGACTTACGGTACAAAAAAGCACGAACGTTCGTTTGAAAGCCCGGTCTCGAGCCGGGATCACGCTGCAGAGGAGGAGAGATGGCCGAGTACGCGGTGAAGAGGATCGACGAGATGGAGGCGGTGTTCCTGGGTGCGTTTAAACGGGCCCGGGCCGAACTGGGGGTCGAGTCGTTCGGCCTGCAGGTGATCGACATGCCGCCCAACTACGAGAACTACCCAGAACATGACCACGCCGAAGACGGCCAGGAGGAGGTCTTCATGGCGCTCCGCGGCGGCGGCGAGATCGAGATCGACGGCGAGCGGTTTCCGCTCGACCCCGAGCACATGGCCCGGGTCGCCTCGGGGACGATGCGCAAGGTCTGGCCAGGGCCGGACGGGATCCGGATGGTGATCATCGGCGGCGTGCCTGGCGGTGTCTACGAGGCGCCTCCGGTCAGCATCCTCGGCGAACCGGACCCGATGCGGAGTTAGATAACGCAGCTAGGGTAGGGCCGAATGCGGCGCCTCTCGTCCCTCTTCGTTCTGATTGCCATCGCGGCCCTCGCCTTGCCGGCGGCGGCCGCGGCGGCGCAGACGACGGATCGCGAGGGGGACGCGATCGTCGTCGTCTCCGGTGACGTCACCGTCCCCCGCGGGGAAACGGTCGCGGGGATTTACATCGCCAGCGGCGACCTGCGGCTGACGGGAGAGGTCGACGGCGACGTCGTCCTCTTCGCCGGCGACGCGACGATCGCCGGCAGGATCGACGGCGACCTGGTCACCTTCGGCGGCCAGGCCCGTCTGCTGCCCAGCGCCTACGTCAGCGGCGACGTCCGCTACGGCGACGAGCGGCCGATCGTCTCCGGCGACGCGATCGTCCGCGGCCACGTCACCGAGGGGGACTGGGACGACTCAACCGACTTCCTTCCCCTGATCGGTGCCTTTGCCTTCTGGCTCGGGATCACCATCTCGATGGCGATCCTCGGCGTTCTGCTGCTGCTGATCGCGCCCAGGGCCGGTGATGCCCTTGCCGCGCGCTCGCGCGAACGGATCGGACCGGTGATCGCGATCGGCATCGCGATTGCGATCGGCCTGCCGGTCGCGGCTCTCCTTGCCGCCGTCCTCGTCGTCGGAATACCCCTCGCCTTCCTGATCCTGCTCGCCCTCCTGCCACTGGGGGCGGTCGCCTACGTCGTCGCCGCCTACGCCCTCGGGCGCCGGCTCGTGAAGGAGCCGCACAGCCGCCTCTGGGCCTTCCTCGCCGGGCTGGGAATCCTTCAGGCGGTGGGTCTCGTCCCCTTCCTCGGCTCCCTGGTCGGCCTCGCCGCGGTGATCTTCGGGCTCGGTCTGATCGGCGCCGCTATTGGCGCCGCTCGGGAGACCGAGGCGGAGTCGGTTCAAAGCCCGGACAGCTGAGGACCGGCAGCCGCGGGTAGCGCGGGAACTCGGGGTCGGTCCGCGAGCGCTCGCAGAGAGAGAAGACTGAGCCGCGCGTGTTCGGGACCAATCGCTGGTGACGGCAGCGGTCACAGAGGCCGGCATTGGGTGGTGCGGGCGCCATCTGACGAACCTAAATCATCGTCGCGACCGGAAACTGCGGCTTCGGACCTGGTAGGTCCCGCCTCGGTGGCGCCTAGCCTTTGTGCGTGACCCGAGTGGCGACCCTCTTCGACGCCGACGCGGCCTCCTACAGCGGGACGGTCGAGGTGATCGGCGTCATCTTCAAAGCCGAAGACGACGGCTATGCCGTGCTCGAGGTGCAGGAGACCGACAGCGGCGAAGGGTTCGCAATGGTCGGCCCGGTGGCTCACCTCGATGCCGGCGACCGGGCCGAAGTTAGCGGCGAGTGGCAGGCCCATAATCGCTACGGTCGCCAACTTCGGGCCCAGGGCGCCCTGCCCCTCGACCCCACCGACCGCGAGGGCCAGGTCGCCTACCTGACCTCGCTGCGCCACATCGGCGAGAAGCGGGCGGAGAAGCTGGTCGACGAGTACGGCGAGGGAGTCCTGCAAGCGATCTCCGCCAACCCCGAACAGGTCTTCGGCTCGCTGCGCGGAGTCAGCCCCGACCAAGCGGCGGCGGCGACCCAGTCCTGGTACGCCAGCCGCGCGATCCGCGACCTCCACGTGCAGCTGGCACCCCATGGCCTTGCCCACCTGGCGGCGCCGGTCCACGCCCGCTACGGCGACAAGTCGATGGCGATCCTGCACGAGGATCCCTACCGCCTGACCGAGGTGCCGGGGGTCGGCTTCCTCCGCGCTGACAAAATCGCCCTCGCCGCCGATGTGCCGCCGGAATCGAGTCGCCGGGCCCAGGCGGCAGCGCTCTACGCGCTGATCGAGGCCGAGCAGCAGGGCAACAGCTACCTGCCGCTGGAGGAGCTCGGGCGGCGCACGGCAAAGTTGATCGGCATCGCCGCCGACCCCGACGTCTTACTCGAAGCGCGAGGGGTGGTCGAGGACGAGGGTCGGATCTACCGCGAGGGCACCCACGCCAGCGAGCTTGCGGTCGCGGCGACGCTGGCGGCGCGTGCCGGCGCCCCTCCCCACCTTGACCACGATCCCGGCGAAACCCCGCGGGGGAAACTGACCGACGAGCAGTGGGCCGCGGTGCGAGGCGCCTTCGCGGCGAGGGTCTCGGTCCTTACCGGCGGCCCCGGCGTCGGTAAGACCGAAGCGACCAAGGAGATCGTCGTCGAGGCCGAAGCCGCAAACGCGACGATCGCCCTCTGCGCGCCGACCGGGCGAGCGGCGCGGCGGCTCGAGGAGACCACCGGCCACGAGGCGAAAACGATCCACCGCCTGCTCGAGTGGATGCCGGGTCGTGAGCCCGCCTTCCGCCCCGGCCGGCCGCTCCCCGTCGACCTGGTGATCGTCGATGAGTCCTCGATGTTGAACCTGCGCCTCGCGGAGGTGCTTTTGGGAGGGCTGGCGGAGAGCACCCACGTTGTCTTTGTCGGCGACGCCGACCAGCTGCCGCCGATCGGCGCCGGCAAGCCGTTCGAGGACTTGATCGTTTCCGGGGCCGCTCCAGTTGTGCGCCTGACCCAGATTTTCCGCCAGGCGGCACGTTCGATGATCACCACCGCCGCCCACGAGATCAACCACGGGCGGCCCCCCCACCTCAAGCCGGGCCCCGACCAGGATCACGACTTCTTCTTCATCGAGCGGGGGACGGCGGAGCGAGCACTGGAGACCGTGGTCGAAGTCGTCGCCGAGCGGGCGCCGGCGAAATTCGCGGTCGACCCGATCCGCGAAGTGCAGGTGCTGGCACCGATGTACCGCGGGCCAGTTGGAATCGACGCCCTAAACGAGCGCCTGCAGGCGGAGCTGAACCCCGATGGCAAGCGCGCTCTGAGCGACCGCTTCCGGATCGGTGACCGGCTGATCCAGACCCGCAACTCGCACGAGCTGGGCTTGATGAACGGGTCGATCGTCTTTCTCCGGGCCGACAGCCCCGAGGACGAGACGATCCTGGTCGACACCGACGACGGTGGTTCTCTCGTCATTCCTTACGGGGAGACCGGCACCCTGCGTCTCGCTTACGCGATCTCCGTCCACAAGGCCCAGGGCTGCGAGGTACCGGTGGTGGTCGGCGTCTGCCATCGCTCGCACTCACGCATGCTGACCCGGCCGCTTCTCTATACCGCGATCACCCGCGCCCGCAACAGCTGCGTCCTGGTCGGCGACCAGGTCTCCCTCGCCGCGGCGGCTGGCCGCGACGACAGCGGCGGTAGACACTCCGGCCTGGCCGAGCGTTTGGCCGGATAACCAACTTCCGTCCGTTCGCCCGCCGCCCGCCGCTGCGCCGCTTATACTTAATTTCGATGAGGGTGCAAAGTTCCCCTTTCCTCCTTTGCCCCGCTCTCATGTTCGTTTCGGTCGCCGCGGCATTGTCTCCTGCCGCGGCGGCTGAAGCGGCACCTGACCACTGATCTCCATCTAGCCTGGGCGGATGGAGCGGAGCCGCCTGCCGTGGGCAGAGATCGGGATCACCCTGGCCGGAATCGCCTTGATGGCGGCGATTGTCGTCGCCGTCGATCCGCTGCGGGAAGCGGCAAACGCTGCGATCCAGGGTGACCACGAGGAGGTGCGGCGGGAGATCGACAGCCTCGGCGCCGCCGGGCCACTGCTGATCCTCGCCCTCGCCCTCCTCCACAGCGTCGTCTTCTATCCCGCCGAGATCGTCGACGCGGCGGCCGGCTTTGCCTACGGCTTCTTCCCGGCGATGGCGCTGGTGATGACCGGTTGGCTTCTCAACGGCTTGATCTGCTGGGCGATCGGCGGCCGGGTCGCGCGCCCGCTGCTCGACCGCTGGTTCGGCGAAGAGCGCTTCGAGCGTGCCGAGAAAGCAATCGAGCGCGGCGGGGCGACGCTGCTGATCGCGATGCGGCTGATCCCGATCCTTCCCTTCAGCATCGTCTCCTACGCGGCGGGCGCGGCCCGGGTCCCGGTCTGGCGGTTCATCTGGACGACTCTGATCGGCTACCTGCCAATCACCGCGATCTCGGTCTACTTCGGCACCCGGCTCGAAGGCCTTTCGCTGACCGACCCCTTGGTGATCGGCAGCGCCCTGGCGCTACTTGGGCTCCTCGCGGCCGGGCACTGGGTGATGCGACGCCAGGCGCGCCGGCCGTCCCCCTCCGCACCGGAGACACCCTTGGGCGACAACCCCTCCTAGCCGGCGGCGATCACGCGGAAGCGGAAGACGGCGGGGATCGGGTCGATCAGGCCGGTTGCGCCGCGAGCCTTGACTTTGATCACGTGGCGGCCGGGCGAGAAGCGCCGGACGAATCGCGGCGGACAAGATTTGAAGGCTGCGCCGTCGACCTTGCAGAGGAAGGTGGCGTCGCTCTGGTCGGAGCGAAAGCGAAAAACGAGCTTGATTCGGTTCCTGTCAGTTCTGGTCGTTGCGCTAGGGCGCTTGGCGAAGGAGGTCGCCGGCGCAGTCCGCGGCTGCACCGGGAGCGGAGGAGAAACCGTCGGGGTCGTGGGGACCAACGGCGGTTCCGGGGGTTCTTCCGAACCCCAATCACCGGGGGCGACGAAGACCGCGCCGGAGGCGTCGGGCGCTTCGCATTCATCCGGGGTCGGCGTCGCCGTTTCTTCGTCGGCGGCTTCCACCGCTGCCAGCGCTTCGATTAGGCCGCCACCGACGTCGCACGGCCCAAACAGTCCGACCGGCACCGCCGTCCCCGCCAACGCAGCGCCGAGGAACTCCGGATCTTGGGACGGTGCCGCCTCCTGCATCAGCGCGATCACGCCAGCTGCGTGGGGGGCAGCGGCCGAGGTGCCGCAGAACCGCCAGACACCCGATTCGGAGCTTGACTGGCGGGCGAAGAAGGTCGTGCGCCCGCAGTCGGTGGCGGCGATGTTCGGCTTCGAGAGTGCCTCGGGCGTGGGCAGAGCGGCGGCTGGAGTTTCCCCTTCCACCGGCCCGAAGTAGTGGGTCGCGGGGCCACGCGAGGAGTAGCTCTCGGGTTCTTCGTCGTCGTTGAAGGGGACGGCGCCGACCGCGATCGCGCCAGCCGCAGCGGCGTGGCCGAAGATCGAGGGGCCGACCACGTCCCCGCCACCCGACTTGGGGTACTCGATCCCGCTAACCCCACCGCCGTTCTGCAGGAAGATGAACTTGAGGCGGGGATCGGCAACCCCGGTGAAGCGGTTGACGACGAGCTGCACGACCCGCTCGGAGCCACTCGGGTTGGTCCACTGGAGGATCTCGACCGGTCGCTGGGTTTCGCCGACGTTCTCTTCAAAGGCGGCGGTCAGCAGGTTCCCTTTCGCGTCCAGAAGAAAGGCATCGAAGTCGGTGTCGACCCCGAACCACGGCTCCGCCCACTGCAGATCAACCGTCAGCGTTTCTTCGGCTTCGACCTCGATCCCGAAGGTGCGATCAACGGCTGCTGCTTCCGGGTTGAAGTCGAGGCAGTGTTGGGCGTTGAAGCCAGACAACGGCCGGACCGCCCCCGGGCAGTCACCGGAATCGCGGTACGCCGGGGCTTCCCAGGACGAGATTTCGTTGCCTTCCTCGTCGAAGAGGTTGTCATTGCCGGCCGAGGAGAGGTAAGTATTTCCCCCTTCGCTGACCGTGTTGGCGGCGACGGCCACCGGACCGTCCTGGAAGAACGGCTCTTCGAAATAGCCGACGTCATCGACGATCACGTCGGCGCCAGCGTCGGCCAGATCTTCGATTCCTTCGGCGAAGTCGAGTTCGCCGTTGAAGGCACTGTGGAAGGAAAGCTCTGCCTGCGGAGCAACGTCGTGAATGATCTGCGCCATCGCCCGGCCCTCGTCGTAGGGCCCTTCTTCGCCCACTTCAAACGGCAGGTAGGGCTCGAGGACATCGACCGCGCTTTTCTGGCCAACGCATTCGTTCTGCGGACCAGGCAGATCCTCGGTTTCCTCGTCCTCCTCGGCGTCGGCCGCCAGCGGCCCACCCGGCACCGATTCGGTCGCCTGGTCGAAGGAATCAGAGAGGACGCCAACGGTTATCCCATCGCCGTCAACGGAGAAGTCGTCCCTCGCTTCGAGGACGTTCAGCTGCGCCACGCCCTCGGAGATCACCGAGCCGCCCTCACAACTGGCGCGAAGCACGGGGGCGCGCACGGGAGAGACGGCGAGGACGCCACGGGTCGCAGCCAACTCGTGGAGATCGGCGGGGCGCACGCTGCCGGTGACGGTCCGGTAGGGCCGACCGTCGGAGACGATCTGGGCGCCGGCTGCGCGCAGGGGCCTCAGCGAGCCGGCGCCGGGCGCGAGCCGGACGTAGACGAGCACACGGTTGCCGCGTCGAACCAGACTCCCCGGGCCACTCGGCGCGACGCCGAGTGCGCGGGCTTCACTGGCAGGAGGCAGAGCGCGAACCGATGGCTTGGCCAGCCCTGCGAGCGCCGGCGAGAGCGGGCCATGAAGCTTCTTCAGCGCCAGAGCGGAAGCACCACCCGGCAGGACCGCGAGCAAAAGCGCTGCTGCCGCTCCCGCTAAGGCAAGGCGGCGAGTTCCTCGAACCAGCAACATCGTTCTCAAGGTATCGGTCCGTCGCGGCGAAAACTGAACGTTGTCCGCAGCGGCAGATGATCCTGCTACGGTCCCAACCGTTAGGGCCGGTAGATACCGGCGAAAGTTGTGCGTAGCGCTCGCAGTCGTTGCTTTACCGCATCCTCCGCGTTCGCAGCACATGAAGTGGAGGCAATGCATGCCGACTGGAACTGTCAAGTGGTTCAGTGACGACAAGGGCTACGGGTTCATCACGCCCGACGACGGCTCGAAGGACGTCTTCGTCCATCACTCCGCGATCTTGGGCGAGGGCTTCCGTTCCCTCACCGAGGGCGCCAAAGTGAGCTACGAGTCCGAAGAAGGCCCGAAAGGTCCGGCCGCAGCGAGCGTTCAGCAGCAATAGCTTCTCCGAACGCTTAAGCAGTCTGCGAAGCCCGCCACCAGGCGGGCTTCGTTTTGCCCAGGGGTACATGCCCCCTCTCTCTACTCTCCAACTCCAATGAAAACTCGAGAAGACCTTCGCAACGTCGCGATCATCGCCCACGTCGACCACGGTAAGACGACCCTGGTCGACGCGATGCTGTGGCAGACCGGCACCTTTCGCAAGGGCCAAGACGTCGCCGAGCGGGTGATGGACTCGATGGACCTCGAGCGCGAGAAGGGGATCACGATCCTCGCCAAGAACACGGCGGTGACCCGGGGCGACGTCAAGTTCAACATCGTCGACACGCCCGGCCACGCCGACTTTGGCGGCGAGGTCGAGCGCGCCCTAACCATGGTCGACGGTGTCCTGCTCCTGGTCGACGCCTCCGAGGGGCCGTTGCCGCAGACCCGCTTCGTGCTGCGTAAGGCACTGGAGTCGAAGCTGCCGGTGATCCTTGTCGTCAACAAGGTCGACCGCCCGGATGCGCGGATCGCCGAGGTCGTCGAGGAGGTTTACGAGCTCTTCATCGACCTCGATGCCGACTCCGACCAGATCGACTTCCCGATCGTCTATACCAACGCCAAGGACGGCTGGGCCTCGGTTGAGGAGGGGGTCGAGGGAACCGACCTCTCCCCCCTGCTCGACCTGATGCTGGAGAAGATTCCGGCGCCGCAGTACGACCCCGAGGCGCCGCTACAGGCGCACGTGACCAACCTCGACGCTTCCCCCTACGTGGGGCGGCTGGCGATCTGTCGCGTCCGTCAGGGGAACATCCGCTCCGGGCAACAGATCGCCTGGTGCCGGGCCGACGGCAGTGTCGCCCGGGCAGCGGTCTCCGAGCTCTACGTGACGCAGGGACTGGAGCGGGTCGCTGCCGAGGAAGCCGGCCCGGGAGAAATTATCGCCGTCGCCGGAATCGAAGAGGTGACCATCGGCGAGACGCTCGCTGACCCGGAGAACCCGCAGCCGCTGCCGGTAATCACCGTCGACGAGCCCTCACTCTCGGTCGTGATCGGGATCAACACCTCGCCCCTCGCCGGCACCCAGGGCGGCGACAAGCTAACCGCGCGCCAGATCCGCTCGCGGCTCGACGCGGAGCTGGTCGGCAACGTCTCACTGCGGGTCAACGACACCGAGCGGCCCGACGCCTGGGAGGTGCAGGGTCGCGGCGAGCTGCAACTTGTCGTGCTGCTGGAGATCATGCGGCGCGAGGGCTACGAGCTGACCGCCGGGCAGCCGCAGGTGGTGACGCGGGAGATCGACGGGAAGATTCACGAGCCGGTCGAGCGACTGGCTATCGACGTCCCAGAGGATCACGTCGGCGACGTCACCCAGATGCTGGCCGGGCGCAAAGGGCGACTCGAGCAGATGGTCAATCACTCGACCGGCTGGGTGCGGATGGAGTACTTGGTTCCGGCCCGCGGCTTGATCGGCTTCCGCACCGAGTTCCTCACCGCCACCCGCGGCAGCGGCCTTTTGCACCACGTCTTCGACCGCTGGGAGCCGTGGGCCGGGGAGCTACGGACGCGGCAGACCGGGTCCCTGGTGGCAGACCGGCGCGGCCAGAGCGCGGGCTACTCACTGATGAGCCTCCAAGATCGGGGCAGGCTCTTCGTCGGCTCGGGAGAGGAAGTCTACGAAGGGATGATCGTCGGCGAGAACTCGCGTTCCGACGACCTCGACGTCAATCCGACCAAGGCCAAACAGCAGACCAACATGCGTGCCGCCAGCGCCGATGTGCTGGTCCGGCTGGCGCCGGCTACGCGGCTCTCCCTCGAAGGTTCGCTCGAGTTCGTCCGCGAGGACGAGTGCGTCGAAATCACCCCGGAGGCGATCCGCCTGCGCAAGGTCGAGCTCGAGAAAGTCAAGCGCCTGAAGGCCTCGAAGAAACGCGACGCGGCTCCCGCCCGCTGAGCAGGCGCCCTACCCGCTCGATCACCGCCTCCGGTTCGCGCTCCAGGCGGGGTCCGGTCACCCGCGTCATCGCGATGCCGGTCAGCAGCAACTCCTCCTGCCGTTCGCGGTCGCGCTCGAACGCCGCCCGCGTCCCGTGCGTCTCGAACATGTCCAGTTCCACCGCAAAGCGGTGCTCCGGCCAGTAGCAATCAAGCTCGAAGCCGTGCTCGACGAAGTTCGTGCGCGGTTGCGGCAGGCCGGCCTCGATCACCAGTTCGAGAAACCGCCGCTCGAGTCCAGAGCGGGTGAAGCTCATCGGCCGATAGAGCGAAATCGCCCGCCGCAGCCGCCCGTGACCGTGGTGGCCGACCGTGCGCGAGAGCAAGTCTTCAACGGCCCGCAGATCGAAGACTCCCAGCTCTTCGGAGCGCTCCAGAATCCGCTCTAACCAATCGAAGCGAACGGATGCAGCCAGGTCGAGAAGCGTTCGCGGCACCGCCGTAACTGGAATGCCCTCGAGCATCGCCCGATCCTTTCGAGGAGCATGCGCACCTCGTGGAGGCGAAGCGGGTGTCGTGGCTTGCGATGAATCGGGGTGGTCACCGAAGCAGGTAGAGGCGAGCTCTTCGTGAGGTCCCAAAGCCAGGCGGCGGATAGGTGACTGAGAACGGCATTGGGTCCAGAAGCGAGCACAGCGCCAAGGCATTGACCATGCAGGGATAGGCGAGTGTGGCCAACCGCGAAGACGCCTGGGTGCAGTCGATGCAGACGACCTGCTTGAACCGCACGATGGACAGAGCTACGCGAGTAGCCCAGCGGCCCAACCAACTGACGAATCGAGACAACTCCGTGCTGCCGTCCAGCAAGATCCGCAAGCCGTCCATGCACAGGGTCCGCCGGTCTTTTTCTCCGCATAGCGAACTAAAGGTCCGGCGGACCCTGCTTCTCCCCGTAGCACCACTCCCTTTCATTCTTTTAGCCGCTTTGAGCACGAAAAAAGCCGCCGGCCCGGGGGCCGGCGGCTCGGTGAATCTCTCTGCTCTGAGAGCTAGACCGTTGCGGCGGCCTGCTCGGACTGGCTCTGCTCGGAAGCCTGAGCCTTGGCGTCCGGCGCCGGTGCGTCGTCGACCGGGCGCGGCAGCAGTACTTCTTTGGCAATGACCAGGCGCTGGATCTGGCTGGTCCCCTCGTAGAGCTGCATGATCTTCGAGTCGCGCATCAGTTTCTCCACCGGGTACTCCTTGATGAAGCCGTAGCCGCCGTAGACCTGGACAGCGTCGGTGGTGACCTCCATGGCCGAGTCGGCGGCAAAGCGCTTCGCCATCGAGGAGATCTTCGAGTTGCGGACGCCCTGGTCGAGCAGGAACGCGGAGTTCCAGACCAGCAGACGGCCGGCCTCAACCTTGGTCGCCATGTCGGCGATCATGAACTGGATCGCCTGGTGCATCGCGATCGGGACCCCGAACTGAACCCTTTCTTTGGAGTAGTCCGTGGCGTACTCGAGCGCGGCGCGGGCAATACCGACAGCCATCGCCGAGACGCCGGGACGGGTCCGGTCGAGGGTCATCATCGCCAGTTTGAAGCCCTTGTTTTCCTCGGCCAGCAGGTTCTCGGCCGGAATCTCGACTTCGTCGAAAGAGATGGTCGCGGTATTGGACGCCCGCTGACCCATCTTGTCCTCCTTCTTGTCAACGGAGACCCCGGGGAGGTCGGCGTCGACGACGAAGGCGCTGATCCCACGGTGGCCGGCCTCAGGGTCGGTCTTGGCGAAAACCGTGAAGTAGTCGGCGTAGGTGCCGTTGGTGATGAAGCACTTGGAGCCGCTGATGACGTACTTGTCGCCCTTCTTCACGGCCTTGGTCTTCATGCCGCTGACGTCGGAGCCAGCGTCCGGCTCGGTCAGACCGAAGGAGCAAAGCTTGGGGGCTTCGGTCAGCATCCCCAGGTACTTCTTCTTGGTCTCCTCGGAGCCGCCGAGAGTGATCGGGGCCGAGGCGAGGCCGTTGGCTGCCAGGGAGGTTCCGATGCCGGAGCAACCCCAGCCGAACTCCTCCTCGATCAGACAGCCGGAGAGGTAATCGAGGCCGGGACCGCCATAGGCCTCGGGGATGTGGGTGTTCATCAACCCAACCTCCCAGGCCTTCTCGATCACGTCCTGGGGCCAGGTGCCGTCAACGTCGTACTCCCAGGCGACATTGCGCATGTCTTTCTCGGCGAAGCTGTGAGCCAGCTCGCGCAAGTCCTTCTGCTCGTCGGTAAGGGTGAAGTCGACCACCGGTCGGTGCTCCTTTTCTTCGCGTTTCTTTGAAGTTTGCGGGAGCGCCGCCGGGAGGCTGGCGTTCCACCGATTGACTGATCAGTCAATCGGCCCACAAGGTTAGCGGACAATTAGGTCTCGAACCGGGGCATCCACGCGCTTTACCCTTGCTCAATGGAGCTAGTGCTGGCACTGACGGCTACCCAGAAAGGGGCTGTGCTGCTGGCTATCTCCGGCATCGCGGCTCCAATCGCCGGTTACCTCTTCCACCGTTCGGCGGCCACCTGGAGCTCCTTCGGCAAGGGCCCCTTCGCGATCAACTCCGAGGTGCTGCCCTCCCCTCGCGGGGCGCCGCCCCCCTTCGACCCTGCCGTACAAGCAGCCGAGGTACGCCAAATGCTGGAAGCGAAATCGACTCGGCGCCAGCAGCGAGGCGAGCCGGCGCTGGACGTCGAGGCCGAGACCGAGCGGCTACTGGCAACCGATGAGAAAGGGCCGCGCGGAGAGGAGGCAATCAACGCCGAGCTGCGCGCTGAAGTCCGGCAGCTGGTCGTCGCCCGCAACGAACGCCGGATGCGCGAAGGACAGGAGCCTCTGGACGTCGAGGTCGAGACGGAAAGACAGCTCTCAGATTTCGTAGGATCGGGCTGATGGCCGCCGCCCAGGAGAACCTCTACGAGGTTGAGGAGATGCTCAACCAGCCGGGGACCTACTTCAACCCCCAGACCGAGGTGGTGGTGATCGTCGACGACTCCGCTGCCCCCGACCAGGAGGTCTTCAACAACCTCGAGGGCATTGAAGGTGCAGATTGGGTCCGGGTATCCGATGACGTTCCCGTCGACGAAGAGAGCCGCGACCGGGCCTTGGAGAAGTTCGAGGCAAGCAACCAGGGCGATGCCCTCGTCGCCGGTGCGCTCGAAGCGAGCGACGACGACTTCGAAGAAGAAGAGGAACGACCCGAGCCGGACCCCGAGCCAGAGGAGTAGCGATGCTCGCCGAAGGAGACAAAGCGCCCAACTTCACCCTGCCCGATCAGAACGGCGAGAAGGTGAAGCTGTCCGACCTCAAGGGACAGACGGTCGTTCTCTACTTCTACCCAAAGGCCAATACCTCCGGATGCACTGTCCAGGCCTGCGGCGTCCGCGACCGCGAACCCGACTACAAGTCCGCTGGCGCGCGGGTGATTGGCATCTCCCCCGACGAGATCAAGGACATCGACAAGTTCGCCGGCAAATACGACCTCGACTTCACCCTCCTTGCCGACGCCGATCACGCGGTCGCCGAGGCCTACGGCACCTGGGTCGAGAAGTCGATGTACGGCAACAAGTACATGGGAGTGCAGCGGGCGACCTTCATCATCGACCCGAAGGGGAAGATCGCCAAGGTCTTCCCCAAAGTTCAGCCGAAAAAGCACGACGACCTCGTGCTCAAGGCGCTGGGCGAACTCGCCGTCGCCTGATCAGGCGCTGACTGCGACGGCGACGATAAAGCTCGCGTAGAGCACGAACCAGCCGATCACGGCCGGCAGCTTGAAGCGGCCGGAGACGTGCAGGCTCTCGTAGGCGAGGAGGCCGCCGGCGAGGCCGAGGCCGATCGAGAGGATCGCAGTCCAGGTCAGCTCCCAGTCGGTGAAGATGAGGCCGATCCCGACCGGGACCATCGACTGGAAGACCATCGCCCCGGTGATATTGCCGAGCGCCAAAGCGTCCTTCCCTTCCCGCACCCAGAAGAAGCTGTTGACCTTCTCCGGCAGCTCGGTTGCAAGCGGGGCCAGGATCAGCGCCAGCACCAGGGCCTCGACGCCGATGCTCTCGGCGATGTGGAGCAGCTCCTCGACGAAGAGGTGGGCGCCGCCGACCATCGCCCCCAGCCCGACAAGAAGTTGGATCACGCAGAGGGCAAGCGCCGGGTCTTCGGCCCGCTCGCGGCGGCGCTCGAAGATCAGCGCGTTGAGGCTCTCCTCCTCCTGCACCTCGCCGCCTCCACGCAGGGTGAGGGCGATGTAGAGGAAGTAGGCAAGGATGAAGGCGACGCCGAAGGCGATCCGAATCTCGGCCGGCGGCCCCCAGGCCAGCAGGCCGCCGATCGCGAAGAGGACGAGGAAGAAGACGAGGTCGCGCTCGAGCGTCGGCTTGTGGGCGCGCAGCTCCACCCCCTGCTCCCGTTTGTCCCGGTAGAGGTAGGCGAAGAGGCCGACCAGGCCCATCGCCAGGGTCCCGAGCAGGAACGGGGCGCCGACGATCGCCCCGATCGCCACGTCTTCGGAGCCCTCAGCCGCCCCCAGCAGGGCGACGATCGCGATCAGCGTCTCCGGCATCGCCGTCCCAACCGCGGCGAGGATGCTGCCGACCGCCCCCTCACCGAGACCCAGTTTGTGGCCGATCCACTCGACCGCGTTGGTGAACAGCAGCGCCCCGGCGAGGACGACGGCGAAGCTGAAGAGAAGTAGGAGGGCTTCCATCAGGCGAAGTAGAAGGCTAGGCCGAAAACGAAATAGAGGGCGAGAAGCTGAAGGCCCTCGAACCAGTTCGACTCGCCGTCGGTGGTCACCTGGTGGGCGACCAGGATCGCGATCAGGATCGCCGCCAGCTCAAACCCGTTGAAGACGAGGGCGAGCGGGAACGGGCCGAGGAAGAAAGAGGCGAGGACCAGCACCGGGGCGACGAAGAGGGCGATCTGGGCGCTGGACCCGATCGCGATGTTGACCGCGAGGTCCATCTTGTCTTTCACCGCTACCAACACCGCGACCCAGTGCTCGGCCGCATTGCCGACGATCGCGACCACGATCACCCCGACGAAGAACTCGGAGAGGCCGATCGACTCGGAGGCCTCGCTGATTGAGCCGACCAGGACCTCCGACATCAGCCCGACCAGTAGCCCGGCGATCGCCAGGGCGATCATCGAGGTACGGACTGACCAGCCCCAGGTGTCCTCCTCCTCGTACTCGGGATTGAAGAGCGAGCGATGGGTCTTCATCGAGAAGAAGAGACCGGCCACGTAGGTGGCGATGAGGACGATCGCCACCGCCAGCGAAAGGTGCTCGACGGTGCCGTCGTAGTTGACCGACTCCGCTCCCGGCGAGGGCAGACCCTGGCCCTCGATCAGCTCGAAGATGGCCGGCATCACCAGGGCGGCGCCGGCCAGCATCAGCATCGTCGTCTGCACGCCGGCGCTGGTCGGGTTGAAGGTCTGCTTGTCGCGGCGGAGCCCGCCGGCGAGCATCGCCGCCCCCAGCACCAACAGCAGGTTGCCGAGAATCGAGCCGACGAGCGAAGCCTTGACCACCTCCTGCAGCCCCTGACTGAGGGCGAAGAGGGCAATGATCAGCTCCGGAGCGTTGCCGAAGGTGACGTTGAGGAAGCCGCCGATCCCGGGGCCCGAGCGGGCCGCGAGCTCCTCGGTTGCCCGCCCCATCAGCGCCGCCGTCGGGATGATCCCCAGCGCCGAGGCGGCGAAGACCAGGGTCGCCGAGGCGTGGGTGAGCTCGAGCGCCACCGCAACCGGGATCAGCGGCGTCAGCAGGTAGGGCCAGCCGTGAGCCGTCCTCAAAAAGGACGGACTCAGCCGTGGGGCGCTCGAGTTCACAAAGTGGGAGCGAGCCCGCTCGTCACTGGAGCAGGCTCGCGCATTTCTGCAGGTCGCTCGCCGTTTTCCTGGCTTCCCGCAGGCATTCCGCGTACGCGTCGTTGGAGCTGCCTCCCGAGGAAGACCCACCGGACAAACCGCCGGTGATCCCTTCGAGCAGTCCGCCGAGACCGCCGCTACCGCCAGCTTCCAGCAGTTCGAGCGGGTTCACGCCGAGCTTATTGAAGAGGGCTTCGAGCGGTTTCGCGTCAGCGGGCGAAGAGAAGCTCTGTTCCTCGTTGACCCCACTGAGGGTCAGTTCGAGCTCCAGTTCGACCTTTTCGTCTTTCGCTTCAGGCGGCGCGATCGTCAGTTCAGCCGCAACCTTGCGGATGATGTTGTCCTCGCCAACGTAGAGATCGATGTGGGCTTTTTCGATCGCCTTCGAAAGTTCGCCCTTAGCTTCTTCAAGTTCGTTTAGCGGCAGCGGGCCGGCGGCTTCAAGCTGGGAGCTGCAGGCGGGGTCTTCGGTCAGCTTGATCAGGGCGTCGATCGCCCCACCGACGTTGAGGTCACCGCTGACTTTGGTGGTTGCAGTCCCCTCGACGTCGACCTCTCCTTCGTCGGTCAAGGTTTCGGCGAACTGGCTGAATTTGATCCCTTCGGCCGCTTTTTGGCAGGCGGTGATGTCTTCTTCGCCACCTTGCTGCTGAGTCTGTTCAAAGGCCGCCTTGAGGAAGCCGTAAGTGGTCGGATCGACTTCGTAGTCGGACCCTTCGTAGTTGACAAAGGCACGATCGGTGAGGACCGTCAGGCCGCCCTCGAAGTCGAGGTCTTCGTCGCCAGCGGAGCCGCTGACTTCCGCATTTATTTCGAGCTGGGGCAGTTCATCGCTGCTGCCGGCTTCGAACGGACCGGAAAGCTCGACCGCGACGTCACCGCCTTCCTCGCCTTCGGCTTTGACGTGCAAGGAGAGGTCGAGTTCGCCGCTCTTAACCCCTTTGAGGCTGGCGTTTTCAATCACCTTCTGCGGGTCTTCACTGCTGCTGCCGCTGTCATCGCTGCCACCGCAGGCGGCAAAAACGGTAGTCAGGGCGGCCAGGGTCGCGAACAGCGCAAAGATTCGGAAACGGCTCAAGAGATGGGACTCCTCGTGATCGAGATCAGGACCGAGCCGTGATTCTAGGGGCGGGGCGGCGGAACCTGCCCCCAGCGCCTCATTCCCGCCTCGATTTCCTCGTTGACGAGGTGCATCACCTCAACCCGGGCAAAGCGCTTCGACTCAGCTGCGACGAGGTGCCAACGGGCGTGCGGCCGGTCGGTTCGCTCCACCATCTCCTCCACTGCCGCCTGGTACTCGGGGCGCTTCTTCCGGTTGCGCCAGTCCTCGTCGGTGAGCTTCCACGATTTGAGCGGGTTACCGGCTCGGGCTTCAAACCGCTTCAACTGCTCATCGGCAGAGATGTGAAGCCAGAACTTGATGATGATCGCCCCCTCGTCGGCGAGGCCGCGCTCGAAGTCGTCGATCTCGCCATAGGCGCGCTCCCACTGCGCGCGAGTGGCAAAGTCCTCGACCCGCTCGACCAGCACCCGTCCGTACCAGGAGCGATCGAAGACGGTCATCCCACCCCAGCCCGGCAGCGCCGGCCAGAAGCGGCCGAGGAAGTGGTGCCGTTTCTCGTCTGGGGTCGGGGCGGCGAACTGGGACACGCGCACGTGGCGCGGGTCGAGCGGCGCCACCAAGCGCTTGATCGCACCACCCTTGCCGGAGGCGTCCCAACCCTCGAAGACGATGACCAACGGCGGCCCCAACTGGACCTCGCCGATCAACCCGCCCAGCGTCAACCGCAACTGCGCCAGGCGCTCGCCTTCCCGCTTGAGTCCCTCGGCTTCCTCCTCACGGCTGAGGCTGAGCGAGAGATCGACTTCGTCAAGACGGCCCATATCCCTGATTCTTACCCGCTATTCACTGCTGTCCCCGCGTGATTCCTCGATCGGGGGAGGCCGATCTTCAGTCGTCACGTTGGCAAGGAGGGGGAAAAGCAGGGCACCGAGGAAGATCAGAATCACCCCGGCGGCGATCAACCAGCGGGCGCGGGTGAGGTGGCCGAGGATGCCGACGACGAACCCCGCCAGCATCAGCGTGATGTAGGGCGTGGGGCTATGCGGGAGCAGCGCGAGGAGGGGCGGTGCGAGGTCGAGCACGAGCCGGGATTATCATCGGCGACCATGCCCGATGGTTCTGTCGCAGATGTGAAGCGGTCTCTGGCCGAGGTCGGGTACCTCGCCGACGAGCCAGCCGCGCTCGTTTCCTTCCTCGCCCAACAGCTCGGGAAGCCGGTGCTGGTCGAGGGCCCCGCCGGCGTCGGCAAGACCGAGCTGGCGAAGGCACTTTCCCGCGCCACCGGTCGCGAGTTAGTTCGACTGCAGTGCTATGAGGGGCTCGACGAGGCAAAGGCGATGTACGAGTGGAACTACCGCAAGCAGCTATTGCGGATCCAGGCCGGCGGCGAGGCGGGCTGGGGCGACGTCCAGGACGACATCTTCAGTGCCGACTTCCTGCTCGAGCGGCCGTTGATGCAGGCAATCGCCAGCCCCGAGCCGGTGGTCCTGCTGATCGACGAGATCGACAAGACCGACCAGGAGTTCGAGGCGATGCTGCTCGAGCTCCTCTCCGACTTCCAGATCACGATCCCCGAGCTGGGTCAGGTTGCGGCGACGACGATGCCGATCGTCGTCCTCACCTCCAATGACTCGCGCGAGCTGACCGAGGCGCTGAAGCGGCGCTGCCTCTACCTCTGGCTCGACTACCCCGAGATCGAGCGGGAGATGGAAATCGTCCGCCTGCACACGCCGGAGCTCTCCGAGACGCTGGCGCGGAAGCTGGTCGAGGTGGTCCGGATGGTCCGCTCGCTGGACTTGAAGAAGCCGCCCTCGATCGCCGAGTCGATCGACTGGGCCCGTGCCCTGCTGCTGATGGGCGCCGAGGACATCGACCGCGAGACCTTCACCCAGTCAATGTCGATCATCGTCAAGCACCGCACCGACATCGATTTGGTCGCCGAGCGCGTCGGGGTGAAACTTGCCGACCCCCTACGGACCGAAAGCTGACGCCGGGCCGCCCGGGATGGCGGCGAAGCTGCTCGGCTTCTGCGAGGAGCTACGCGGCGAGGGAGTCGCGGTCGGGACCTCCGAGATCCTCGACGCCTTTGCCGCCCTCGACTACGTCGACTGGACCTCGCGCGCCGACTTCCGCGAGGCACTGGCGGCGACGATCGCCAAGTCGCAGGACGACCGCCGCGTCTTCGAGCTGATCTTCGATCGCTACTTCTTCCGCAACGCCGAGGCCGAGGCGGTGCAGCGCGGGGTCACCGAGCACGCCGAGGGCGGCCCGCCGGCCGGCGACGGTGAGCGCTTCGACATGGACGAGCTCAGCGAGGCGATCCGCGAGGCGATCGCGGCTGGCGACGAGGACGCGATGCGGGACCTGGCGCGGCTGGCGATCGCCGCCTTCGGGCAAGCCGAGGGATCGGGCGTGGTCGGCGTCGACGTGCAGCGGATCCGCCGCACCCTCGGCCTCACCGCCGGCCAGCAGCCACCGACGGCGGACGGCGGCGAACGGCCGCCGATCGACCGCGACCAGCTGACTGGGTTTGAGCGTCACCTACGGCGTGAGCTCGAGCGCGACCTGATCGAGCGGACCGAGACCCTGCCCCCCTCCCGCCCCCTCGCTGAGCTCGACCGGACCTTGCCGACCAGCCCCACGCAGGACCTCGCCGCCGTCCATCGCGCGGTCTCGCAGATGAAGCGCCGCCTCGCCACCCTCGGCCACGAGCAGCGCGGCCGCCGCAAGGGACAGATGGTTGACGTGCGGCGGACGATGCGCGCCTCCCTGGAGACCGGCGGCGTGCCCTTGCGGCTGCGCTACCGCCCAAAGCGGCCGCGGCGGCCGGAGATCTACGTCCTCTGCGACGTCTCGACCTCGGTTACCTCGGCCAGCGTCTTCTTCCTCTCGGTCCTCCACGCCCTCCACGACTCCTTCCGCAAGCTGCGCAGCTTCGTCTTCATCGAGCGGATCTCGGAGGTGACCGACGTCTTCGAGCACGAGCGCGACTTCACCGTGATCGCCCAGCGGATTTCCAGTGAGGGCGGGGTCGCCGATGTCTCCGGCTACACCGACTACGGCCGGGTCTGGCTCGAGTTCCTTACCGAGATCTCCGAAGACCTCGACCCGCGCTCGACCGTGATCGTGCTCGGCGACGCCCGCACCAACGGCCGTGAGCCCCACGCTGAGATCTTCGCCCAGGTGGCCGAAAAAGCCGGCCGCCTCTTCTGGCTCAACCCGGAGCCGAAGCTCTACTGGAACTACGGCGACTCGGTAATGGCCGCCTACGAGCGTTACTGCGATGGCACCTTCGAGTGCTGGACGACCAAACACCTGGAGAACTTCGTCAACGTTGTTGCCGGCGCCGCCCCTGCTGCCGAATGAGGGCTCTCTTCCTCCGCCACGGTGAGTCGGTCCACAACGCCGCCCGCAGCGGTGAGCCGGCAGCCCATTCCGACTCCGACCGACTGACCGAGAAGGGCGTCGAGCAGGCGCATGCAGCCGGCGCTGCGCTGCGCAACCACGGGATCACGCGGTTGCTCAGCAGCCCCCTGCGGCGGGCCCAGGAAACGGCGCGGGCGGTCGGCGACGCGATCGGGCTTGATCCCGAGGAAATCGACTACACCGGTGAGCTCACCTCGGGCGAAAGCTTCGAGCAGGCCGTCGGCCGCGTCCACCGCCTGAAGGCGGAGCTGGAGGCCGGCGAGGACGGGGCGCTGCCGCTGCTCGTCACCCACGGCATCTTCGCCCGCTTCTTCCTCCTCGATTCGGTCCTCGGCGAGCGCTTTGAGTCATCGATGGCGGCCGGGATCTGGAACCTCGGCTCGCACAATTGCGGCCTCTCGGTCTTCGCCCACGGCGAGAGCCTGGATCCGCTCGGGGCGACGATCCCGGGTTGGACCTGTCTTACCTGGATGGAGCGGCCGTGGAATCGGCCGTGACAGTCCGCACCGGATCGTCGGGCGAGACCTGCCACTGCTCGTTGACGATCGCGCCCTCCGGCGGCGCCACCGGACCATCCAGCAGCGGGTCCTCGGTCTCGCGCATCCACGCCTCAAGCCGCCCGCGCAGGTCTCTCAGCACCTCGCCCACCGATGGATCGCCGGCAAGATTGCGGCCCTCCTGGGGATCCAGAACCAGGTCATAGAGCTGCTCCTCGGGCACCTCCTGCTCGCCCCACCCCGCCGCGACCAGGAGATCCTTGCTTTCGCTGTCGTCGCAGTTAGCCAGCACCGGATGCGGGTATTCGTCAAATCGCCTTATGTACTTCCAACGATCGGTGCGGATCGCCCGGTGAGGCTGGTAGGCAGCGTGGTAGGTCGTCTCGGCAAAGATCGCGTCGTGGAGGCTCTCGACCTCCCCCCGCACCAGCGGCATCAGCGAAGCCCCCTGCAGCCACTCGGGGTGCGCGGCGCCGGAGAGATCGCAGAGGGTCGGGTAGACGTCCAGGTGGCTGACCGGGGCGTCGACAACCTTGCCGGCCGTAAAGCCGGGGCCGCGAACGATCATCATCACCCCGATCCCGCGGTCGAAAAGGGTCGCCTTGGCGCCGGGGAAAGCGATGCCGTGGTCGGTAGTGCAGATGACCACGGTGTTCTCGACCAGGCCGAAATCGTGCAGGGCGTGGAGAACGGCGCCGATTCCCTGGTCGAGCGAGCGGGCGCTGGCCTTGAACTCGGCCATGTCGCGGCGCGTCGCCACTTGGTCGGGCAGGTTCCCGGGCGGCAGCGAGTAGAGAGTGTCGCGAACCGAGGTGGGGGCGGCGAATTCGCGGTGGGTCTCGAAGAAACCGACCGACATGAACCAGGGCTCGGACGGCGCCTCGCGCAGCGTCTCGATCGTCAGCGGCGCCACGAACTGGGCGTGGTTCTGGTCAACCGGCACGACCTCGTCGTAACCGATTACCTCCGGGTCGAGCGAGATGTGCTGCTCGCCGATCAGGATCGAGCGGTAGCCGACCTCGCGCAGGGTGTGGACCCAGTGCTGGCGGTAGTCGTTCAGCTTCCAGCCGCGGTGGGCGAGGCCGAACATGCCGTTGTTGTGGCAGTAGAGGCCGGTGAGGAGGCTGGCGCGGCTGCCCGAGCAAGTCGGCGCGGCGCAGAAAGCCTGGCGAAACACCACCCCCTGGTCGGCCAGCATCTGGATGTTCGGGGTCGGCACCTGGAAGCCGTAGGGCTGGACGTAACGACCGCTGTCGTGCGAGTGGATGTAGAGGATGTTGGGTTGGGACACGGGCTTTCCAGGTTAGCGAGCGGCGGTTGTTTATATTTTTGTTGATCGAGATAGTTAGGAAAGACATGCAACCCAATCGCTCCTACCTCGTCTGTGCCACCCCCCGCAGCGGCAGCACGCTTGTCTGCCACGCGCTCGAGGAAACTCGCGTCGCTGGCCGCCCCGAGGAGTACTTCGAGGCGCTCCGTCACAGCGGCCGCCCGCGTCGCCCAGAGGAATATTTCCTCGGCGTCGAGGACCACTCGATCCGCGACCACCTCGGCGAGCGCAGCGTCGGCTCCGAGCCTGCCCCGCGCTCCCCCCTCTGGAGCCGGGCCGCGTACGACCGCTACCTGGAGTGGGCCTTCGAGACCGGCACCACCGACAACAGCGTCTTCGGCGCGAAGCTGATGTGGGGCTACCTCGGCGAGTTCGTCAGCCTCCTACGCAACATTCCGAAGTACCGCGACGTGCCGCTGGCCGAGCTGATGCCAACTGTCTTCCCCGACCTCACCTTCGTCCGCGTCGTCCGCGCCAACAAAGTCCGCCAGGCGGTCTCGCTCTGGAAGGCGGTGCAGACCGCGACCTGGCGGGAGGATCAGGTCAGCGCCGAGGCCGGCTCGGTCGAGGAGGACGGTGGTGCCCCCTACCGCAGCTTCATCGAGCAGCATCGGCCGCAACTGCGTTTCCACTACCGGGCAATCGACCACCTGCTGAAGGGCTTGCTGGTCGAAGAGGCCTCCTGGGACGCCTTCTTCGAGCACTGCGGAATCAGGCCGATCCTCGTCCTCTACGAGAACTTTGCCGCCGACTATGAGACCAGCACCCTGAACCTGCTGGAGCGGCTAGACCTCTCGCCGCCTGACGGCTTCGAGTTCGAGCCCCGGATGAAGCGTCAGTCAGACCGGATCAACGACGACTGGACCAAGCGCTACAGCGAGCTGCGGCTCGGCCGGGACTTCGACCTCGACCCGGTCGCGGTCGACGAGGAGGCGCGCTCGCGGGGCTAGCGCGCGACCCAGGCGTCGGGGTCGGCGGTGAGCTCGCCGACGACGCTGGGGAGTTCACCGGAGACGAGGTCGGCGAGGGTGACCTCCTCGAGGACGCTGCGGAGGCTGGCCCGAACCGCGATCCAGACCTCCTGCAGGTGTTTGGAGTTGCCGCGGTACTCGATCGCCTCCGGCGGAGTCGACTGCACGTGCGCGATCGGGCCCTCGACGGCGCGGACGATCTCCGCCACCGTCACCTCATCAGCCGGGCGCGCCAGCCAGTAGCCGCCCTTGGCGCCGCGGCGGGCGCGGACGATGCCGTGGTGCTTGAGCTCGAGCAGGATGTGCTCGAGGAATTGGAGCGGGATGTCCTGGGCATCGGCCAACCGCTCGCCCTTGACGGGCGCCTCCTCGGCTTGGGCGGCGGCAAGCTCGGCAGCGGCCCGCACCGCGTAGTCGGCCTTCGCGGAAACTCGCATGTATCTAGTAAATCAGTCAGCCGATCACGTCAGGCGCGAGATCGTCGGAGCGGTCGCGCGCTTGCCGTTCCGTCGCTTCCCGTTGCACCCGCCGCTCGTTCCACCAACGGGGGAACCAAATCAGCAGCAGAAGGCCGATGCCGGCGACGGCGGCGGCGATCGGCCAGACGAGCGGATCGCCCTTCTGCACGGTGACGATGCCGGAGGCGATGAGGACGACGCCGAGCGCCGTGCGCAGGAACCCGGTCGGGGCACGGGCGGCAAAGTGGGAGCCGACGATCACCCCGGGGACGCTGCCGAGGAGGATGTTGCCGGCGAGGACGAAGTCGACGTTGCCGCCCACCCAGTGGGCAATGCCGGCGGCCCAGAGCAGGATCGCAGCGTGGAAAACGTCGGTGCCGACGACTTTCACCGGGATCAGCCGG
>DATDLJ010000024.1:0-38259 GCA_036519395.1 Solirubrobacterales bacterium | reverse complement strand
GTTCGTCCTTTCCCGGGCATATGCCGAGAAAGGACGAACGCCGATGCTGTATTGGCGCTATTTGCGGTTGAGGAGGCGGCCGCGGAGGCGGCGCAGGAGGCCGCTGAGGCCGGCGCTGAGGCGGGCGATCTCGGCGGCCATCTCGCGGTTCTGTTGCTCGAGTCCGTCGCGATCGGCCTGGGTGGCCACCAGCTCGGCCTCGACGCCCGCCAACCGCGCAGCCAACTCGTCGCGCTCGGTCTGCAGGCGGGCGACGCTGCGGGCCGCCGGGATCCGGCCCCGGCGGGGCGTCTCTGCCCGCTTCGCCGTCAGGGCGCGGATCTCCGCCGCCAGTTCAGCGTTGACCCGCAGCAGCTCCTCTACTTCACCCATGGCGTCCCTTCCAGCTTCCGCAGGTCCCGGCCTTCCTCCCAGTTGCGCTGGTGCAACCGCTGATCGTGCGTCCGCAGCAGCGAGCTGGGATGAACGCGGTACCTGGCCAATCGCTCGGGAATCACCGCACCGTACTCGCCCCGCGCCCGCAGGCGGCGGTAGAGCATCCAGTCGGCGTGCATCGCCACCTCGGGCGAGAAAACCGGCTCCAGTGTCTCCAGCGCCCGGCGCCGAAAGAGGCCGCTCGTGTCGCCGTCCCAGTTCTCCTCCTCGTCGTCCAGCACTCGGTTACCGAGCGGCGCGTAGCCGCGTCCGTCCAGCTCCTCCCCAGCGGAACCGATGAAGCGCAGCCAGCAGGTGACGTAAGCGAGCTCCGGGTTAGCGCTCAGCATCGCCAGGGCGCGACTGACGAACTCGGGCTCGAGCACGTTGTCGGCGTCGAACATCAGCAAGTACTCGCTGCGGGTGAGCTTGATGCCGAGGTTGCGAGCGGCGGCGTCACCTTGATTCAACTGGTGGACGACCCGGACCCGGGGATCGCGGTCAAGTTCGGCGAGGACGGCGTCCTCGGCGGCGAAGGAACCGTCGTTGACGAGCACAACCTCGAGGTTGCGATGGGTCTGGGCGAGCAGCGAGCCGACCGCTTCGGCGACGAACTCGTGGCTGCGGTAGTAGGGGACGACGGCGCTGACCAGGGGCTCCTCCGGGTCGGGCGCCGGCGGGAGCACCGGGCCAGGCGCCGCGGCCGCCTCCGACAGCAGCTCCTCGTAGCCGGCGAGCGCCACCTGCGGATCGGTGAAGCGGAGGAAGCTGGCGAACACCTCACCGGAGGCGCGCACCCGCTCGACCTCGGCACGATCGTCGAACAGCCCCTGCAGCGCCCGCCCCAGCGACCCGGAGCCGGTGCCGTCGGCGAGCCAGCCGTTAACGCCGGACTGGACGACCTCCGTCTGCCCGCCAACCGGGGTGGCGAGCACCGGCAGGCCGGCGCCCATCGCCTCGATGGCGACGTTGGCGCAGACCTCGAAGCTGGAGGGGACAACGAGCAGGTCGTGCTCGGCCCAGCGCCGCTGCAGGTCCTCGTGCGGGAGGGCGTCCTCAATTCGCACCCGGGGGTCGTCCCCGCACATCGTCTCGATCGTCATCCGGATCGACTGACCCATCGCCGCGGTCGGCGTGTCGGCGCCGATCATCGTCAGCTGCCAGTCGTCCGAGTCCAAGCGCAGGCAGGCTTCGACCAGGTCGAGGACCCCCTTCAGGCGCTGCAACCGCCCCGCGTAGAGGATGCGTAGCGGCGCCGCCGGATCGCGACTGCCGACCTCGGGCGGGGCCGGGGGGACCGGGAAGGCGGGGGCGATCCGCACCGCCGGGGGCAGCCGCAGGTCGCCGTAGTGGCGGCGGTAGAGCTCGAGGATGTCGCCCCCGGGCCAGATCAACCGATCGGCAAGGCGGAACTGCTCGCGCTCCATCGCAGCCACCCGCGCTTCACCCGGCAGCAGCGAACGCCCGTCGTAGAGGGAGAGCAGCTCGGCGGTCGAGGCGAGCCGCAGCGCGATCGTCGTCCCCCGCAGCGACGGGTGCCCGGCGGCCCGCGCCTGCAGCGGGACGAGGGCGAAAGCGCGGTAGTCGCTGACCTCGAGCAGGTCGGGGCCGTCGTCGCCGTAGCGGCGCTCGATCTGCTCGAGGACCGCGGCCGAGCGGCGGTGGGCCTCGCAGGCAAAGGAGATGGAGGCGATCTCCTCGCTCGGCTCCGGGGCCTCGATGAAGGTGACCTCGTACTGCGTTTTGAGCAGCTCCACCTGCCGCCGCAGGGAGGTCCCGATCCCGCCGTAGGGCGAGTGCTCAGAGGAGACGACGCAGAGCTTCCGCCTCACGACCCCAGCCATCGCTGTGCCCTCCGCAAGTCCCCCTCGGCGCGCAGCCGGCGACGCTCACGCCGCATCTCGGGCAGCCAGCGCAGACCTTCCAGCTTGCCGCGCAAGGTCGCGCGGAAGCGCCGCTGCCGCGCTGCCCGGAGCAGCGCCCCGAGCTCGACCGCAAGGATCAGCGGCAGCGCCCGGGCCGGCATGAACTTGAGCTGGGTGGCGATCCGGTTGCGGGCGACGAGCTGCGCGTTCCAGGCGCTGGGGAGCGGCGCCTCGACGCTCCAGGTGGCGTTGCCGACGTGCCAGACGACCGCCGCGGGGACGTAGCCGAAGCTCCAGCCGGCGATCCGGGCACGGACGTTGAGGTCGACGTCCTCGTAGAAGGCGAAGTAGCGCTCGTCGTAACCGCCGAGCCGATCGAGCAGTGGGCGGCGCAGCAGGCAGGCGGCGCCGCAAACGCCGAAGACCTCGCCCGCGGCAGCGCTCAGCGACCCCTGCTCTTCCCCCGCGCCGCGCTCGAAGGCCCTCCCGTCCCGGCTCAGCCGCTGGCCGGCGCTGTAGACGCGGGCGGTGGTGAGGTCCATCGCCCGCCCCTCCTCCAGCTGCAGCAGCCGTGGCTGCACCCCGCCCAAGTCCTCGTCCGCCTCGAGGGCGTCGAGCAAGGCCCCGATCGCCCCCGGCTCGAGCACGGTGTCGGCGTTGAGGACCAGCACCGCCGGCGCCGCGGTCCGCCCCACGCCGAGGTTGACCGCGGGCGCGAAGCCGACGTTCTCGGGCAGCGAGACATGCGGCACCCCCTCCCGCTCCAGGTACTCCCCGGTGCCATCGCCGGAGCCGTTGTCGATCACCATCAGCTCTAGCTCCACTCCCTGGTCGCCAAGCGAGCCCAGGCAGCGACGCAGCAGCTCGAGCGAGTTCCAGCTGGGGATGACGACGGCGACGGATCGGCCCGGCTCCACGAGCCGAAAGCCTGACAGCCGCCGGTATCGTGCGCGCGGATGCCGCTCCCCGACAGGGTCACCGCCGCCCGCCGGCACCTCGATCGCCACCTCTTCCCCGACCCGCCGCCATCGCAATCGAGCGCGGCCAGGTGGGAAGTCGCAGGGTTGGTCGCGGCGCTGCTGGCGCTTGCCGTGTTCCTCCAAATCGCCCGCATCGGCTGGACCGGGTCGCTCGACTCGCTCTGGGCCGAGGACGGCTCGATCTACCTGCAGGGGGCGCTGACCCACGGCTTCTTCGACGCGATCACCTCCGAATACAACGGCTACCTGGTCCTCGTCCCGCGCCTGATCGGCGAGGTTGGCGCCGCCTTCGGGCTGGGCGACGCCGCGGCGGCGATGGCGATCGCCTCCGGCCTGGTCGTCGCCCTCTGCGGCCTCGCGGTCTGGTTCGCCACCGCCGGCCACATCGCCAGCCGGCTGCTGCGCGGCGCCCTTGCGGCGCTAACCGTCTTCAGCGCCGTCGGCGGGGTGGAAACGGTCGTCTCCGCTGCCAACGTCCCCTGGTCGATGCTGGTCGCGGTCTTCTGGCTGCTGCTCTGGCGGCCGCGCACCTACACCGGCGCGGCCCTCGCCGGCGCCTTCATCGCCGCCACCGCGCTCAGCACCCCCGGCACCCTCTTCTTCCTGCCGCTGGCGGCGTTGCGCGCTTTCACCGTCCGCGACGGCCGCGACCTGACGATCGTTGGGTCCTACTTCGGCGCCAACCTGATCCAGGGCATCGCGATCGTGCGCAGCGAGTACGAACAGGTCGAACCGATCTGGAGCGCGGACGCCTGGGACGTGCTCCTGCAGCGGGTCGTCGACGGCACCGCCTTCGGGCTGCGGCTGGGGGGCGAGCTCTGGGCGCTGCTCGGCTGGCCCTTCCTGACCGTCCTCACCCTCGCCTTCGTCGTCGCTCTCGCCGCCGGCCTCTGGCGCACCACCCCCTCGGTCCGCTGGCTGGCGGGGCTGGCGATCCCGATCGCGGTGGCGATGTTCCTCTTCTCGATCTACCAGCGGGCGGTGGCGACGCCGATGCTCTGGCTGCCGGATGTCTGGAATGACTCCGCCGGCCGCTACGCAGTGGTCCCGGTGATGTTGTTACTGAGCGTGATCCTGGCAATGGTCGATCGCAGCTGGCGCGGGCGCGGATGGGGCGACCGCCGCGCCTGGGCGGGCCTGGCGGTGGTGACGATCGTGCTCGCCTCGGCCCTCGTCTCGCTCCCGGCCCGCAACCTCGCCGCCCGCGGCACCCCACCCTGGAGCGTCTCGCTGGAGGATGCGGAACAGACCTGCGCGGCGGACCCGGAGTCCTCGACGGTCTTCCCGATCTCACCGCCCGGCTTCGCCTTCGAACTGCCCTGCTCCACCGTCCTTGCCTCCTCCGACGCCGACCCCCGGCGTTAGGCTGACAACCCTCGTTCCAGGCTCCTATGCCCGTCGATAACCCCGCAACTCCCTCGCCGGCGGACCGGCGCTCGCCAGCGCCTCAAGAGGGCGCTCCGCTGGCGATCCAGGTGCAGGGGCTGGAGAAGTCCTTCCGCATCCCCACCCACCGGGTCGACTCCTTCAAAGAGCGGCTGGTGCGGCCCTTTGCGGCCCGCGACTACCGCGAGCTGCACGCCCTGCAAGGAATCTCCTTCGACGTCCGCAAGGGTGAGTTCTTCGGCATCGTCGGCCGCAACGGCTCGGGCAAGAGCACGCTGCTGAAGATCCTCGCCAGCATCTACCGGGCCGACGCGGGAACGATCCGGATGGCGGGCCGGCTCGCCCCCTTCATCGAGCTCGGGGTCGGCTTCAACGTCGAGCTGACGGCGCGGGAAAACATCGTCCTCAACGGGGTGATGATGGGACTCACCCCGCGCGAGACCCGGCACCGCCTCGACGCGGTGATCGAGTTCGCCGAGCTCGAGGAGTTCTCCGAACTGAAATTGAAGAACTACTCCTCGGGGATGCTGGTGCGGCTCGCCTTCTCGGTGATGATGGAGGCCGATGCCGACGTGCTGCTGATCGACGAGGTGCTGGCGGTCGGCGACGCCGCCTTCCAGCAGAAGTGCGCCGACGCCTTCCACGCGATGAAAAGCCGCGGCAAGACGATCGTCCTCGTCACCCACGAGATGGCGACGGTGGAGGAGTACTGCCACCGGGCGATGCTGATCGACGGCGGCCACATCCGTCAGCTCGGCGACCCGGCGGAGACCGGGCGCGAGTACCTGAAGCTGAACTTCGAACGCGGGGTGGAAACCGCCGACCCCACCGCCGGGGCTGGAGCCGAGGGGGCGCGGCTGCTCGACTGCTGGCTGGAGGACGCCAAGGGCGAGCGGACGACGACTATCGAGCACGGCGAGGAGATCCACCTGCGGGCCGAGATCGAGGTCGAACGCGAGGCGAGCGGGCTGGGGGTCGGCTTCGTGATCGCCAACGCCGACGGCCTCGGACTGTTCGAGTTCGGAACCATGCTGGAGGGACCGGGCGGCTCCGACACCGTCCCGGCGGGGACGCGGACGCTGGTCAAGGCGACCCTGGAGAACCCGCTCGCGCCCGGCCGCCACTTCGTCCACTGCGGGGCGCAGAGCAACCGCAGCGGCGGCGTCCACATCTACGTCCACAACGCGCTCGACTTCGTCGTCTTCGGGACCGTGCCGACGAAGGGGATCGTCTCGATCGAGCACCGGATCGAAGCCGAACTGGAGGAGCGATCGTGACCACCGCCGCCCCCGAGGCAACCTCCAGCTCCGAGCTGCGCGAGGTCCACGGCCCCTCGGCCCTGGGCGGTGGCCGGCGCCGTTTCATCGACCTGCTCTGGCTGATGTCGGTGACCGAATTCCGCCGCACCTACTTCGGCACCGTGTTCGGCTACCTCTGGTCGTTGGTGCGGCCGCTGATGCTGTTCGGCGTCCTCCTCTTCGTCTTCACCCAGGTCTTCAAAATCGGCTCGGAACTGCACAACTACCCGGTGCTGCTGCTGCTCGGGATCGTCCAGTTCACCTTCTTCCAGGAAGCGACGACCAACGCCGTCACCTCGGTCGTCTCGCAGGAGGGAGTCGTGCGCAAGACCCAGTTCCCGCGGCTGGTGATTCCGCTGGCGACGGTGCTGACGGCCTTCTTCAACTTCTGCCTCAACCTCGTCGTCGTCCTCGTCTTCGTCCTCGCCTGGGGGGTCGACCCGCTCTGGACCTGGCTGCTCTTCCCCTTCGCGGTGGCGGCGCTGTTCGTGCTGACGACGGCGGTGAGCATGACCCTCTCGGTCCTCTACGTCCGCTTCCGCGATGTCGCGATCATCTGGACCGTCGTCGCCCAGATGCTCTTCTACGCGACCCCGATCCTCTACCCACTCGGACTCGAGGGCTTCCTCAGCGAGTCGATCGAACACCTGCTGATGCTGAACCCGCTGGCGGTGATCTTCGAGCAGGTCCGGGTCTGGATGCTCGAACCCTCAGCCCCCAGCGCAGCTGAGGCGGCCGGCGGTGCCCTGCGCCTGCTGCCGGCGCTGGCGATCTTCGTCGGCTCCTGCGCCTTCGCCGCATGGATCTTCAGGCGCGAGGCGCCGCGGATCGCCGAGGACCTCTAGCGGGATCCTCAGGCGGGGCAGACGCGGGTGAGCTGGCTGGCCTCGATGTGGAGGTACCAGGGGTTCTTGGCGTTGTCGCGGGGGATCCGCAGCAGCGTCGTCGACTCGCCGGGGGCGCCGGCGGTCACCACCGGGTATTCGCCCTCGCTGAAGCGACGCAAGCTGAAGGATGCGTCGGGCCCTGGCGCGACTTCGATCCGGGTCATCCCCGGACCGAGCTCGAACTCGCTGGTCGGGGTGACGGTGCCCGCTTCCTGGGTTAGGCAGCCGCCCTCATCCGAGCCGGCGAACTCGCCGCGGAACAGCTCGGTGTGGAGCGGCAGCGCCTGCGAGAGGACGATGTCGACGTAGTGGCGGGCCGTCGGCGGCGCCGTTTCGAGTTCCTCCAGCGAGTAGGCGTTGGAGCCCCAGCGATCGGCGGCTTCGAAGTACTTGCCGGCGCTGACGACGCTGAGCGAAGCGGTGCCGGCGACCTCAAACGGGGTCAGGGCAAAGCCGGGGTCGACCGTGGGGCGGGCGATCTCCAGCGCCGCCAGGTCGGCGCGGGTGAAGACGCTCTGTTCCCGCTCCCACTCGCCGCCGGTCTTCAGGTAGCCGAGGTTGGGAATGATCGCGACGATCGCGACGACGCCAGCGACCACGAGGGCGTTGCGGTTCCAGCGCACGCCGCGCAGCAACTCCGCCGCGATCAAGAGGATGAAAATCGCGCCGGCGTAGACGTAGCGGGTGGAAGCGGCCTCGCGGCCGGGGATGTAGTTGAAGGCGGCGAGGAACCAGTAGCTGAGGCCGGCGGCGGCGACCGGCCAGAAGCCGGGCGAGATCCCCCGGCGGCGGTGCACCCCGTAGCCGGCGAGGACGATCGCGGCGACCAGCAGCGGCGCCCCGAAATCGAGCGAGGTCGGGCCGCTGGCCGGCGTCTTGCTCAGCCCCGCCAGCGATCCCATCGCCGAAGCCAGCCCTTCCATCACGTAGACGGGGGAGTTGAGGACGTTCTCGAGGGTGATGTGGGTTTCCGCTTCGTTCCCCCAGCCGGCGTACCAGCCGAGGTAGACCAGGCCGGGGACGAGGAAGACGTAGGCCCGCTTCCAGCCGCGCTGCTTCCGTTTGAGGAAGACATCGACCGCGGCGGCGAGCCCGAAGGAGACGCCGAGGCTGCCGGAGAGGACGCCGAGGACCAGCATCACGCAGGCCCAGGCATCCCCCTTCCCGTCTTCGCGGTCGAGGAGGAGCAGCGCCGCCAGCCCGAAGACGATCGGCAGCGTGAACTCGTTCTCGAACGGCCAGAGCAGGATCGGCCAGGCGGAGCCGAGGGAGAGCATCAGGCTCGCCGCCATCAGCGCCAGCCAGGGGTTGGTGCGGCGGCGGACGTAGATGAAGAGGAGGACCGCGGCGGCGAGCAGGGTCAGCCCCATCACCACCTGTTCGGGCGTGTTCGAGGTCATCCCGAAGACCTCGAGCAGGACCTTGGTGATCGCTACCGGGATGACAACGATGTGCTCGTTGTGCGGTTTGAAGAAGGCTTCGGCGGAGAAGTCCTGGCGGTCGAGCAGGAAGGCCCAGGTGTCCTGGAAGAAGGTGACGTCCCACTGCGCCAGGGTGAGGGCGACCACGGCGCCGGCCAGCGCCAAGCCCAGGAGCAGCACAGGTAGGTTGCGCCTCTGCCCGGCCATCAAGCGCGCGAGTCTATCCAGGGAGGCCTACGGGTCTGGTAGACAGCGGGGCGATGAGGCGCTCAGGCGACGGTGCGGCGGGGCACCGCGAGTGGTTGGCGATGCTGGCCCTGTGGGCGCTGGCCGTGTTCGCCTGCATCCTCGGCTTGGCGCGCCCAACCGAAGCGCAGGAAGCGCTCGGGCAGCAGGCCCTGGATCTGGTTCGCGTCCTCAGCACCAGCGCCCTGGCGATCGTGCTGATTCTCGGACCGGGAATCGTCCTCCGCGACCTGCTCGGCCGCCGCGACGTCTCGCTCGGCTTTCTCCCGCTCCCGGGCGTCGCCTTGCTGATCGCGATCGGCGCCCTGGCCTGGCTCCTGGCCAGCTCGATCGGCTCGGCGACGACCTGCTTCATCGTCACCATGCCGATCCTCGCGGCGCTGCTCGCCGGCCTGCTGCGGGCGGGACCCGAGGGCCTGCTCGAGCCCGAGGAGCGGGTGGCGCTGCTGATCGCCAGCGGACTGCTCGGGCTGGCGGTGGCGCGAGCGCTGTGGTTCTTCGGCCCGGAGGGAGAGCTCTTCTCCGGCGGCATCACCCGCACCCTCGAGGTGGGCTCCCGTCCCGACAGCCGCATCCCCTTCCACGTCACGCAGCTGGTCACCCACGGCACCCATCCCTACAGCGAGCTCGGCGAGTCTTACTTCTCCCCCTACAACTTCTCCAGCCGCGGGCCCCTGGCCGGAATCGCGACCGCGCCGGTCGTCCTCCTCGCCGGCGGGCGCCCCCCGGCGGGGATTCCGGAACTTGGCTGGAAGCCGTTCGATCCCAGCGGCTTCATGGCTTTCCGGCTGGCGATGATGACCCTCTCCTGCACCGCCCTGCTCTCGCTCTGGAGCCTGACCGACCGGATCGCCGGCCACCGCGCCGCCCGCCTGGCGATCCTCCTCGCCGCGACGACCCCCTTCCTCCTGCACGAAGCCTGGTTCACCTGGCCGAAGCTCCTCGCCGCCTCCTTCGCCCTCCTGGCGGCCGTCTCCTTGCTCGAGAAGCGGCCGCTGCAGGCGGGGATCCTGGTCGGGGTCGGCTACTTGATGCACCCCGTCGCCCTGCTCTCGCTGCCGGCGCTGGCCCTGCTCGCCGCCTGGCCCTTGGTCGGCGCCGATTGGCGGCGCCCGCGGCTCGACTACTTGGCCAAATTGCTGCTCGGAACCGGGGCCTTCTTCCTCGCCTGGCGCCTCGCCAACGGCTCCAACTACATCCAGGACTCCTTCCTCAACTACCTGACCGAAGCGGGACCGGGAATCGAGGCCGCCCCTTGGAGCGATCCGGGTGCCTGGCTCAGCCACCGCCTCGAGTCGCTCGGCAACACGGTGGTGCCGATGATGCTCGCCCTGGCCCACGGCGATGACCCGGCGATCAACTTCTTCGGCGGGTCCTCGCCGCCGCTGATCCACATCTTCTTCCAGACCTGGAACACCCTCCCCTTCGGGGTCGGGATCATCTTCTTCCCG
The DNA here is from genome assembly GCA_036519395.1 of Solirubrobacterales bacterium. Classification (GTDB taxonomy): domain Bacteria; phylum Actinomycetota; class Thermoleophilia; order Solirubrobacterales; family 70-9; genus VAYN01. The sequence goes on along the minus strand of DATDLJ010000024.1, from coordinate 28,311 downwards.
CTGCTGCTGGTCAGCCTCTGGCGAGCTTGGCGGCGCTGGAGGTGGGGCGTGACGATCGCCGTCGTCGTCCCCTTCCTCACCTTCCTCGTCTACTGGGGTTCCTACACGACCGGGATGCTTCCCGAGGGCCTACAGACCTGGGTCTTGACCCTGTTGGCGGTCGCGGCGATTCAGCAGGGAGCGACCGGCTTCGGCTGGCTGCGCTCCCCCATCGCCAGAGGGATCCTCAGCCTGCGGGCGGTGGGACTGCTCGCGGTGGCGCTGGTGCCGACCCTGGCAACCCGCAGCGAAGTGATCTCAGCCCAGTACCCGCTCACCGACACCGTCGCGCTGCTGGGCGTGATCGCCTGCAGCGCCGGCCTCGCGGTGACCGTCTGGTCGACGAAGGCAGACGGCGAGGAAGGCCGCCAGCGCAGCGGCGGCGAGGATCGCGTTGAGGACCGAGAAAAAGGTTCCTTCGGGCGGCTCGAAGAAGGGCGCAAAGATCGCCAAGTTGAGCAGAGCGGCTAGCGCCAGGTAGAAGACCGAGAAACGCGGCAGCGCCGCCCGCAGACCCGCCACGGCGCCGCAGATCGCCAGGATCGGGACCAGGTAGCTGCCGATGTGGATCGAGGTCCGGTCCGCCTCGCTGCCGATCACGATCAGGCCCCAGGAGATCGCCCCGACCAGGAACGCGGCCCAGCAGATCAGCGCGAAGCGCCAGTCCTCGGAGTCAGGAGGGCCCCGCCACCAGGCAAAGGCCATCGCCAGCGGGGCGAGCAGGAGCAGCCCCAGCGAGGGCACCAGGTTGAAGAAGGAAAGGGCGCGAACCGCTCTCACGATCGCGGTCGGGCTGCCGTCGTCGACGGCGCTCTCGAGCGATTCGAAGGCCGGCTTGCCGCCGAGCATGGTGACGAAGTTCTGGCCCTTCCAGTGGATCGCCCGCTCGAGCCCGGCTTCGCCGTAGGTGTCGCCGATCGACTCGAGGACACCGCGTTCGTCGTCCTCGTCCACGACCCCGGCCAGGGTCCACTTGACGAGGCGGTTGCCGGGTGGGTCGCCGTACTTCTGGTAGGCGGACCAGGGCGCCATCAGCGCGATCCCCACCGCTACCGCCACCCCAAGCCAGCGCCAACTCGGCATCCCCCGCAGGGCGGCGATCGCGAGCAGGGGAATGATCCCGAAGACGCTCGAGCCGTGGCCGAGCATCGCCAGCCCACAGAGGCCGGCGAAGAGGGCGGCGGCCCAGAGGCTGCGGCGCAGCTCCTCCCAAAGCGGGGTCAGGATCATCGCCGCGGCGGCCAGCAACATCGCCGCCGGCAGCAGCTTCGGCCAGACGAAGAAGCCGTTGATGAGCACCAGGCTGCTGGTCAAGAGGGTGATCAACACCAGCGCCCTGGTCACCCGACCGACCCGGGCGGCAAGCAGCAGGGCCCAAGCGCCGACGATCCACAGCTGTTGCAGGACCAGCCCGATCACCTGGTAGTGGAGCCCGGTGTTGTCCCAGCCAAAGGGACGCTGCGCCAGCACGTAGCCGATCTGCAGCGGCGGGCGGTCGCTGGAGAGCCAGCCGCCGAAAAATTCCGGCGGGTCGCCTTGATGACCGTGGGTGTAGAACCAGTCGGCGTAGAACTGCGGGATCCCGTTGTCGGTGGGCAGGGTTTCGAAGAAGCGGCTCATCGAGGTGACCAGGGGTTCGTAGGTGCCGCCGTGCATGAAGCCGAAAAAGGCGATGAACGCCGAGCCGAGCGCCCAGAGCGCGAGCGGGGTCGCCAGAGAGCGGAGGGTCTCGCGCTCGACCCGGCCCCCGTACAGCGACCACCCCGCGAGCAGGGCCGAAGCAAAGGCGAGGAAGAAGGAAAACGTTTCCCCGACGGCCGGGGTGGCGTAGTAACACCAGAAGGTGAGCATCGCCAGGCCGCCGGTCGCGGCGAGGGCGATGGCGAGGAGGATCGGAACCTGCCGCACGCCGAGCCGAGCCGCCAGCAAGGCGGCGGCGACGCCGGGGAGGCCGGTGAGCACGAGGTGGGTCACCAGCAGGAGAACGAGTTCGCCCTGCACGGCGGGGAAGGTTGGCACACGGGACCCAAGCGGGCGCGGAGGCCGGAATGGCGTACCGGAAGCTGGGTAGACTCGCCAGGATGGCTGATCAGACCTCGCCGGTCGCGCCGCCGACTGAAAGCGACGCCGCCCCCGAGTACGGCTCCTACTACTACCGGCACGACTGCGGCGTTCCCTATGAGCGCAACGAGCACTGGCTCGGCTTCTTCGACCGGGTGGCGGAGGAGATCGTGCGCGAATTCCACCCCTCGACGGTGCTCGACGCCGGCTGCGCGATGGGCTTCCTGGTCGAGGGGCTGCGCAAACGCGGGATCGAGGCCAGCGGCGTCGACGTCTCCGAGTACGCGATCTCCCAGGTCCACGAGTCGGTCGCCGAGCACTGCCGCGTCGCCTCGCTGAGCGAGCCGCTGCCGGGCCGCTACGACTTGATCACCTGCGTCGAGGTTTTGGAGCACATCCCGCCGGAGGAGGCCTCGAGCGCGATCGCCAACCTCTGCGCCGCCAGCGACCAGCTGTTGATCTCGACCTCGCCGACCGATTACGCCGAGCCGACCCACCTCAACGTGCAGCCGCCCGAGTTTTGGTCGGCGGCGCTGGCCCGCGAAGGCTTTTTCCGCGACGTCGACCGCGACGTCTCCTACCTGACCCCTTGGGCGGCGCTCTACGTGCGCCGCGAGGAGCCGTTGCCGGACACGGTTCGCCGCTATGACCGTTCCTGGTGGCGGCTGCGCAAGGAGGTGCAGGAGGTACGCGGAGCGCTCCTGCAATCGCAGGAGAAGCTGGCCGAGCTGGAGGCCGGGGAGGTCGAGGACCGACCGGAGCTGCTGGCCGAGCTCGATCGCCGCCAGGAGGAGATCCTGCGCCTGCGCGACCTGCTGATCGGCCGCGACGCCGAGCTCGGAGCCGCCCGTGGCCAGCTAGCGGTGCTCGAAGATCAGACGCAGCGGGTCGCGAACGTGGCCGGGCGCGTGCAGTCGCGGATCCCCACGATCTTCCGTCTCTTCGGCGCGGTCCTGCGGCGCCTGCGCGCCCTCGGCCGGGGTTAGCGCCTTGGCCGCGCCCCGCTTCTCGGTGCTGACGCCGGTTTACGAAACGCCGGCCAACGTGCTCTGGGAGATGCTCGAGTCGGTGCGGACCCAGACCTTCGACGATTGGGAGCTATGCCTCGTCGACGACCGCTCGACCGCGCCCCACGTCCGCAAAGTGATCGAGGACGCGGCCGCGGCCGACCCGCGGATCCGGGTCCAGTGGCGCGAGGAGAACGGTGGCATCGTCGCCGCCTCCAACGACGCGCTGGCGATGGCCGAAGGTGAGTTCCTCGCCCTGCTCGACCACGACGACGAGCTCCACCCCGATGCCCTCGCCCACGTCCACGAGGCGCTGCTCGGCGAACCCGATGCCGACTACGTCTACACCGACGAGGACAAGATCGACCTCCGCGGCCACCACTCGGGTCCGTTCTTCAAGCCGGACTGGTCGCCGGAGCGGATGCGGACCCAGATGTACACCTGCCACCTCAGCGTCCTCCGCCGTTCCCTGGTCGAAGAGGTGGGCGGCTTCGACGCTCAGTACGAGGGCTCCCAGGACTGGGACCTTGTCCTCAAGGTGACCGAGCGGGCGCGGGCGGTCCTCCACGTGCCGCGGGTCCTCTACCACTGGCGGATGCTGGAGACCTCCGCCGCCGGCGGCGACGCCAAACCGTGGGCGTTCGAAGCCGGTCAGCGGGCAATCCAGGCTCACTGCGAGCGGATCGGTCTGCCAGCCCGCTGCGAGCGCGACGCCAGCGACCCCGGCGTCTACCACCTGGAGCCCGAGCTCGACTCCGAACCGCTGGTCAGCATCATCATCCCCAGCCGCGGCACCGTGCGCGAGATTCGCTACGAGCCAGTCGTCCTGATCAACAACTGCGTCCGCAGCATCGTCGAGCGCTCCACCTACAAGAACTACGAGATCGTCTGCGTACTCGATACCGACACGCCGCGCGACGTCTTCGACGACCTGCGCAAGATCGGCGGCGACCGGGTGAAGATCGTCCGCTACGACCGGCCCTTCAACTTCTCGGCCAAGATCAACGTCGGCGCGATCCGCAGCCAGGGCGAGCACCTGCTGCTGCTCAACGACGACATCGAGGTCGCGACCCCGAACTGGCTGGAGCGAATGGTGATGTACTCGGCCCACCCTGGGATCGGCGCCGTCGGCGGCAAATTGCTCTGGGAAGACGGCCGGCTCCAGCACGTCGGCGTCCTCTTCGAGGACGGCCTCCCGGGTCATCCCTACCACGGCTTCGCCGGCGACTTCCGCGGCTACGCCAACGGCAACCGCATCGCCCGCGACTGCCTCGCCGTCACCGGCGCCTGCCTGATGACCAGCCGCGAGCTGTTCGACGAGGTCGGCGGGCTGACCCCCACCCTGCCGGTCAACTACAACGACATCGACTACTGCCTGAAGCTGCACTCGCGGGGAGAGCGGATCGTCTACGACCCCGACCTGGTGATGCTCCACTTCGAGTCCTCGAGCCGCTCGACCGAGGTTGAGGAATGGGAGAAGGACCGCCTGCTCGAGCGCTGGGGCAACATCACCGCCCGCGACCCTTTCTCCAACCCAAACCTCCGCTTCGGCTCGCCCCGGCTCAGCTCCGGGCTGCGCTGGGCGATCAGGCGGCGCCCGAACCTGCCCAAGGTGCTGACCCGGCGCCGAGGCTAGCCCTTGCTGCGCCGCCGGCCCTCGCTTCCTCTTCCGGGAGGCAGCCTCGACCATCCGAGGACGGGGACCCGCTACGAAGCGGGGCTGATCGAACTGAGCGGGTGGGTGCTGTTCGAGGGAGCGACGGCGCGGGTCGAGGCCTGGCTGGGGGACCGTCCGCTCGGCCGGGCGAGGTTGGGACGGCCGCGGCCTGACCTCGCCGCGATCCAGGGCGGCTCGGAGGCACCGTTCTGCGGCTTCGAGTTGCGCACCGGCGTCGAGATCCCCGCCGCGGACACTGAGCTGCTGGTGCGAGTCGTGGCGACTTCGGTAGCCGGCGAGCAGCTCGAACTCGAGAGCGTGCCGGTGACGCTCGCTGGCCGCTCCGAACCCGTAGCCCCGCCGCAGCGGGTCCCGCCGTTCCGCCGCGGCGGCGAGGGGCTGCGGGTATTGGCCTTCAGCAACGTCCTCACCCTCGGCGGCGCCGCCCTGTACCTCTTCGACCTGCTCGGCGAGGGTCGGCGGCAGGGCCGTATCGACCCCACCGTCGTCACCGCGATCGACGGCCCCCTGCGCCAGGAGCTGGAAACAACCGGGGTGCCGGTCCACCTGCTCGGCCCGCTGCCGCTCGACAACCTCGACGCCTACCTCGACCGGGTCGAGGAGATCGCCGCCTGGGCGGCGGTGGGCGAGTTCGACCTCGTCCTCGTCAACACCGCCACCGGCCTGACCCTGCCGGGCGCCGACGTCGGTCGCCTGCTGGGCCTGCCGGTCGCATGGGCGATCCACGAGAGCTTCCCTCCGGTGCTGCTCTGGGAGGGGCTCGACCCCGGCCTGCGCGAGCACGCCGAAGCGACCCTGGCCGCCGCCGACCTGGCGATCTTCGCGAGCGAGGCGACGCGGCAGCTCTATCCCGCCTTGGCCGAGCGCTCGTTGGCACTTCCATACGGCCTCGACCTGGCCCCGATCGAAGCGGTGCGCCAGGGCTTCGACCGCGAGGCAACCAGGCGCGAGCTCGGAATCGCAGCCGACGCCGACCTGGCGATCTGCGTCGGCACGGTCGAGCCGCGCAAGGCGCAGGTGCAGCTGGCGCAGGCCTTCGACCTGATCGCCGCGCGCCACCCGCGAGCGCAGCTGGCCTTTATCGGCGCGGACGAGGCGGAGCCCTCGCAGACGCTGGCGGCCCGCATCGCGGCTTCGCCGCACCGGGATCGCCTGCGTCTTGTCCCCCACACCCCCGAGGTGCAGCGCTGGCTCGGGGCCGCCGACCTGCTCGTCTGCGCCTCCGACATCGAGTCGCTGCCGAAAGCGGTGCTCGAGGCGATGGCCTGGGAGAAGCCGGTTCTCGCCACCGCCGTCTTCGGCCTCGCCGAGACGATCGAGCCCGGCGCCAACGGCTGGCTCTGCGAGCACGGCGACGTCGGCGGCCTCGCGGCGGGACTCGACCTCGCCTTCGGCTCGGACGCTGAGACTCGGGAGCGGATCGGGGCGGCGGCGCGAACGTTGGTTCTACCCCGCCACGACCTCAGCACCTACGCCGAGAAGGTCGGCGATCTGCTCGACTCCCTCGTCTCCTCCTAAGAAGCACATTCTACAATCCTTCGGCAAATAGATCTATATTTATGGCTTAAATATCTCTACAATCCTTCTGATAATTTTTCTATTTTTACGTGGAAATCAGAAGTTATCTTAGCTTTCAAGCCAAATGTCTTACTCGCCGAGAATTGCAGATTTAGAGCTACAGGAACGCCTTGAGGCTAGTGGGGCAGTGCTCGTCGAGGGGCCCAAGGCCTGCGGCAAGACGGAGACTGCGAGGCAGCGGGCCGAGAGCGAAGTGCTGCTCGATGTAGACGAGGAGGCCCGACGAGCCGCCGAGATTGATCCCAGTTTGATTCTCGAAGGCGAAACGCCACGGCTGATCGACGAGTGGCAGGTCGCGCCGGGCATCTGGAACCACGTGCGCCGGGCGGTGGACGACCGCGGGGACCCTGGTCAGTTCATCCTCGCCGGCTCCGCCCAGCCCACCGACAGCGAGACTCGCCACACCGGGGCGGGCCGAATCAGCCGCCTGCCGATGCGGCCGATGTGCCTTTACGAGCTCGGCGTCAGCAACGGAAACGTCTCCCTCGCCGGGCTCTTCAGGGGCGAGAAGATCGCGGTGGCCGACCCAGGGCTCGAGCTGCAGGAGGTTGCCGAGGCGCTCTGCCGGGGTGGCTGGCCGGGGTTTCGGCGGCTCGAGACGGGCCCGGCACTACGTGCGGTTCAGGGCTACCTCAACGAGGTGGTGCGCGCAGATCTGAAAACCATCGGACCGCGCCACCGGCCGGGCAAGGTGATGCGCCTGCTGCGGAGCCTCGCCCGAAACCTGGCGACCGACGTCGCGGCGACCACGCTCGCCGCGGACGTGAGCGAGTCCGGAGATTCGCTCACGCCGGCGACCGTGAGCGAGTACCTGGAAGCCCTCAGCCGGCTGTTCGTGATCGAGGATCAGCCCGCCTGGCGCCCTCATCTGCGCTCCCGCTACGCGCTCCGCAAATCCCCCAAGCGCCATTTCGTCGACCCCTCCCTGGCGGTGGCAGCGCTGCGCGCCAGTCCCGAGGCGCTGATCGCAGACCTCAACACCTTCGGGCACTTCTTCGAGTCGATGGTCGTGCGCGACCTGAGGATCCTTGCCCAGCCGCTGGACGCCGAGGTCGAGCACTACCGCGACTCAAACGGCCTCGAGGTCGACGCGATCGTCAACTGCCGGGACGGCCGGTGGGGTGCCCTGGAGGTCAAGCTGGGTGGGAAGGTGGCGATCGAGGAGGCGGCGGCAACGCTGCGGAAGTTCGCCCGGCAGATCGACACCAGCCGCTCGGGCGAGCCGGCGATGCTGGCCGTCGTCACCGCGGGCGGCTACGGCTATGAACGCGAGGACGGAATCCAAGTCATCCCGATTGGGACGCTCGGGCCTTGACGGCTAAGACGCAGCGGCGTCGCGCTCGCCCGAGCTCTGGGCCGGCGCCTGATTCGTTTTCGGGCGGCGGACTTCGTAATCGCCGCGGCTGAGGGTGCTCTCGAGCCAGACGTAAAGGGTGATGAAGAGGTAGCGGCTGCCCATCTCTTTCATCGCCAGCTTCGCCTCACCGCTGGTGCGGTTGGTCCAGGAGGTGGGGACGACGGCGTAGCTGTGGCCGCGGACGATCGCCTTCAGCGGCATCTCGACCGTGAGGTTGAAGTGTTTGGAGAGCAGCGGCTGGATCGTTTCGATCACCTCGCGCTTGTACGCCTTGAAGGCGTTGGTGGTGTCGTTGTAGCGGTGGCGGAAGAGGACGCGGATGAACTGGTTGGCGAGGCGGTTGATGAACAGCTTCAGGCGTGGGTAGTCGTGGATTTTTGCCCCCGGCATGAAGCGCGAGCCGAAGGCGCAGTCCCAGCCCTCTTCCAGCAGCTGGTGGTAGCGGACTAGGTCGTCGGGGTTGTCGGAGGCGTCGGCCATCACGATCGCCACCGCGTCCCCCTCGAAGACGTCCAGCCCGGCGCGGATCGCGTTGCCGAAGCCGCGTTCGAAGTGCGAGCGGTGAACGCGGACCCGCGGGTTGCGCTCGCCGATCGCGGCGACGACCGCTTCGGTCGAGTCGGTGCTGTCGTCGTTGACGACGATCACCTCGTAGTCGATGCTCTCGCGCTCGAGCGCGGCGACAACGCCTTCGACCGTGGCAGCAACCGAGCCCTCCTCGTTCTGGGCCGGCATCACCACCGAGAGCTTCATTCCCTCAGCCATGAGGCGGCGACGCTACCGGAAGTCACGGATTTCCTGCGAAGTCGTGCGAGAGGTTTTTGTTTCTGCGCGCATCTCGTTGCAGCCAAAACATTACGCTAGAATCCATGGCGGTGATGATGCCCAGGGAGAAATGGACCGACGAGCGTCTCGACGACCTCAGCAAGAAGGTCGACAGCGGATTCGCGGACACGAAAGCCGAGATGCGCGCAGGGTTCGCTCGGGTGGATGGCGAGATAAAGGAGCTGCGGCGCGAAATGAACGCCGGATTCGTCGCTATGAACCGGAACATGATCGCCGGCTTCTTCGCGGTCGTCGCCGCCCTGATCGGCAGCAACGCCTTCTGAGGCTTAGGCCGCGGCGCCTACCCAGCGCTCGAGGTTCTGCTCGTACATCTCCTTGAGGATGTCGTCGACGTTGTAGCGCAGGTCCCAGTCTGGGTAGTCGGCTTTGAACGGCGCCAGGTCGGAGATCCACCAGCGGTGGTCGCCGATCCGCGGCTCCTCGCCCATCTCCCACTGCAGCTCGCGACCGGAGATCCGCTCGCAGGCGTCGATTGCCTCCAGCATCGAGCAATTGGAGAAGCGGCCGCCACCGATGTTGTAGACGGCGGCGGGGCGCGGCGCCTTGCGGAAGGCGTCGAAGGCGGCGATCAGGTCGGCGGAGTGGATGTTGTCGCGGACCTGTTTGCCCTCGTAGCCGAAGACGGTGTAGGGCGTGCCGGTGACGGTGCACTTCATCAGGTAAGCGAGGAACCCGTGCAGCTTGGCGCCGGCGTGCTGGGGGCCGGTCAGGCAGCCGCCGCGGAAGGCGACCGTCGGCATGTCGAAGTAGCGCCCGTACTCCTGCACGAGGAGGTCGGCCGCCGCCTTGGAGACGCCGAACAGCGAGTGGGTCGAGGAGTCGATCGACATCGTGATCGGGACCCCTTGGTAGTACTCGTGGTCCTCCGGCAGCTCCAACCGCTTCTCCAGGTTCTGCAGCGGCAGGCGGTTGGGAGTGTCGCCGTAGACCTTGTTGGTCGAGCAGTGGACGAAAGGGGCGTCGGGGCAGTGCGCCCGCGCCGCCTCGAGCAGGTTGAGAGTGCCGTTGGCGTTGACGCCGAAGTCGGTCTGCGGATCGCTCGCGGCCCAGTCGTGCGAGGGCTGGGCGGCAGTGTGGACGACCAGCTCGATCTGGCCGGCGTTGGCGCGGAAGATCCGCTCGATCGCCTCCGCGTCGCGGATGTCGGCGTTCTCCCAGCGGAACTCCTGGGGGTAGGCCTCGACCAGACGCTGGGTGACGTGCGAGGTAGAGGATTCGGCGCCAAAGAAGCTCGCCCGCATGTCGTTCTCGATCCCGACTACGTCGAAGCCCTGCGCGACGAAGTGGTCGACTGCCTCGGAGCCGATCAGGCCCCCGGCTCCCGTGATGATCGCGACCGGCATGCTTGCCTACTCCTTCCCACCCGTTTGGGTGTCGATGTTGAGCGCCTGGGCGATCCGCTCTTCGTCGGCGGCGATCCACTCGTAGATATCGGTCAGCACTTGCTCAGCGCTGCGCTGTGGTCGCCACTCGTCCAGGCCGAAAAGTCTGGTGCAGTCGGACAGGTATATCGGCACGTCCCCCTGCCGCGTCTCCCCAACCGGCGTAATCGGCACCTCGTTGCCGGTCAGCCGCTGGCAGATCTCGGTCGTCTCCCGCAGCGAGAGGCTGCACTCGCGGCCGCCGCCGACGTTCACGGTGCGGCCGTCCCACGCCTCGGGCGCGAGCAGTTGCCGCTCGACCAGATCGACCAAGTCCTCGACGTGGAGGAGATCGCGTACCTGCTTGCCATGCCCCCCGAACCCGATGTAGGAGAGGGGGTTGCGGAAGTGATGGGCGAGCATCCAGTGGGTGAATACCCCCTGATCGACCTTTCCCATCTGCCAGGGACCGGCGATCACGCCGCAGCGGTCGATCACCGCCGGCACACCGAGGCCCTCGCGGTACTCCTCAATCAGCATCTCGGCCGCCAGCTTGGTGGCGCCGTAGAGGGTGCGAGCGCCCTCGAGCGGGAAATCCTCCGAGATCCCAGCCGGGGAGACGCCGCGGACCGGCTGCTCGGAGGCGATCTCGAAGCGCGTCTCGGCCTCGTCCAGTTTCAGCTCAACCTGCGGGGCAACCGGGTAGACGCGGCTGGTCGAGAGGAAGACGACGAAGGCGGAGTCGCGACGGGCCAACTCGAGGCAGTTGTAAGCGCCGGTGAGGTTGGTGTGGACCAGGTAGCCGGTGTCGCCGTCTACCCCGCTCATCACCGAGGGCTCGGCCGAGCACTCGATCAGCGCGCTCAGCGGCGGCAGCGCCGCCAGATCGGCGGGCTCGCGCACATCGCCCTTAACGAACTCCACCCCGGCCGCCTCGAGCCGCGGCAGGTTCAGCTGCGATCCCTGACGGTAGAGGTTGTCGAATGCGACGATCTCCCAATCGGGATGCCGCGTGGCCAGCGAAACAGCCAAGTTCGAGCCGACGAATCCGGCCCCGCCCGTGATCAACAGCCGGTTCAAGAGGGGCGAAGCTATCAATTGGAATCGGTCCGCCTTGAGTTCCTCCCCGCCCCTGAGCGTCTCCACCCGCCCTTAGGCGAGGTCCACGTCTGGCGCCTCGGCACCGCTGCGGACCCCCTGCGCCGGGTCCTCGCCGTCTACTTGGGAGAGGAACCGGCCCGGATCCAGCTTGAAAAGGGGGAGCACGGCAAGCCCCGCCTGGCGGGAAACGAGCCACCGCTCAAGTTCAACCTCAGCCACTCCGGGGACCTGGCGCTGGTCGCCGTCAGCGGCGCCAACGAGATGGGCGTCGATGTCGAGCGGTTGCGGCCGAAGCGGGAGGCGGACTACTACTGGCGCTGGGCCTGCCACGAGGCCGAGGTCAAGTGCCGGGGGACCGGCCTGCTGGGCGACGGGCAGGCGATCGCGGAGCCGATTGCGGTGCAGCCCCTCGATGTCGACCCCGCCTACGCGGCGGCGATCGCGGTTGCCGCGGATGAGCTGGCGCCGCTGCGGGGATGGACTTTCGACCCAGCGCAACGAATAGCCGCCAGCAGCGTTAGCTAACTTGAGCAGTGATGCGGCTGGGGAAAATCGCGCTTTGTTTTGCATTACTACTGGCGCTGGCCGGTGGCAGCGCCCGTGCTGCCTCACTGGAAACCGTGGGATCCGGCTTCAGCGCGCCGATCTTCGTCACCTCCGACCCCAGCAACCCCAACCGCCTCCTCGTCGTCGAGCGCGGCGGCTCGATCCAGATCATCGAAAACGGTGAAATCAAACCGTTCGCCAACCTCGGTTCGGTGGTCGACCTCGAGGGCGAGGGCGGGTTGCTCTCGATCGCCCCCGCCCCCGACTTCGCCAGCAGTGGGCGCTTCTTCGCCTATTACACCGGTGAGAAAAACTCGGCCGAAGCAGGCAAATCGCCTCCCGACATCCAGGTTGCCGAACTTGTTTTCAAAGGCTTCGGCACGCCGATCTCGAGCCTGCGCAACCTGCTGACGATCCCCCACCCCGGTCACACCAACCACTACGGCGGCCAGTTGCAGTTCGGTCCCGAAGGAAACCTCTTCGTCTCTACCGGCGACGGCGGCGGCGCTGGCGACCCGGAGGAAAACGCGCAGGACCTCAGCAGCCCCCTCGGCAAGATCCTCCGCCTCAACCCGAACCCGAGCACGCTGCTGCCCTACACGGTTCCGGACAACCCGTTCGTCGATACCGTCGGGGCTGAGCCGCTGGTCTGGAGCTACGGGCTGCGCAACCCTTTCCGCTTCTCCTTCGACCGCCTCGGCGGCGACCTCTGGATCGGCGACGTCGGCCAGGACCAACTGGAGGAGATTGACTTCGCAGCGTCCCCCGGGCTCGGTGGCGGCGCCAACTACGGCTGGAACTGCCGCGAGGGATCCGAGGAGGAAACGGTCCCGCCCGAGGCGGGCTGCGCCGGTAAAACCGAGTTCGTCGATCCCGTCTTCGAGTATCCGAACCCAGCCGCCGACTGCGCCGCGGTGATCGGCGGCTACGTTGCCCGCGGTCCCGGCTTGGGCAGCCTCTCCGGCCGCTACCTCTACGGCGACCTCTGCAGCGGCCAAATCCGCTCCTTCGCCCTGGCCAACCCAGGACTCACCGACCGCAGCGAGGGAATCTCCGTCAACGAACTGAACTCCTTCGGCGAGGACTCCTGCGGCCGCCTCTACGCCGTCTCCGGGGGAGGGCCGGTCTACCGGATCAGGGGCACGGAAGCCGCAACCTGCTCCCCTGCTGCCTCTCCCTCACCGCCGCTGGAGGCCTCGTTCGTCGGGCTGCGGCCATTGCGCCGCAAGGTGGTGCGCAACCGGCGGGCGCAAATCACGGCCTGGGTCTCCCCCTGCAAAGGCCGCGCCGGCGACCCGGTCACCCTCTGGCGCGGGCGCCGAAAGCTCGGCACCCGTCATCTCGACCGCGTCTGCACCGCCCGCTTCCGACCCCGGATCAGCCGCCGCTCCGGCTTCCGGGCGACGGTCAAAGCTGACCAGACCTACGCCGCCGCGATCTCCCGGCGGCTGACGCTGAAGCCGCTCCGCCGCCACGCCCGGCGCTAGCGTCTGCGCCAATGCCGCGCGCCTCCACCCCGACCCGGGCCCCGCGCGCCTGCGGTGCTCTCGGACGCTTCGACCGCGATCGCGTCGCAGCGATGGCGGCGCTGCTCGACATCGACAACGCGCCCGCCCACGAGGACCAGCAGTCGATCCTGCTGCTCGACCGCGACCCGGTCGCCTGGCAGGGTGCTCGCCAGCGCGGGCTCGGCTGGGTCGAAGGGGACGCCCGCAGTCCGGCGCCGACGTACGCGGACTGGCGGGCCGCCGGAGAGGCGGGCATCTGCGGCCTCGTCCTCGACGGTCGCCAGCGTTTCCTGCACTCAGCCGTGAACGGGGTTGCCCCGCTGTACTGGCTCGAGCACGATGGCGCCGTCTACTTCTCTTCGCGGATCGACCCCCTGGTGCAGACCTCGCCGGAACTGCTTTCGATCGACTGGGAGGCCTGGGCCGCGATCCTCACGATCCGCGTCCCAGTCGCCGACCGCACCCCGTTTGCCGAGATCAAGCGGTTGCCGCAGTCCTCGTTGCTGCGCCGGCGCTTCGGCGGTACCCGGCTGCGGGAAGAGCGCTGGCTCTGGGCCGAGATCGAGCCCGACCGCAGCGTCGGCGTCGCGGCCGAAGCTGCCGCGGCGGCACTGGGGGAACTGCTGGCTCCCCTGCCCGGAGAGATCCTCTGCCCGCTGAGCGGCGGACGAGACTCCCGCATGCTCTTCATGGAGCTGGCCCGCAGCGGCCGCGTCGCCGCCGCAATCACCGCCTCCGACGACGAGGGAGAGCTCCGCGAGGAGGAGCTGGCGGCGCCGGTGGCGACGGCCTTCGGGGTGCCACAGGAACGATTGCTCGGCACCGAGGCCGACTACCCGACCGAGTGGGAGGAGCGGGCCCGCCGCTCGGAGTACCAGCTGGTGGACCACGCCTGGCTGGTTCCGGTCGCGGAACGGCTGGCCGCAACCGGCTCACCACTCCCCGACGGCCTCGCGATTGACGTCTTCGCCTCCAGCGGACCGCCCTTCTACAGCGAGGAGGTGCTGGACACCAGTGACCCGCGGGCGGCAACGCTGGCGCTGTTCGAGATGCTGCGCCACTGGGGGCATGCCCATGTCGCCTTGGAGGAGAGCCTGCAGGAACCGGTCGTCTCCACGGCGCGCCAGCAGTACCTTGCCGCGGCAAGGCGCTTTGAGGGACACCCTTCGCAGTGCGTCCTCGCCCTCTACTCGACCCGCACCCGGCGCGGGGTCTCCACCAACCCGACCGGGCTGTTCGGCGACCGCTCCTGGACGATCACCCCTGGGGTCGCCGATCCCTTTGCCCGCGCCGTCCTCTCCACCTCGCTCGCAGAAAAAGCCGACGGCAAGCTCTACCGGGCAATCTTCGAGATCCTCGCCCCCCAGATCGCGGCGCTGCCGGCAACGGCGGAAGTCCCGCGCAACCCACCGCACCTGCCCCGGCGCTGGGCCTCGGAGACGGCCTTGAACTTCCACCGCAGCTCGCTCCGCGACGGGCCGCTCGCACCACACCTCTCGCCGCAGCTACTGGCCTGGATCGAGGGACCGGCGGCAGCCGAACCGGACCACCACCTGCGGTTGGGGATCGAGTCGGTCAGCCTCTTCCACGCCTGGTGGCGGCGCTACCGCGACCGCCTGCGCGAGGTCGACCCCGCCGTTCTGCGGAGCTGATCAGTCGCCGGCGCAGATCACGGTTCCCCGCGCCGGCTCGACCTGGAGGTGCCAGGGAACGGATGAGCGGTCGCGGGGGATGAAGAGGCGTGCCGTCGAGCCACCGGGTATTTCCTCGGCCCGCAGCGGATAGTCGGAGGCGAATCGCCGCAAGCGGACGGCGCCTTCGTTGCCCGGAGCGAAGTGGATCGTCGTCACCCCACTCTGCGGCATCACCTCTCCTCCCCCCTTCGGGGCGCCCTCGCAATCACCCTTGGCGGGGCTGGGCGCAAGCCCGGTTTCGATCCCCAGCGGCAAGGCGTTGGCGAGGACCAGGTCCGCGTGTTCGCGGCCTTCCTCCGCTGCAACCGAGAGCTCCGCCGGCGTATACGCCGGGGAGCCATATTCGTCCACCGCCTGCAAGTACTCCGCGGCTTCGATCTCGTTGAGGAACTCGGTGCCGGCGACTTCGGGTGAGAGGGCGAAGGTGGGTTCGACCGTGCGCGAAGCGATCTCGATCGCGCCGAGGTCAGAGCGGGTGAGGACCGTCTGCTTCTCGAAGAAGTCGCGGCCTTCGCGCAGCGGCACCAGGTTGAAGCCGACTACAACGGCGGTCACCGCGGCGGCGGCCACTAGACCCCAACGCCCGAACCGCACCCGTTCGAGCAGGTTGGCGCCGATCAGCAGCAGGAAGAAGCAGCCGATGTAGAGGTAGCGGCTCGAGTAGGGCTCGCGGCCCGGCATCGCGTTGAAGCCGGCGAGGAACCAGAAGGTCGCGGCGGCGGCGAGTACCGGCCACAGGCCCCGCGGAAAACCCGGGCGGCGGAACTGGCCGTAAGCGACGAGGGCGAGGAGGACGATCGCCAGCGGCAGCCCCCAGTTCGAGCGACCGACGGTTTCGCCGGCGATCGTCCCCAGCGCCAGCAGGGCGTCGAGCGAGGCGACCAGTCCTTCGCCGGCGTAGCGGGGCGAGTCGAGCACATTGTCGGCGCTGAGCTGGCTCGGCGCCGTGTGGCCCCAGCCGAGATACCAGAGCGCATAGAGCGCCAGAGGCACCGCGACCACGTAGAGCCGACGCAGGCCACGCTCGCGACGGCGCAGGAGGATCTCCACCGCCGCCGCGACCGCGAAAGGGATGCCGAGGCTGGAGAAGCCGATCGCGAGCGCCAGCAGGCCGGCGGCCGCGAGGTCCCGCCGCCGCTCCCCCTCCAGCAGCAGCAATGCCGCCAGGCCGCAGAGGGCCGAGCCGGCAAAGCCGATTTGGAAGGGCCAGAGCAGGTCTTGCCAGGCGGGGCCGAGGAACAGCAGCAGCGTGGCCATAAACAGGGCCGGCCAGGGGCCGAGGCGGCGGCGGACGTAGACGAAGACGCAAGCGGCGGTGCCGAGCAGGAGCGCGATGAGAACGACCAGTTCTGGCGTCATCGAGCTCATCCCGAAGATCCGCAGCGAGAGCAGCTCGACCAGCACCGGGAGGACGACGATGTGCTCATTGTGCGGGTCGAGGAAGGCGGCGGCGGTGAAATCCCGCCGGTTCATCAGGAACTCCCAGGAGTCCTGGAAGAAGGTGAGGTGGGAGCCGTAGCTGAGCAGAACCGCCGCGGCGGCGGCCATCGCGACGGCGAGCAGGACGAGCGGAGCGCTCCTGCTCAGCCGCTCACGGTCGCGCGCGGCCACCGGTCAGGGCGATGAACGCGTGCCAGGAGGGCTTGGCATGGAACTTGGGACCCGCGCGGAAGAACCCGACCGAGTCGCAGAAGGTGCAGGATTCCGGCAGGTCCTTCCAGGAGAACCAGTAGGCGGACTTGAGGTTGAGCCGGCGCGCGTTTTCCATCAGGTAGCCGTAGGAGCCGCGCAGCTGCTTTACCTGGCCGCGGATCCCCTGCTCATAGGCGACCTGCTGGAAGTTGTTCTGCGATCCCCAGCCCAGCTCGGTGATGTAGAGGGCCGGCCGGTCGCGGTTCTCGACCGCGACTTCGTGGAATTCCTCGGTCATTTCCTCGAGTTCCTCGTAATCGATCGCGTAAGGGTGGAGATCGATCCCGTCGAACCGGGTTTTGAAGCCGGGAATGTCGTAGAGGCGCTGCAAGTAGGTGGTCGCCGGCATCCCCCGCGCGCCCCGTGCCTGCGGCTTGGCGAAAAGACCGGCGAGGACCACTTTCGCCCTGGGGTCGACTGCTTTGATCGCCTGGCTGGAGATCGTCACCAGCTTCGCGTACTGGGTCGGCGAGACCGGGTAGGCGAAGTAGAAGAAGTTGGACTCGTTCCAGATCTGCCACTCGCGGATCGGGATCGGCCGGGCGATTACCGGTTCGGGCTCGTAGTTTGGCCCCGGCCCGATCCCCCCGGTGCCGGGCGCGCGCTCGTCCCAGAAGTCTCCGCCGGGGCCGTAACGGGCGACGGCGGCGCTGAGGAACCGCTTCCATTCCTTGCGCTGCTTGGCGGTCGACACCGGCAGCGTCGTTTCCTTGCCGGTCGCCCATTTCGGCGGCGAGCCGATCGAGGGCAGGACCCGCAGCCCGGCCCTGACCGCGGTCTCGATCGTGAAGTCGGTGCCGCCCCAGTCGTAGGGGCTCTTCGGCGTCGGCTGCACGCCCGCCCAAGGGATCGAGATGCGGATGCTTTCGATCCCGCCGACCTTCATGTAGCGGGCATCGAGCGGGGTCACCCCGGTCTGGGGAACGATCCCGAAGAAGCCCTTGGGGACCGAATGCAGCGGCATAGCGCTGCCGGTCTGGTTGCCAAGCACGAGGGCGAGGAGCAGGCAGGCGAGGAGGGGAAGCGCGAGGAGGCGTCGTTTCATCGAGTCGGGAAAGGTAGCGGTCGGGCTGTTTAGTAAGTGCCGCCGAGCTTGCGGTGGTCCCAGGTTGCCGTTCGCAGCGGCGGGAAGCTGATCGCCACCCGCTTTGGCGCCTGAGCTTCCAGCGCTGCCTTGGCATCCCCCTCGATCGAGGAGATCCCCTCGGCGTAACGCACAGTCAGCTCTTCAGCGAACCCAAGCACGGTCTCGAAGTCGCGGTGGATCACCGCCTCGGACTCGATCATTGCCCCCCGCAGCTCGCCGTACTCGTGGCCGGTCTCGATCAAGACCGTCGCCCGCGGGTCGCGTTCGAGGTTGCGGACCTTCTGCGATTTCGCGTAGGTCCAGATCCAGATCACGCCGTCGCGGGGGACGAACCAGAGCGGCATCGAGTGCGGGAAGCCGCGCGGGCCGAGGCTGGAAACGACCGCCACCCGCTCCTCCCCCATCAGCCCCCGCAGCTCCTCGTCGCTGAGCTTGATCTGATCGCGCCGACTCACGCCCCGCACTCTAGGGGGAGGCTCAGACCGGCTGGAAGGAGCTGCGATAGGCGGTCGGCGTGGTCGCCGTCGCCCGGCGGAAGTGGTCCCTCAGGGAGGCGGCGGTGCCGAAACCGGCGCGCCAGGCGATCGTCTCCACCGGCAGGTCGGTCTCCTCGAGCAGCCGCCGCGCCTCCAGCACCCGCTGCGAAAGCAGCCACTGCAGCGGCGTCGTCCCCGTCTCCTGGCGGAAACGACGGGCGAAGGTGCGGGGGCTGACGCCGGCATGGCGGGACATCGCCGCCACGTCGAGAGGCTCGCCGAGGCGCTCGCTGGCCCAGCGGCGGGTCGGCTCCAGCGAGCCGATGGCGGCCGGGGGCTCGGGCTTGAAGTACTGCGCCTGGCCACCCTCGCGGTGCGGCGGCGCGACCATGTGCCGAGCCACCCGCTCCCCCGCGGCGGCGCCGAAGTCCTTGCGAATCACGTGCAGGCTGAGGTCGATGCCGGCGCTGAGGCCGGCTGAGGTGAGCACGTCGCCCTCGTCGACGAAGAGCGCATCCGGCTCCACCCGCGTCGCCGGAAACCGCTTCGCCAGCTCACCCGCCCAGGCCCAGTGGGTGGTAGCTCGGCGGCCGTCGAGGACGCCGGCGTGGGCGAGGGCGAAGGCACCGGTGCAGATCGACATCAACCGCGCGCCGCGCCGGGCCGCTGCGCAAATCACTGCCAGCGCCTCCTCAGGCGGCGGCGCGAGGATGTTCGCGTAGCCGGGCAGGACGATCGTCTCAGCCCGCCGCAGCGCCGCCGGACCGGAGCTGGGGACCACCTGGAAGCCGCTGGTAGTGCGGACCGGCTCCCCGTCGGGGGAACAGGCATCTACCTCATACAGCGGCTCCCCGTTGGACCTCGCGGCGAGCATGAATGCCTGCGCCGGAGCGGTGAGGTCAAAGGCGACGAGGCCGTCGAAGCAGAGGACAGCAACGCGGTGCATGGCAGAAATCTATCGAACATTGTCATTCCTGCCGCTGGCGCGGGCGCACCGGAGGCGCCAACATGGCCCAATGAAAATCGCCCTGCTGCTCTACGACGAAATGGCCCCGCTCGACGCGATCGGCCCATATGAAGTGCTGCGGAACGTCCCCGGCTGGGAGGTCCTGACGGTCGCCCTCGAGAAGGGAGAGATCCGCGACGAGGCCGGCAAGCTGGGACTGGTCGCTGATCACTCCCTCGCCGAGGTGACCGCCGCCGACATCGTCCTCGTCCCGGGCGGGTCCGGCACTCGGCCGCTGATGCAGGACGAGGAGCTGCTCGGGTGGCTGCGGGAGATCGATCGAACGACGAAGTGGACCACCTCGGTCTGCACCGGCTCCCTCCTGCTTGCCGCCGCCGGCCTCTTGCAGAGCAAGCGCGCGACCGGTCACTGGCTGTACCTGGAGGCGCTGCGCGAACACGGCGCCGATCCGGTTGGCGGCCGCTACGTCGAGGACGGCAAGGTGATCACCGCCGCCGGCGTCTCGGCCGGGATCGACATGGCGCTCCACCTGGTCAGCCGCGAGGTCGGCCCCGAGGTCGCCCAGGCGGTGCAGCTCGGGATCGAGTACGACCCGAGCCCGCCCTTCGACGCCGGCTCGCCGCAGAAGGCGCCTACCGAGATCGTCGAGCTGGTCAGGCAGGTGATCGGCGCCGACGACCCCCTGGTCAAGTCGTAGCGCTCAGCCGCGGCGGGCGATGCTGACGAAGGCGCGCCAAGCCGGCTTCGGCTTGAAGCGCTTGCCCTGACGGAAGAGCCCGCTGGAGTCGCAGAAGTTGCAGCCGCCGGGCAGGTCCTTCCAGGTGAACCAGTCGACCTGGCGCAGCCGCAGCCGGGCGCGGTTGGCCAACAGGTAGCCGTAGGCGGCGCGCAGTTCGCGCGCTTGACCCTGCAGCCCGACCTCGAAGGCGACGGTGCGCGGGTTGTACTGCGACCCCCACCCGATCTCGGTGATGTAGAGGTCTGAGCGGCGATCGCCGTTGCCCACCATCGTCGCCCTCACCTCCTCGACCTGGCGGCGCAGCTCGGCCACGTCGGCGGCATATGGGTGGAGGGCGACCGCGTCGAAGTTGGCCTTTACGCCGCGGTAGCGGTAGAGCGCCTGGAGGAAGTCGGCGGCGTCCATCGCTCGCGGCAGCCCCTGCCGCGGCGAGCCGAAGAGGCCGCCGAGGACGATTTCCGCCCGCGGGTCGGCCTGTCGCATCGCCTGGCGGGTGACCGCCAGGAGCCGCGCGAAGCGACCCGGCGAGACCGGCTTGACGAAGTAAAAGAAGTTCTCCTCGTTCCAGATCTGCCAAGCGCGAATCGGGGTCCGTGGCAGCGGTTCTTTCGTTCCCGGCGCGTGTTCGCTCCAGAACTCGCCGCGGGTGCCGTACCGCTCGACCGCGGCCCGGACGAACGCGGCCCAGCCCTGGCGCTGGCGGGCGTTGTCAACCGGCATCCGCCGCCAGTTCCCGGTCGCCCAATGGGGTGAGGTCCCGAGCACCGGCAGGATCGTGATCCGGTTCCGCGCCGCTGCCGCCACCGTTGCGTCGAGGCCGCCCCAGTCGTAGTCGCTGCGCGGTGAGCCCTGGGTCGCGCCCCAGGAGACCGGGACCCGCATCGTTTCGATCCCACCGGCCCGCATTCGGGCCAGGTCCTCGGCCCCGATCGGGGTCTGCGGGACGATCCCGAAGAACCCGCGCGGCGCGGCCTGAACCGCCGCCGGCACGAGCAGGAGAACGGTGAACAGAAGTAGGGAGATGAAGGTCTTGGCGCGTGGCATCTCTGGGGAAACCCGGACGCGGGGACTAAGTCTCGGCGGTGACACCGCTAAAGCGTTCCCGCGTCGGCGAGCCAGACGCTCTCGAAGCTGAGTCTCGTGTGCTCGAGGATCAGGTCGTAGTCGCGGTCGTAGTGCAGAACCCCGCCCCCCGCCAGATGGGCACACGCGGAAATCACCAGGTCCGTCGGCGCCAGCCGGTGGTGCCCGACGGCGGCGAGCTCGTACTGGGCGTCCAAGGCGGTGCGTTCCGCCGCCCCGTCGATCGGGAGCCGAGGCAGCTGCTCGAGGCGTCGCAACAGCTTTCCGTGGTCCGACGCCGAACGAGCTGAGTAGCCCGCCTCCAGCATGAACGGGAGGCAAACGGCGAGCCGCTGCTCATCGAGCCAGCCGATGACTGTCTCCCGGCGCTCCAACGGAACCTTGCCGCTGAGCAGGCGAGACCAGGCGGAATTGTCGAGGAGGAGCAACCTATTCGTCGTAGTTGGCGACCAGACCGAGGTGCTTGACCTCGTCAGCGGCTGCAACGTCGACAGCGGGCCCGCCGCCGTTGAGTATCCAGTCGGCGATCTCCTTGCGCCCCTCGCGTACCGACTCACTTTCCGCCCTCAGCTCCCGGATCTTGTCTTTGGCGCCACGGATGACCAAGTCCGGAAGCTCCACCTTCTCTCCCCCCTGGGCCCGGCGCAGCTCGTCGAGCGCCTCCTTGACGGGGTCGGTCTCAGTGATCATGTGGCGAGGTCGGGAAGTCGGCACTCGCCAAGTGTAGCACCGTGCAACACCACAACGCGATCGTCAGGCCGAAGGAACGAGCTCCAGCTCCGACCACGGACCCTCGCCGCGCATCGGCTGGGTGCGTCCCTCCAGCCAGTCGACCTGGAGGTCGTCGTAGTGCGGGCTGGCCGGGTGGCCCGACTGGCCGGTGAACATCTGCCAACGGGAACGATCGGGATCGGTCGGGTCGGCGAGCATCCGCCAGCTCGGCGCCCAGACCGCGTTGTAGGGATCGTTCGGGTCGTAAGCGATCTGGCTCACGGTCTCCTGGGCGCCACCGGCGCGGAGCCGGCGGTTGAGCAGGCGATCAAAGAGCGGGTTGGCGTCGCCGAGCGGGTGCGGGAACTTCAGCTCGTGCACCTGGCCCCAGCGCCAGCCCTCCGGCTCGGGCCCGAAGCGGTCGCTGAGGTCGTCGAGTGCCCCGGCCAGCGCTTCCAGCACGAGCCCGTCCCAGGGGCGGCCGATCAGCTCCTCATCGCCTTCCTCCCAGAGCGCCATCAGGTGCGAGTGCCAGCGCCAGGGCGAGGTCACGTGGGGAAGGAAACCGTTGTCGGCGCGGTCGAGCCAGCGCTCGCAGAGGTCGCGATCGCCGATCGCAGCGCGGGCCACCTCGCGCGCCAGCCGCAGCAGGAAGGCCTGGTAAATCGTGCCAGCGATCGAGTCGGGGTCGAGATTGCCGTCCCAACTGCGCAGCCGCTCGAGCGCGCTGCGCTCGCGCTGGCCGCTGGGGTGCAGGCGGCTGAGCCGCGCCACCGCCTCGATCCCGGGCAGCGAGTAGTTGTCGTTCTGGATCGCCTCGAAGCTCTCCAAATCGTGCTTCTCGCTCGCCTTCAACATTTCCTCGATCCGCTTGGCGCGGAAGCCATCGAGCCAATCGCTGGTGATGTGGTGAGGGTACTCGTCGCCGACGATCCGGTTGTTGGCGGTGATCAGATACCCGCACTCGGGGTTGACGACCTCGGGCAGCTCGTCGTAGGGCACCGTCCCCTCCCACTCGAACTCGCCGCTCCAGCCCGGCTTCGGCAGGTCGGGACAGCCGCCGCGACGGCGCGGCAAGCGGCCGATCAGCTTGTAGCCGATCGAGCCCTGAGAGTCGGCCCAGATCATGTTCGAGGCGGGCGAGGTGTGGCCGTCGAGCTTCGCCACCAGTTCGGTGCCGGAGGAGATATCGAGCAGCTCGAAGGCGGCTTTGAAGGCGGTCGATTCGCGCAGCGTCTGGAAGGCCAGCGCCAGCGGCTCCCCCTGGTCGGCGCCGAGCGCCTCGTTGACGATCGGGCCGTGGTGGGTCGAGCGCACCTCGAGCACCACCGGCTCGGAGCGACCTTTGACGATGATCTCCTCGCGGACGACATCCAGCGGCCGCCACTCATCTTCAAACAGGTATTGGTCCCCCTCAACCCGCTCGACGAAAAGGTCCTGCACGTCGGCCATCACGTTGGTGATCGTCCAGCAGACGTCGTTGTTCTGCCCCATGTAGATCCCCGGCATCCCCGGCAGCGAGGCGCCGCGGACGAAGCGCTCGCCGTGGCGCAGCTCGACCTCGTACCAGATGCCCGGCATGCTGGGCGAAAGGTGCGGGTCGCCGGCGATCAGCGGCGTGCCGGTCTTTGAGCGCTCGGCGCTGACGGCCCAATTGTTGGAGCCCGACGCCTCGGCGGCCAGTCCGAGCGAGCCCCGCACGCGGTCGATCTGCTCGACCAGCGGCATCCCTTCTCCGGTCCAGGCTTCCAACGAATCAGCGACGACCGGGTTGTCGGCGGGGTAAACCGGGTCGAGCCGAGCGGCCAGCTCGGGGCCGAGCTCGCGCACCATGTCGGCCCGCAGCAGCTCCCGCTCCCAGTTGGTCGAGAGGCCGAAGGCGAGCAACTTGCCGAGGCTGAGGATGTCGACCGGGAGCCAGGGCTTCCAATCCTGGCGCAGGATCTGCATCTCGAAGGGGAGCGCCCGCGCGTCGCGGGCGGCGGCGTTGACGCCGGCGCAGAAGCGCTCGAGGTTGGCGCGCAGACCTGGCTCCAGCGCAGCCACCTCCGCTTCGGCGACCCGCCGGATCCCCAGCGTCCGCATCAGCTTGTCGATCGGCAGGCCCTCCTCGCCGGCCATCTCCGCGATCCGGCCCTCGACCACACGCCGGTAGAAGTTCAGCTGCCAGAGCCGGTCCTGGCCGTGGCAGTAACCCTGGGCGAAGAAGAGGTCCTCGCGCTCGTCAGCCTCGACGTGGGGAACGCCCCAGCGATCGCGCCGGACCCGAACCTTGCCGTGCAGCTCGGGGACCTCGATCGTCCCCTCCACCTGGGGCAGGGGACGCCGCGCGAGGCGGTGCCAAAGGACCGCCGCAGCAGACGCGACCAGGCCAGTCGAGACCGCGCCGCCGATCAGCGCATACTTTCCGACCGCATTGCTTTGACGCCTGCCCATAGGAACTATGTATCACGTTTGGCCAGCCAGCCAGTCCACCACTGCGAAACTTCTGACTCAAAGGGGGGTTCGACCGAGCATGAAGAAACTGCTGCTCGTCCTGATGACCTGTTCGCTAGCGATCGCCGGTGCCTCGGAGGCGACTGCCAAGACCGTCGCCGGGAGGCTTGACCCGAGCTTTGGCAAAGGCGGCAAGGCAACCATCGCCTTCCCTGCCCAGAACGCCGGCAACGTCGGCGTCAAATACGAGCTCCCTTTCCAGTTCACCGCCGGGCATATTGAGATGGCAGCAGCGCCCGACGGGAAGCTGATCGTCGCTGGCAGCACCAAGGTCGCCCGCCTCCTCCGCAGCGGCAAATTCGACCAGAGCTTCGGGTCGGGTGGCTCGGCGACGATCCCGCAGCCGCCCGGGATGACCTTTGTCCTCGCCGGTGCCGCCGTCGACAGCCAAGGCCGCGTTCTGCTCGCCGGCTCGGCCCGGCCGCTGCCGTCGAGCTCGACCCCCGACCCCCTGCTCAGCTCGGCGGTGGTCGTGCGACTGAACACCGACGGTTCGCTCGACCCGAGCTTCGCCAGCGGCGGCATGCTTGTCACCGACTTCGGCACCGGGGCGCCAACCGTTCCGACCGGCAAATACACCGGGCCGGCGATCGGCATTCGCAGCATCGTCGTCGATCCTCAGGGCCGACCCCTGCTTACCGGCGGCTTCGTCGCCAAAGCCTCCACCTGCTTTCCCAGCAGCACGATCTCGACCGCCTTCGTCGCCCGCCTCACCGATGCGGGCTCCCTGGACTCGAGTTTCGGCGAAGGCGGACTGCGGAAGATCACCAACCTCGCTTCGTTCGGGCAGGGCAGCCTGACTCCGGCCGGGACCCTGTTCACCGTCGGCTCCGGCAACGCCCGCTGCGGCGAAGAAGGGGGCGGTCCGGCCGTCGTCCTCACCAGCCTCGATGCCAACGGCGTACTGGACCAGGGATTTGGCTTTTCCGGCTTCCGCTCGATCGGGTATCCCCAGCCCCCCGTGGCGACGGTGGCACCTTCGGGAAAAATCGTCTTGCTCGGGGCTCGCCGCAAGCAGACGCAGCTGGTCACCCGCCTGCTCCCCAATGGCGCTCCTGATCCCAGCTTCGGCCGCACCGGCAGGGTCAGCATCCAGTTGCCCGCAGCCACCGGCCTCGCCGCCGTGGCCGTCGATAAGCGTGGGCGCCTGCTCTTCGCCGGCCGCAGCTCCAAACGCATCTCCAAATCGCCCAAAAACCAGCTGCGGCGCTCGTCCTTTGTTCTGGCGCGGATGAACGCTGACGGGGACTTCGACCGCGCCTTCGGGCGCCGGGGCTCAGTCCGAACCGGCTTCGGCGGCCCCGCCAACTCGTTCGCCACGGAAATCCTCATCGACGCCCGCGGCCGGATCGTCGTCGGCGGTGGCATTACGACCCCCCGCCTCGGCACCGGCGGCGGGTTCGCGATCGCCCGCTACTTCAGCGGCCGCTGAGACCTACTCGACAAGGTCGGGGAGGCGCGCCTCGCCCTCGAGCTTTTCGAGGTGCGCCTCCATCGCCATCGCCGCCATCGGCAGTAGCTCCAGCGGGATGTCATCCCAGACGGTGGCGAGGAGGTGGGCGCGCGAGCGCTCCCCTGCATCCAGAGCGGCGAGCAGGCGGCGCTCGCGCATCTGCCGGTGCTCGACATATTCCGCGAGCTTGGCGGCGGGGTCGGTGATCCAGGGCCCGTGACCGGGGGCGATCAGCTCGATCTCCTCTGCCTGCAAGAGGGCGAGCGAGTCCATAAAAGCCGCCAGTGAGTTGCCGCCCGGCGGAACGATCGTCGAGCCGAGGCCGAGGACGAGGTCGCCGCTGAAGCAGACTCCGTCTTCGCTGAGGAAGCAGACGTGGTCCTCGGCGTGGCCAGGGGTGGCAAGGACACGGAGGCCGGCTTGCGTCTCGCCGCCCCGGGGAAGGACGACCTCGGCGCCCAGCTCCTCGGCGCCGGCCGTGTGATCCCCATGCGAGTGGGTGAGGAGAACGAGGCCGATGCCGCCCCGCTCGGCCGCAGCGGCCCGGATCGCATCCAGGTGCCCCGGGTCCTCGGAGCCGGGATCGATGACCGCGCAGGGATCCGACCCGTAGAGATAGGTGTTGGTCCCTTCGAGCGTCATCGGCCCCGGATTGGGGGCGACGATCTTCAGGACTTCGGGGTGCCCCGGTGCCTCAGTCAGCCTCGACCTCTTTGGCGATTGCCTCGCGCGCGTCGGGTGGCTCGAGCACGACCAGGTCGCCGGCGCCGCGGAGGATCTCCCGCACCAACCAGGGCTTGCCCGCGTAGGGGAGCTCGACGACGACGGCGCCGTCGGCCAGCTCCTCAACCACCGTGCGCTCCTCGCGCAACCAGCGCGCCCGCTCGGGGGAAACCCAGACACGGGCGACCTCGGCGGTCGGCACCTCACCGTGGGTCATCCAGCCCTCGACCCCGGCGAACTCCTCGACTTCGGGCCGGGGCTCGAACTTCTCCGCGGAGAGCGTCGCCTCCTTGACCCGGTCGAGCTTGAAGTGGCGGACGCCCTTTTTGGTCAGGTCGTAGACCTCGACGTACCAGCCCTCTTTGCCGTTCTCGAGCCGGTAGGGCTCGACCCGCCGCTCGGTGAACTGGTCCTCGTTCTCCTTGTAGTAGCTGAGCTCGAGCACCCGGCTCTCGGCGATCGCCTGGTTGACCAGGCGGGCGATCTCGGCGTCGCCTCCGCCGGCGGAGGCGATCTCTAGTCCCTCCTCGGAGGGATCGTGGCCCAGCGCCTTGACGATTTTCCCGCGCGCGGTCTGCAGGTCCGACTGCGGCAGGTGGTCGCCGAATAGATCAATCGCCGCCACCAGCGCCTTTGCCTCAAGCGGCAGGAGACGGGCGGGGCGGGCAAAGTTGTCGCCGTAGGGCTGCGAATCGACCTCGATCTCATCGCCGAGGATTTCCGCGTAGAGGACGTAGGTGCCGCCGCCGAAGTTGACGACGTTGAGCAGCTCGACGTCCTCGCGCAGCTCCTCTGCCGTCAGCTCGAGGCGGTCGCGCAGGTCGGCAACCTGCAACCGCTCGCCCTTTTTCGCCGCTTCGATCAGGAGACCGGCGAGGGTGACGAGGCGGGCAAAACGCTCGGGCCGGATCGCCGCCTCGCCGCGGCCGTTGGAGCGGCTGCGCTTCGGTTGCTCGTCGAGCGGACGGTCGACTACCGCGGCCGGCCTGAACCCGTTCTCATGTCGCTCGAGCAGCAGGCCGCGGCGCTTCTCGGCCTCCCCGCGAAGATCATCGGGGGCGAGCACCTGGGCGTTCGCCCGCCAGCGCAGAACCCAGGCGATCAGCTCACGCTCGGAGGCGTAGCTGGTCTCGAAGACGCGCCCTTTGCCGGGGGCGCCGTCTGACTTTTTCACGCTGCGGAGCTCGCCATAAGTGCCGAAATCGCGCTCGATCAGCCAGGCGATCCGCTCGCGGATAAAGATCTTCGCGGTCCCCTTGGTCTCCCCCAGCTGCCAATCGGCGCGGCTGCCGTAGTCGCGCCGATCAAAGTCCTCGGGCGGCGAGAAATCGTGCTCGGCCTTGGAGGCGTAACCGACCTTGCCCTGGATCCGCGAGAGGCGGAAGACCCGGACCGCGTCGCGCTCGTGCGAGTGGCCGATCAAGTAGAACTGGCCGCCGCGGAAGACCAGGTGGAAGGGGTCGACCTTGCGCTTCTCGGTCTCGCCCCGCTCCATCGTGTAGTAGGTGAACTCGATCGTCTTCCGGCGGCTGATCGCGGTCTCGATCTTGGAGAGGCGCTGAGAGAGGTCGCGGCCGCCAGCGGAGGCGGTCATCGCCATCTCGACCGGGGCCCGCTCGCCCTCGTTGAGCGGGTTGGGATGGCCCCAGGCAACCTGCTGCAACGCCAGCCGCAAGGGCTCGGCATAGGCGAAGCCGCCGTCGGTGAGCAGCATCAGCGCCGTGCTTAGCGCCGCCAGCTCCTCGTCGGAGAAGGAGATCGGGTCGAGGTAGAAGTTCTCCGGCGGCAGCGAGTAGAGCTCGGCCTCAAAGAAACCCTCGCCGGGCTTCTCGACCCCAAGCTGGATCCCGAGGCTCTCCAGCTCCGCTCGGTCGGCGTAAAAACGACGCGCGAAAGCGTCGTCGTTCATGTCGCTATAGCCCTCCACCTCGCGCTTGATCTCGAGGGCCGAAACCGGCCTCCCCTGCGCCATCAGGAACGAGATCAGCGAGAGCTGGCGGATCAGCTTCTCGGTGTCCTTCGCCACTGGTCGGCAGGATAGTCTGCGGACAGCGCATGGACGTCCTGCGAAACCTCTTCGGCAACCTAAGCGCGGGCATTATCCGGCT